>NZ_JALMEZ010000013.1:0-261832 GCF_023242495.1 Pseudomonas sp. MWU13-2862 | reverse complement strand
GTGACCACTTCCTGGGACACGATCGTGACCCTAGTGGCCTTCAGCAACGATTCTGGAAAATACACTGCAAACATCCTCTTCTCGTACGCTTCAAGCCAATCAAAGCGTGATCACACACTGGTTGTTGAAATCGACGTCTTCCCCTGGATAACCCCTTGGATTGGACAGAAATCTGATTCCATTGATGGTTTCATCGACAGCCACGTGAGTGTGTCCAAAGATCCAGAGATCGACCTTCATATCCAGGAATTCCTCCCAGTTGTTGCCGTAAGCGGCCCGCAAATGCGGACGCTTTCCATAGTCCGGAACAAAATGCATCAAAGGCGGGAAGTGAGTCACCACGATCGTTTTTCCCTGAAAGGGTTGTTCCAGCTCGCGATGGAGCCACTCACGAGACTCTTGCGCGACTTTGCGCGTCTGTTGGGGTACCAGGGTTCGATATTGCGGCTCGACCCGAATGACTTTGTAGTCATTCATGAGCGCCCGTGCGTCAAGCATCGCCAATGGCACATTCCCGGTACCTTCAAAATCAGACCACCCGGTGCATCCCACGAATCGAACGCCATCGAGGACAAGCGTGCGCTGCTCCAAAAAGTGAACGTGGGCAGCTTGGGGGTTGCTGAGCTGATCGAGCGTCTTGTACCAGCTCGATTTGTAAAACTCGTGGTTGCCAGCTACGAGCACGGTCTCCTTCGAAAAATGTTCGCAGGCCCAATTGGAGCTCCGGCCTTTGATGTTGATGTCACCAGCGAGAATGGCAACGTCATACAGAGATGGGTCGGGCAGCTCGACGGGCTGGAACTCGACATGGAGATCCGACATTACGAGAAGTCGCATGAGCCACCCCTCGCCATCATGGCGTGTCTCAACATCTCCTGGCCTGCCATCAGGTTTGCTCGTAAGACTGCACTGCGCATGAGCCTCGTTAAAAAGGAACCAGGCATCTATCCTCCCCGATTTTCAGCAGAGATTAACAATCGCCATGACGGTCTCCAGGCTGGCTTTTTTTCTCTGACCAGGGCCTGTCAAAATGTATAGAGTGTTACGCGTTTCAAACACGTAGCCGTCGGTGAGCGATCTTTGGAAGGTTGACCGAACCCAGTCGCCGACCTGCCGCTTGTTCGCACTGTGGGCCAAGACATTGGATGCATACAGCACACAAGGTTGTAACCCGTCGGCAGCAAGAGATTCGCGGTACTCATCAGTCACCTCAATCTCAATCAGCGTCCACTCTCTTACGATGCAGTACGGCTTCCATGAGCGATGACTGATGGCTTCAGCCTCAGCCTGGCCGGCATCACCCTCGAAGCCCACCAACTGCTCTCCATCGTTGCTGAACAGCTCCACGATGTCTCTGGTGATCGCTCAATGCTCATCACAGCCCTGCGAGAACCGGAGTTCGCCAACCTAAAAACGGATGCGCGGAAAGCGCTTCGCCTGGTGGATATCCTGACGTTTGGGCCGAATATCGAACTTGGTTGACCTAGGTGAGCTGCCAGGCACCCAGCTATCCCGGGAGGGCTGGGGATAGGAAAACGCTACCAGTGCCATGATGGTGGCGTGCTAAATGCCCGGTTGGTGGTGGTAGGATCCGCTCAACGATATCGGAGCGTCTCCTGCGCATGCCTCGAACCCAGCAAAACCTTACCAGCCTTAGAGACGCCTTCAGCCAGATCCTAGGCAATCAGAAAGACCACTACACGGATACACGAATCCCTGAATTGCTCTTCAGGCTGGGTCTGGATGATTGCACGGAGTACAACTCCAAGAGGCGGCACCTTGAGAAATCAGTAGAAGCTGCTGGTGATACTCAAATGGTGGCCGCCGCCCAAAGCGCTCTAGAGCTACTGGGCTTCGACGTTCATGAGCGAGACCAGCTTCAAGAGCTTGTGTGGGATGATGGCACAGCACCTGTGATCCCTGGTCGCTACCGTCGAGAGCTGGCAGAAAAGCTCAACACTCTCGACCTGTATTTGGACAGGGCTGCGTTCGAACAGGTGCTCAGCGAGTTCTGGCGAATCGACACAATCTCGTTCGTGGACTTGCTCCGACCAACCCCAACACTCCGCCAGGAGATTGTCCGTCACTACATCGAGAATCCCGACTGGGATGCGGTGACGCTCTTCGACAAGCTCGGTGCATTTCAATCATCGCACGCCCGGTTTGGCCGATTCGTCGAAGCCCTGGCTTCGTCGCGGGTGTTGCCCAACGAACCCGCTCAGCGAAAATTTATCGGAATCGTCAACGATATCCTCAAAGCATGTGGAGTCCACATTGTCGTAGGAATGGGAGAGGATGCGTTCCTGACCGCCTGCTTGGCCTACGTGGGATCGGGAAAGCAGTCATCCCCCAAGAACCTCATCTTCGCTTCCACGACGAAGCCCGACCTGCGCCTTGGCAATGCGCTGGACAATGATATCGAAGTCGTCACCGGCATCGAGGACGTCCTGATTTATGACCGCCCTATCGGGAGTTCCGGGCTCCTATGGCGCGAACTCCAGGCTTGGTATGCCCAGACCTATAGCGTCGATGAAGGCCAGGCCAAGAATCGCCTGTATCAACGCCTGAAAGCCTGCCTGCCACAATCATCGCCCCCTCAAACGCTCGCCTTCACCAGCTTCTTCAAAGCCTTTACGACAGCGGTTCCGGAGCTTCCGGTCTTGCTGCCTGAGGTCTGGTTTCATTGGGATCCCCTGACGGTCTCACGACGCGGCAAGGAGGCCTTGCTGAGGTCGCGCATGGACTTCCTTCTGTTGCTTCCGGGCGGTGTGCGCGTTGTCATAGAGGTTGATGGCAAACACCATTATTCCGCCCCTGACGGACGCTCCAGCCCCCGCCTCTACGCCGAGATGATGGCCGCTGACAGGGCTCTGAGGCTGGTGGGATATGAGGTTTACCGGTTTGGGGCTTCCGAGCTCCTGGAGCCCAATGCCGAGGAGGTGCTGATTGGGTTCTATCGCTCGCTGTTTGAGCGGTATTCGTTGTACACGGCCCCATGACTCAGGGCTTACCACACACTAGCGCGGGCGCGATCAGACGCTTGTTTGGACTGCTAGTCAGGCACAGGCACAAGTCATGATGGGAGGGGTGTAAACCAAAAAAATGACCTGTAAAGCATGGAGGTTTACAGTGCATTTTTTGAGTTTACAGCTTGATCTTACTGGGCCCGATGGGTGTCCTGTTTGATGGTTATGAATGACGTAAAGCCATGACGTGCAACCTGGCGCACATGGGCATCAACCGATACCGTTCGAACCGACCTGAGACTACGCTGCTGCAGGCCAAAGGATGAGAAAGCCGATCACCACGCCATGGGCGTGTGACCGACAACTCACACGATCGAATCAGCCTCTTAGTGGGAAGAAACCATATCTCCCTATTTTTTTGCTTTTCGTGAAATGCTGATAATTCATATGAGGGATGAGCGCCATATCAGGCTCCTTGTTCTCAAATATAATGACTTGAGAATCTTTGAAGTTATCAGCGATATCCTGATAGAACGCATAAATCACATCCGCTGCTACTTCCTCATCATCTTCCTCAGGCTCCGGATCCCCTTCCTTGTATGTGGTCAGCGGCGAATCCAGCACTACAAACCCAGGGTGGCGCCCAGAAAGCTTCAGCAGATTCATCAGCCCCAGAGCAAATGCAGAGGAAGCAATCGCCCGATACCCTTTGCCGAAATTGCCTCTCTTACTTCCACCAATGGTGATGTCACGCGCACCGAAATCGAATTCCACTGGGGAGTGATTCGGGAAACTCCAGCGCTGCAAGATATCCTGAATCTCTTTCACCAGAGGCTTGGCAGAGTCCTCAAAGCTTTCAGGGGTATAAGTGTTTTGCTCCTCAAGCAGCAGAACACCCAGTCGGTTTAACTCCTCCCTCAGCTTGGCCTTATCCTTCACGAGTCTATCCAGCACCGAGTGATCGTGCTTAAGGCACGCAGCGAGCTCCTTCAGGTCACTCACTGCCTGAACCAATCCCTGGAGCTCCGAGGTGATAACCTTCTCAACTGCCGCGATGGACGTCTTGGTGCTCTCAGCGCTTGAGGTGTTCCGCTCAATCGCTGCCGTCAGAGATCCCTGGGCTTCCGCGAGCTCGTGGATATTCTTCGAAATTCGATCCAACTCGAAGGAGACACCTTTCTTGATGTCATCTACGTCCGTCGTACATGACTCGGAGTCGAAATGATTCCCACAGGTTGGACAAAGCACCGCGTCCGCACCATCAAGCAGAACTGCCGCCTGCTCAATGCCCTGAAGGCGCTGGCGATCTGATTCGTACTTCTGGCCAAGCATGTCAAATCGGCTAAGCAGAGCCTTGTCTTCAGCAATTTTGCCTTCGACCAGCTCCAGTGCGGTGATATGGTTAGTCTTCTGGGTGAACAGGTCTTCACTCGAATGGAACGCGCCTTCCAGTTCCTGCTCAGCCAGCTTCAGCCGAAGCGCGACCTGGTCGACAAACGAGCTGAGCTTCTGAAGTTCAAAGCTTTCAGCGGCATCATTTCCTGGATAAAACTGCTTGATAATTCCTTCTACAGCAGTAGCCTTATGTCTCAATGCCCCCTTTGATTCCAACTCCTTTTTAGCCTGTTTAACCCCGGTATCGTCTTTACCCGTTAACAGTAGCTTCAGGATGGATTTTTCCATAAACCGCTCATCCTTCTGGCCCGTACCTAAAGGAGAGTACTCAGCCACGATTCGCGTCTCATCCATCAACAAGACATTCTCAAAATAACGAAGAGAGAATGAAGCATTATTTAGCGACTCTGTCCCTTTCAACAAAAGTTTCCCATTCAACCCCAACCTGTGCAAAAACTGGTTGGAAATCGAGTTCATTTTCTTAGGGTTGTGCTTAACCCCTAAGATCAAAACCTTCCCATCTTCATCATAAAGTGTAGGTTTGGAGCTTTCTGAAAGGTGCCTCTCGATGGTAAAGGAGCGCCCATCATCATGCACAAACTTCACCTTGAGCGTGGTGTAGCCCTGCGACTCCTTGATGGACTTCGGTGGTGTATTTGAACCAAGGGCGAATTTCAAGCACTGTACAATGTATGACTTACCGGTATTGGAGCCACCCTGAACAACGTTCGCGCCCTTTTCAAAAAAAACAGCAGCATCTCTCAGGTCAGGGCCACTCACAATAATACTTTCAATAAACATCAGATCGCCCTTTCAACTTTATAAATGGTGCGACGTTGAATCGTGAGATAATCAATATTCTCTTCAACCCATGACACATGCCGCCTGAAACCTGAGTGATACTCAGTAGTTAAGTTGGCGGCAAATTCACTGCCTGCCGTGGTGATGGAATATCGAACGCCATGTTCATCAACCTGGGAAGTCATCAACCCTTTCGCGGTAAAAAGTTTGATCGCGCCAGGGAAGATCTCCCGTCTTCGAACCAATTCAGCTAGACGATTAATCATCATTGGATGCAGACTCGGTTCTCCTTGAAAGTCACCACTATAAATCGATGCGTAGTCAAAGAAGATCAGCTCATCCAGATCAAGCGCCCTGGTGAGGCCAGCAAGCAGCAGAACAATACGCGCACCAATTTCAACAGGGCTGTTATATAAATCTTTCGGCTTCATGGCTTTTTCTTCTTCACCCATGTAAATTTACGATCGTTCACTAACTGATGACATAACCCCTTGCGGTCGGCGACTTGCAGGAAATGACGCAGCGGATGAGAATCGTATTGTACCTTCGTGGAGTGCTCGGTCACTTTGAGAAACCGCTGCAATCCATCATCGTGTTTCTGGTAAAAAACAGTGTCTATGCCATCATGGCATTCTGCTTTGAGTTTGTCGTAGCAGCCAGCAGGAAACCCATCGCGGGAAAATGCCTCCAAGTATTCTGCACTGAAGAAGTGTATCCTAGCCCGATCCATAAGGCGTTCATACTCACCCTCCATAACGCTTTTAAATGTATACTCAGCCCCATCCGCTTCTGAAAATGCGTCCAAGAGAGCCTCGATATAAACTTTCTCGTTATCAGCGACGATCGCTGGAGCAACCTCTGGGACTACCGGACGCTTTAGGTGATAACTACCGAATCGGGACGTGTGGTATGGCGTCCGCGCATGCATCTTTATCAACTCCAGCGAAGACATCTCATCAACAAACGAAAAGTCGATGCTCTTTAGATAATCTAGCAAATCCCCCTCTAGAGGTATTGATTCTTTGCTGGTGATTTTATTCTTGCACACTTTGTCCCAGCGCTTGATTAGCTCACCCTGAATCCTGGACTTTTTGGTGAATATACCCATGCAAGGCGCGCTGCACCCTTTCGGTGTTACAAAGCGATACTTGCGTGGCAGGGTGTACTCTTTTTTCCAGGTGTAGTAAACGAGCTTTCCCAGTTCGGCTGCGACGTCGGCAATGCTCAGCTTCTCTTTGTAGTGCTTACATTGAAAATTGTCCCACCCTGTTGCGAACTTGGAGATGACATCACGCCCCATGTCACCCCCGCCGCCACACAGCGTTACCGAGTCGTAATCCTTATCTAGATAAGATACGAATTCGGAGGTAAAAACCTCCCATTCAGACGCCGACATAATCTGCAGACGTTCTAGTGGCTGAACGGGTGCCCCCTTCTCCACATCCAACGCTGTGAGCTCGAACGCAGGGGCAGGCGGAATATTGATGGGTTTCTCGCCAATTGACATCAGCTACACCTCCGAAAGAGTGCCGAGCTTGCGGAGCTACGATATGAAAAGATCATAAGTTGATATCGCGTTCCAGCTGACGCCCCCGGATACGATATGGCATATCAGCAATAATTTTGCTCGGATCCTTCCGCAAAGCACTCGTAAGTTTCTTCAGGAAACGCTGATTCAATTCCATGTTTCCCGCTAATTCATCAATGATGATATCAGGGTAAACATCAGCGCCTTCCAGCCCAATTACCAGCGCCGCGCGAGCTGCGCCAATGGGCTTGTCCATCGCATATTCGACCAGATCAGCGGGATGAAAAACGTACTCCTGCTGTTCCTGTCCGCTTTCCTGTCCTGTTTCCTGTTCCTGCTCACTCATGCATGAGTACCTTGGTTGTTGAAATGTTGTTCGTATGGATTCTTCGTTGTTGGGCTTTCGGGGATTTATGCAGACGCTCGACAAATCGCAGGCACGACGAATACTCCCAAGTAGTAGCCTCGGGATGGGGTGGTTTCTGTCTGCGTTCCTGTGGCGTGGCTGATCCATGCCGAGCTCCTACCGCCTCCTCCCTCGGCCAAGGTGGCTGGGCGTCCGAGTGTCCTTGTGCAATGGCACAATACTATCGTTAATGCGCCGTGATGGGGAACCCGATAGACAAGTTGTAGCTGCGTGGGAGGGTCGTGTGAGGCTCTCACAGGAGGAAGGCTCATGGGGCTGCGGGCATTGTGGGGTGGCGGGCTGTCCATCGATCTAGGAAAAAATGAACAATGGACAGAAAATTTTAAGCTACTGATTTGAATAGACTTGGGATGTCCATTTGGAGTTGTAGCTCACGCGTACAGAGTGGATGCGAGCAAACGTTGCCGAGTCCGCAGAGTGAGAATTCCAAACGGTACTCGTTACGCAGGGAACGAAGATCAGCGGCGCCGCGACAGTCCACGCTGCCGGGCTGCTCTACTGGGGGCTCGAAGACTTCAGGGCCTTCGCCGCGCATGCATTACAGGTGATCAGGCACTTGCGGACAACCTCCTTCGAACAGGGTGACCTGGTCTGGCAGGCTGAAGCCGCCGAGCAACTGAAACAGCAAGGCTTGGATTTTGCCTCCATCTGCAAGCGCTTGATGGCCAAGCCTGTTGTGGAGTGCATGCAGGTGGTCTAATCGAGCCTGCGGACGGGTGTACTCAGGGGAAGGCTAGCCTTCCCCTTTTCGATTTTGGCGCCATTGGCCTGCGTCAAGCAAAACCCTATGAGGGTTCAAAAATATTCAGGCCAATGAAAAGTGCATTAAATGGTCAGAAACGTAGGCTTATCAAAGTCTGTGTCGTACCGCAGACTCCGGTAGAGTGAACCATCCTCCCATGGTGGAGTGGAAAACGAGTCTCCTATGTGCCAGTCAACTTGACTAGCACATGCTAATTCGGCTTGTGCGAGAGGCTGATAGGTAGAGGCCAGCTTGAATCGTTCAGTCATCGCTGAGCTAGTACTTGGATGCCAGGACTGGTCAAGCAAGACAGCTCGACTTCTTAGCTGTTCAATTAGTTCGTGACGCTGCCTCGCATCAAGACACTCTACAAAGTAACCTATTACTGCGTAATCAAGACAGCTTGATGAAATCGAAAACAGATGTTTAGACTTATCTTTAGCATCGAAATCCCAATCTTTCCACTTATTGAAAGATGCCTGCCATAGCCACTTTCGCTCCTTTAGGGCCGCCCTCTGCCGAAAGACTGATAGCGCCGATGCTACCGGCTTCCTAATCATATCAGGCGTAATCATAGACATCGAGCTAACATATATATCGAGCGCCCAGCCCTCAGCATGCGCTAGCGCACTTCCTAATGCCTCTTGAATTTGAGGGTAGCGAGACGGATACTCATTTATAACCGATAACCACCGTGACCACTCTGTAGGACTTTTGGAAGCTTCCCGCAACAACAATTCCCATTCGTTAGGGGAGGACGGTATATTTCGACTAGCATGAGTAACAGAACGATGAAAAGCCCAAAATTTGAATGTCCAGTTCTGGCTCGCTACTGCCAACGGCATGATTTTTTCAATAGGGGCGTGATGCGTGTAGGACGCCACTTCAAAAAAATCTTTTTCACCTTCGATGAGGCTCTGCAGGAGGGGTACATTATACCGGTGCAGTGCAGCTGCTGCCTGAAGCTTTATTGGTGAACGATAGTCCATCCAAAACTGGTCGACTATCCACTCTACCGACCTCCAATCCTTATTGGCAATGTCCTCCTTAATTTCACGGACATGGCTATCACTACAATAATGCCTATTAATAACTTGCTCGCTATCGACATGACTTTCCTTGATCAAGCTGGCAAGAGCAGCAATAACCTGCTCAGGAAGAACGGGGTTTATCCTGTAAATCTCGCCCCATAGTTGATCATCGCAATCAAGAGCCGCCGCAACTGCTAGTAATTTTGCTAGATCTGCCTCAGGCCTTATCAAACCACAGGGGCAATCGAAAATCTCTCGCACAAGCCAGCAAAACAACCGATCAAACTGTTCAGACTCACCCCCCTCGAAGTACTCTCTGTCATTCCACAGAAAAGGGAACTCACCAACTAGGTTATCAAGCACCAATTCAAATGCAGCCTCTCCATATTCAAGAAGTGAGAAACCAAGCGTTTCAGGTTGCAGAGGTTCAGTACCAGTAATTCTATCCGCGATGCCAACTAAAGCCTCTTGCTGCTTCATGAGTATTTCCATATCAGGTGTTCAGGTTTAGCACTTTGATTCCAAAAACTCTGGAAAGCCTGCAGTACGGGTTCAGGATAGGTTACCTCTTGAACAATACAATGCTGCGCACCAATGTGATTTATCGATGCACCAAGAGACCATACTCGTGTGCGGCCTCGGCCTAGACCTGGGAAGATTAGAAACCTATCATGAAAGCTTTTCTGAATACCCCAGCTCATGCGAAATTCAAGCTTCATACATGGCGAGCCCGTAAAAGCCTGATTCAGTAATTCTTGCTGAGCAGTTATCCATTTCACGCGATCTGTCGCGTCAGCTGGGTCGGCCTCAGTTAACTCGTCGTCCGCATCATCTGAGCAGTCCGGACGCATCTTTGATGGTTTAGCAGACGTTAACCCCCAGAGCTGAGTCCCCGCGTCAGTACAAAAAGCAAGAGTGTTGAGAATGTCGTTTGCCGACAAGTATGGATCCCATAGGTAGACTGCCCCTTGGCTGACTGAGCGGATCAGTACGCGCAAGTCATCCAACGCTCGAAGCCTCTCATCTTGCCTATTACTTCCTTCAAGGCCATATTGCAAGAATTTACGAGATGCCACCAACTGCTTCATCTTTGCTTTCAGCTGCCTTATTGCTTTCCAATCAACTTCCTCAGGGTGTCGTGGTTGCCGATGATTTCGCCATCCCCCTGAGGGTTCCATCAGCGCGATTTCGTATGTTTCGACGTCTCCGCTAGGGCCAGTTACTCTGAATCGCCTTGGCGCCTCCATTCCACTACTAGTTTGTGAATAAAAACGCCACTTCCCTCCTTGTGCAAACGTAGTTGACGCAGCAAGGAGGAGGCTGTTTTCCACATCCCAGACCGAAAACTGCAAATCCCCGGACGCTTGCGGTATATCTATCACCTTTACACCCTCGCTCAAATCAAAGCGAGTAAGGCAAGAAATTATACCGTCATGCTCAATACGATACTCCCCAACTATAGCTCGTGGGGAAACGACAGGACTCCAAGCCAAGCATATCTCAAGCGGCTTGTTAGGGCGCCGACGAAACTCGGCAAGCAATGCATTGGCAGGAATTTGGAACAGCACATCGCCTATGCGATCAGGGACACTTGCAAGGTTCAGCGGAAGCATCGTCACGAGCCACTCAGACAGCTCTTCGAAAAGAGCCTCTTTACGAACTAAATCCACCAATCTCGACTTACCCTCATCCTTGAGTTCAACAAGGTATGACCCAGACCAATAGTTACTCTTTAAAACGGCGTTAAGTGGCACCTCAATCCGCGAGTCCGGAGGGCAAAACACTGGTGGAGCAGCTACTAAACTTCCAACCTCCAGAGCAGGCTGCCCTGGTGGCGCCCAAGTCCCACTACGACCATAAGAGCGGAGACTTGCCATAAGCTCACTGATATCCACGGGACGCTTTGAAACTCTAAAACTCCACCCATCAAAGCCCTTTAGCTTTTTTGATTTTGCATCTAGAAAAGGCGACTTCGGTGAGATTGGCTTTTCACCCTGTTCCGCCACATAAATGGAGAAGATATTTCGTACAACTTTCTTACCATCCGAATCGGTACCAAAAGCGATGACTTCAACTGCTTCAAACCATGTAAACTGCCCCAATATACCCGGAGCAATTAAATCGTTTAATGCACCAACTGCTTCTTTAATATTCTTTAGCCTAGCCTGAGCCATTATCCCCCCCAAAATATTTTGCCTTGCTCGCGATTACCGCACCCCTGCCCCAGCTGGACTTGGTCGATCAATACCGTAACTCGAACTAACATAGGCCGTTATGACCGGCACTCAAGATCTGATTTAGCCGATCACCGTGTCATGTGACAGGTGGCCGAAATCCTGGCGGTGTCGAATTAACCTCTTACTGGAAAGAAACCACATTCGAGGTCAACGGGATGAAAAGCGTATTCCCGATTACGTCCCTGCTTCTGATCCTGCTCACTCATGCATGGGTACCTTAGCTATTGAAATCTTGTTCGGCAGCGCGACTCGTCAAATCTCAGACTCGACGAAGCCTCCCGGATTGATGCTTCGAGATATTGTCGGTGTGTTCGGTGGCGCAGCTGATCCATGTCATGCTCCTACCGCCCTCCTCACCTTTCAGGCGAGGGTTACTGGGCATCCGGGTGTCCATACGCAATGGCACAATACTATCGTCATTGCGCGTCTCTCGGAAACCAGATGGCATGCCACTGCGGCTACCGAGAGGGCGTGCGGGAGGCTTATGGATTGCAGGGAGGAAGGGTGTCCATGGATTTGAGGAAAAATGGACAATGGACAAAAAATCTTAACCTGTTGATCTATATCACTTCTCCATGTCCATTTAGGGGAAGAGCTCACTCGTACAGAACTTCGACAAGACCATCGTCTCGATCCCGACCTGGCGGCTGATGTCCGAGTCGTTCCGCAACTGGCGCGGCATGCAGCAATCCGGTGGCCGGCGGATCAAGCGCAGCCTGTTTATCGACGCCGGGGCCGTGCGGTTCCTCCACGATGACGAAGAACAGCGGCTGAGCCGGGTGCGCCTGCTCACCGACTACATCGCTCGCAAGCAGGCCGAGCTCAAGGCCTGGAACGAAGCCCAGGGCAATGTCGCGGCGATGGCGGCGAACCGTCGACGCATGACCAACCTGGGAACCTTTCGCGCCTACGCCCTGGCGTATCTGAAGAGTCATCCGGAAGTACAGCCGGACATGACCTGCATGGTCCGCCAGATGCAGGCCACGGCCCAGGGTGTACCGCTGGAGATCTACTGCTTCACCTCCACCACCGCCTGGGCCGACTACGAACGTATCCAGGGGGATATTTTCGATTACCTGCTGGCGGTGCTGCCGGAGTTCGGCCTGAGCCTGTACCAGCAGCCGAGCGGCAACGACCTGCGGGCCGGGATGTTGCCGGCGCTGTTGGGCGCCAGCCATATTCCCGAGCCGCAGGAGCACGCGCTCTAGGCTTTGAGCGGACGCGCGCCCAGGCGGCTGATCCAGACTGCCGCAAGAATCACCAGGCCGCCGAAGAACAATCGCCCCAAGGGTTCATGCTGGTTCCAGATCAACAGGTTGATCAGCAGCCCCACCGGCACATGCAGGTTGTTCATCACCGCCAGCGTGGCGCCATTGACCAGGCACGCGCCCTTGTTCCACCAGTACATCCCCAGCGCCGTGCTGACCAGTCCGAGGAACACCAGCACGCCCCATTGCAGCGGCCCCTCGGGCAGGTAATTGGTCTTGCCGAACAACAGGAACGCCGGCAATGCCACCGCCAGCGCGCCCAGGTAGAAATAGCCGAAACGCCGGTAATGCGGCAGGTCGCTGGGATGACGCGCCACCAGGTGCTTGTAGAGCACCTGTCCGGCGGCATAGGTGAAGTTGGCCAATTGCAGCAGCAGGAAGCCCATGAAGAAATCCGGATTGATCCGGTCGTAGCGGATCACCGCCGCACCGGCCACCGCCACCAGTGCCGCGAGCAAGGCCCAGGGATTGAAGCGTCGGTTCAAGGCATCTTCGATCAGGGTCACGTGCAACGGTGTAAGGATGGTGAACAGCAGCACCTCCGGCACCGTCAGCACCCGGAAGCTCAGGTACAGGCAGACGTAGGTGACGCCGAACTGCAAGGCGCCGATCAGCAGCATGCCGCGCATGAACGCCGGCTCCACCTGGCGCCAGCGGGTCAAGGGAATGAACACCAGCCCGGCCAGCAGCACCCGCACCAGCACGGCAAAGTAGCTGTCGACATGACCGGCCAGGTATTCACCGATCAGGCTGAAGGAAAACGCCTGGAGCAGCGTGACGAAAAGTAGATAACCCATAAGCCCTCACATATTGCCGCCCATCCCACAAAAGGAACGGGCCTGCCATCGAATGGCCGCGACCTTAGCGACTTTCTGCCGCACAAGGAATCCGAGGCGAAAAAAAACCCGATCGGGCTGGGCGGCCGGATCGGGTTGCATGCACTCAGGGAGCAACCAGTGCAAAGGGAGGTTCTGCGCGTACAACTTGAAGGGGTTACTTGAAGAACTGTCGCTACTAAAACAATCGGCGATTAGCTGAACATTAAGCCCTCAAGCAACTTGGGCAATCCGCGCCTTGGCCTGGTTCAGGCCTTTTTCCTGGAAGTCGCCGCCCATGTTCAGGCCTTCGGCATGAATGAAGGTGACGTCGTGGATACCGATAAACGCCAGCACCTGGCGCAGGTAGGGTTCCTGATGATCGTTGGTGCCACCGGCATACAACCCGCCGCGCGCGGTCAGGACATAGGCTCGCTTGCCGACCAGCAGCCCTTGCGGGCCGGTGTCGGTGTACTTGAAGGTCAGGCCGGCCCGCAGCACATGGTCGAGCCAGGCCTTGAGGGTACTCGGGATCGCGAAGTTGTACATCGGCGCGGCCAGCACCAGCACGTCCGCCGCCAGCAGCTCGTCGGTCAGCTGGTTGGAGCGCTCCAGCGCCGCCTTCTCGATGGCCGTGCGTTGCTCGACGGGTTTCATCCAGCCGCCCAGCAGGTGGCTGTCCAGATGCGGCACCGGATCGGTTGCCAGATCACGGACAGTGATCGGATCGGCCGGGTGAGCGGCTTGCCATTGACCGATGAATTGCTGGGTCAACTGGCGGGAAACCGAGTCTTGCTGGCGGGCGCTGCTTTCGATGATCAGTACGCGGGACATGGGATGTAGGCTCCATCGCTAGGGGCTGTAAGTCGATGGAGTGAAGATTAAACAGCACTTAGCCGATAAAAAAGCCGAAAAAATGACTACAACCTATCTATAAATTTGTTGATAGGCGGAGCATGCTTGGCAGAATGCTCCTCGGGGGGTCATTTCGCTACGCAGGTCAGTCCCAGGCTCAACCGGATGATGCTGCGGGTGAATTTGGCGCTGGCATTCTTGCTCTTCCCGGCCGGCAGATCGAGTTTGCGGGTCCGTGGGGCCTCGGGGCCGTTACGGAACACCACGGTGCACAACGCGTCGGTTTTCCCGTAGTTGTTCACCTGGATGGAACCGATATCCGTATCGGTATCGAAGGTCGTGTAGTCGATGCTCAGGCCGTTGAGTTGTTTTTCGACCTCGATGGGATAGGCGAATGCCGTCAAGGGCAGCATGGCCAGCAACACACAACAGATTTTTCTCATTCGGCGGTCTCCATTAGGGACCGCCAGCTTAGGACAAGAGGAACCCAACTTGAAAGCGCCCCGCGTGACCCTTGATCAATGGCGAACGCTGCAGGCCGTGGTCGATCACGGCGGCTTCGCCCAGGCCGCCGAAGCCCTGCATCGTTCGCAGTCGTCCGTCAGCTATACCGTGGCCCGCATGCAGGATCAGCTCGGGGTGCCGCTGTTGCGCATCGACGGGCGCAAAGCCGTGCTCACCGAGGCCGGCGGCGTATTGCTGCGGCGCTCCCGGCAACTGGTGAAACAGGCCAGCCAGCTGGAAGACCTGGCCCACCATATGGAGCAGGGCTGGGAAGCCGAAGTGCGCCTGGTGGTGGACGCCGCCTACCCCAATGCCCGCCTGGTCCGGGCGCTGACCGCGTTCATGCCGCAGAGCCGCGGTTGCCGGGTGCGCCTGCGCGAAGAAGTGCTGTCGGGGGTGGAGGAAGTCCTCCTCGAAGGCGTCGCGGACCTGGCCATCAGTGGCTTCAATATCCCCGGTTACCTGGGCACCGAGATGAGTGCGGTGGAATTCGTCGCCGTCGCCCACCCGGAACACGCCCTGCACCGCCTGCAACGCACCTTGACCTTCCAGGACCTGGAAAGCCAGCTGCAGGTGGTGATCCGTGACTCCGGCCGCCAGCAACCGCGCGATGTCGGCTGGCTCGGTGCCGAGCAGCGCTGGACCGTCGGCAGCCTGGCCACCGCCGCGACCTTTATCGGCAACGGCCTTGGCTTTGCCTGGCTGCCGCGACACATGATCGAACGGGAAATCCGGGAAGGCCTGCTCAAGGTGCTACCGTTGGATCAGGGCGGCAGCCGCCACCCGACCTTCTACCTGTACTCGAACAAGGACAAACCCCTGGGGCCGGCCACGCAGATTCTCATCGAACTGCTGCGCACCTTCGACACCGCGCCGCTGGACGCCCCCTTCGCCGCTCCCCAGCAAGCCTGACAGGACGTTGACCGATGGCCTATTTCGAACACGAAGGTTGTACGCTGCACTATGAGGAATACGGCCAGGGCACACCGGTGTTGCTGATACATGGCCTGGGGTCCAGCACCCTCGACTGGGAAATGCAGATACCGGCATTGTCAGCGCAGCACCGGGTAATCGTCATGGACATGCGCGGCCACGGTCGCTCCGACAAGCCTCGCCAGCGCTACAGCATCGCAGGGTTCAGCGCCGATGTAATGGCCCTGATCGAACACCTGAAACTGGACCCTCCGCACCTGGTGGGCCTGTCCATGGGCGGGATGATCAGTTTCCAACTGGCAGTGGATCAGCCGCAAATGTTCAAGAGCTTGTGCGTGGTTAACAGCGCGCCCGAAGTCAAGGTCCGCAAGCCCGGCGACTACCTGCAATGGGCCAAGCGCTGGAGCCTGGCCCGGCTGCTGGGTCCGAAGCGCATCGGCAAGGCCTTGAGCGTGATGCTGTTCCCAAAACCCGAGCAGGCAGAATTGCGGCGCAAGATGACCGAACGCTGGGCAAGAAACGACAAACGTGCTTATCTCGCCAGCTTCGATGCCATCGTCGGCTGGGGTGTCCAGGAACAACTTTCACGGATTGCCTGTCCAACCCTGATTGTCAGCGCCGACCATGACTACACACCGGTCGCGCTGAAGGAAAGCTATGTCAAACTGATTCCCGATGCGCGTCTGGTGGTGATCGCCGACTCACGCCACGCCACGCCGCTGGATCAACCCCAGGTCTTCAACCAAACCCTGCTTGAGTTTCTAACCGCAGTCGAAACCACCACCCAGGATCACTGAACCATGCTGAAAAAAATCGCCCTGTTCACCGGCTCCGTCCTCTTTGCCGCCAACCTGATGGCCGCCACCGATGCCGCCAAGGCGCCCCATGTGGAACTGGTGACCACCAACGGCACCATTGAAATCGAGCTGGACCCGGTGCATGCGCCGATCAGCACCAAGAACTTCCTCGCCTACGTGGACAGTGGTTTCTATAACAACACCATCTTCCACCGGGTGATTCCGGGCTTCATGGTCCAGGGCGGCGGTTTCACCGCGCAAATGTCGCAGAAGCCGACCCAGGCGCCGATCAAGAACGAAGCCAGCAACGGCCTGCACAACGTGCGCGGCAGCTTGTCGATGGCGCGGACCTCGGACCCGAACTCGGCCACCAGCCAATTCTTCATCAACGTGAAGGACAATGACTTCCTCGACCCGGGCCGCGATGCCGGTTATGCGGTCTTCGCCAAGGTGGTCAAGGGCATGGAGGTGGTCGATATCATCGTCAACTCGCCGACCACCACCAAACAGGGCATGTCGGACGTGCCGTCGGACCCGGTGTATATCAAGTCGGCCAAACGGATCGACTAATGGCAGGCGCAAGCCACAGGCCGGGTGCCTCTGGCTTGCGCCGCTTCATCTTCAAGGAGAGCCCGCCTGACGGGCGTCAGAACCCATGCTCTATCGTCGTTTTGAACAACTGATCGATATTTTCCGCGACGCCCCCACTGCCGCTCCGCCAAACACTGTCCTGCCCTTCTACCTGTATTACCTGCGCCAGGTCTGGCCAAGCTTCGCCGCACTGTTGATCGTCGGCTTGTTCGCCGCGCTGATCGAAGTGGCGCTGTTCAGCTACCTGAGCCGGATCATCGACCTGGCCCAGGGCACGCCCAATACCGAATTCTTCCAGGTCCATGGCCGCGAACTGCTGTGGATGGCCGTGGTCGCCCTGATCCTGCGGCCGATTTTCTTCGGCCTGCACGACCTGCTGGTGCACCAGACCATCAGCCCGGGCATGACCAGCCTGATTCGCTGGCAAAACCACAGCTATGTACTCAGGCAGAGCCTCAACTTCTTCCAGAACGATTTCGCCGGACGCATCGCCCAGCGCATCATGCAGACCGGCAACTCGCTGCGTGACTCCGCCGTCCAGGCCGTCGATGCCATCTGGCATGTGCTGATCTACGTCATCAGCTCCCTGGTGCTGTTCGTCGAAGCGGACTGGCGCCTGATGATCCCGCTGCTGATCTGGATCGCCTGCTACATCGGCGCGCTGTACTACTTCGTGCCACGGGTGAAGGCGCGCTCGGTGATTTCCTCCGAAGCCCGTTCCAAACTCATGGGCCGGATCGTCGACGGCTACACCAACATCACCACCCTGAAGCTGTTTGCCCACACCCGTTTCGAGCAGCAATACGCCCGTGATGCCCTGGTGGAGCAGACCGAAAAAACCCAACTGGCGGCCCGCGTGGTGACCAGCATGGACGTCGTCATCACCAGCCTCAACGGCCTGCTGATCGTCACCACCACGGGCCTCGCGCTGTGGCTGTGGACCCAGTCGCTGATCTCGGTCGGCGCCATTGCCCTGGCCACCGGCCTGGTGATCCGTATCGTCAACATGTCCGGTTGGATCATGTGGGTGGTCAACGGCATTTTCGAAAATATCGGCATGGTCCAGGACGGTCTGCAGACCATCGCCCAACCGGTCAGCGTCACCGACCGCGAGCAGGCGCCGCGCCTGCGGGTCACCCAGGGCGAGGTGCGCTTCGAGCATGTGGACTTCCACTACGGCAAACGCAGCGGGGTGATCAGCGACCTCAACCTGACGATTCGTCCCGGGGAGAAAATCGGCCTGATCGGTCCGTCGGGGGCCGGCAAGTCGACCCTGGTCAACCTGCTGCTGCGGCTCTATGACCTGCAAGGCGGGCGGATCCTGGTGGATGGCCAGGACATTGCCGAAGTCGCCCAGGAAAGCCTGCGCGAACGCATCGGCATGATTACCCAGGACACTTCGCTGCTGCACCGTTCGATCCGCGACAACCTGCTCTACGGCAAACCCGATGCCAGCGACGCCGAACTCTGGGAAGCGGTGCGCAAGGCCCGGGCCGATGAGTTCATCCCGCTGCTGTCGGATGCCGAGGGCCGCACCGGCTTCGACGCCCATGTCGGCGAGCGCGGGGTGAAACTCTCCGGTGGCCAGCGCCAGCGCGTCGCGATTGCCCGGGTCCTGCTCAAGGACGCGCCGATCCTGATCATGGACGAAGCGACCTCGGCCCTGGATTCGGAAGTGGAAGCGGCGATCCAGGAAAGCCTGGAAACCCTGATGGAAGGCAAGACCGTGATCGCCATTGCCCACCGTCTGTCGACCATTGCCCGCATGGACCGCCTGGTGGTCCTGGAAAATGGCCGGATCGCCGAAACCGGCAGTCATGCCGAGCTGTTGGCCCATGGCGGCCTATATGCACGCCTGTGGCAGCACCAGACCGGCGGGTTTGTCGGTATCGATTGAACGTCACCATCGCCCTCGGAAGGGGGCGGTTGACCCATCAGGCCTGCCGGTAAGGCAGTGCCGCCTTCGCCTCTTCGGCATAGGCCAGAATGCCCACCCGTTCCTGTGCGAGGAAATCCTTCACCGCCGTGCGCAACCCCGGATGACGCAGGTAATGCCAGGAGTGGGTGATCACCGGCTCGAAACCGCGAATCAACTTGTGCTCGCCCTGGGCACCGGCATCGAAGCGTTGCAAACCCTGGGCGATGGCGTAGTCCATGCCCTGGTAGAAGCAGGTCTCGAAATGCAGCCGGTCGAACTCCGCCAGGCAGCCCCAGTAACGCCCGTAGAAACTGTCGCCGCCGATCAGGCTGAAAGCCATGGCCACCGGCCGCCCGCCCTGCTTGGCCAGGACCACGCGGATCGACTCGGGCATGCGCTCGGCCAGCAGGCTGAAGAATTCCCGGGTCAGGTAGGGTGTCTGGCGTCGCACCGCATAGGTATTGGCATAACAGGCGTAGACGAAGTCCCACTGGGCCTCGCTCAACTCACGGCCTTCCAGCCATTGGAAATCGAAGCCCTGTCCGCCGACCTGCTCGCGCTCCTTGCGCATCTGCTTGCGCTTGCGCGAACTCAGGGTATCGAGGAAGTCCTGAAAATCCCGGTAGCCGCGGTTCTGCCAATGAAACTGGCAACCGTAACGCAGCAACCAGCCGGGTTGTTCGCCCAGGGCGGCATCGGCCAGGGCATCGGTGAAGTTGATATGGGCGCTGGAAAGCTCTTCGATCTCCAGATAACCCGGCAAGGCGGCCAGCAACTCGAAACCGTCCTCGGCCTTGGCCGCCAGCAATCGCGCGCCGCCCACCGGACTGAACGGTACGGCGGTCAACAGCTTGGGGTAGTAGGCGATGCCCGCGCGCTCGCAGGCCTCGGCCCAGCCGTGGTCGAACACATATTCGCCATAGGAATGCCATTTGCGATAACTCGGCAGGGCCGCCAGCAGCCGACCGTCCTCCACATGCAACAGATGCTCCGGCTGCCAGCCCGAGTGCGGACCGAGGCTGCCGCTGTCTTCCAAGGCACTCAGGAACCCATGGCTGAGGAATGGCTGGCCGTCGGGCACCAGCGTATCCCATTGCTCGGCAGCGACCTCAGAGAGGCTTTGCAGACGTTGTAACGGCATCGATATCCCCAGGCAGGTGCAACATGCAGAGCGAGTATCGCGCATGTGTGGCAGGAAGGGCGACAGGTAGAACGGAAAACCGATAGCGGTCTGAAAGTCCGCCGGGAAGGGAATCTTAAAAACTATTTCATTGGACTTGAAAGTCGCCTGGGAACACCATTCCAGAAGGTTACAGAACAGCGGCCGGGCTGTTCGACCGAGGGCTTTGAGGGCAGGTAACGCGCAAGGACAGCTCCCTGAGCACGTCCGAAAGCCAGAAAAAAAAACGCCCCGCGCGACAGAGCGTCGAGCGGGGCGCCAAAAGAGCGGAGCTTACAACAGTGGAATGGTGTAGCTGACGATCAGACGGTTTTCGTCCTGGTCGCCACCAGTGGAAACGAGGGTACTGGTACGCCACATGGCGTTTTTCCAGGCGAAGCCGAGGTTCTTGAGGGGGCCTTCAGGAATCACGTAGGACAGGCTGATATCACGTTCCCACTCGCTCTGGCTGCCAGCGGTGTTCTGGATATTGTCGCCATGCAGGTAGATGATACCGGCGGTCAGGCCAGGTACGCCGACCTTGGCGAAGTCGTAGGCGTAGCGAGCTTGCCAGGTCTTCTCCCCGGCACGGGCGAACTTCTGGATCTGCATATCAGTGATGGTACTGTTCGACGAGCCGTCACCCTGGTTCAACCATGGGAAGTCGCTGTCGCCTTTGCTGTACTGATAACCAGCGCCGAAGGTGTGACCGGCAACCGAGTACAGGGCCAGGTAGCTGTACAGGTCGTTGTCGACCTTGCCCTTGGTGACGCCACCGCCGTAGTAACCCGAGGTGAAGTAGTTTTTGTCGCTGCCGTTGGCGCCGTTGTCGCGGCTATTGTAGTAGCGCAGGTCGCTTTTCAGCACGCCCGGACCGATGGCCCAGTTGTGTACCAGACCCAGGAAGTTCTGCGAGTAGAAATCTTTCAGCTCGCCGAAGTAGTACGAAGCGACCAGGTCCTTGGTGATCTTGTAGTCGGCACCGGCGTACTGGAACTTGTTGCTGAACCGACCCGCAGTACCCTGGGAGTAGTTCGAGCTGGCGTTGGCACCGGCAATCGACAGATCTTCGTCGTTGCTCGAGTTACGGCCCTTGGCCTTCTCGACCTGACCGAGGGTCAGGGTCAGATCCTTGATCTCGTTCGACGTGATCTGGCCACCCGTGAAGGTTTGTGGCAGCAGACGACCGTCGTTGTACTTGATCACCGGGTTGTTCGGCAGCAGGGTACCGATCTTCAGTTCGGTCTGCGAAACACGGACTTTACCGGTCAGGCCCAGGCTACCGAAATCGTTAACCGCCTTGGCGTTCTGACCGCCAGTCGCTTCGGTCGGGAATACCGTGCCGCCAGCAGAGGTTTTGCTCGCACCGTTGGTACCACCACCGGTGTCCAGACGAATACCTTCCAGGGCAATAACATCAAGGCCGAAACCTACGGTACCTTGTGTGTAACCAGAGTTGAAGCGCAGATCGAAGCCTTGGCCCCATTCCGAGTTCAGGTTCTGAGCGGGCTTGCCGCTACGGTTATCGGTGTTGATGTAGAAGTTACGCAGACCCAGGGTCGACGTAGCGCCATCGATAAAACCTTTCGCGTCAGCTTGCCCATCGGCGTACGCCTGCTGGGACAAAACCCCTACGGCCACTGCCAGGGCCAAGGTGCACTTGTTCATTGTTTCGCTCCTCTGGATTCAAACTTTTTCGGGTCTATTTGTGGCGTCCGTTGCCATCACGCGGGTGCGCAGCCATTGCCGGGGCCTGACCTGCTTTGTTGGGAGGGAATCTTGGCGTGGGGTTATTTCAGAGCGGTTTCTGGTCGATTAAGGTTTTGTGACAGCGGAACTTTTTCCGACAGGCACAAATAATCGCAAAGCCCCGGTTTACGGGGCTTTAGCAGAAAAATAGTGGCTTTTTAGAACTATGGTTTTCCAGCATCCTGGCGCTGAGCCGCCAACTGGGCGGACAAGGCCTCGAGATTTTCGATCGGCGGTTCGGGCATATGCTTCAGGGTGGCCTGCATCAAGCGCATCTGACGGATAAAACGCCGGCAGTTGGGGCAGAACATCAAGTGATGGCGCACCATCAGGCGCTCCCGAAAGCTCAACTGGCCATCGAGATAGTCGCTGGAACGTGCCACTTGTTCCTTGCAGGTCAGCATTCGCCGGTCTCCTCAAAATGCTCCACGGTCGCGAAAACTTTCAAGCGTGCCCTGTGCAGCAGCACCCTGACATTGGAGAGCGAGATCCCCAGAAG
Source organism: Pseudomonas sp. MWU13-2862 (assembly GCF_023242495.1). Lineage (NCBI taxonomy): Bacteria > Pseudomonadati > Pseudomonadota > Gammaproteobacteria > Pseudomonadales > Pseudomonadaceae > Pseudomonas > Pseudomonas sp. MWU13-2862. The sequence goes on along the minus strand of NZ_JALMEZ010000013.1, from coordinate 239,617 downwards.
ATTACAGATCTCCTCCAACTCCAACCCCTGGCGTTCGCGCAACAACAAGACACTGCTCTGCAACTCGGACAAACTCAACAGCGTGTGCTCCAGGCACTGGCGCAGTTCATCCTCGCTGAGCAGGGCTTCGGGAGTGTCTTCATGCCAGGCGTGGGGGGCCAGTGCCCAGTGGCCGTCAGCGGCAAAGCGTTCGTCGCCGATGGTGCCGTGGGGCGACGGCAGGTCATCGAGCAGCACTTCGCGGCGGTTCTGCTTGTAGCGATTCTTCGCCGCGTTGGCGGTGATGGTCAACAGCCAGGTCTTGAGACTGGAACGTCCCTGGAAGCCCGCCAGGTTGCGCACCACGGCCAGCCAGGCATCCTGGACCGCTTCATCGGCCTGGCGGCTGCCGACAATGGCATAGGCCACCGCGCGCATCGCGCTCTGGTAGGTGCTGACCAACTCCTTGTAAGCCCGTTGTTCGCCTGCCAGCAAGCGTTCGAGCAGTTGACTATCGTCCATTGCCGCCATTCACAACCTCGCGTTCGGATTTCCGGGACGTTATAGAGCATCAGTTTTTTGCCGCTGCTCCATCCCCATGTTCAACACGAGAATAGCGATCGCTCCCTGAAACGCATCGGAACGAACAAGGAAGCCCCCCTTCCCGCCTGGCGCGCACACGATGCCAGACGGGAGGGCGCCGATCAACGCTTGCGCAGGATCACGCTACCGATCGAATAACCGGCGCCGAACGAACTGAGCACGGCCAGCGAACCCGTCGCCAGATCGTCCTGGTTCTTGTGGAACGCAATCACCGAACCTGCAGAGCTGGTGTTGGCGTAAGTGTCGAGAATCACCGGCGCCTCTGCTTCCGTGGCCTCACGGCCCAGCAGCTTCTTGACGATCAGATGGTTCATGCTGAGGTTGGCCTGGTGCAGCCAGAAGCGCTTCACATCGCCGATGTTCAGCTGGTTTTCCTGCAGATGCGCGGCAATGAGTTCGGCCACCATCGGGCAGACGTCACGGAACACCTTGCGACCTTCCTGGACAAACAGCTTGTCCGGGGCACCGATGCCCTCTTCCGCCGCGCGGTTGAGGAAACCGAAGTTGTTGCGGATGTTATTGGAGAACTGGGTCAGCAGCTTGGTGCCGACAATCTCGAACTGATAAGGCGAGGTCGCCAGGTCAGCCCGCTCCACCACCACCGCCGTCGCCGCATCACCGAAAATGAAATGGCTGTCACGGTCGCGGAAGTTCAGGTGGCCGGTGCAGATTTCCGGGTTGACCATCAGGATCGCCCGGGCCTGGCCCAGTTGAATGCTGTTGCTGGCGGTCTGGATACCGAAGGTCGCCGAGGAACAGGCGACGTTCATGTCGAAACCGAAGCCCTGGATACCCAAGGCTTCCTGGACCTCGATGGCCACCGCCGGGTAGGCCCGTTGCAGGTTCGAGCACGCCACGATGACGCCGTCGATGTCCGCGGCGGTCTTGCCCGCGCGTTGCAGGGCCTGTTCGGCGGCACCGATGGCCATCTGGCAGAGGATCGACCATTCGTCGTTGGAACGCTCGGGCAGGCGTGGGCGCATGCGCTGGGGATCGAGAATGCCATCCTTGTCCATGACAAAACGGCTCTTGATACCGGACGCTTTCTCGATGAACGCGGCACTCGACTCGATCAGGGCCTGAACTTCGCCGCGCTCGATGGCAGCGGCGTTTTCGAGGTTGAACTGCTGCACATAGCTGTTGAAAGACTGCACCAGCTCCTCGTTGGAAATGCTGTTGGCCGGGGTGTACAGGCCGGTGCCGCTGATGACGACGTTATGCACGCTCGTTCCTCTATTCTGTTCAGGCAGAAGGCATTGGCACATTCGTACCAATACGTAAAAGGGCCAATCCCGTCAAAACGGCAAAGGGCCTGGAGTCGTTTTCTTCCGTCCCGGTCGGGCAAGCAGCGCTCAAACCATGGAATCGGCATTTATAGCCGCCAAGTGTGCCATAAACATTGGGATTTGGCCCTAGGGCCGAGATCAAAGGAGCACAACCGGGCCCCTGGGAGCCCGGCCATAAAAACCTGCATCAGGCTTCCACCTGGCTCCATTGCTTGCTCAGGCGCTTGTCCGAAATCGGTGCCTTGGTCCCCAACTGCTGGGCAAACAGCGACACCCGATACTCTTCCAGCCACCAGCGATACAGCTCCAGTTGCGGATCGCGCTTGCCTTCCTGGGCATGCTTGGCCGCGCGCGCCTGGTATTGGGCCCAAAGTCCAGCCAGCTCAGTGCTCCAGACCCGGTCCTTCTGCACCTGGGACGGCAATTTTTCCAGGCGCAGCTCAATGGCCTTGAGGTAGCGCGGCAACTCCTTGAGCCAGACACCCGGCGTCTGCCGGACGAAACCGGGATAAACCAGCTGGCTGAGTTGCTGCTTGATGTCATTGAGTGCCACTGCCTGGGCCAGGTCGATCTTGCCCTTGAAGCGTTTTTGCAGACCGTGCCAGAGCTTGAGGGTCTCCAACGTCAGGCGCGCCAGGCGTTCGGCATGCTCGGTCCAGGCACCGCGCTTGCGTTCGGCCAGGGACGCCAGCCCGACGCCATCGCGCGGCAGGTTGTCCTCACCTTCCAGCACGCAGCTGTCGAGGCTCGCCAGCAGGATATCTTCGACCAGCGCCTCGACCCGACCCAGTTCGCGATAGAGCAAACCCAGTTCGGTCAGGCCCGGCAGCTTGCCACGAAGAAATTTCGCCGGCTCGGCCAACTGCTGCAGCAGCAGGCGCTGCAAGGCCCGGCGATGCTGGAACTCGGCTTCGGCCGGGGTGGAGAAACGCCCTTCCTTGACCGTACCGCCCTCTTCAACCAGCGCCGGGTATACCGTCATCGACAGCCCGGCGATCTTCTGCTGGGTGCTCTGGGCCACCGCGGCGAATTCCTTCGCCTGCACCGGCTGCTGGCTTTTCGCCGTCTGCGGCACGGCCAGGGCCGCCTGGCTGGCTTCGGCAAAGCGCGCCGTCAGCTCGGCCAGATCACGACCTTCGCCGAGGAACTTGCCCTGGGCGTCGACGATTTCCAGGTTCATCCGCAGGTGGCTTTCCACCTGCTGCGCCGCTTCGGCCCAGGCTTCATCGCTGACCCGCGCGCCGGTCATGCGCAGCAGCTCGCGGCCCAGGGCCTGGGGCAAGGAACCCTCGGCAAACTCGATCCGTTGCAATGCCGCCTTGACGAAATCCGGCACCGGCACGAAGTTCTTGCGCAAGGCCTTGGGCAGGTTGCGCACCAGGGCGATGCACTTGGCTTCGATCACCCCCGGCACCAGCCACTCCAGACGCTCGCCGGGCAAGGCTGGCAGCAGCGGCGCCGGCACCCGCAGGGTGACGCCATCACGCGGATGGTTGGGCTCGAAGTGATAACTCAAGGCCAGGGCCAGGTCGCCCAGGTGCAGGGTATCCGGATAGTGCGAGGCGGTGACTTCACTGGCTTCGCGGGCGAGCACATCCTCTTCGCGCATGATCAACAGTTGCGGGTCTTTCTGGCTGTGGACCCGGTACCAGCTGTCGAAGGTCGCGGTCTGGTGAATCTCCGCCGGCAGCCGCGCGTCGTAGAAGGCGAACAGGGTTTCTTCATCGGCCAGGATATCGCGACGGCGGGCCTTGGCCTCCAGCTCGTCGAGTTGTTCGAGCAATTGCTGGTTGGCGCTCAGGCACCGGGCTTTCGATTGAATCTCGCCGCGCACCAAGCCTTCGCGGATAAACAGCTCGCGGGAAGCGACCGGCTCGATGGGACCGAAGTGCACCGGACGGCGGCCGACCACGATCAGGCCGAACAGGGTGATCTGCTCGAAAGCCACGACCTGGCCGCGCTTCTTCTCCCAATGGGGCTCGAAGTGGTTCTTCTTGATCAGGTGCCCGGCCAGGGGCTCGATCCAGTCCGGCTCGATCTTGGCGACCATCCGCGCATAGAGCTTGGTGGTTTCCACCAGTTCGGCGGCCATCAGCCATTGCGGACGCTTGCGGCCCAGGCCCGAGGACGGGTGGACCCAGAAACGCCGCTGGCGGGCGCCCAGGTAGTCGCCGTCTTCGGTCTTCTGGCCGATCTGGCTGAGCAACCCGGACAACACCGCCTTGTGCAGCTTGGGATAGTCCGCCGGCTCCTTGTTGACGCTCAACTGCAGGTCGCGGCAGATCAGGCCCAATTGCCGATGGGAATCACGCCATTCGCGCATCCGCAGGTAATTGAGGAAATTCTTCCTGCACCAGTTGCGCAGCGCACTGGCGCCCAGGGCCTGGCGCTGTTCCTCGAAACCGCGCCAGACATTGATCAACCCGGCGAAATCCGAATCCACGTCCTTCCACTGCGCGTGGGCCTGGTCGGCGGCCTGCTGGCGCTCGGGCGGACGCTCACGCGGGTCCTGCACCGACATGGCGCTGGCGACGATCAACACTTCCTGCAGACTGCCGAGGGTGGCCGCCTCCAGCAACATGCGGCCCATGCGCGGGTCCACCGGCAGGCGCGCCAGTTGACGGCCCAACGGGGTCAGCTGGTTCTCGCGGGTGACCGCCGAGAGCTCCTGCAGCAGGTTGAAACCGTCGCTGATGGCCTTGCCGTCCGGCGGTTCGATAAACGGAAACGCCGTGATCTCGCCGAGCCGCAGGTGCAGCATCTGCAGGATCACCGCCGCCAGGTTGGTGCGCAGGATCTCCGGGTCGGTAAATTCCGGACGGCCGTTGAAGTCGTCCTCGCTGTACAGGCGAATGCAGATACCCGGCTCGACCCGGCCGCAACGGCCCTTGCGCTGGTTGGCGCTGGCCTGGGACACCGCTTCGATCGGCAGGCGCTGGACCTTGGCGCGGTAGCTGTAGCGGCTGATGCGTGCCGTACCGCTGTCGATCACATAGCGGATACCCGGCACGGTCAGCGAGGTTTCCGCGACGTTGGTCGCCAGCACGACCCTGCGCCCCGGATGGGACTGGAAAATCCGTTGCTGCTCGGCCGGCGACAGGCGCGCATATAAAGGAAGGATTTCGGTGTGCTTGAGCTGGGCCTTGCGCAACATGTCCGCGGCGTCGCGAATCTCCCGCTCGCCGGGCAGGAACACCAGCACATCGCCCGGGCTCTTGCGCTCGCTGCGCTCGAAGGCGGCGATCTCGTCGAGGGTGGCGATAATCGCCTGGTCGACGCTCAAGTCTTCCTCGACGCTGTTGCCCTCTTCATCCTGTTGCGAGGTCAACGGGCGATACCATGTGTCCACCGGGAAAGTCCGTCCGGACACTTCGACAATGGGTGCATCGTTGAAGTGTTTGGAAAATCGCTCCAGGTCGATGGTCGCCGAGGTGATGATGACCTTCAGGTCCGGGCGCCGGGGCAGCAGGGTTTTCAGGTAGCCCAGCAGGAAATCGATATTCAGGCTGCGCTCGTGGGCCTCGTCGACGATGATCGTGTCGTAGCGTTCCAGGTAGCGGTCGTTCTGGGTTTCCGCCAGGAGGATACCGTCGGTCATCAGCTTGACCAGGGTATTGGCCTCGCTCTGGTCCTCGAAGCGCACCTGATAACCGACCAGTGCGCCCAGGGGCGTGGCCAACTCGTCGGCGACCCGGCTCGCGACACTGCGCGCGGCGATCCGCCGTGGCTGGGTGTGGCCGATCAGACCATGCTGGCCACGGCCGATTTCCAGGCAGATCTTCGGCAACTGGGTGGTTTTACCCGAGCCGGTTTCGCCGGCGATGATCAGCACCTGGTGCTTGAGCAACGCTTCCTTGATCTCGTCACGCTTGGCGGCGATGGGCAGGCTGTCGTCATAACGAATCAACGGCACGCTCTTGGCCCGGGCCGTGACCTGGGCACAGGACGCCTGCATCCGCTCGACCCACTGGGCCAACTTGCTTTCGTCGGGCTTTTTGCGCAACTCGAGCAACTGCCGCCGCAACCGGTGGCGGTCGGCAATCATGGCCTGGTCGAGGTTTTTCAGCAGTTGGTCGATAGCGGGCGATTCGTCAGTCATCAGGTACGCAAAGGTCGTCTATTTTAGGCAGGCGCGGATTGTCGCAGATTTGCGCCGAAAAATGATGCCAACTGCGTTGCCGAACCACCCCAACGGGTTATTCGTTGCTCCAATCCTTGCGACGATAGGGAAACACGTCGATCACCTTGCCCGCCCGGATCGCCTCTTGCAGGCCTTTCCAGTAGTCGGCGTTGTACAACTCGCCATGCAACTGGTCGAACAGTCGGCGCTGCGCCATGTCGGCAAACAGGAAGGGAGGGAACTCCTCGGGGAACACGTCCAGTGGCCCGATGGAATACCAGGGCTCCGAGGCCATTTCATCCTCGGGCGTGCGCGGCGCGGGAATGTGCCGGAAGTTGGCCTCGGTGAGGAAGCAGATTTCGTCGTAGTCGTAGAACACCACACGACCATGGCGGGTGACACCGAAGTTCTTCAGCAGCATGTCGCCGGGGAAGATATTCGCCGCGGCCAGTTGCTTGATCGCCTGGCCATAATCCTCCAGCGCCTCGCGAACCTGGGCGTCATTGGCGTTTTCCAGGTACAGGTTCAGCGGGGTCATGCGCCGCTCGGTCCAGCAGTGGCGGATCAGCACCGTGTCTCCTTCGACCTGCACCGTGGACGCGGCCACCTCCAGCAACTCTTCCAGGCACGCCGGCTCGAACTTGCTCAAGGGAAAGCGGAAGTCGGCGAACTCCTGGGTGTCGGCCATGCGCCCGACCCGGTCGACGCTTTTCACCAGACGGTACTTTTCGATCACTGTGGCGCGGTCGACGTTCTTCGACGGTGAAAAGCGGTCCTTGATGATCTTGAACACGGTGTTGAAGCCCGGCAGGGTAAACACGCTCATGACCATGCCGCGCACGCCCGGGGCCATGATGAAACGGTCGTCGGTGTTGGCCAGGTGATTGATCAGTGCCCGGTAGAACTCGGACTTGCCGTGCTTGTAGAAACCGATGGAGGTGTACAGCTCGGCAATATGCTTGCCCGGCAGAATGCGCTTGAGAAAGCCGACGAACTCCGCCGGCACCGGCACATCCACCATGAAATAGGAGCGGGTGAAGGAAAAGATGATCGACACCTCGGCTTCGTCGGTGATCAACGCGTCGATCTGGATGCCATGTCCTTCGCGGTGCAATAACGGAATCACCAACGGCCATTGTTCATCATGGGTGTAGATGCGCCCCACCAGGTAGGCGCCCTTGTTGCGGTAGAGCACCGAGGAGAACAGTTCGACGCTCAACTCCGGGTCCTTGCACACCCAGTCCGGCAGGTTCTCCCGCAACCGGGCTTCCAGGCGCCGCAGGTCTCCCGGCAAATCGGCGTAGGCCTCGCTGAAGCTGTAGTCGGCGAAGATCTGTTCGAGCATACCGGACAAATCGCCCTGGGGCCGATAGATCCGGGTCTGCGCCGCCCGCGCCCGGCGTAGGGAGGGCCGGGTGGTGTGGATAAACATGCAGCCGTCGCTGATCAGGTCGTGGCTGAACAGGCCGCAAAAGGTCGAGTTGTACCAGGTCTCCGCCAGCTCATCGTCGAAACGCAGGTCGATCAGGCTGATATAGGCGCTTTTCACCAGGGGCCAGAGCGTGACATCGAGCAAGGTACTTTCATCGAAACCGGCGCGCAGCCGGGCGTTGACCTCGCCGACCTTTTCTTCATACAAATTGATCCGCGCCGCCGAAGCCACCTGCGCTTCCTGCCAGCGCGCGCCTTCGAAACGGCTGCGGGCACCATCGGTGATCTGGCGAAAGTGCTCGCGGTAATCATCGAAGCCATCGAGGATCATGCGGGCGATATCAGCGGCCGGCCATGGCTGCGGCATAGTGGAACCCCTGCGCTGTTTGTTCGAAGTTGTTCTGTTCGCGACTCGCTTGAGCTTAGAGGCCAACCCTCGGGCAACGCAACCATTGCCTTGCCAGTTACATGCGGTGACACTTGCCCGCCCTACCCTGCCAAGGAAGCCACCGTGAGACCCGTCGATATTCTGCGCATGTTCATGCTGGCCGCCGTCTGGGGCGCCAGTTTCCTGTTCATGCGGATCATTGCCCCGGTGCTCGGAGCTTTTCCCACCGCCTTTTTCCGTGTTTCGATTGCCGCTGTCGGCTTGCTGGTGATCCTCACGCTGATGCGCGTCAACTGGGACTTCAAAGGCAAGTTCAAGGTCTGCCTGATGCTCGGTGTGATCAACTCCGGGTTGCCGGCGACACTGTATTCGGTGGCGGCGCAAGTGCTGCCGGCCGGCTATTCGTCGATTTTCAACGCCACCACCCCGCTGATGGGCGTGCTGATTGGCGGCTTGTTCTTCCATGAAAAACTGAGCCTGAACAAGCTGGTGGGGATCTTCCTCGGGTTGTTCGGGGTGGCGGTACTGACCCGTGCGGGGCCGGTGACCTTTAACCTGGAATTGCTGATGGGGGCTGCGGCGTGCCTGTTGGCCACCACCAGTTACGGCTTCGCCGGTTTCCTGACCCGTCGCTGGCTCGACCATCAAGGCGGCCTCGATCCACGGCTTTCGGCCATGGGCAGCATGTTCGGCGCGACCCTGGTGATCCTGCCGTTCTTCGGCTACAGCGCCATCACCCATCCGCCGGCCAACTGGGGCGGGATAAGTGTCTGGCTGTCGCTGCTGGGGTTGGGCCTGGTGTGTACGGCGTTTGCCTACATCATGTATTTCAAACTGATCAGCGATATCGGCCCGGTCAAATCGATGACCGTGACCTTCATGATCCCGGCGTTCGGGGTGTTATGGGGGGCGCTGTTTCTCGACGAGCCACTGTCGATGGCCCATGTGTATGGCGGGGTGTTGATTGCGCTGGCCCTTTGGCTGGTGTTGAAGCCAGGGGCGGTGTTGAAGGCGGTCAGTGTGGCTGACCGCTAAATGTTGCGGTATGCCGACTGACGTCATTGCTGCAGGAGCAGAACGTGCTCGCGAGGGGGCCCTCAAGACCGCCAAAAGCTTCGCGGGCAAGCCCTGCTCCTACAGGTTTATGCCGTATGCGAAATGTGTGTTCGACACCAAACTGTAGGAGCAGGGCTTGCCCGCGAAGGGGCCATAACCGGCGCAGCAGCACTCGGCTACTGCACCGACTCTCAGCGTTTAGCCAGCCTTGCGAAACACAAACACCAACCCGACGATAATCAGCCCCATCCCCAGCATACTCAGCACCGCCAGCCGATTACCGAAGATCAGGTAATCCATCACCGCCGTCACCGCCGGCACCAGGTAGAACAGACTGGTGACATTGACCAGATTCCCTCGGGCAATCAGCCGATACAGCAACAAGGTCGCCAGCACCGAGACCACCAGCCCCATCCACAGCACCGGCAGGATAAAACCGCTGCCGGTTTCAAAGTGGAACGGCTGGAACGGTACGAAAGCCCCGCACAGCAGTAACCCGGCCAGATACTGCACCGGCAGCGTGCCCAGAGGGTTATCGGTGATACGTTTCTGCATGATCGAGCCCAAGGTCATGCTGGCCAGGGCCAACAATCCGAACAGCATCCCGGCCAGGGACATCCCGGCCAAACCGATCCCCTGGTAAACCACCAGGATCAGCCCCGCCAACCCCAGCCCCAAGCCGAACATCCGGCTCCAGGAACGCTGCCGCTCCATCAGCACCGCGGTCAGGATCGGCTGTACCCCCATGATCGTCGCCATGACCCCGGGCGTGACCTTCAGGTCCAGGGCCAGCAGATAGAAAATCTGATAGGCCCCCAGCAGCACCAGCCCGGTCGCCGCCGCGTAGAACAACGGCTTGCCCATCCGCGGCAGCTTGAACTTGAGCAATGGCACCAACACCACCAACCCCAACAGGGCGATGGAAAAACGGATCAACAGAAAAGCGAACGGCGAAGCATGCGCCAAGCCCCACTTGGAGAAAATCGCCCCACTACTCCAGAGCAGGACAAACAGAGTCGTCGAGGCCGCCGCGGTTGCGGATTGTTTGGAAAAAGCCAACATGGATACCACCCGTGATTCAGGCAAAAGCCGATTCAGCCCAAGGCTGAACATTCAGTAGTTTTTTTCAGGCGGGCACAGGGGAACAGCAAACGCTGCTGATCAGCCCGAAACGCCAACATCCGGCGGTGATACGACTGCGTACACCGGCGTGCTACTGACAGGTGGGGGGTAATGACTGATCTGCGCAGGCTGTTGGTTCCCGCACGGCACGACCACAGCGTTGAGCGCTGAATCGACTACCGCATTGAGAAAGGAAACCGGCATGGGCTGATCTTTTGCTGAGGGAGGTGAATCGGTTGAAACACCGAGCGCCGACTATAACCAGCGCCCGGTCGCAATTGCAACAGGTCAGCCGAACAGCCAATAGCCGAGGGCGGCGAACACCACTACCGCCAGCACTGGGCGCATGGCGCGATAAGCCTTCGGATTGGCACGCTTGAAACGCTTGACCACACCGCTGATGCTGTCGCTGAAGCGCTTGCTCCAGGCATAAGCCTGGTTGATCCCGCCGACCCGCTCATCATCGAGGTTCTGCGGCGCGGTGGCGCGGCCGAGGAAGGCGCTGACCCGGCGGTTGACCGCAGTCATGAAGCGGCTGCTCAGCGGACGCTCGATATCGCAGAACAGAATAACCCGGGTCTGCTCGGTTTCATTCTTGACCCAGTGCACGTAGGTCTCGTCGAACATCACGTCTTCACCGTCGCGCCAGGCGTAGACCTGACCATCGACGAAAATCCGGCAATCGTCGGAGTTCGGCGTGGACAACCCCAGGTGATAACGCAGGGAACCGGCAAAGGGGTCACGGTGCGGGTTGAGGTGACTGCCACCCGGCAACAGGGCGAACATCGCGCCCTTGACGTTGGGGATCGAGTTCACCAGTGCCACGGTTTTCGGGCAGAGCAGTTCGGCCGACGGCAGGGCCTTGTCGTACCACTTGAGATAGAAACGCTTCCAGCCCTTCTTGAAGAACGAGCCGAAACCGGCGTCGTTGTTCTTCTCGGCGGCGCGGATATAGCCCTCATCAAACAGATGCATGGCCTCTTCGCGGATCACTTCCCAGTTGTCCTTGAGCACATCCAGCTCGGGAAACTTGCTGCGGTCCAGGTAAGGCTTGGAGGGTACGCTGGAAAACAGGTACATCAAGGCGTTGTACGGCGCGAACGCGGCGGAATGGTTGACGAATTGGCGCAACAGGGGCAACCGCGCCTTGCCGCGCAGATGCACGTAAAGCGTACTGCCCAGGAACAGCAGCAGGACTGCGGCCTTGGCGGCAAAGGAAAAGGTCATTCAACACTCCTCGAAAATGGGCAACGCACGCGTGGCCTGTACAACTTGACTCACCCGACGTGGCAGCCGGCCATGATAAACATTACCGGCGCCGGGAAAAACCCATGCCTTCACAGATTCAACGTTGCCGATCCGGCAATAAAGCATCTGTTTAACAGGAAACCGCTGAACGGTAGCTGATCCAGATCAGCGGATTCTGCCCTGTCCTCCAAGCCTGAAGCGCCGCTACCCGGCTTACTGCTGAATTTCCTGCTCGCTGAACAGATCGCTGAACAGCATGCTCGACAGGTAACGTTCACCGGAGTCCGGCAACACCACCACGATGGTCTTGCCCTGCATTTCCGGCGTCTGCGCCAGCCGCACGGCAACGGCCATGGCCGCGCCGCAGGAAATCCCGCACAGAATCCCCTCTTCCCGCATCAGCCGCAGGGCCATGGCCTTGGACTCCTCATCGGTGACCAGCTCCACCCGGTCGACCATCGCCAGATCGAGGTTTTTCGGCACGAAACCGGCGCCGATGCCCTGGATCTTGTGCGGGCTGGGCTTGACCTCGGCCCCGGCCAGGGTCTGGCTGATCACTGGCGAGGTGGCCGGCTCCACCGCCACCGAGAGGATCGGCTTGTGTTTGGTCAGCTTGATATAACGGGAAACCCCGGTAATGGTCCCGCCGGTGCCGACACCGGCCACCAGCACATCCACCGCGCCGTCGGTATCGTTCCAGATTTCCGGGCCGGTGGTCTTTTCATGAATGGCCGGGTTGGCCGGGTTGTCGAACTGCGCCGGCATGAAGTACAGGGCCGGATTGCTGGCAACAATCTCCGTGGCCTTTTCGATCGCGCCTTTCATGCCCTTGGCCGGCTCGGTCAACACCAGCTCGGCGCCCAGCGCCTTGAGCACCTTGCGCCGCTCCAGGCTCATGGAGGACGGCATGGTCAGCAGCAGCTTGTAGCCCCGGGCGGCGGCGACGAACGCCAGGCCGATGCCGGTATTGCCGGAAGTCGGTTCGACAATGGTCATGCCCGGCTTCAATTTTCCGCTGCTTTCCGCGTCCCAGATCATATTGGCGCCGATCCGGCATTTCACCGAATAGCCTGGGTTACGCCCTTCGATCTTGGCCAGGATCGTCACACCCCGAGGCGCGATACGGTTGATCTGAACCAGGGGCGTATTACCGATGGAATGGGCGTTGTCGGCGAAAATACGGCTCATGACGGGGTCCTTTGGGCAACGGTGAGTTGGCTTTCAAGGGTATGCCCCGAGCTGGCGGGCGTCCAGTCATGGCGAACGTATAGCGTTGCCGGGGGTCCATCGCCTATAGACAACCTTCGGGACACCACCATGAAACGTCGTTACAGCTGGCCATTGTGGGGACTGGCGAGCCTGGCCCTGCTGCTGGTGGTCCTGGACCTGGCCCTGCCTTCCCTGGTGCGTCACTATTTGAATGAAAAACTCGCCGATATGGGCGATTACCGCGGCCAGGTGACGGATGTCGACCTGGCCCTGTGGCGCGGCGCCTACAAGATCAACGGCCTGGAGATCGTCAAGGTCACCGGCAAGGTGCCCGTGCCGTTCGTCAAGGCGCCGTTGATCGACCTGTCGGTGAGCTGGAAATCCCTGTGGGAAAACCATGCGGTGGTGGCACAGGTGCTGTTCGTCAAACCGGAACTGAACTTCGTCGACGGCGGCGCCAACAACAAACAGGCATCCCAGACCGGTCAAGGCACCGACTGGCGGGCTCAGTTGGGCAAACTGCTGCCCATCACCCTCAATGAGGTGCGCATCACTGACGGGCATATCACCTTCCGTAACTTCAATTCCAAACCGGTGGTCAACCTGCAGGCCACCCAGGTCAATGCCAACCTCTACAACCTGACCAACGTCGTCGACCTCAAGGACCACCGCGACGCCCGTTTCGAGGGCAAGGCCTTGTTGCTCGGGCAAGCACCCCTGGAAACCAACGCCACCTTCGATCCGCTGAGCAATTTCGAGGATTTCGAATTCCGCCTGCGGGCCACCGGCATTGAATTGCGGCGCGTCAACGACTTCGCTTCGGCCTACGGCAAATTCGATTTCAACGCCGGCAGCGGCGACCTGGTGATCGAGGCCCAGGCCCATAAAGGCCAGCTCACCGGCTATATCAAGCCATTGCTGCATGATGTCGAGGTATTCAACTGGCAACAGGACGTCGAGAACCCGGACAAGAGCATCTTGCGCTCGGTGTGGGAGGCTCTCGTCGGTACCGGCGAAACCCTGTTGAAGAACCAGCAGAAAAACCAGTTCGCCACCCGCGTGGAACTCAGTGGCAGCGTTCACCAGCAGGATATCAGCGCGTTCCAGGCCTTTTTGCAGATCTTGCACAACGGATTTATCCAGGCCTTCAATGCTCGTTACGAACAACCGCAGCCGACGACTGGCCAGAAGCCCTGACCGGGTCAGGATCTGACGCCCCATTCAGAGACTGAATAAGCCGTCTGCGTTCACACTCGACCGGGCGCCGCGTTATAGTCAGGGATGATTTTTTTCCGCCCGCCCCAAACCGGCCGGCGTTATCGTCCGAGGAATTGCAGATGAAGTTCGAAGGCACCCAGGCCTACGTTGCCACCGATGACCTGAAGCTGGCCGTGAATGCCGCCATCACCCTGGAGCGTCCGCTGCTGGTCAAGGGCGAACCCGGCACCGGCAAGACCATGCTGGCCGAGCAACTGGCCGAATCCTTTGGCGCCAAGCTGATCACCTGGCACATCAAGTCCACCACCAAGGCGCACCAGGGTCTCTACGAGTACGACGCGGTCAGCCGCCTGCGCGACTCGCAGCTGGGCAACGAAAAGGTCCACGACGTTCGCAATTACCTGAAAAAGGGCAAGCTGTGGGAAGCCTTCGAATCCGAAGAGCGGGTGATCCTGCTGATCGACGAAATCGACAAGGCCGACATCGAGTTCCCCAACGACCTGCTGCAAGAACTCGACAAGATGGAGTTCTACGTCTACGAGATCGATGAAACCATCAAGGCGAAAAAACGCCCGATCATCATCATCACCTCCAACAACGAGAAAGAGTTGCCGGACGCCTTCCTGCGCCGCTGCTTCTTCCACTACATCGCCTTCCCGGACCGCGTCACCCTGCAGAAGATCGTCGACGTGCATTATCCGAACATCAAGAAGGACCTGGTCAGCGAAGCCCTCGACGTGTTCTTCGACGTGCGCAAGGTCCCGGGCCTGAAGAAAAAGCCCTCGACCTCGGAACTGGTGGACTGGCTGAAACTGCTGATGGCAGACAATATCGGCGAAGCGGTGCTGCGCGAGCGTGATCCGACCAAGGCCATTCCGCCCCTGGCCGGTGCCCTGGTGAAGAACGAACAGGACGTGCAACTGCTTGAACGCCTGGCGTTCATGAGCCGTCGCGGCAGCCGCTGAGTTCGCTTTTTTCAACAAAAGCGGGGGCGATTGCCATGCTGCTCAACCTGTTCAATGAAATGCGCGCCGCCAAGGTTCCGGTGTCGGTGCGCGAACTGCTCGATCTGATCAACGCACTGAAACAGCGCGTGACCTTCGCCGACATGGACGAGTTCTACTACCTCGCCCGGGCGATCCTGGTGAAGGACGAGCGGCATTTCGACAAATTCGACCGGGCTTTCGGCGCCTACTTCAATGGCCTGGAAAAACTCGACGATCACCTTCAGGCCTTGATTCCCGAAGAATGGTTGCGCAAGGAATTCGAACGCTCGCTGAGCGCCGAGGAACGCGCGCAGATCCAGTCCCTCGGCGGCCTGGACAAGCTGATCGAGGAATTCAAGAAGCGCCTGGAAGAACAGAAGGAACGCCACGCCGGCGGCAACAAATGGATCGGCACCGGCGGTACCAGCCCGTTCGGCTCGGGCGGTTTCAACCCCGAAGGCATTCGCGTCGGCGACGCCGGCCAGCGCCAGGGCAAGGCGGTCAAGGTCTGGGACCAGCGCGAGTACAAGAACCTCGACGACCAGGTCGAACTGGGCACGCGCAATATCAAGATCGCCTTGCGTCGCCTGCGCAAGTTCGCGCGCCAGGGCGCGGCGGAAGAACTGGATATCGATGGCACCATCGACCACACCGCTCGCGATGCCGGATTGCTGAATATCCAGATGCGCCCGGAGCGACGCAACACCATCAAGTTGCTGCTGTTGTTCGATATCGGCGGCTCGATGGACGCCCATGTGAAGATCTGCGAGGAGTTGTTCTCGGCCTGCAAGACCGAGTTCAAGCACCTGGAGTACTTCTACTTCCACAACTTCATCTATGAGTCAGTGTGGAAGAACAACCTGCGGCGGGGTTCGGAAAGCACGTCGACCCAGGACCTGCTGCACAAGTACGGGGCCGACTACAAAGTGATTTTCGTCGGCGATGCGGCCATGGCCCCCTATGAAATCACCCAGGCCGGTGGCAGCGTCGAGCACTGGAACGAAGAAGCCGGTTATGTGTGGATGCAACGCTTCATGGCCAAGTACAAGAAACTGGTCTGGATCAACCCGTATCCGAAGGACACCTGGAATTACACCGCGTCGACCGGGATCGTTCGGGATCTGGTGGAGGACCAGATGTATCCGCTGACCTTGCGCGGGTTGGAGGAAGGAATGCGGTTTCTGTCCAAGTAGAACCGCATCGACCGGTCCGACGCACGATCCCTGTAGGAGCGAGCTTGCTCGCGATGGTCGTTAACGATGACGCGGGGCACCTGATCCCCCACGGTGCCTGGGCTACCATCGCGAGCAAGCTCGCTCCTACAGGGGGGCGGTGTCAGGCGAACCGGCGCATGAATTCGACCTGCTGCCGATGCGCCGTCTCCTGCACCACCGGCGCCAGCCTGATCTGGGTCCCTGGCAGACATTGCGCCAATCGCGCCAGCGACAATGGCGTCAACGCCCCCAAACGTGGATAACCGCCAATGGTCTGCCGGTCGTTGAGCAATACGATCGGCTGCCCATCCGGCGGCACCTGGATCGCTCCCAGGGGAATGCCCTCGGAAATCATCGGCTCGCCCTGATACTTCAACTCCGGCCCCAACAGCCGAATCCCCATGCGATCGGCGCGACTGTCCAGGGTCCAGACACTGTTGAATGCATCGAACAGACTTTGTCCGCTGAACTCACCGATCTGCGCGCCGAGCACCACCTGCAACGGCGCGCTGGAGCTGAAATCCGGCACCTGCGCCCCTGACAATCCTCTCGGCGTCGACGCCTCCCCGCGATACTCCAAACGCCCGCCCTTGGCCAAGGGCCGCCCCATACCATCCAGCCCACCGAGTTCCTCACGAACCACACAAGCGGCACTGCCAAGGACCTGCGGCGCGATAAAACCACCCGGCGCCGCCAGATACGCCCGCGCCCCCGACAACGGCTGCGTCAATTGCAGACGCTGGCCTTTCCTCAAGACAAAACTGCACCAGGGTGCCAACGCCTGACCATCCACCCGCGCGCCGAGATCGGCACCGGCCAGGGCCAGGCAGCAATCCTCCTCAGCCACCAGCGTCAGCCCGCCCAAGGTCACTTCCACCACCGCGGCGTCCGGCGCATTGCCCAGCAGATGGTTGGCCCAGAACATCGAGACCCAATCCAGCGCACCGCCCTGGGTCACGCCCAGATGACGCACGCCAAACCGCCCCGCATCCTGCAACAGGCACAGAGGCGTACTCGCCTCGATCGACAGATGGCTCATGCCAAGCCCTCCAGCGGCGTGTCATCGCCGCCCAACGTAATGAATTCAGCGTGATCGATCGCGGCAAAACGCACCGTATCGCCCGGCTGCATCAGGCTGTAACCGTCACGTTCACGGTCGAACAGCTTGCTCGGGGTACGCCCGATCAGGTTCCAGCCCCCCGGGGAAACCACCGGATAAGCCGCGGTCTGGCGTTCGGCAATGCCCACGCTCCCCGCCGCCACCCGCTTGCGCGGCGTGCTGATACGCGGCGCGGCCAGTCGTTCGTCGACCAATCCCATAAAGGCGAACCCCGGGGCAAAACCCAAGGCGAACACCTGATACTCACGCTCGCTGTGACGGCGAATCACCTCGCTGACCGACCAGCCGCTACGTTCGGCCAACAAGCCCAGCTCCGGACCGACACTCGGGTCGTACCACACCGGCAACACATGGCATTGACCACCAGCCCCGGTGTTCGGGGTCAGGTCGGTCAAGGCCTCGGCAATCAGTTCCCGGGCCTGGGACGGGCTCAACGCCAGCAGGTCGTAATGCACCATCAAGGTGGTATAGGACGGCACCAGGTCGATCAGGTGCCCGGCAAATCCAGCCCGCAAATGCTCACCGGCGGCAAGCATCCACGGCATGTTTTCCTCGGCGATCACCTCGAACAGCCGCACCATCAGACAGTCGATCCCGACCACTTCGATCCGTGGCTTCATACGGCAGGCTGCCGATCCAGGGCCTCGCGGATACGCTGCACCGCAGCCACCGAACTGGCGTTGTCGCCGTGCACGCACAGGGTATTGGCCTGCAGGCGCAGCGCACTGCCATCGCTGGCGATAAGGTTGTCACCACGGGCAATGGTCAGAGCCTGCTCGACGATCCGTTCAGGCTCGTGATGCACGGCACCGGGCAACTGCCGTGAAACCAGGCGCCCGGCGCTGTCGTAGGCACGGTCGGCAAAAGCCTCGAACCACAGCTCGACACCGTATTCATCGCCCAGGGCCTGGGCCGCGCTGTTGTCGCGCATCGCCAGCAGCATCAACGGCAGGTCCCCGCCGTAGGCGGCAATCGCCTGGATCACCGCCCGCAGTTGCTCGGGATTGGCCATCATGTCGTTGTACATCGCGCCGTGGGGCTTGACGTAACTGACCCGGGCGCCCTGCGCCCGGCAGATACCGTCCAGCGCGCCGATCTGGTAATGCAGCAGATCCTGGATTTCCTGGGGCGTACAGGCCATGGAGCGGCGGCCGAACCCCACCAGATCGGGATAGGCCGGGTGGGCCCCGATACGCACATCGTTGGCCAGGGCCAGCGTCACCGTCTTGCGCATGATGCTCGGATCGCCCGCGTGATAACCGCAGGCCACATTGGCGCAATCGATAAACGGCATGACCTGCGCATCCAGACCCATGGTCCAGTTGCCATAGCTTTCGCCGATATCGCAATTTAATAACAAGCGGCTCACGGTGGTTGCTCCTGTGGGCTTTTAACTTTTCTTAATGTGGGACTTTTCGCAAATACCCACAGATTACTGCGCTTCGAGTTCCTTGCCACGGGTTTCCGGCAGGCTCAGGGCCGCGAGAATTACCACGCCGTAGGACACGGCGGCAAAAGCGCCGATCCCCAGGCTCAAGGACACTTTCTGGCTGAGCAGGCCGATCAGCAGCGGAAAAAACGCCGCCAATGCCCGCCCGATGTTGTAGCAAAAACCTTGGCCCGAACCGCGAATCCGCGTAGGGAAGAGTTCGGTGAGAAACGCGCCCATGCCGCTGAAAATCCCCGAGGCGAAAAAGCCCAGGGGCAAGCCCAGCCAGAGCATGACTTCGTTGCTGACCTGCAGCTGGGTGTACAACAGCACGATAATGAAGGAGCCGACGGCGAACAGGATGAAGTTCTTCTTGCGCCCCAGCAGATCGGTCAGGTACGCGCTGATCACATAACCGATGTAGGAACCGGCGATCACCATGGCCAGGTAACCGCCCGTGCCGAGTACGCTCAGGCCGCGCTCGGTCTTCAGATAGGTCGGCAACCAAGCAGTGATGGCGTAATAACCACCCAGCGCGCCGGTGGTCAACAGGGAAGCCCGCAGGGTCGTACTGAGCATGCCCGGGGCAAAGATCTCGTAGAAGTGCGTCGGGTTGCTCGGGGCTTCCTGGTTCTTGGCCTGGCGATAGACCTCCGGGTCCTTGACCAGGCGCCGAACGAAAATCACAAAGATCGCCGGCACGATGCCCAATACGAACAGGGCACGCCAGGCGTCCTCGGGCGGCAGCAGGGAAAACAACAATGCATAGAGGATCGCGGTCAAACCCCAGCCCAGGGCCCAGCCCGATTGCACCATGCCGACCGCCTTGCCGCGATCCTTGGCGCGGATCACCTCGCCCATCAGCACCGCACCGGCGGTCCATTCCCCGCCGAAACCGAAGCCCATCAAGGTCCGGGCCACCAGCAACTGGTGGTAGTTCTGGGCAAAGCCGCAGAGAAAGGTGAACACGGCGAACCAGAGCACCGTCAGTTGCAGGGTGCGTACCCGGCCGATGCGGTCGGAGAGAATCCCGGCGATCCAGCCACCAAGGGCCGAGGCAATCAGGGTACTGGTGGAAATCAGCCCGGCCTGGCCGGTGGTGAGGCCCCAGAGGGCGATCAGCGTCGGGATGACGAAACTGAGCATCTGGGTGTCCATGCCATCCAGGCCGTAACCGATCTTGCAACTCCAGAACGTACGACGCTCCTGCTGATCGAGGTTGCGATACCAGGTGAAAGGACCGGGTGGGCCCTCGGCTTGGGTGACATCCAGCGAGCCTGGCGTAGTCATGGGGGGAAGTTCTCCGCATAAAACTTATTGGTATTGTTCTGGCGACCAGCGGGGCATAGGCTTATCGTGCTTGACCGGTCGAAGGTCATTTTTCGTTGGCCGTGCCCTCTGCGTCCAACTAATTAAAGTCCTGCCCTGGCATAAGAAAAAGTTGATTGCATGAACCTCAAATTTCTCGAGACCTTCGTCTGGGTAGCACGACTGAAGAGCTTTCGCCTGACGGCGGACAAGCTCTTCACCACCCAGGCGTCCATTTCCAGCCGTATCGCGGTGCTCGAAGGTGAGCTCGGGGTGAAGCTGTTCCTGCGCGATTCACGCGGCGTCAGCCTGACTCCCGAAGGGCTCAAGGTGCTCGACTATGCCGAGCAGATGATGGACACCATGCAGGCCCTCAAGCATGCCATCGAGATCAGTTCGACCAAGGTCGGGCGCCTGCGCATCGGGGTGATGGACACGGTCATCCATACCTGGCTCAGCCCGTTGGTGGCGCAGATGTCGGATCGTTTTCCACTGGTGGAAATCGAGCTGGTGGCCGATACCGCGCTGAACCTCTGCGATCAGCTGCAAAAAGGCTTTCTCGACCTGGTGCTGCAAACCGACCTGTTGCGCCAGGAATCGATTCGCAGCCTGAAGCTGATCAGCCACCCGATGGGCTGGGTGGTGGCCAGCAACTCGATCTATAACCGCGAATACGCAAGCCTGGCCGAGATCGCCCGGGAGCGCATCGTGACCTTCTCGAAAAACTCGCGGCCGCATCAGGAAATCCTCGGCCTGATGCAGGTCCATGGCGTGCCGACGCCGCGGCTGAACTGCGTCAACTCGGTGTCGGCGATTACCCGGCTATTGCGTGATGGTTTCGGTATCGGCGCCCTGCCGTCGGTGCTGGTGCGCGAAGAGCTGATGCGCGGCGAGTTGACCTTGCTGGCCTTGGACGTCCGCCCGCCGAACCTGGAAGTGGTGGTGTCCTGGCGGGTCGGCGTGGAGTTGGTGGAGGAGATTGTCGCGCTGTGCCAGGAGGTCTTGCACAGCTATGCGGACAAGATGGGCGAGCAGTATGTGGTCCTGAGCAAGCCCGCCCTCCCCGGTCAATAACCTCGTTCGCGCCGCGCCAGGCGTTCACGCTGGCGCTTGCCGCCCAGCACCACCCAATCCACCAGGCGGAAGAAGCCTTCGATCACGAACGAGAACAACAGCGCCGCACCCATCGCCCAGCCGATCGCCTCGGGCGACAGCAGGACCTGGTAGGTGTAGCCCTGCAAGGTTTCCTGGCGGATATCCGGATCGGCCGCATACGCCACCTGCAACGCGCGTTTGTACCAGGGCCCCTGCATCGCCTGGAACTGGTCGTCCAGCAGGCGCTGACGAGTGAGCAAGTTGCCGAGGCTGTCGGCATCGCTGCGGAACACCGGATCGTCACTGGCACGATAATGCGCCACCAGGGCCTGCAGATCACCGTTGAAGAACTGCTCGGCGGTCTTCTGGAAACCCTGGAGGTTGGTCTGCGCTTCAATCAGGTGTGCTTCGACCCGCTTGGCGTAGTCATTGATAAAACCCGGTACCTGGACACCGATCAACAGCCCCAGGGTAAACAGAATCAGCCGCAGGTAACTCAACCACATAACGGACTTCCTTATTCGGTTTGGCCCTGGCTGACGCATTCACCGCGTCGCCACAGACTCCATTGGCCCGGTTCGTAGCGGGTCCAGGTTTCGTTTTCGGTCAAAGGTTCGGTGGCGATCACCGTCACCACGTCATTGGGCGTGGTTTCGGCCTGGAAGTCGACGATCACATCGACATCCTTCAACCGTGCCGGCCCGAACGGCGCGCGCCGGGTGATTTGCGCCAACTTGGTCGAGCAATAGCAGAACAGCCAGTCACCGTCGCTGAGCAGGCAGTTGAACACGCCCTTAGCGCGATATTCGGCACAAGCCTGGACCAGGGACGGCAGCAGTACTTCGATGTCCACCGGCTCCGGAAAGGCCTGGCGCACGCGGTTGAGCAGGTCGCAGAAGGCCGCTTCGCTGTCGGTATCGCCTACCGGACGATAAAAGCTGGTCGGCGGCTGGAAGTCCGCCAACTGGCCATTATGGGCGAAACACCAGTTGCGGCCCCACAGTTCACGGACAAAGGGATGGGTATTGGACAGGCAGACCTTGCCGACATTGGCCTGGCGGATATGCCCGATCACCACTTCGCTCTTGATCGGGTAACGCTGCACCAGGTTCGCGACCTCGGACTCGCAGCTCGCCGCCGGGTCCTGGAACAGCCGCAAGCCACGGCCTTCGTAGAAGGCGATGCCCCAGCCGTCACGATGGGGGCCGGTACGCCCCCCACGCTGCATCAGGCCGGTAAAGCTGAAAACGATATCGGTCGGTACATTGGCGCTCATGCCCAACAATTCACACATGCTCGGACTCTCGCTTCAATGCAGTGACGCGCTTACAGACGCGGTTCGACCCGCGGGCGACCATTGCCACCGGTCGGCGGCTGACGGCCAAAACGCTCGTTGCGCTCGGCCGCGGTGAACGGTTGATCGTCTTCCTCGGGCTCGGTCGTCGGGACAGTGCCAGCCGCAACGGGCTGCGGACGACGGGCCTTGATGGAGCGCTCGATGGGCCAGCGGATCAGCGCGAAGAGCAGATAGACGCCCACGGCGATCATCAGGTACATGAACAGATCGGAAACCGCGCGCCAGGCGTTGTTGCCGACCTTGAACATCAGGTCCAGGGCTGTAATGGCCACCGCCGGGGCGAACTTTTCCTTCACCGGGTCGATAATGGTCGGACTGAACAGCAGCACCGCCATCACCACGCGCAGCGGCTCGCGCAGCCAGCGCCAGATCCAGCGGGTCAGGCGAAACCACACCAACAAGCAGCCCAAGGCGGCGAAGGCGTAGCAGCCCCAGGCGATCAAATAGTCGTTCTCGGTCATGGTGTCCATGGCAAGGCTGGCAAGTAGACGCTTATGATAACGGCTTTTCGCCGGTCCGGCTGCCCCGCCGTCAGCGATCAGCCAACAGAGAGTTGCCCATGTCCTTCGATAGCAACGTCAACAGCGCCCCGATTGCCCGCCGCGACGCGGGCGCGGACCCTTACGCCTGGTTGCAGGAACGCGACAGCGATGCCGTGCTCGACTACCTCAAGGCCGAAAACAGCTACCAGGAAGCGCAACTGGCCGATCAAGGCAAACTGCGCGAAAGCCTGTTCGAGGAGATCAAGGCGCGGATTCTCGAAACCGACCTGTCCCTGCCCTCGCCCTGGGGACCGTTCCTGTACTACACCCGCACCACCGCCGGCGACGAATACCCGCGGCATTACCGCTGCCCGCGTCCGGCCGATGACAGCCTGACGGTGGATGAAAGCGCCGAAACCCTGCTGCTCGACCCCAACGTACTGGCCAAGGGCGGCTTCTTCTCCCTCGGTGCCTTCAGCGTCAGCCCGGATCACCAACGCCTGGCCTACAGCCTCGACACCAGCGGCGAAGAAGTCTATCGCCTGTACGTCAAGGAGCTCGACAGCGGCGCGGTCAGCGAACTGCCGTTCGAGGACTGCGATGGCAGCATGACTTGGGCCAACGACAGCCAGACGCTGTTTTTTGCCGAACTGGACGACACCCATCGGCCCCACAAGCTGTACCGCCACCGCCTCGGCGACAGCACGGCCGAGGAAGTCCTGCACGAAGCCGACGGGCGCTTCTTCCTGCACTGCTACCGCAGCAGTTCCGAACGCCAACTGGTAGTGCTGCTCAACAGCAAGACCACCAGCGAAGCCTGGGCCCTGGACGCCGATACCCCGACCCAGGCCTTTACCTGCCTGGCGCCACGGGTCGAAGGCCACGAATACTTCGTCGACCACGGCCAGCACCAGGAACAGTGGAGCTGGTTTATCCGCAGCAACCAGGACGGCATCAACTTCGCCCTGTTTCATGCCCCGGACCACGGTGTGCCGGGCCGCGACGACTGGCAATTACTGGTGCCCCACGACGACCAGGTGATGCTCGAAGGCCTGACCCTGAACGCCTCGGCCCTGTGCCTGAGCCTGCGTGAAGGTGGCTTGCCGATCATCGAGGTGCGCCCACAGGGCCTGCCGAGCTATCGCGTGCAACTGCCGGATGCCGCCTACAGCCTCTACGTACAGGACAGCCTGGAATTCACCAGCCAGACCATCCGCCTGCGTTACGAGGCCCTCAATCGGCCGGCCCAGATCCGCCAACTGACCCTGGCCAGCGGCGAACAGAGCGTCCTCAAGCAGACCCCGGTGCTGGGCGATTTCGACCCCGATGCCTACGTCAGCCAACGCCTCTGGGCCACGGCCGCGGACGGCACCCAGGTGCCCATCAGCCTGGTGGTCAAGCGCGAACTGCAAGGCCAGGCCACCCCGCTCTATCTCTACGGCTACGGCGCCTACGGCGAAAGCCTCGATCCGTGGTTTTCCCACGCCCGCCTGAGCCTGCTGGAGCGCGGCATGGCCTTCGCCATCGCCCATGTGCGCGGCGGCGGCGAACTGGGCGAAGCCTGGTACCGCGCCGGCAAGCAGGCGCACAAACAGAACACTTTCGACGACTTTATCGCCTGCGCCGAGCACCTGATCGCCGAAGGCCTGACCACCTCGAAACAACTGGCCATCAGCGGCGGCAGTGCCGGCGGCCTGTTGATCGGTGCCGTGCTCAACCAGCGCCCGGAGCTGTTCCAGGCCGCCATCGCCGAAGTGCCGTTCGTCGATGTGCTGAACACCATGCTCGACCCGGACCTGCCACTGACCGTCACCGAATATGACGAGTGGGGCAACCCCGAGGAGCCCGAGGTGTACGCGCGGATCAAGGCCTACGCACCGTATGAAAACGTCCGCGCCCAGGCCTACCCGGCCGCCCTGGTGATCGCCGGCTACAACGACAGTCGCGTGCAATACTGGGAAGCGGCCAAGTGGGTGGCGAAACTGCGCGCCACGAAAACCGACGAGCATCTACTCTTGCTCAAGACCGAACTGGACGCTGGCCATGGTGGCATGAGCGGTCGTTACCAGGGATTACGTGACGTAGCCCTCGAATACGCCTTCGTGTTCAAGGTTCTCGGCCTGGTCTGAGGAACTCTGCCCGGCACCCTTGTCTTAACCCTGGGCCGCCGGGCTTTAATGCCCGCACAGAACAACAGGCAACAAGAAAAGACCGTGAGCCATGTCAGAACCGACCTTACTGAATAACGAAATCCGCGACATGCTGATGGACAGCGGTTTGTTCGCCAGCCTGCTGCCGGCGGATTGCCTCGCCGCTGCCGGCTATTTCAGCATCAGCAGCGTCGCCAAGGGCGAAGCCATCTTCAATGAGGGGGATGCCGGGACCTTCATGTGCATCATTCACTACGGCAGCGTGAATGTGCAGAAGAGCAACACCGAGGGTCAACCGGTGGTGATCGCCACCCTGCGCGCCGGTAGAGCCTTTGGTGAGATGGCGGTGCTCGATGGCGAGCGGCGCTCGGCCAGTTGCGTGGCCGCCAGTGATTGCCAGTTGCTCAACCTGGGCAAGGATTCCCTGGAAAAGATGCTCAACGATGCGCCGAAGATCGCCGCCAAGATCATCCGTGCCATCGCCATTGCGCTGTCCAGGCGACTGCGCATGGCGGACGGCCAACTGCTCTCGCAACAGATCTAGCTGGAGGTCTCCTTCGCCTTATCCGTCTTGTCGCTTTTATCGTTCTTGTCCGTCTTGTCGTTCTGTTCCGGGCCCGGCTGGGTCTGGTCCTTGGGCGGCTGCGGCAACTCGATGCTGGGCAGCGGCTCGCCGGGTTTTGGCGGTGTGCGCGGGGTGATCTGCGGGGACGGCGTCGGGGTCGCCGTGCTCGGCGCTCCCGGTTTCGGCGTGACCGGTACCGGCGAGAGATCCTCGGCCCGTACCGTGGTAATGGTGAGCGCGGTCAATGCAATGACCGCTACAATAGCGCGTTTCATCAATGGCTCCGTTGCCAGACTTCTCTGTCTGCCATCAGGCTACTCGCAACGCGGCTATTTTGCCCCTCCCAATGAGATTTCCATGAAACGTTTCGTTCTGCTGGACACCGCTCCGATTCCTGAAAACGGCGGTGCCCTGTGCCTGTTCGAGTATGGCGAAGACTTCGTGATCAAGATCCAGGGCGGTGACGGCGGGCAATTGATGAACACCCGCATGCACGGCTCCGAAGATGCCCTGGCGGAAATTCCCTGCCGCAAGGTCGCCGGCCGGCCGCAATCGCGGGTGCTGATCGGCGGCCTCGGCATGGGCTTCACCCTGGCCGCGGCCCTCAAGCACCTGGGCAAGACCGCCGAAGTCGTGGTCGCGGAACTGGTGCCCGGCGTCGTCGAATGGAACCGCGGTCCGCTGGGGGAAAAAGCCGGCCGGCCGCTGGATGACCCGCGCACGGTGATCCGCCTGGAAGACGTGGCCAAGGTCCTGCAGGCCGAGCCCAACGGCTTTGATGCGATCATGCTCGATGTCGACAACGGCCCCGAAGGCCTGACCCAGAGGGCCAACAGCTGGCTCTACTCCACCGGTGGCCTGAGTGCCTGTGCCAAGGCCCTGCGGCCCAAGGGCGTGCTGGCGGTGTGGTCGGCCAGCGCCGACAGCCACTTCAGCGACAAGCTGCGCAAGGCCGGCTTCAAGGCCGAGGAGGTCCAGGTCTATGCCCACGGCAACAAGGGCACGCGCCACACCATCTGGATCGCCGAGAAGCTCAAGAACTGAGCTAAACTTTGCCGCATAACCGTCATTAACCTATTCGACAAGGTGAACCCATGAGTTCGGCCAACCCTCCCTCCCATACCGCCAAGCTGGACCGCATCCTGGCCGATGCGAAACGCGATAAAGAGATGGGCTATCGCGACAAGGCGCTGAAGATGTATCCGCACGTGTGTGGTCGCTGCGCCCGTGAATTTTCCGGCAAGCGCCTGAGCGAGCTTACCGTGCACCACCGCGACCACAACCATGACAACAACCCGCAGGACGGTTCCAACTGGGAACTGCTGTGCCTGTTCTGCCATGACAACGAGCACTCGCGCTACACCGACCAGCAATACTTCGGCGACGGCTCCCTGAGCAGCCCGAAGATCGCCAAGGCCACCCACAACCCGTTCGCGGCGCTGGCCGGGTTGATGAAGAAAGACGAGTAAAAGCTACACCGTGAATCGCTGAACCAGCACGTTCAGGTCACCCCCCAGGCGCGACAGTTCGAGGCTCGCCGTCGCCGTGCGGGCACTTGACTGCGCCGATTCGTCGGCGATATCGCGGACACGCGCCAGATTGCCGCTGATCTGTTCGCAGGCGCGGGTTTGCTGATCGGCAGCCGTGGCAATCTGTGAGTTCATCGACTGGATCAACGACGCCGACTGGCGAATTTCACTGAGCACGCCACCGGCCTCACGGGCCAGGACCACACTGGAAAGGCTCATGTCCTGGCTCTGGCGCATGATCGCAGTAGCCTGTTCGGTACCGCCATGCAGGGCCGCGATCAACCCCTCGATTTCCTCGGTGGAACGCTGGGTACGCTGGGCCAGCGCCCGCACCTCATCGGCCACCACTGCAAAGCCCCGCCCGGCGTCACCTGCGCGAGCCGCTTCGATGGCGGCGTTGAGGGCCAGTAGATTGGTCTGCTCCGCCACCTCGCGGATCACCCCGAACACCCCGCCGATACGTTCACCGTCTTCACGCAGACGCTCCATCGCCAGGGCGGAACGATCGACGTTGAGTACCAGGGCTTCAAAGTGCTCGATCGCCTGGGTCACCACGCGGTTGCCCTCGACGCTGCGCCGCTCTGCCGCCTGCGCCGCCTCCGAGGCCTGCTGGGCGTTACGGGCGATATGCTGGGCACTGTCGACCATTTCACCCATGGCGCCGGCAACCTCTTCGGTCTGCTGGCGCTGCTGCGAGACTCCCGCGCTGCTATGGGCGGTGATCGTCGACAAGCCTTCGGCGGCCTGGGTCAGTTGACGCGTGCCTGCGCCGATGCTGCCGATCAGTTGGCGCAGGTGCCCGGCCATTTCCCGCATGGCCGTCATCATCTGCCCCAGTTCGTCACGCCGATGGCTTTCCAGGTTACCGGTCAGGTCGCCCGAGGCGATCTGCCGGGCCAGGGTCAGGGTCCGCTTGAGCGGCGGAACGATCTGCCGGGTCATGGCCCAGGCCGACAGCAAGCCCAGCAACAGCGCCAACCCGCCCGCCAGCAACAGCTCGCTACGGGCCATCCGTACATCGTGAGCGCGTCCCTGTAGTTGCAGTTGATAGACCGCCGCGCTCAGTTGCTGCAAGTCCCCCGCCTGCGCCAGCATCGCCTGCTTGGCCTGCTGGCTCTTGAGCACGCTGGCGCTGAAGTCCACGACCCGATCCTGGTAGATCACCGCCGCCTGCAACGCGCCCAGCAAGGGTGTCTGTAAAGCATCACCGGGCAGTTGCCCGTACAAGTCGTTGCCCTGCACGCGAATGCGGTCGGCCATCTGCGAAACGCGCAACTGCGCCTCGGGTTGTGGATCGGCGATATACAAACGCACCTGATCGCGCAATTGCGCCATCAGCCATTGCAGCTCGGCCACCGCCTGCGCCTGATCGATGGTGACCGCCGGATCGCTGCGCATCTGCTGGAAGAGTTGGGTACGCAAACGCGTCAACTGCTCGGCGATAGTCTCCATCACCGGCACCATGGCCTTCTCCGCCTCCCGGGCCTGGCGCCGGGCCGCGACGAACTCGGCAAAACTCTGTTGATAGGCCCGGGCCACCTCGCGGATACGTGTGAGAGTCGTCTGTGCGTCGGTTTCCAGGCTCATCTGCAACTTGTCGACACCGGCATACAACGCCTGCATCTGCCCGGCATAGGCGTCGACCGCCGCGCTTTGCCCGGTGCGGTCGAATTCGTTTTCCTGCAGGCGCACGGCGGCGATCTGGGTGTCCAGCGAGACACTGTCCACCAACGCCTCGCTGCGCATTGTCAGTTGCCCGATGCTGTACCAGGCAATCGCACTCAGCAGCGCCGTGAGCAGCAACACGATGCCAAACCCCAGGGTCAACTTGCGACGTACCGAAGCGCCCATCAACCAGTCAGCGACCATAACGAACTCTCCTGTGAAGCCGTCAACCGGCGAGGCAATGCGCCAAATGCCTTGAGGCACGTCGAGATGCCAGGCATTCTAAATCGAACGATCTAAAACACAAGGCCAAGATTTTTTCAAACGTTTGTAATTTAAAGCCCTATACCTTCTCAACAGGGCAAAGTACCAGTGTATGCGACTTCCTCCTTTATTCCTGTACCGAGAGCGTCTTCGATGAAACTGAACCAACTGATTCAAAATCTGCTGGGCGCCCGCCAACCGGCGCAGGTTTCGCGTCCGGAACAGGAGTTGTTGTCGAGCCTGTTGGTGATGGCCTGGGTGGTGGAGGCGCGTGATCCCTATACCGGCGGACATCTGTGGCGAGTGGCGCAGTTTTGCGAGTTGCTGGCGAAAAAAGCCGGCTTCGCGGTGGAGGAAGTGGCGCGGATCGCCTTGGGCGGCTTTGTCCATGACCTGGGCAAGGTTGGTATTCCCGACGCTGTGCTGCGCAAGCCCGGCCCCTTGAGCGACGAGGAGTACGCCGTGATCAAGACCCACCCCGAAATCGGCTTCAGGCTGCTGCATGCCCACCCCCTGGCCACGCTGGTGGAAGACGCCGTGCGCCTGCACCACGAGATGCCGGATGGCCGGGGTTATCCCCTGGGGCTCAAGGCCGGCGAGATTCCGCACCTGGCGAGCATCGTCGGCATCTGCGACGCCTTTGATGCCATGACCAGCACCCGCCCCTATCGTGCGGGCATGCCGCAGGCACAGGCATTGCAGATCATCGGCAAGAACCTGGGGAGCCAGTTCGATGCGCACTTCGGCGCCTTGTTTATCGAGTTGGGGGAGTCGGGTGTCTTGAGCCCGATCATCGGCCATACCGACCAGGGCATTCCCCTGCGGCACTGCGGCATGTGCGGGCCGACGGTAGTACTCAAACGCGCGCACCGCGCAGGCGACCATGTGTTCTGCGGCAATTGCGGCGCCGACTATTTGCTGCTGCAGAAGACGCCGGACAGCGTGCTGGAGCTGGAGGCCACCGGCACCTCTGGCAGTGCGAAAGACCTCAGCCCCGAGGCCGATGTCGAATTGATCGAGCGCCTGGTGCAACACCAATTCGTCCCGGTGCTGCGCGAGCAAGCGAGCTCTCGCCCGCACTAACCGGGTTGAGCCTCAGGCGGCCGGGCCCTTGGCGGTCTGGCCGAAGAGGATTTTCTTGCCGTCTTCCGTCTCCGTGGCACGCCGCGAATACGGCTCCCCCCGGGCATAGGCGCGCAATGTCGCCGGACGTTGTTCGATAGCGTGGAGCCAGCGACTCAGATCCGGGAAATCCTCGATATTCTGTTGCTGACGCTGCCACGGCGCTACCCAGGGATAGCAGGCCATGTCGGCGATCGAATAATGCTCGCCAGCAATGAACTCACGCCCTTGCAACCGACGGTCGAGCACACCGTAGAGACGGTTGGTCTCATTGACATAACGGTTGATGGCGTAGGGTATTTTTTCCGGCGCATACAGCCCGAAATGGTGATTCTGCCCGGCCATCGGCCCCAGGCCGCCCATCTGCCAGAACAGCCACTCGGTCACGGTCTTGCGCCCACGCACATCGGCGGGCAGGAACTGCCCGGTCTTTTCCGCCAGGTACAGCAGGATCGCCCCCGACTCGAACACCGTGATCGGCTCGCCGTCATCGGCGGGCGCGGTGTCGATGATCGCCGGCATGCGGTTGTTCGGCGAAAACGCCAGGAACTCCGGCTTGAACTGGTCGCCGGCGCCGATATCCACGGGATGGATACGGTACTCAAGACCCGCCTCCTCCAGGAACATTGTGATCTTGTGGCCGTTTGGCGTAGCCCAGTAGTAGAGCTCAATCATGCGATTCCCCTCGTAGACGCACTATTTCAATAACCCAAAGACCGGTCGCACCAGCCCTTCCAGCAATTCCCGTTCCGGCCTTGAGCGGGCCAGCACCCGCAGTCCCATCAGCACCGCCAGGCACATACGCGCCAGATCCTCCGCCGGCTGTGACGCATTGATGCTGCCCTGGGCCTGGCCGGCACTGATACAGCGCCGGAAAAAGCTCTCCATCCCCTCCTGGACCTTGGCCAGTACCGCCTTGAACTCCGGATCGTGGGGCGCCACCTCAAGGGCCGCGTTGACAATAAAACAGCCCTTGTGCTCGGGATCGCTCAGGGACAGTTCGATGATCTCGTTGAAAAACGTCTGGATGGCTTCGCGGGGCGGCAGTTGCTGCTCCAGGCGTACGGAACGCTCGCAGAAGCCGCGCGTGATGTAATGATCGAGGGCCAGGCCGAAGAGCGCGCGCTTGTCACCGAAGGCGTTGTACAGGCTGGCCCCGGTAATCCCCATGGCCAGCGCCAGATCCCGTACGGAGGTGGCCTCGTAGCCACGGGCCCAGAAGCAGCGGATCGCCGCCTCCATTGCCCTGGCCTCGTCAAATTCTCTTGGTCGCGCCATAACTCACACATGGATTCAAATTGAAGTAGCGCAGATATTCGTTGAAACAAACGACGATTGCCACGCGCCAGCGTTTCGTCCTATTTTATAACACTCGATCCAAAACATCTGCCAGGACCTTTCGACATGATCCGTTTCTTTTTCCACCCGACGCCCAATCCGGCCAAAGTCGCCCTGTTTCTTGAAGAAACGGTGCTGCCCTACGAGCTGGTTCCGGTCGATACCAGCAAGGGCGAGCAGCACAGCCCGGAGTTCCTGGCAATCAATCCCAACGGCAAGGTTCCGGCAATCCTCGATACCGAAGGCCCGAACGGCCGCGAAGTCCGGGTGTTCGACTCGAACGCGATCCTGCTGTACCTGAGTGAAAAGACCGGACTGCTCGGCGGTGAACCCGGCGATCGGGGCGAACTGCTGTCGTGGATGATGTTTATCGGCACGGGCCTGGGACCATTTTCCGGCCAGGCGGTGCACTTCCAGCACTCGGCCCCGGAAAGCATCCCTTACGCCATCAATCGTTATCGCCGTGAAGCCGAGCGGCACTACCGGGTACTTGACCGGCATCTGGCCGGGCGCAGCTATATCGTCGGTGACAGCTATACGATTGCCGATATCTCGGCCTGGGGCTGGATCGATAGGGCTGCCCGCGTGCTCAAAGGCGAAGAATCGCCATTGGCGGCCTACCCCCATCTGTCGGCCTGGTTCCAGCGCATCGACGCGCGGCCAGCCGTGGCCCGCGCCCGCCAAGTGGGCAAGAGCCACGCCTTCAAGCAAGTCAACGACGAGCAAACCCGACGGGCGCTGTTCCCTTCGAACTATCCCGACACCACGAGCTGACGGAGATGCCGGTATAATCGCGTCTTTTTCCTGGAAGGCACCCGGCTCGTGGCAAACAAAAGGTACAGCTGCATTGGTTTGTATAACCCCAAGTCACCGGAGAACGTCGGCTCGGTGATGCGTGCGGCTGGCTGCTACGGCGTGGCTTCGGTGTTCTACACCGGCAAACGCTACGAGCGGGCGCGGGACTTTGTCACCGACACCAAGAAAGTCCATCAGGACATTCCGCTGATCGGCATCGACGACCTGAAGAAAATCCTGCCCCTGGGCTGCGTGCCGGTGGCCGTCGAACTGGTAGAAGGTGCGCGCTCGTTGCCCGAATACACCCATCCGGATCGGGCGCTGTATATCTTCGGCCCGGAAGACGGCTCGCTGGACAAGGACATCCGCGACTGGTGCGAAGACGTGGTGTATATCCCGACCACCGGTTGCATGAACCTGGCGGCGACGGTCAATGTGGTGCTGTACGACCGCCTGGCCAAGGGTAACAACACCCGTTCCGGTCCGAAGTTCTAGGTTTTACTTCAACAGCCCGCTCGCCAGCACCTTTGACGGCTCACCCATCACGCTTTCGCACAGCTGGATAAATTCCTCGGTGCTGACGGTATCCAGGCGCATCGCCGCCCGGCTGACATCATCGAGGGAACGCTTGCCATCGGTCTGCTGGCGAATCTCGCGGTCCAGCGCCTGCAACAGCAACACCGCCCGTGCCACCGTCGCCCTGTCCACCTGCTCACCCCGCAATGTGCCGACCTTGCGACTGAGCCGGGTCAAACGCACCTGCAACGCCTGGTAACGCTCCTCGCTCATCCCACCGGCACGGCGCAACAACTCGATCGCGTAATACTGAGCCAGGCCTTCGCCGACCCAGTCACTGTGTTGGCTGTCATTGATCCGCCCGAACACGTGAACCAGCTCGCGCACCAAGGCACTGTCCCCGGACTCGCTGATCAGCGGGGCGGTGCTGTGCAGGTAGATCGAATCGCGGCCCGCCTGGCTGCCATGGGCCATCGACTCCCCGGCCCCGACCACCAGCAACTTTCCGGGATTGCGCGGAAACACTTCCTGCAGCTTGGGCCAGACGAAGGTCAACAGCGTCAGCACATCCATGCGCCGCATGCCTTCGCCCCGAGGCGCCGCGACCGTGACATCGGTTTCACCCAGGCGGCTCCGCCGGCTGCCCAGGTCGCCGGCCAGTATCCAGCCGACCGGCCGGTCGAACAGGCGTGAAACGTTGTCGATACGAAAGCGCTGCTTGCCGATACGCGGCCAGGTGGTCTCGACGCTTTTCCAACCGCCGGGCAATTCGAATTCCAGGCGCGAGACCAGTTCGATGCCGTCGTGCTGATCCAGATGGGCCGGCGGTACCAGGTCCTCGCCTCGCAACAGTGCCCAGGTCGGCGTCATCCGCGTCTCGAACGTGCCGTTGCTACGTGGATGGTTGAGACTGACCCGATAGCTCAGGCTGGCCTTGCCCGATGCCGGATGCCAGACACCACGGCGGCTGTCCGGCGTAGACCCGGAGCTCAGTTGCCACTGCCCGTCGGCCATGAAGTCACTGTAGTAACCCTGGTTGCCGAGATCGAAATCCAGGCTGCGCACCGCCGAACCCTGCGCCAGGGTCAGGCGCACCTCAGCCTGGTCGCTCTGGGGCAACAGGCGCACCCGATAGTCCAGGTCGACTTTTTTCCCGGCCCAACCCAGCCCGCTGAACACCATCAGCAGCAGGAACGCCGGCAGCCTGCAAGGTAACGACATGGAGTTCCTCGGGGTTGGCGGACATCAGCCGGCGCGGAAAATCAGATGATCTTCCCAGTCCTCTTCCGGCACGCTGCCTTCGGCAAGCATGCGCCCGGACTGGGAAATCCGCTCGTGGTGCACCGCGTCGCGGTCACCGCAGACCAGATGGTGCCAGAGCGGCAGGTCCTTGCCTTCGCTGACCAGGCGATAACCACAGGTCGGCGGCAACCACTTGAACTGGTCGGCCTGGCCCGGGGTGAGCTGGATACAGTCCGGCACCGAGTCGCGACGCTTGGCGTAGTCGGTGCACTGGCAGGTTTTCAGGTCCAGGAGCTTGCAGGCAATGCGCGTGTAATAGACGCTGTTGTCGTCTTCGTCCTCGAGCTTTTGCAGACAGCACAGACCGCAACCGTCGCACAGCGACTCCCATTCCTCCTGATCGAGGTGCTCGAGGGTCTTGCGTTTCCAGAAGGGTTCGACTTTCGCGGCCATGGTTCAGACATCTGCATCGGGGAGTGAAAAGGCCGCCAGTCTAGTGCGCCAAGCCTTTGCGGCCAAGCGTCGGCGACTATCGGTTGAACAAGGCTTGTCAGGCCGCCTGCGGCGCAGTAGCTTTCTCGCTAATTTTCCCCAGTCAGGACTGTGCCATGAGCATCAACCCACGCATCGCCGATCACCCGATCGATCCCCAGTTCACCCAGCGCTGGTCGCCGCGCGCCTTTACCGGCGAGAGCATCCCGGAACAAACCCTGCTGAGCTTTTTCGAAGCGGCCCGCTGGGCGCCTTCGGCCTATAACTCGCAACCTTGGCGCTTTCTCTACGCCCGCCGCGACACGCCGAACTGGGAACGTTTCCTTGGCCTGCTGAACGAATTCAACCGTGGTTGGGCGCAACACGCCTCGGCCCTGGTGATCGTGATTTCGAAAACCACCTTCACCGCTCCCGGCGCCAGCGAAGAAACCCCGGCGCTGTGGCACACCTTCGACACCGGCTCGGCCTGGGGCCATCTGGCGTTGCAAGCCAGCAACAGCGGCTGGCACAGCCACGGCATGGCCGGCTTCGATCAGGAACTGACCCGCCGCGAGCTGAAGATTCCAGAAGGTTATGCACTGCATGCGGCAGTGGCCATCGGCAAGCTGGGCGACAAGGCGAGCCTGCCGGATTACCTGCAGGCCCGCGAAACCCCAAGCCCACGCCAGCCGCTGAGCACGCTGGTGGCTGAAGGCGATTTCAGCCTGTAACCCTCGCAGTTCCGCTCCACCGCGGACTGTAGGAGCAGGGCTTGCCCGCGAAGCTTTTAGCGATCTTGAAGGCCCCTTCGCTGGCCGGCCATGCTCCTACAAGGTGCCTGGCCAGCCCTGCAAACCGGGACCATCAATACCCGCGCTCGAAATCCACTTCCCCGCGCAACGCTTCCCCGGCCTGATAGGCCCGCAGGTTTTCGACAAACAACTGCACCATCATCCCCGGCGAAGTCGGTGCCGAACTGTGCCCGGTCAACAACAACCCCCAGGCCGTCCAGAACGGATGACGCTGCGGTAAAGGCTCCTGCCGGCAGACATCGATCACCGCCCCCGCCAGATGCCCTTCCTTCAAAGCCTCCACCAGGTCCGCATCGACCACCGCCACGCCGCGCCCGACGTTGATAAACAGGCCGGTAGGCTTGAAGCGCTTGAACAACGCCGCATCGTACAGATCATGGGTATTGGGCGTGTTCGGCAACAGGTTGATCACATAGTCCACCTTGCCAACCCACTCACCCAGGGCTTCGAGCGCCGCCACCTCGATAAACGGTGCCTGCTCCCGCGCGGTACTGGCAATACCATACAACTCGACCCCAAAGGGTTGCAGGAACTGCGCAACGCTCTGGCCGATATCTCCGGCGCCGACAATCAGCACCTTGCGCCCCGCCAGGCTCTGGCCCATGCGGTTGTCCCACTTGCGCTCGACCTGGCTGACCAGGCGGGCCAGGACCTCACGCTCATGCCCCAGCATATAGGTCAGCACATACTCGGCCATCACCTGGCCAAAAATCCCCACCGCACGAGTCAGTCGGTAGTTCCGTGGCAGGCCCTCGGCCAGCAACGGGGTGACACCGGCCCAGGTCGATTGCAACCACTGGGGGGAGTGCCCCTGACGCAGCAGGGTCGCCAACAGGTCCGGCTGCCCCAGCCAGACCGGGCAATCGGCCGCCATGCTCGACAGCGTGGCCGAATCGCTGCTGGTCATGACTTCAAGTTCCGGGGCCATCTGCTGCAGCAAGCTGGCATAGAGGGCGTGGTCGTGTTCGGCAATCAGAACGCGCATGGTTCAAACCTTTCAAAAACAGTGCAGGCAGCCGCCGACGGAGTTCGCTCCATCGTCATCGGCCACTGCCAGAAAATACAGTCCATTTGAGTCGAGCACTCCGGACAGAGCACTCAGAGATGTCCGTCAGATCGGATCATTGCGCCGCAACAGCTCTTCGGGCAAATGTTCGATGTATTCGTCTTCGGCCGGCGGCATCTGCAGGTGATAGCCCTGCTTCTCGAGGTTCTCCAGCACCTGGTGGATATCTTCGCGCGACAGCGTGCGCTCGGGTGTCAGGACCAGGTCGAAGGCATGATGCGGTTTACCGAAGGCCAGCAGCAGATTTTCCGGAACGCGCTCCAGAGCATCGCTCTTGAGCACGTAGAGGTACATCTCGTTGCGGCGCGGGCTTCTGTAGATGGAGCAAATACGTTTCAAGGCTGTTCTCCGGCAGTGGCCAGGCTGTCGAGCAGCGCCTGGCCCATCAACTCGCGGCGCCAGCCACGCAGCGAATCGGGCAATTGGTAAGGTCCATGGGGAAAGCCGCTCTTGATCAGCGCTTCCAGGGTTTTCTTGCGCAGCATCAATTCCGGCGCAACGCCCAGGCGTTCGGCTTCGGCCTGACCGAGGGCACGCAGACGCTTGACCAGCGCCGAGGCTTCGATCGGCAAGGGCTCGGGCACCGCCGGTGGCCATTGGTCCATCGGCGCGCTACCGGCCTGCTTGATCAGCTCCAGCAGGAACTCGCCATCCTGGCGCACGGTACGCGGGTGCATGTCCTCGATGCGGGCCAGGGCCACCAGGTTGTCCGGCTGGCTCTTGGCCAACGGCCACAAGGAGTGCTCGCGGATGATCCGGTTACGCGGCAGATCGCGGGCGCGGGCTTCGCGTTCGCGCCAGGCGCACAGCTCGCGCAGCACGACCAATTGCGCACGGGACAGCTTCCAGGCCAGCTTCGCCTCGCGATAGACCTCGTAGGGGTCGACCTCGCGACGCAGGTTGGCCACCAGTTCCGCGCCGTCTTCCAGGACCCAGGCGTACTTGTCGTCCGACAGCTTCGGGCGCAGGCGGGTGTAGACCTCGGCCAGGTGCACGGCGTCTTCGGCGGCGTAGCTGACCTGGGTTTCCGACAGCGGACGCTGCAACCAGTCCGAACGGGTCTCACCCTTGGGCAGCTCGATACCCAGGACTTCCTGCACCAGGCGCGAATAGCCCATGGAAAAACCGAGGTTCAGGTAGGCGGCGGCAAGCTGGGTGTCGAACAGCGGCACCGGCAGGCTACCGGTCAGGCGCAACAGCACTTCGAGGTCTTCACTGCAGGCGTGCACGACCTTGACCACGGCCGGGTCTTCGAGCAACGCCGCCAGGGGCTGCCACTGGTCGATGGTCAGGGGGTCGATCAGGTAGGCACGCTCGCCGTCACCGATCTGGATCAGTCCGGCAATCGGATAAAAGGTGTCGACCCGCATGAATTCGGTGTCGAGGGCTACAAAGGGTAACTGTTGCCATTGGGCGCAATGCCGACCGAGGCTATCGTTGTCGCGAATCCAGTGAATATCGATGGCCACACGGCTCTCCCTTGAAGAATGGCACGCAGTATATCTCGCCACCGGGGTTTGCGAGCACTCACTCTGCAAGTGCCGAGACGAAAGAGCTGACTGAACGAAAAGAATAGTCTTACTTAGCGATTTGAAGTGTTCACGCCAGGATCAACTGTTCTTGCGCAGCACATAGAGGCGACGCATGGCGTAACCCGGAAAGAAGTCGCGGTGACCAATGATGTCAAAGCCGGCTTCGCGGAATTCCCCTTCGACCAGCGCCTTGCCGAACAGCACGCGTTGCGAGTCCTGGCCATACGCCTGAGCCTGACGCCGCCGATGCCAGGCCATGACCTTGCCGTCCATCCATAACGAGAGGATCACAGTGTCGCGGCTGACCCGGTGGAACTCACGCAGGATCACCAGCCGGTGCTCTCTGTCGCCCAGATGCTGGAACAACGGCATACAGAAAATGCAGTCCACCGCATTCTCAGGCAAGCCGATGGCAAACACCGAGCTTTGGAAGGTCCTGACCCGTTGGAGCAGATCGACGGGATGATGGACCGCGCATTGATCCAGTATTTCCTGCGAAGGGTCGGCCGCAAGGATCACCCGGTTGCCGCGCTCGGCCAGCACCGGCCAGAAACGTCCGGTACCGCTGGGCAGATCGAGGACCAAGCCGGGCTCGCCGGCCAGCTTCAGCGCCTGGCGCACCCACTGTTTTTCCCGCGCCAACCCCAGGCGCCGGATCAGGCCGTCGGGAGACTTCTCCAGGCGAGCCCGGGCATGCTCGCGTGCATGCTGGCGGGCAAGTTCAAGCTCATCGGTTGAGGGTGGCTGCGCAGGCATGACTTGCAAACTCTCGGGGGTGGACCTGTGCCGGGCGGGTCGAACACACGGGATCGGTTTGAGGGGGTGCCGGGAGCCCAAAACACTCGCTCGACAACGCTTCGAACCTTAGTCAGGCACGCATCAATATTTCGTGAAAAATTCCCGCCCTTATTGTTCAACAGATTACCGGACCGTCATTAGCTGACGTGCATGTGCAGCCCGGTGCCGGCCAGGTCGTCGAACAGCTTGAGCATAAAGCAGGCAATCATCCCGTGCTTGTGCGCCACTGCCCCGCCAGCGTCGCGAACGCCTGGCAGGCCGCACTGCGCCAGGCCCCCCGGCGACTGAGCAGGGCCACCGTGCGTTGTGGCAGCGCTGGCGTCAGCTCAAGCGCCACCAGCCCCGGCTGTTCGAGGGCAATGGCCGCGGGCAGGATCGTCGCCAACTGACCACGGCGGACCAGTTCGACAATCGCACTGATGGAGTTGGCCTCGATGGCGATGCGCGGCACGATACCGTGCTGACGGCAATACAGGTCGATGTGCTGGCGCGTGGCGAAATCCTGGCTGAGCAGGACCAGCGACTGCCGCTCCAGCTCATCGACAGTGAGGGTCTTGCCCGTCGCCTGCGGATGAGCCGCACCCACCATCAGGCTCAAGGTTTCGCTGAACAGCGCTTCACCCTGGATATCCGCCAGGTGCATCCCGGTAAAGGCAATGCCGATATCCAGCCGGTCCTCGGCCAACGCGGCCTCCAGGCGATCCTGGGTCATTTCCTCGACACTCAGGGTGATGCCCGGGTAAAGACTGTGGAAGCGATGCAACAGCGGCGCAATGAGGTACGCCGTGAAGGTCGGCGTCATGGCCAGGCGCAGACTGCCGCGACTCAGATCCTGCACATCGTGCATCGCCCGCTTGCCCGCCTCCAGGTCCTGCAGGGCCAAACGGGCAAAACGCACATAGGCCTCGCCGGCATCGGTCAGGCGGATGCTGCGTCCCGAGCGGTCGAACAGCGCCGCCCCGAGGCTGTCCTCGAGTTGCCGGATCTGCTGGGACAAGGTCGGCTGGGAGACATGCAGGGCCTCGGCGGCCCGGGTGAAATTGCGGTGGTCGGCGACGGCCAGCAGGTAACGGATATGACGCAGCAGCATCGGGCACTCAACTATAGGCAAGACTTATAGCTTTCATAATAAGCCGGTCTTGGACGCTATGCCTGAAAACTTCCATCCTTGCCCCATCAGCCACACGCAAGGAGACACATCATGCAAGCCATCATCGACGGATTCCTGAAGTTCCAGCGCGAAGCCTTTCCAACCCGCAGCGCCCTGTTCAAGCAACTGGCAACCACCCAGAGCCCCGCTACCCTGTTCGTCACCTGCTCGGACAGCCGGGTGGTACCGGAACTGCTGACCCAGCAGGAACCCGGCGATCTGTTCGTGATCCGCAATGCCGGAAATATCGTGCCGTCCTACGGCCCGGAGCCGGGCGGCGTCTCGGCCACGGTGGAGTACGCGGTGGCGGTACTGGGAGTGCGCGATATCGTGATCTGCGGCCACTCCGATTGCGGTGCGATGACGGCGATCTCCACCTGCAAATGCCTCGATCACCTGCCGGCGGTGGCCAACTGGCTACGTCATGCCGAGTCGGCCAAGGTCATCAACGCCGCCCGCAACCATGTCTCGGCCGAGGCGCGACTGGATGCCCTGGTGCGGGAAAACGTGATCGCCCAGTTGGCTAACCTGAAGACTCACCCGTCGGTCGCCCTGGCGCTGGAACAAGGTCGGCTGAACCTGCATGGCTGGGTGTACGACATCGAGAGCGGCTCCATCGCGGCCCTCGACGGCAGTACCGGTCGTTTTGTCTCACTTGCCGAACAGCCGCAGGCCTGCGCGCTGTCGACACAACCGCCACAAGTTGCCTGATCTGAATCCTACTGACGAAAACGAGGAAATCACCATGTTGCAGTCCCAATTCGCACAAGCTCCACGCCTGGCCCTGGCCGACACCATCATCGACGCCAAGCAGCGCCTGAACCTGACCTGGCAGGACCTGACCGACGGCACCGGCCTGAGCCTGGCCTTCGTCACCGCCGCCCTGCTCGGCCAGCACCCGCTTCCTGCCAGCGCCGCCAACGTGGTCTGTGAAAAACTCGGCCTGGACCAGGACGCCAGTCGCCTGCTGCAAAGCGTGCCGTTGCGCGGCAGCATTGGCAATGGCGTCCCGACCGACCCGACGATCTATCGTTTCTACGAAATGATCCAGGTCTACGGCACCACCTTGAAGGCCCTGGTCCACGAACAGTTCGGCGACGGCATCATCAGTGCCATCAACTTCAAGCTGGATATCAAGAAGGTCGATGACCCGGACGGCGGCTCGCGCGCGGTCATCACTCTGGATGGCAAGTACCTGCCAACCAAACCGTTCTGATAAAACGACAAGGCCAGGGCTGAATGCAGCCCTGGCCTTTTCACAGGCTCACACCCGCAATGGGTTTTATCGCCTGATCAGATCGCAACCTTGGCGTAGGACTCGCGATCCAGATCCACCACTTCCACCGAAAGCTGTACTTCAATACCTTCCGGCCAATCACCAAGATCCTTCAATCCAGCCAGCAGGCTCTCGGAAAGTTGTTTCTTGATCTGTGCCGAGCGCCCGCTCAACAGCGCCAGCTTCACATGCACGAAGCCGCGCTCGCCCAGCGCTGTCCCCACGCGAAACGCCCCCAGTTCCATGGCCCGGCTCTTGATGTCGAACTCGGCGCCGAACTGCCCGGATGCCACCAACGCATGGTTGATACGCAGCAACGCCTTGTCGGCGTCGAATTCAGTCAGGTTGGGGGTGTATTCCAGGAAAACGTGAGGCATCTACAGGCTCCAAAACAGCGGAATAGGAAGGCACACAGATATAGCACGCGGCCTTCGGGAAAGATCGTGAAACGATAGCGCATTGGCGCGCCGGCTGCTCCTGGACCAAATACAGAAGGGTCAAGGTAAAAAAACGGCGTAAAGACTTTGAAAATCGTATCCGAACTACTACACTCGAAACCAACACACACCCTGGTCACTACCGAGGTGTTTGACGATTGGCTGCGGCGATTGAAAGACCCCATCGCCAAGGCACGCATCCTCTCCCGCCTGATCTCGGCGCAATTCGGCGCGCTGAGCGATACCAAGAGGGTCACCGACGGGGTCAGTGAAATGCGTATTCATACAGGTCCTGGCTATCGCGTTTATTTCGCTCGCCGGGGTGAAATTCTGATTCTGCTGTTGTGTGCGGGCGACAAGTCATCGCAAAAACGCGACATCAAACACGCCAGGCTGATCCTGAGCGAGATCGAACGAGGTGATCGAACATGACCACGCTGAAACCCTTTGAGGCCAGTGATTACCTGAGCGACGAGGCAACCATTGCCGAACTGCTCAACGTGGCCCTGAAAGACAAGAATCCCGACGTATTTCTCGCGGCACTGGCGGCTGTTGCCAAGGCTCGTGGCATGACACGGGTTGCCCGCGACTCCGGCATGGGTCGCGAGAGTCTCTACAAGGCCCTCGCTCCCGGAGCCAAACCCCGCTACGACACCCTGCTCAAGCTGGTTGACGCCCTGGGCGTGGAACTGGTGGTGCAACCCACCTGAGCCAACCCGCCAGGGCGACCGGCCCCCTCAAGGCACCAGGGGCTGGCGATCACTCATGAAATGCTCAAGCCGTGAACGCAGCCAACGCTCGGCCGGATCGGTATCGACGATCCCGAGCCAGACCATCGACAGGTCCAGGTTCGGCACTTTGAACGGTAGCGGTTCGTCAAACAGCAACCCTGACGCTGCCATGGCCTTGGCCGTGTAATCCGGGAGGCTGGCGACCAGATCGGTGCCCGCGAGCAGGGCCGGCAAGGCGCTGTATTGCGGCACCGAGAGCACCACATGACGCTTGCGGCCGATTTCCGCCAGCCACTCATCGGCCAGACTGCTGATATTGGCGGTGTGGGACACCAGGACATGCGGCCGCGCGCAGTACTCATCGAGGCTCAAGGGCGCCGTCGAGGCGTCGGCGCGCAGGATCATCGGCTGGATATGGCGCAACAGCTTGCGCTTGGCATTGGCCGGCAAACCG
Source organism: Pseudomonas sp. MWU13-2862 (assembly GCF_023242495.1). NCBI lineage: Bacteria > Pseudomonadati > Pseudomonadota > Gammaproteobacteria > Pseudomonadales > Pseudomonadaceae > Pseudomonas > Pseudomonas sp. MWU13-2862. Next base: position 197,053 of record NZ_JALMEZ010000013.1, on the reverse strand, counting down.
CGGGTCTGGCTGATGCCCACGGTAATGTCGCCGGAGGCCAACAGGTCGGGAATACGCCAGTAGTCGACGTGCTGGACCACGATCACCACATTCGGCGCTTCCTGGCGCAAGGCTCGCAGCAGCGTCGGCAACAAGCCGAACTCGACATCGTCCGACAGGCCGATGCGAAAGGTCATGGTGCTGCTGGCCGGGTCGAAGTCGTGGGTCAGGCTCAAGGCATTCGACAGCGAATCCAGCGCCGGTGACAGGTGCTGGATGATCTCCTCGGCCCGCGCGGTGGGCTCCATGCGATGGCCGACACGGATAAACAGCGGATCGTTGAACATCACCCGCAGGCGATTGAGCGCCGAACTGATGGTCGGCTGGCCGAGAAACAGCTTCTCCGCGACCCGCGTCACATTGCGTTCAAGCATCAGTGTTTCGAAGACCACCATCAGGTTGATGTCAGCCTTGCGCAATTCGTTGCGGTTCATCTGTGACCCCTGGTCCTCGATTGCGCCTCAGTGTAGGAACGCAACAAGGGACGTGTCTAGACGACGAAGGGACGGTTGCGCGGACAAATATTGAATCAACAGCACTATGACGCACACCCTATCGTTTCAAAAGTGCTTGGGTTTAGAACAGACTAAAACGGTATAGGGCACGCAGCTTCTGCCCTAAAATTGCCCTAAATTAATCGTCGGAAACGAAAAAGCCCCTGAAAACTTCAAATTTTTCAGGGGCTTAGTCGTATTTAATAATGGCGGAGAGATAGGGATTCGAACCCTAGGTACCGGTGAAGGTACAACGGATTTCGAATCCGTCCCATTCGGCCACTCTGGCATCTCTCCAACGGCGCGCATCATAACAACACTTTTGCCGGAAGCGAAGCCCCAACTGCAAAAAAATTACGTGCTATCAGATGCTTGCGTCGATTACAGCGGTACGCCCAGACGCTTGGCGACTTCTTCGTAGGCTTCAATGACATCACCGAGGCCCTGGCGGAAGCGGTCCTTGTCCATCTTCTTGCGTGTTTCCTTGTCCCACAGGCGGCAGCCGTCCGGACTGAACTCGTCGCCCAGGACGATCTGGCCGTGGAATACGCCGAATTCCAGCTTGAAGTCCACCAGCAGCAGGCCAGCGTCGTCGAACAGCTGGCTCAGTACTTCGTTGACCTTGAGCGACAGCTCTTTCATCTTCGCCAATTGCTCGGCAGTGCCCCAACCGAACGCCACGACGTGGGATTCGTTGATGAACGGGTCGCCCTTGGCGTCGTCCTTGAGGAACAGTTCGAAGGTGTAAGGGTTGAGCTTCAAACCCTCTTCCACACCCAGACGCTTGACCAGGCTGCCGGCCGCGTAGTTACGCACCACGCATTCCACCGGGATCATGTCGAGTTTCTTCACCAGGCATTCGTTGTCGCCCAGCAGTTTGTCGAACTGGGTCGGGATACCGGCCGCTTCGAGCTTCTGCATGATGAAGGCGTTGAACTTGTTGTTCACCATGCCCTTGCGGTCCAGCTGTTCGATGCGCTTGCCGTCGAACGCCGAGGTGTCGTTGCGAAACAACAGGATCAAACGGTCGGCGTCGTCGGTCTTGTAAACCGACTTGGCTTTGCCGCGGTAGAGTTCTTCACGTTTTTCCATGATGGGCTCCGCTTGTTAAGTTGTTGGGCCAGGCGATATGTCGCCAGTCGAGCCCTGAATCTTGATCGGCCAATTGCAGCCAGTCCGGGTCGCACCCAAGGGTGTCGACAAAACATTGCCGGGCCAGCTGCGGCAGGTTGTTCTTGCTGCTCAGGTGAGCCAGTACCAGGTGTTGCAGGTCTTGCCAGCCCAACTCGGCCACCAGGCTCGCGGCCTGGTGGTTGTTCAAATGTCCCAGTTCACCACCGACCCGCTGCTTGAGAAAGGCCGGGTAATGCCCACGACCCAGCAGGTCGCGGCAATGGTTGGACTCGATCATCAAGGCATCGAGACCACTGTAGCTGTCCATGACCCTGCCACAATAGGAACCCAGGTCGGTCAGCAGGCCGAAACGCCGCCGACCGTCACTGAACACATATTGCGTCGGCTCAAGGGCATCGTGGGCCACCGACACCACTTCGATGCTCAAGCCGCCAATCCGCAAGGTCTCGCCACCCACCACGAAACCCGCGGGTTCGATAGGCTTGCGCAGGCCGCGCAAGGTGCCACGGCTCAGGTACACCGGTAGATTGTAGCGCCGAGACAGCAAACCCACGCCATGCACGTGGTCGGCATGTTCGTGGGTCACCAGAATCGCGCTCAGTTGCGTCGGGCTCACCCCAAGGCGCGCCAGACGCCGCTCGGTTTCCCGTAGCGAGAAACCACAATCGACCAGGATCAGCGTGTCTTCACTGGCGATCAGCGTGCCGTTCCCTTGGCTACCACTGCCGAGAACGGCAAAGCGCACCGATCAGCCCAGGTTGTCTTGAATCACGCCCAACACCCGACGGGCCACATCGGCCGGTGCCACGGTGTTGATGTCTTTCTCGACGGTGACCTGGACGTTGTCGCCGACCTTGCTCAGGCGAACCTGATAACGCACGGCACGGGTTTCGATCTCTTCCTTGCTCGGCTTGCTGCCGAACAGACGGGCGAAGAAACCAGGCTCGTCGTTCTTCTTCTCGGCTTTTTCCGCCAGGTTGATGTAATAGAGACCCAGGCTGCGGTTGATGTCTTCGACACGCCACTCGCCCCGCTCCAGCGCACGGCCGACACTCGACCAGGCACGGTCGAGGTCTTCACCGACGTTGAGCACCGGGTTGCCGCTGCCGTCCTGGCTCAGGGCGACACGGCTCGGGGTATCGAAATCACGCGCGGCCAGCAAGGACACCGAACCGCCCTTCTCGGCGCTGCGGCTCATGCTCGAGAGCATTTCGTCGACCAGGGCCGAATCCAGGCCGAGGTTGACCGAATGCGGGGTGAAATCGACGTTGGCGGTGCTACCAGCCGGGCGCTGGGCGCTGACCACGTAGACTTCACTGGTATTGCGCTGCACGCCCGGCTCGATACGAACCCGCACGCGGGTTTCGTTGTCACCCGCCGCCAGGCGCTTGCCCATGGCCGCCGAGAGTTCGTCGGAACGCTGCCAGGCCGTGGTGAATTCACCGGTCTGTGGGCGTTGCGCGTCGATCCGGAAACCGTTGTCCTGGAAGAACTGCAAAGCCACTGGCCAGACTTCGGCCGGGGTGTGCTGGGCCATTACCCAACGCGTGTCGCCGCTTTTCTGCAGGCTGTAGTCGCTGGCGCTGGCCGCAGCCTGCAAAGGCAGCGGACGTGGCACTTCGAACGGCCCCTTGGCGGTGTCGTCGGCGACGTTGCGTGGAATCGGCAGCAGCGGGTCAAGACGCTTGCTGGTGCTGACATCCGCTGGCAATTGCATCGTCGGCGTCTGTTTCGAGTCCAGGTAGTCGCTGCCGCGGTCGCGGAAATATCCTTCCGGGCCCCACAGCCAGGCGCAGCCACTGGTGCTGGAGATAATCAAGGCAAGTGCAGAAAGTCCGGCCAATCGCTTCATGCGGGGTATTTCCTCAATTAAACCAGGACGCCGGACTGGCGCATGGCCTGCCGCAGCGGTTCGTGACAGGCAGCACTGAGCCAGGTGAGCGGCAGACGGATACCGTCCGGCATCAAGCCCATCTCATGCAGCGCCCATTTCACGGGGATAGGGTTGGATTCGATGAACAGGGTCTTGTTCAGCGGCATCAGTTTTTCGTGGATCGCCCGGGCCTCATCGGCCTTGCCAGCCATGGCGGCGGCGCACATCGCGCTCATTTCACGGGGTGCAACGTTGGCGGTCACCGAGATATTGCCCTTGCCGCCGAGCAGGATCAGCTCGACCGCGGTGGCGTCATCACCGGAATACACCAGGAAATCACTGCTCACGCCAGCCAGGATCGCCTTGGCTCGCGCCAGGTCACCGGTGGCTTCCTTGATGCCGATGATGTTCGGCACGCTCGACAGGCGAATCACGGTCTCGGCCTGCATGTCACACGCAGTACGGCCTGGAACGTTGTAGAGGATCTGCGGGATGTCGACAGCTTCGGCGATGGTGCGGAAATGCTGGTACAGGCCTTCCTGGGTCGGCTTGTTGTAATAAGGGGTCACCAGCAGGCACGCGTCGGCGCCGGCGGTTTTCGCATTGGTGGTCAGTTCGATCGCCTCACGCGTCGAGTTGGCGCCCGTACCGGCAATCACCGGGATACGACCTGCCACCTGGTCGACCACGCGACGAATCACTTCGATATGCTCGTTCACATCGAGAGTGGCCGACTCACCTGTGGTGCCGACCGCGACAATGGCGTTGGTGCCGTTTTGCAGGTGGAAGTCCACCAGTTTGCTCAGGCTGTCCCAGTCAAGACGACCCTGTGCATCCATGGGTGTGACCAGTGCCACCATACTGCCCGCAATCATGCAACCGCTCCTGCCGGAAAAAGAGAGCGGTAATGGTACTGGCGCCATCAGGCTTGTACAAGCGAAGTACTGTCTATGAGCATTCCCCTGAGCGCAGGTTTTCGCTACCCTTCAGACTTTGATCGGTACTGAGTCGCTCAAGTGCCGGGTTCCAGTCTCCATTTTCGCTGCCCGAAGCCCGCTCCGGCCTGGCCGCCGCCCGTCCCCTGCGAGACGGCAACCGGCACCAGCGCTCGATTCCAGGCCTCGCCACCCGCATCCGGATCCCCGAACCCAGCCCCTGACCGCCCCCAAGGTACTGACCGCTCATCGCTTTAGGAATGCTGCATGTCCACCCCCACAGTCCGCGAACAATTCCTTGTTATCAGTGCCCTCGGCGCCAACCCCATGGAGCTGACCAACGTCCTGTGCCGCGCCAGCCATGAAAATCGCTGCGCCGTCGTAACCTCACGCCTGACCCGCCATGGCGAGTACAGCGCGCTGGTCCTGCAGATTTCCGGCAGTTGGGACGCCCTGGCGCGCCTGGAAGCCGGCCTGCCGAACCTGGCGAAGAAGCACGCCTTCATTGTCAGCGTGGTGCGCAGCGGCGCCCTGGAAAGCCGTCCCCAGGCACTGCCGTACGTCGCTTATGTCAGCTCGGCCTACCGCTCGGACATCATCAACGAGCTGTGCCAGTTCTTCATGGACCACAACGTCGAGCTGGAAAACCTGACCTGCGACACCTACCTGGCGCCCCAGACCGGCGGCACCATGCTCAACGCCACCTTTACCGTGACCCTGCCTGCCGGCGTGCAGATCAGTTGGTTGCGCGATCAGTTCCTGGACTTCGCCGACGCGATGAACCTCGACGCCCTGATCGAACCGTGGCGCCCACAGAACCCAATGTAAGGAAACCCCCATGGCCGTCGTTCTCGATCAACCCGTCGCCGATTTCCAGGCCCAGGCCACCAGCGGGCAGACCGTCAGCCTCGCCGACCTCAAGGGCAAGCAGGTGGTGATCTATTTCTACCCCAAGGACAGCACCCCGGGTTGCACCACCGAGGGCCAGGGCTTTCGTGACCAGTACGGCGCCTTCCAGGCCGCCAACACCGAAGTCTTCGGCGTATCCCGCGACGGCCTGAAGTCCCACGAGAACTTCAAGGGCAAGCAGGAATTCCCCTTCGAACTGATCAGCGACAAGGACGAAGCCGTCTGCCAGCTGTTCGACGTGATCAAATTGAAGAAGCTCTACGGCAAGGAATACCTGGGCGTGGACCGCAGCACTTTCCTGATCGATGCAAACGGTGTGTTGCGTCAGGAATGGCGCGGCGTGAAGGTTCCGGGCCACGTCGACGCGGTACTGGCGGCAGCCCAGGCGCTGAACAAGGCCTGAGCCGACGCGCTGCGTCAGGCCTTGCGCAACCAGTAACGATAAACGCCGGACGCTTCCTCTTCATGAATCAGGATATGTCCGGCAAGCCTGGCGAAAGTCCGAAAATCGCGCTGCGATCCGGCGTCGGTGGCAATGACCTTGAGCACCGCGCCACTGGCCAGGCGATTGAGTTCCAGCTTGGCCTTGAGCAACGGCAGCGGGCAGTTCAGGCCACTGGCGTCCAGCTCGGCATCGTGCTCTACAACTTCGGTCATTGCTTCACTCCTGGCGCGCTGCCGGATGGTCGGTTCGAAGCGCCTAGGATACCCCAAGTGGAAGCAGCTCTGGTCGCAGGCCCGGTGTCCGGCTACAGTAAGGACTTTGCCGACTCAGAGCCCTGTGCATGACCTTTCTGCGCCCCACCCTGTTGACGCTCGCTTGCCTGCTCGCCTCTCCAGGCTTCGCCGACGACCTGCCGTCACTCGGCGACGCCAGTTCCGCCATTGTCTCCCCGCAACAGGAATTCCAGCTGGGCCGTGCCTGGCTGAGCCTGCTGCGCAGCGAGGTCAAGCTACTCAATGACCCGCAGCTCAAGGATTACGTCGAGACCACCGTCTATAAACTGGCGGAAAGCAGCCAGGTCCAGGACCATCGCCTGGTGTTCATCCTGATCGACAGCAACCAGCTCAACGCCTTCGCCGCGCCCGGCGGGATTGTCGGGATCAACGGCGGCCTGTTCCTCAACGCCCAGACCGAGGGCGAATACGCCGCGGTACTGGCCCACGAACTGGCGCACTTGTCACAACGCCACTTCGCCCGGGGCGTGGAAGCCCAGCAACGCATGCAATTGCCGATGATGGCGGCACTGCTGACCGGGATCGTCATCGCGGCGGCGGGCGGCGGTGATGCCGGTATTGCCACCATTGCCGGCACCCAGGCCGCGGCGTTCCAGGAAAAACAGCGTTTCTCCCGTCAGAACGAACAGGAAGCCGACCGCATCGGCATCCTCACCCTGGAAAAAGCCGGTTACGACCCACGCTCGATGCCGACCATGTTCGAGCGCCTGATGCGCATCTACCGCTTCGACGCCAAGCCACCGGAATTCCTGCTGACCCACCCGGTCACCGAGTCACGGATCGCCGACACCCGCAACCGCGCCGAGCAATCCAAGCCCGGCGGTATCGAGGACAGCCTGCGTTATCAGTTGATTCGGGCCAGGGTGATACTGTCCTACGAAGACTCGCCAGGGTTGGCGGCCAAGCGCTTCCGTGCGCAACTGGACGAGAATCCCAAGTCCGACGTGGCGCGTTATGGCCTGGCTATCGCACAGATCAAAGGTACGCAGTTGAACGAGGCCCGGGCGACCCTCAAGCCACTGCTGGACAAGTCACCCAACGACATCACCTACAACCTGGCCCAGATCGACCTGGACACGGCGGCCAGCCGGTTCCCCGAAGCCCTGCAACGGACCGACAAGATGCTGCTGCAATATCCCGCCAGCTACCCGCTGAAGCAGGAACGCATCGACCTGCTGATCAAGCAGAATCGTCCGACCGAGGCGGAAAAGGGCCTGGACGACCTGTTGAAGACTCGCCAGGACGATCCGGATGTCTGGTATCAGCTCGCCGAAACCCGTGGCCAGTCCGGCAATATCATCGGCCTGCACCAGGCGCGAGCCGAGTATTTTGCCTTGGTCGGCGACTTCAAGCAGGCGATCCAGCAGCTGGACTTCGCCAAGCGCCGCGCGCCGAACTTCCAACTGGCTTCACGCATCGATGCGCGCCAGAAGGAGTTGATTGATCAGGAGCGCATGGTCAAGGACTTGATGGGCGGCTGACAACATCCGCCCCCTGTAGGAGCGAGCTTGCTCGCGATGGTAACCCAGGCACTGCGGGGTATCAGGTGCCCTGCGTTATCGTTGACGTCCATCGCGAGCAAGCTCGCTCCTACAGGGGTGAGCCGTCGCCAAATGCCTCTCAGGCATTCCCCGCCAGTTTCATCCGCGCCGCCTGGGTGAAATCCAGCATGCGCTTGAGCGGGCGAACCGCGCGGGGAATCACCGCCGGGTCGACGAAGATCTCATTGCTGCCCTCGCGCAGGCACTGCAAGGTGCGCTCCAGGGTATTCATCGCCATCCACGGGCAATGCGCGCAACTGCGGCACGCCGCGCCATTACCGGCGGTCGGCGCCTCGATAAAGACCTTGTCCGGGCACAACTGCTGCATTTTGTAGAAAATGCCGCGGTCGGTGGCCACGATAAAGGTCTTGTTCGGCAGACGCTGCGCCGCCGCGATCAACTGGCTGGTGGAACCCACCGCATCGGCCAGTTCGATCACCGACTCCGGCGATTCGGGGTGCACCAGGATCGCCGCCTCGGGATACAGCGCCTTCATGTCCTCCAACTGCTTGGACTTGAACTCCTCGTGAACGATGCAGGCGCCGTCCCAGAGCAACATATCGGCGCCGGTTTCCTTCTGGATATAACGCCCCAGGTGCTTGTCCGGCGCCCAGATGATGGTTTCGCCGTTGTCCATCAGGCTTTCGACGATATCCAGCGCGCAACTGGAGGTCACCACCCAGTCGGCCCGTGCCTTCACCGCCGCCGAGGTGTTGGCATAGACCACCACCGTGCGCTCGGGATGCTGGTCGCAGAACGCGGAAAACTCGTCCACCGGGCATCCCAGGTCCAGCGAGCAGGTCGCTTCCAGGGTCGGCATCAGGATGCGTTTTTCCGGGGTGAGGATCTTGGCGGTTTCGCCCATGAAGCGCACACCCGCCACCAGCACGGTCTTGGCCGGATGGGCGGCGCCGAAACGGGCCATTTCCAGGGAGTCGGAGACACAGCCGCCGGTCTCCTCGGCCAGCGCCTGGATCACCGGATCGCAATAGAAGTGAGCCACCAGCACCGCATCCCGGGCCTTGAGCTCGGCGGCGATATCGGCCCGCAACTGCGCCTCTTCGGCGGCACTCAGGGGTTTGGGTTGCTTGGCATCAAGGTGGGCTTGAACCAGAAGGCGTTCGGAAATCTGCGTCATGTTCGCAAGACCTGCAAGCGCGAGAGCGCGAAAGTCGAGTATACCCCGGCCCCCGTCCCTTTCCGAGACGGGATATTAGGTGCAACGTATGGACCGGGAGAGTGAATCCATCAGGCATGGACTGCTTTGCAGCGCCGCAAGGCTACAGAATATCCAATGAATTCAAAAGATTATTCTGATCTTCGGACAAGTGGGGGCAAAGCGTTGGATAATCCGCCCATTGAAGAGGCCTGGATGGCAACCGATGAGATCCGATGAGTACCTCGTAATGACCCGCAACGAGTGGGCGGAACTGCGTGCCAGCACGCCGTTGACCCTCTCGGAAGAAGACCTGTCGGCATTACGCGGCGTGAACGAAGACGTCTCCCTGGAAGATGTCGCCGATGTCTATCTGCCCCTGTCGCGGCTGATCAACCTGCACATTGGCGCCGCCCGCCAACTGACAGGCATCCGCGATACCTTTCTCAGCCGCCCGACCCACCGTGGTCCTTACATCATTGCCATCGCCGGCAGCGTCGCGGTCGGCAAGAGCACCTTTGCCCGCGTGCTGCAGGCGGTGATGGCGCGCTGGCCGGATCACCCCAACGTCGCCCTGGTCACCACCGACGGCTTCCTCTACCCCAACAGCAAGCTGGTGGCCGATGGCATCATGCACCGCAAGGGTTTTCCAGAAAGCTACGATCGCAAGCACATGGTCAAGTTCCTGGCAGCGGTGAAAGCCGGCGAGCACAATATCGAGGCGCCGATCTACTCCCATGTCAGCTACGACATCGTGCCCGACCAGTTCCAGGTGATCGACCAGCCGGACATCCTGATCTTCGAAGGCCTCAACGTGCTGCAAACCGATGGCGTCGACGGGCTGAAACCCTCGACCATCGTCTCCGACTTCTTCGATTTCTCGGTGTACCTGGATGCCGATGAACAAGATATCGAGCACTGGTACGTGGCGCGGTTCCTGATGCTGCAGAAGACCTCGTTCCGCGCCCGCGGTGCCTATTTCCGCAAACTGGCCGACCTGACGCCCGAGGAAGCCCCCGAAGCCGCGCGCCAGATCTGGCGGGACATCAACCGCGTCAATCTGCTGGAAAATATCCTGCCGACCCGCGAACGCGCCGACCTGGTGTTGCGCAAGGCGTCTGACCACTCAGTCAGTGAGATCTGGTTACGCTGAGGGTGCTACGCTGACGCATTGACCCTTCGAAAACTGGCAGTAACCTGTCATATAATTCAGATCGCAGGGAGCAGGCCGATCCATCAGCGCTCAGACCACGAGCGCTGCGCGGCCACTACCCTGTTCATACTCCCCATCACTCATGCAGAGTTCCCATGAAGCTCCTCAGCGCATTGTTGAGCGTCACCTTGTTGAGCGTCCCGGTCTCGGCATTCGCCGAAGGCGGTAGTTCGCGGGTGACTGCACGCATGCAAGCCCAGCGCGACGAGTCGATGGCGCGCTTCCTCGAACGTGAAGATGCCAAGGCGATTGTCACCGCCCAACAAGCCGCCAAAGCTCGCCTGGCGGCTCGGATAGCAGGCTCCGCGCCTGCCGAAGAAAGGTCTGTGGACCAGCCCTGAACAGACGCCCGTGGGCACGTGACAATACGCCGTCGAAGATCCGCTCATGCTGAATCCAGCACCTGTCCGGCCGCCCATTGCCGCCGCACCTCAGCCTGCGCCAACCAGTCCAGGGTGTCGGCGAAAGCCACCGGACGGCTGAAAAGAAACCCCTGCACCTGCATGCACCCCAGGCTGCACAGGGCCTGGAGTTCCTCCTGGGTCTCGATCCCCTCGACCACGCATTCCAACTCCATGTCGAGGCTCAAGGCCAGCAGTGACTTGACGATTTTGTAGCTCGCGGGCTTGATGTGAATATCGGCAACGAAGCTGCGATCGATCTTGAGTTTCGTCAGCGCCAGGGCATGCAGCTGGCTCAGGCTTGAATACCCCGTGCCGAAATCATCCAGCGAGATACCGCAGCCCAATTGACGAAACCGTCCGATCGCCGATTGCACCTGAGGGATATCCTGCATGACGACGGTTTCGGTGATTTCCAGATCCAGATACGCCGGATTGAAGCCACTGACCGTGATCACGTCGATGATCGACTGCACATTGTCGTGGGAACCGCAGTCGTGGACCGACAGATTGAATGAAAGCCGTATGCCTTCAGGCCAGAACCGCGCCATACCCAGCGCCTGCCGCAACAACGGCAGCGTGAGGCGATTGATCAGGCCGATGCGCTCGGCAATGGGGATGAACTGCGCCGGGGATACCAGGCCCAACTCCGGGCTGTTCCAGCGGGCCAAAGCCTCGAAGGCAACCGTCTCACGGCTGCGGCAATCGAGAATCGGCTGGAACAGCACGAAAAACTCCTTGTCCAGCACCGCCCTGCGCAGCGCCTGCTCGGTGATGGCGTCACGGTGCAACTGCTCGCGATGGCTGGCCGAGAACAGGCACATCGAACCCGGGTTATGGCGCTTGCCCTGGTAGAGTGCATAGTCGGCATATTCGAAAAGCTGTATGGCACTCGCCGCGCCCTCGGGAAATGTGGCAATGCCCAGGGTAGCGCCGATCTGGATCGGCACATCGACCAGCAGAAACTCGACGTGCAACCGCTCGCACACCGTCTTGCCGAACACCTGCAAATCCTCGTCACTGAGATCGCCTTCGAGCACCAGGGCAAACTCATCCCCACCCAACCGTGCCACATGCACCGTTGCATCGGCCAATTGCCGCAAGCGCAGACCGACCATGACCAGAATCTTGTCACCGACGCTGTGGCCGTAGAGATCGTTCACCGGCTTGAATCCATCGAGATCGAGGATCCCTACCGCGAGGCGCCTTTTCTTGGTGATTGCCAGGTGCATGGCGCTCTCCAGGGTGCTGAAGAACTGCCTCCGATTGGGCAGCCCGGTCAGACTGTCCTGATTGGCCAGTCGCAGGTTCTCGTTGCTCAGCTGTTCGGTCTGCGCCTGCACATTCACCAACCGGGTGAAGTCATGGTAGTGATGCTGCAGGATGATCAGCATCGCCAGGGACACCAGCAGGACATTCACCGCCGTGGCAATAAAGGCCGGGTTGTGGGTAGAGGAGAAAAAGACCACGAAAGCGACGTTGACCACCAATGTGGCGGTCAGCGCCGCGGGTCGCAGGTGCATCATGCAGAAAATGCAGACGATCACCGTAATGCCCATGAAAAAGGCGATTTGTGACTGTGAATAGGCGTCGCCGTAGGGATACAGGGCCAGGGACCAGGATGTGAAGGCGCCCGCGATAAAGGGCACCAACTGGTTGGTTCGCCGCAGTGAGGCGAGGATCTGCACATCGGCCGGCAAGCGCCCGGCGCTACGCAACCACATGCAGGCGCGCGCCAAACAGACCACCGTCATGGCCAGCGGAATGACGAATGTCAGCCACAACGGGGCGGTGGTCAGGTGAGTGATGGCCAGCGCCCACATATTGAGCAGCAAGACCAGATACATCAGCGGCAGCTGGCGCGACAAGGCCACGTACTGAGCCCGCAGCAGCTTGGGGTTGTCATGGGGCACGGACATGAGGGTCCGCAGGGTAGCCAGGAGCTTTATTATCATAGGAATGCCTCTCTGTCTGCGCAGTGAAGGCGTGCAGCGCTCGTCCCTTTCAGGTAGCCGACCCAAAGCCAATATGGGTCAATATTATTGTCGGCGTCGCTATTACTTTCTTTAGAGCGAGCGTAGTCGCTCAGCCTCGATCTCATCCAGCAGACCGCAGAAAATATCCACCAGCTGCGGATCAAAGTGCCGGCCGGCCTGTTCACAAAGATATTCCTGCGAGCGCTCGGCGCTCCACGCCTCCCTGTAGGGACGTGGCATTCTGAGCGCTTCATAGACATCACAGATCGCCGTGATCCGGGCTGACAAAGGAATCGCCTCGCCTTGCAACCGGTTGGGATAACCGGTGCCATCCCACCGCTCGTGATGCGCCAGGGCAATCTCCGCCGCCAGGTCGGTGACCGGGGAACCGTTGTTGTCGCGCAGGACTTCATAACCGATGCGCGGATGGTCCTGCATGATTTCCCGTTCCCGCGCCGTCAGCACCCCGGGCTTGCGCAATATCGCGTCTTCTATGCCGATATTCCCGACATCATGCATCGGTGCCGCCAGACGGATCAGCTCGCACCATTGCCTGGACATACCGACCGCCTTGGCCAACAGGGCTGCGCAATCGCCGATGCGACGGACATGGTTGAGCGTATCGTTGCCCCGATAACTGGCAGCACGACCCAGACTGTTGGCGATCGCCTGGTAGCTGGCCTCCAATTGGGCCGTACGTCGTTCGACCTTGCGCTCCAGTTCGACATTGGCCTCGCGCAACAACCGGGTGGCCTGGGCCAGCTCCAGGCAACTGCGCACTCGCAACAGCACCTCGGGCAGATCGATGGGTTTGCAGACGAAGTCGTTGGCGCCCATCTCCAAGCCTTTGCGCCGGTTTTGCGGATCGTTCAGGGCCGTCACGATAATGATCGGCGATTCGGTCCGGCTGCGCTGTTTGAGGCGATCAAGAATCTCGAAACCATCGGGCGCCGGCATATACAGGTCCAGCAACAACAAGTCCCAGGGGTTGGACTGGAGCCAGGTCAGCCCTTCGGCGGAGTCGGAAAACGTTCTGATGTTGCGAAGCCCATAGGCCCGCAAACACGATTCCAACAACCGGTGGTTGAGCGAAACATCATCGATAATGACGATTTCACTTTCAGTATTGACTTTGGAAAACATAAATCCGTCACTCCCATGGCCAGTGTCCCGTCGGAACGGGTGCTGCCGATACCGACAAAAGCACACCAGGTCCACCTGCGCGGGCTGATCCTCCAAAACGGGGCGGCCTTCATCGAGATATTCGACGGCGTGGAGCCAACAACATAGCATCACATTGATATCACCCTGCTCATACCTTAGACGTTTGTCTAAGCGGCCAAACGTCCTTCCGTCGGCAAGGGGGCCATGACGCAATCGGCCTGCTTGCCGATACGGATCAACGACCTCACGCCCCAGACCGAACAGGTGTGCATACCGCTGGGCGCTTGCGCTATGCTCCAGGCAAAATAACCGGGAGAAAGGCGAATGGACTCAGCCGTTACTGCAGAGCTCGCTCCCACGCAAGGCCCTGACAAAACCGAAGGATTACCGCTGGGCCCCGCCGAGCAAGACTATCGCCTCGCCTTCGATTCCGCCGGCACCGGCCTGGCCTTGCTACGCCTGAGCGGCGAATGGATTGCCGCGAACCCGATGCTCTGCCGGATGCTCGGCTACACCGAAGAAGAGCTGCGCGGTACCTCGTTCCAGCAACTGACCCACCCGGACGACCTTCAGGCTGGCCGGGACGAAATACCCAGGCTGATCCAGGGCCAGTGTTCAAGCGTCACTTTTGAAAAACGTTACCTGCGCAAGGACGGCAGCGCGCTGTGGGCGCGCTTGACCATCGGCGTTGCCCGTAACCAGAAAGGCGAAGCCCTTTACTTCGTGTCACAACTCGAGGACATCAGCGAACACCTGGCCTTGCGCCAGGCCCTGTTGAGCAACGAACAGAAGTACCGCTCCCTGGCACAAAACTCGCCCAATATCATCCTGCGCTACAACCGGCTTGGACAACGCATCTACGTCAACCCCGAGTTCGAACGCACCCGGGGCTTTCCCGATGTTCCCGGCATCGAACGCACAGCGTCACAAGGCTCCCACACGCAACCGATCGACGAGGAGTTTCGCGCACATCTGCAACACACCCTGTCCACCGGCATCCCGGCCACACGGTTGCTGGAAAGCAAGGATCCCTACTCCGGGTACTCCGTGGCATTCCTGTGCAACCTGACGACGGAGCATGATGAAAACGCAGAGATCTCCGGGATCCTGGTCATGGCCCAGAATGTGAGCTCCTTGCGGCAACAGGAACGTGCGGAGAATGCCCGATCGGCGATTTTCCAGGTGATGATCACCGACGGTGCGTTGCGTACCGTGCTGCCACTGTTGAGTACCTACCTGGAAGTACTGGCGCCGGACTTTCGCAATGCAATCGCCTTCAAGACAGAGCCAGACGGCGACAACCTGGCCCCGCCAGCCGTGGTCCCGCAGTCGCTCCAGGCCTGCCTGGTCGCCGACCTGAACCGTTTCCCGGGATTCTTTGAGCAACGCCGGCTGATCGATGACCTGAGGGCCGACGCCACGCACCTGAGTTTCAGCGCGCCGGCCCTGCTGGCCGGATATCGGGGCTGCTGGCTGGAACCGGTAGTCAACAGCGCGGGCCAGACACTTGGGGTCATCCTGCTGTTTACCAACGGCGAACATCCCCTCCCTGAACAAGAGCGCAAGTACGCGCAGATGGCCAGCCACATAGGTTCCATTGCCTGGGAGCGTTGTTCGGCCCTGGACAACCTTGCGCAAAGCGAACGCCGTTATCGCGAAGTCTTCGATCACACCCAGGACATGCTCTGCCTGCTGTCCATCGATGCCAACCAGCGGCTCAGTTGCCTGGAGGCCAATCCGATACTCTGCCAGATGCTCGCCAGAAGCCATGGGGACCTCATAGGGCAACCCCTGGAACATTGGTTGCCGAGTGAGGCCGCGCAAGTGGTCGACGCCATTTGCCAACACTGCATCGCCGTCGGTGCCCCCATCGAGCTCGATGCCCACCTGCCCTGTGGCGAACGGTCGTTGATTATCCATTTCAACCTGGTGCCGATCGCCGATGCCAGCGGCCGTCCGCACCGCATGGTATGCATTGCGCGAAATATCACCGACCTGAAGGAAATCCAGCGCAATGAACGAGCCCGCCAACAGGAAATCGGCACCCTGGTGGAAAACTCCCCCGACGGTATCGCTCGCCTGAGTCCGTCGGGGAAAGTGCTGTTCATCAACCCGGCGCTGGAAAGATGGCTTGACCGACCAAAGGCCGGATTACTGCACAAACGCCTGCTGCAAATACTGCCACGCAACCTGCAAAGCCAACTGCTCCAGGACACGCTGATCGAAGCGGTGGAAAGCGGCCAGCCTATGGAGTATGAGTATCTGCTCAACGGTCGCCAACGCCTGCAACGGGTCTACCACATCAGTCTGGTTCCGGAACAGGACGTCCAGGGGCGCATCAGCACCGTACTGGCCGTGGTCCGTGATATCTCCAAACTACGAGTGGCCGAGCGACGCCTGGCCGCGCTGAACAATCAACTCCGGCAACTGATGTCCAGCCGCGAAAGTGCCCGGGAAGAGGAGCGCAAGCTGATTGCCCAGGAAATTCATGATGAATTGGGGCAGCACCTGACGGCAATCCGCATGGGCACTTCGCTGTTGCGCTTTCAGTACGGCGAACAAGTGCCGATGCTCAGTGAGCAAGTCACGCGCCTGCTGCAACTGATCGATCAGACGGTCCAGGTGGTGAGGAACATCTCCACCAGCCTGCGTCCGTCGATCCTCAACATGGGGCTGGTGGCCGCCCTGGAGTGGCTGACCGACACGTTCAGGCAACAATGGGGCATTGCCTGCGACCTGCAACTCCCCCGGCAACCGATGCAACTGGAGGATGCCGCTGCCACCGCGGCCTTTCGGATCGCCCAGGAATCGCTGACCAACATTGCCCGCCACGCCCAAGCGACCCGAGTCACGGTGAGCCTCGAAAAAACCACCAGTGGCTGGTCGCTGGAGATCACCGACAACGGCAAGGGTTTCGAGCAACGTGGGCTCTCCGGCAAAACCCTCGGACTGCTGGGCATGCGCGAACGCGGCCTGACCCTGGGTGGCACCACCCATATTTCCAGCAAAATCGGCGGCGGCACCACCGTACAGCTGAAGGTACCCGACTCAAGGACCCACGAATCATGATCCGATTGATGGTAGCCGACGACCACAGAATAATGCGCGAAGGCCTCAAGCAGCTGTTCGCCCTTGTCAAGGATTTTTGCGTGGTGGCCGAAGCGGAAAACGGTGCCCAGGTCCTCGACCTGCTGCGCCACACCGAGATCGACCTGTTGCTGCTCGACATGACCATGCCCGGAAGCAGCGGCGAGGATCTGATCGGACGTATCCACGCCCACTATCCCAAACTGCCGATACTGATCCTGAGCATGCACAACGAAGCCCACATCGCCCAGCGTGCACTGCGCGCCGGGGCCTCGGGCTACATGACCAAGGACCACGATCCGGAGACCCTGCTGGCCGCCATCCGCAAGGTCAGCGGCGGTGGCCGCTACCTTGACCCGGAACTGGCGGAACAGATCGCCCTGCAAAGCAGCGGCCTGTCGCCTGAAAGCCCGTCACAAACGCTTTCGACACGGGAATTCCAGATCCTGCGCATGCTGGCACAGGGCCTGAGCGTCAATCAGATTGCCGAACAGCTGGTGATCAGCAACAAGACCGTAAGCACCCACAAGACCCGGTTGATGGAGAAGATGTGTTTCACCACCAGCACCGACCTGGTGCGTTACGCCCTGAGCCAGGGGCTGGTCTGAACCGACCCCGCGGCCCTCAGCGGACGTGCCCGCAGATGCCGAGGATCGCCCCGGCGATCTGCTCCAGCGGCAACTCCCGCTCGACCGCCCCCAGCTTGAGCGCCTCCCGCGGCATCCCATAAACCACGCACGACGGTTCATCCTGCCCGAGGGTCCTGGCGCCGGCATCGCGCATTTCCTTCAAACCCCGGGCGCCATCATCGCCCATACCGGTCATGATGATTCCCAGGGCATTGCTGCCCGCGCCCCGAGCGACCGAACGGAACAGCACATCGACCGAGGGCCGGTGCCGACTGACGGGAGGACCGTCGACGATATCCACCTGATACTGCGCGCCGTTGCGCTTGACCAACATATGGCTGCCCCCTGGGGCGATCAATGCACGTCCCGGCATCACCCGGTCGCCGTGGCGGGCCTCGCGGACTTCGATCTCGCAGACCTGGTTGAGACGTTCGGCAAAGGCCGCGGTAAATTTTTCCGGCATGTGCTGGACAATGACAATGCCCGGGCAGACCCGGGGCAACACTCGGAGCACCTGCTCCAGGGCCTGGGTACCGCCAGTGGAAGTGCCCAGGGCGACAATGTTCTCGGTCGTGCGTGCCATGGCTGTGCTACCCGCCGGCAGGATCGCGTCGGCAGTGAGCCTGGGCAGAACCTCAGGAGCCAGGACCCGCTTCAGATTGGCCTTGGCCGCGGCCTTGACCGCATGTATCAGCTCATCGGTGCTGTCGTTCAGGAACTGACGCAGGTTGGACTGGGGCTTGGTGACAATACTCACTGCTCCCGCCGCCAGGGCCTGCAAGGTGGTCTTGGCGCCCTTCTCGGTCAGGGTCGAACAGATCACCACCGGTGTCGGATGTTCAGCCATCAGCTTTTTCAGGAACGTGATGCCGTCCATGCGCGGCATCTCCACATCCAGCACGATCACATCCGGCCACTGCCTGCTCATCTTCTCCATGGCGAACAGCGGATCAGCGGCAACACCGATGACTTCGATCCCGCTGGCCTGGCCCAGGGTCGCGCTCAATACCTGACGCACCACCGCCGAGTCGTCGACAATCAATACCTTGATATCCGTCATCTTGCACGACTCCTCGGGGGCCCGACCTGACCTGGGGCCGAGTCCGTATGGTTGAGTTGCAAGCGACCGTTGGCCACATCGAACACCAGGCTGCGATAGCCCTGGCCACCCACGTGATACACCTCGCAGCGCAGGCCATGAGCCTTGATCAACCGCCGGGCGGCATTCACATTCAGCTCGCCGATGCCTACACCGTCGTGGCGTCGGACACTGGGAAACATGTCGCCACCACCAAAGACGCTGATGACGAACTCTTCGGGCCGCGCCTCGGCTTGACGAATGAAGGTCAACAGCAGCGCCAGCGCATCGGTCGCGTAACGCCCGTTCAAGTCACCGGCATCCCGCCCGCGTCGCAAAGGCAACATGTAATGACACATCCCCCCCAGCAAGCGTTGCGGATGCCACAGCACCAGGGCCACGCAGGAGCCCAACAAGGTACGCAGCCGTAACTGCCGGCCACCGAACACCACTTCACCGGGCTGCAGGAAGTGCTCCACCACCTCGGGCGCATCAGGCCGCGGGCTTGCGGTAGATGGATGGTTTGACCAACTGCACATCATCGGTAATTCCATTCAGGCTCTCCGAATGGCTAATGACGAAGTAACCACCAGGCTTGAGGTGCTTGAGCAGACGCTGCACCACCTGGGACTTGGTCTGGTTGTCGAAATAGATCATCACGTTGCGCAGGAAAATCACATCGAACTGCCCCACCGCGGGCAGCGAGGTGTTCAGGTTGAGCGCGGTGAAATCGATACGCGACGCCAACGCCGGATCCACCATGAAAATGCCGGAATTACTGCCGACGCCCCTGAGGCAGTACTTGTTCAGCAGCGCTTCGGGGATGCCCTTGGTGGCATCCAGCGGATAACGCCCGGTGCGGGCCTTGTCGAGCACACGCGTGCTGATATCCGAGGCGAGAATCGCCCACGGCCGCGACCCCAGGCTGTCGGCCAGGACCATGGCCAGGGTGTAAGGCTCCTCGCCAGTGGAGCAGGCACCACTCCAGATCCGCACCGGAGCATGACCCCGCAATTCGGGGAGAATGACGTCCTTGAGGAATTCGAAGTGCCTGGGCTCACGGAAAAAATAGGTTTCGTTGGTGGTCAACAGATCCACGGCCATCTGCAGTTCGACCTTGTCTTTGGTCAGCAGGCGATAATAACTGCCATAGTTGGTCAGCTTGAAATACTGCAGGCGCTTGGCCAGGCGACCGCTGATCAACTGCTTCTTCGCGTCGGACATGCTGATGCCGGCGATCTCGCGGATCATCGTGCGAAATTGTTGGAACTCATTGTCTGAAAGAATCACATTCATGAGGCCAGTCCTTGTGTCAGGGCACTCTGGGACTGCAAAGCCGACCAGTCGTCCGCGCCAAGAATCTGCTCGATGTCCAGCAACAGGACGAAGCCGCCATTGAGCTTGCCAATACCCAGTATGAAGGCCGGGCTCAGGCGCCCATTAAGGGCTGGCGCGGGCTCGATCTGATCCCGGGCGATCTCCAGCACCTCGCTGACCGCGTCGACAATGATGCCCACCAGACCGGAACCGTCCGCCCCGCGGGTTTCCAACATGACGATGCAGGTGCGGGCACTCTGCTGCGTCAGGCTGCCGCCGAAACGCAGCCCCAGGTCCAGCACCGGAATCGCCGCGCCACGCAGGTTGGTGACTCCGCGAATGCTCGGCGGTGCCAGTGGCAGCGCAGTAATCGGGCCATATTCGACGATCTCCCGGACACTCAAGGTGCCGACGGCAAACATCTCCTGACCCAGGCTGAACGTCAGGTACTGGGTTGGCACGGCGTCCTGTGGTTGCCGCAAAGGCGAAATGGATTCAGACATGGCTCACTCCCGGGGACCGCCCTTGAACGGCCGGTCCCTTATCAAGATTGGACAGCGGCACCCGCTTGCCCGGCGCCGGATCGACAGCGTTCAGTGCAGTTGACCGGCGATCTCACTGACGCAGAGCACCTGGTCGACCTGCAGCAAGGTCAGGAACTCCCCCCGGACCCGGACCATGCCGCGGATGAAATCTCCACGGATCCGATTGCCGATCACCGGGGCCGGCTTGATGTCGGCCAGGTCGATCTCGATCACCTCGCTGACCGAGTCGACGACAATACCCAGCACCTGCGAGTCGCCGTCCTGCAACACCTCAAGGATCACGATGCAGGTACGGCTGCCCGGTCGCGTGATGCCTCTGCTGAAACGCGCCTGCAGATCAATCACCGGTACCACCGCACCCCGCAGGTTGATCACCCCGCGGATAAAGTCCGGCATCATCGGTACCTGGGTGACCTGGCCGTACTCGATGATCTCGCGCACGCACAAGGTATCGATGGCGTAGGCCTCCCTGGCCGAGGTGAACGTCAGGAACTGTGAGGGCTCGCTCTCTCCCGGGTTCTGCGCCTCAGGTTCGAGGACGCTGGCGGCTGTGTTCATGACTTAACTCCCGAAGCGAATGAAGCCGCCCTCATGGGCATGCTCGCGGTCCTGCATGCCCCGCTGGCTGGAAGGGGCCACACGCAGCGCGGGGGCGACCGCCGCCCCGCCCTGCAGGGTGAAAAAGCCCATCAGTTCCTGCAACTGCTCGGCCTGGCTGCTCATTTCCTCCGCTGTGGCGGCCAGTTCCTCGGAGGCCGAGGCATTCTGCTGGGTAATCTGGCTCATCTGCGACATCGCCCCGTTGATCTGTTCGGAGCCGATGGATTGCTCTTCGGACGCGGCGGCAATTTCCTGGACCAGGTCGGAGGTCTTGGTGATCGAAGGCACGATTTCATCCAGCAGGCTGCCTGCGCGCTCCGCCAGGGCGACGCTGTTTTTTGCCACCTGGCCGATCTCCTGGGCCGCGATCTGGCTTCGTTCCGCCAGCTTGCGGACTTCCGCTGCCACCACCGCAAAGCCCTTGCCATGCTCACCGGCACGGGCCGCTTCGATCGCCGCGTTGAGCGCCAGCAAGTTGGTCTGATAGGCAATCGAGTCGACGATACCGATCTTCTCGGCAATGGTTTTCATCGCCGAAACCGTGTCTTTCACCGCCTGCCCGCCTTCGCTGGCCTCCTTGGTGGCCTTGCCCGCCATGCCGTCGGTGACCTTGGCGTTCTCGGTGTTCTGGGCAATCGATGCCGACATCTGCTCCAGCGACGCCGAGGTTTCCTCGACCGAAGCGGCCTGCATCGACGCCGACTGGCTGATGCTTTGCGCGGTGGCGGAAATCTCTTCCGAAGCACTGGACAGCGAGTCGGCGGAACTGCGCACTTCACCGATGATCTGCGAGAGCTTGCCCACCGTTTCATTGACCGAGTTTTTCAAATCTTGCAGGCTGCCCTGGTAGTGTCCCTTGACGCTGCGGGTCAGGTCGCCGCTGGACAACGCCGCCATGACTTCCATCGCCTCGCTGAGGGGGGCGACAATAGAGTCCAGTGTGCTGTTGATCCCCTCGACGATGCGGCGGAAATCACCTTGATGACGCGTGCTGTCGGCGCGGGTGTCGAGCTTGCCGACCACGGCATCCTCGCTCAGCCGGCGGGTGTCTTCGACCAGCGCCTGGATATTGCTGCGCAGCTGTTCGATGTTGTCATTGATGAAGGATTTCTTGCCGGGGAAACGGGCCAGGGGAGCCGACAGGTCGCCTTCGCCGAACGCACGGATACAGGCCATGGCTTGTTTCTTCACGCTGATATGGCCGTTGACCATGTCGTTGATGCCCTGGGCGATCTGACGGTATGAACCCTGGAATTTCTGCGCATCGATCTGTACATCGATGTCACCTTTCTCGTGCTGGTCCGACATCCGGTTCATCTCTTCGATCAAGGTCATGATCGTGCTGCGCAGATGTTCGATGGTGACGTTGATAAAGGCTTTCTTCCCAGGGAAGGCCTGCAACGGCGCCCCCAGGTCGCCCTCGCTGATCGACTTGATGCAGGCCATGGCCTGTTTCTTCACGCTGATATGGCCATTGACCATCGCATTGATCCCTTGGGCCATCTGCCCGTAGCTTCCGGCGAAGCGGCCAGCCTCGATATGCACCTCGATATCGCCTTTATCGTGCTCGGCGGACATGTGGTTCATTTCTGTGATCAGTTGGTTCAGGGTACCGCCCAGTTGCTGCATGGAACCCAGCAGGCCGGACTTCACGGCGCCATTACCGCTGACCACGGCATCCAACTGGCCGGCCACCAGGCGCTCGCTCAGAATCCGGACTTCATCCGGCTCACCGCCCAGGGAGCGCAACAGGTTACGCGCCAGGAAAAAGCCCAACAGGATAGTGATCAACAAGGTCACGCCACCCACCAGGCAAACGATGTAGAACGCGGTCTGCTCGGTCCCGGTCGCGGCCAACGCCGCTTTGCTGCCCAGCTCCAGGTTGTACTGGCGCATATCGCTCAAGGCTGCCGTGACTTTGTCTTGTGCCGCCTGGCTGTCGAGCAGCAGACCGCGCGCGGCGGCTTGATCGCCATTTTTGAGCAAGCTATCAAAACGCTCCAGGCCACGGTTGTACTCATCAAGGCGGGCTCGAAGGCTATTGAGCAACGCTGCGTCGTGATCATCGGAGATCAACTCCTTCTGATAACGATCCAGCGCCTGGGTCACCGACACCTGGGTCTTGTCGACCCACGACAAGCGACTGTCGAGCGGCGTGGAAAGGTTCTGCCACTGATGAACATGGCTATCGGCCAGGGTCTCGGCCACCTGGTCCAACAGGACAATGCTCGGCACCGTATTGACCTGGGCATAGCTGGCCATGGTTCTGACCCCGCCCATCAGATAGAGACTGACCCCGCCCAGGATCAGGATACCCAGCAGGGCGGAGGCGACCAACAGCGAGATATTCTTTTTGACGGTCATGAGGCTGTACTCCAAGGGAAAGACTATTGAGTCAGTTCAGGGCTGAGGGTCGCGCCGTGTTTCTGCTGGCTGGCGACCTGCCCGAGCAGGTTGGGAATATCCAGGATCAGCGCCACCGCGCCGCTCCCCAGGATCGTGAAACCTCCCAATCCATGGGCCGTGCCGAACAATTTGCCCAGCGGCTTGATCACGGTCTGGAACTCTCCCAGCAACTGATCAACCACCAGCCCGACCCGAACGCCGGCGTAATGCACCACCACGATGTTTTCACGGCCCGGGTTCGGCTCGTCGATGGCAAACATGTCCCGCAGACGCAAGACCGGCAACACCGAGCCCCGGAGGTCCAGATAGTCTTGATTGTTGCAATCATCGGCGTTGAGCTCGATGCACTCCTCGACCATGTCCAGGGGCACCACATAAGAGGCCTTGCCAACCCCGATGAGAAAGCCATCGATGATCGCCAGGGTTAGCGGCAGGCGAATACGCACCGTGGTGCCGACACCCTCCTCGCTTTCCAGGTTGACGCTGCCCCGCAGCGCCGTGATATTGCGCTTCACCACGTCCATGCCCACGCCCCGCCCGGACAGGCTGCTGACCTGTTCGGCGGTGGAGAAGCCGGGCTCGAAAATCAGATTGAGAATGTCCTTGTCCGCCAGCACCTGCCCTTCGGCCAGCAGCCCCCGCTCCCGGGCCTTGTTCAGGATCCGTTGCTTGTTCAGGCCGCCGCCGTCGTCGCAGACTTCGATGACGATGCTGCTGGCCTCGTGATAGGCGTTGAGTCGAACGCTGCCCTGGGCAGGCTTGCCCCGGTCACGGCGCAGTTGCACGGCTTCGATGCCGTGATCCATGGCGTTGCGCACCAGGTGGGTCAAGGGGTCGCCAATGCGCTCGACCACGGTCTTGTCCAGTTCGGTTTCCGCACCATTGACCTCAAGGACGATGTCTTTGCCCAGCTCCTTGGAGACATCACGAACCACCCGCTGGAAGCGGTTGAAGGTGGCGCCGATCTGCACCATGCGCAGGGTCAGGGCGCTGTCGCGCACTTCCTCGACAAGGCGCGAGAGTGAACTGGCGGCCTCGATCATCTCGCCGATGCCCGTGCGCGCCGCCACCAGATTGGCACCGGCACCGGCGATGATCAGTTCGCCCACCAGGTTGATCAACTGGTCCAGCTTGCCGGCATCGACGCGAATCAGGTTGCCCTCGACCGAGCGTGCCTCCCTGGTCGGCTTGCTTCTGGACAGACCGTCGCCTTGAGGCAGAGGCTGGTCAGGCACGACCTCGGGGGCTGCCATGAACGTCGCGGACGGCACCTGAGTCGCCGCCTGCCAGTCTTCGCGGGTCAGCGAACCACAAGCGATGAACACCTCCAGCAAAGCCTGCGGATCGCTGCCCAGACGCTCGATCAGCGCCTGGAAATCCGCCGGTTGGCGCTCCGGCGGCAGCACGCAGATCTGGCTGTCTTCGCGAACGAACTCGAAAGCGCTTTCGATGGTCGCCTGATCGGCTTCACTGACAAACCCCAGCTCGAAACCCAGGTAGCAACTCTCAGGGTCCATCGCCGCCACCTCCGGCAGGCCCTCGGTCATGCAGACAACCTGGGTGATCTGCCCGAAGCTCTTGAGGTAGCGCAGAAAGGACAAGGGATCCATGCCATTGCGCAGCACATCGCTACCGAAACGCAGTGACAAGTGCCAATGACGCAAGCCTCCCGTCGAATCGCTCGCGGGTATGACCATGACCGCCCCTTGTTCCGACTCAAGAGACGGCTCCAGAT
Organism: Pseudomonas sp. MWU13-2862; assembly: GCF_023242495.1. Classification (NCBI taxonomy): domain Bacteria; kingdom Pseudomonadati; phylum Pseudomonadota; class Gammaproteobacteria; order Pseudomonadales; family Pseudomonadaceae; genus Pseudomonas; species Pseudomonas sp. MWU13-2862. Next base: position 172,083 of record NZ_JALMEZ010000013.1, on the reverse strand, counting down.
AACCATTGAGCAGCGCCACCAGGGCACTGCCCTGCCGTTCGTGATCGGCGGTCATACCTTGCAGATCGCCATGGCGGGCCAGCAGCTCGATCAGTTCGCCCAGATGATCACGAACCTGCAGGAACAACGCACTGAGTGCCTCGTCCACCCGCAGTTCATTACCGCGCACCCGGTCCAGCACGCTTTCCGCCACATGGGTGAAGGCGACGATAGGGGTCAGGCCGAACAGACCGGCGGACCCCTTGATGGTGTGGGCCACGCGAAACAGCGCGTTAATCGTGTCGACGTCATCGGGGACCTGCTCGATCCGCAGCAGTGCGTCCTCCATCAGCAACAGCAGCTCCTGGCTTTCGGCAATAAAGGTCTGCAGCACATCGTCCAGGTTCATCGGCGTGCTCATGACGTCAGCCCCTCTGGGCGGCAGTTGCACCCGCCTCATCGAAATAGCGATGCAATCCGCTCAAATCGAAGGCCTGGAGTACCGCTGCGCTGTGATTGCTCAGGATCAGGGTGCGGCCCTGGCGGATCGACTCCTGCTTGGCCAGCACCAGCAATTGCAGCCCGGCGGTGTCCAGTTCGTCGACACTGCCCAGGTCCATTTCCACCTCTTCGGCAAGGGGAAACAACTCCAGCAGCAGGTCCCGGCGCTCGGTCGCGGTGTAGATGGTCAGCGGTCCCTCAAGGACCAGGATCCGACGCAGGCAAGGCACGGTGTGTGGCATGACAATCTCCTTTCCAGGGGGCCCTGGACGGCTACGACATGATCAATTTGGATACGGCACTGAGCATCTGGGCCGGCTGGAAGGGCTTGACCATCCAGGCCTTCGCGCCGATGGCCTGGCCCTGCTGTTTCATCGACTCGGCCGCTTCGGTGGTAAGCATGATCACCGGTGTGAACTTGTAGGCCGGCAGTTGCTTGGCGGCCTTGATGAAGCTGAGGCCGTCCATGTTCGGCATATTCAGGTCGCTGACGATCAGATGAATCTTGCGACCGTCGAGCTTGCTCAGGGCATCTCTGCCATCGCAGCCCTCGATCACTTCGTAACCAGCGCCTTTCAGGGTGATGCTGACCACCTGGCGAATGGAGGCAGAGTCATCGACGATCAAAATGGTTTTGCTCATGGGGGGTACTCCCTAGAAAAAGGTGATGTCGGATGAAGCACTGCCGGCCAAGGGTTTGCCGTGATGAATCGCGTGTTGCTCGGGCATGGTGTAGGTGCTGGCCAGTTGTTCGAGCCAGGCATGGGCGGCAATAGGTGGCGGTGTGGCACCGGCCTCGCTGAGTTGTTGACGTTCACTGACCTGGTCACGCAGCTTGCCGAGGTCGTTGTTGACCAGGCTCAGCATCTGGCTGACCCGATCCTGAAACTGCAGGGCGACCAGCACCCCGGCGATCTCGCTCGCGACATTTTCACTCTGCTGCTGCAGGCCGCTGCTGGTGTCGACGATGGCCTGGGCGTTGTGCCGAAAATGCTCGATCACCTGGGACACCAGTTGTTCCGAATGGGCCAGGGTCTGCGAATCCTGCTGCGCCTGATGCCGGGACAGTTCGACCGTACGAGCGATCGCCGCATTGACCGTGCTCACTGTCTCGCTGATTTTCAGACCGGTATCACCGGACAGGCTCGACAGCTTGCGCACTTCGTCCGCCACCACCGCAAAACCACGGCCGGCGTCACCGGCACGGGCCGCTTCGATCGCCGCGTTAAGCGCCAGCAGATTGGTCTGCCGGGCGATATCACCGACAAACTTGGCCATTTCCTGCAACTGTGAAGTGAACTCGGACAGCAGCAGGACCTCCTTGAGTTCCGACTCCTTGCGCAGGAGAGCGCCGCGCAACTCGACCATGATCGCGTCCAGGTCACGCTGACCGACCTCAAGGATCTCCACCAACCTGGTCCCGGAACTCTGCCCGGCGCCCTTGGAAACCGAAGCACTGATATCACCGGACAGCGTGGCGAAACGATTGCTGAGTTTGAGAATCGACTCTTCGCTGAGGCTGCGGGCCGCGTCGATCTGGCGGCACCAGATCGGCAGAACCTGGGTACAGACCTCGGCCAAGCCCTCATCCGGCGACACTGGCAAAGGCCTGTTCAAGGATTCAAACGCCTGTTCCTCGCGCCGTTGCACGGAGCTCAAGGTGCGCAGCGCCAGAGTGCCGATCAGCAAGGACCCCACCAGTACTGCGGCACTGCTGCCCAGGGCCAGACCGTTCAGACCGATGCTGAGCAGGATCGCCAGGCAACCCAGGGCGCCACTCAAGACCGCCGGCAGCAGTGTCATATTCACGGGGGAAACCAGTGTCTGTCCTTTCACCTTCGTCTCTCCAGATCAGGATCGCTCAGAAAAACCGGAAGGCCGCTCGGACACCTGCTGAAAGTGGTGTACCGAGGGTTCTGGCTGCCTGGAGAAATAATGGCCCGGTAACATCACCGCACCTATCGGAGCATCCCTATTTACAGCTAGGATTTGCAGGACGGCAGTTAGGGAAATTCCTACAAGCACCCTCAGTCCAAAGCGCCTCGATATTTTTGAAGCCCCAGTTTTTCTCCAGCTCCAGGCCGATGATCGCGTCCTGCCCGCTCGCCAGATCCACAACCTCGAGGGTCACGGGCATACCGCGCGATACCGAATAGAAAACCTTCACCTTGGGAATGAGCAACGAATCGACGTTCTGTTCCATGACCACCGCCAGACGCTCGCTACGCAGGCGCACCAACGCCCCTACCGGATAGATCCCGACACATTTGACAAAAGCATGGAGCACCATCTGGTCGAAGTGCCCGTCCCATCCGGCCATTCTGTGGATCGACTCGGCGGGGCCCCAATGGCGACGATAGGGACGGTCCGAGGTAATGGCATCGTAGACATCGCAGACCGCAGCCATGCGTGCGAACAGGCTGATCTGGGTACCCCGCAGCTTGTGGGGATAACCGCTACCGTCGACCTTCTCGTGGTGGTGCAGGCAGACATCCTGCACCCGCAAGCTGAAATGATTGCTGTCCAGCAACTGCAGCCCGGCCTCCGGGTGCGAACGGATCGTCTCGAACTCGCCGTCAGTCAACTCCGACGGTTTGTTGAGGATCGCCTCTGGTATGGTCATCTTGCCGATGTCGTGCAGCAGGCCGGCGAGCCCGGCATCCTGTACCAGCAGCGGCGGCAGACCCAGCTGGCGGGCCAGCCCGATCATCAATCCACAGACCGCCACAGAATGCATATAGGTGTATTCATCGGCGTTCTTGAGTCGGGCCAGATTGATCAGGGCATCCGGATGGCGCATCAATGAGTCGGAGATATCCCGCACCATGTCGGCCACATGATCCATCTGGATGACCCGGCCCATGCGCAGATCGCCAAACATCTCGATGACCGCGGCCTTGGACCTGGAACAGACGTTGGCGGCCCGCACCAGTTCGTCGCTCATCGCCACCCGCGCGCGCTCAGGCTTGGGCGTGCGCGGGAGGGCCGGCGCGATAGGCACAACAGTAGCGACGGCCACATCCGGGGAAAAAGGCTCATGCGGCCCCACCACTGGCGTATCGGCTCCCTTGGAAAGGTCAATCCAGACGCAGGTAATGGACGAATCCCGGACCTTCTCCAGGGTCTGCTCATCCTCAAGCAGAAAGCTTTTTTTCCAGAACGGGTGATCGAGCCAGGGACCGCAAAGCTCCTGGATATACATGCCGACGCCCAAATCGGCCACGACGATTTTTTTCAGCACGATCAAGCCCCTTTTCAGGTAGCGACAAGCCCTCCTCGAGTGCTCCGGTGCGCCCCTCGCCTAGCAAGCCGGCACGCTGTGGAACATGACGGAGAACCTGACTGGCATGAAAAAATATCGTCGATATGCGGGAGGCCCCGCCATCGGAGCATCCCTATTTCAGGGTAGGGATAACGGGGACGAGGTAGGAAAATCCCTAGTTGGCGGTGCCAAAGAGACGGCTTTGCCGACCGCATCAAAGAACGCCTGGCGTTCCGCGAAACGCTCCTTGTCCGAGGCGCTGGGCCATGCGCCGAGGACCACTACCAGCAATTCATGTCGCGGGTCGAAGTACATGGCCTGGCCAAAGATACCGAGGGCCTGATAAGTCTGGTCCACGCCGATCCACCACTGGAAGCCGTAGCCAAGATTCGCCGTGTCGCCGCGAACCGCCCAGTGGGTCGCCTCACTCACCCAGTTCGCCGGCAAAACCTGCTGCCCGCCTGCACGGCCGCCGTGCATGAAGAACAGGCCAAAGCGCCCAAAGTCCTCCAGTGTCATGCTCAGACAGCAGCCGGACAGCTCGCTGCCCCTGGCATCCAGAGCCCACACCGCATCACGGGCCATCCCGGTGCGAGACCAGATTTTCTCCGACAGGTAGTCGGCAAGCCCCTTGTGGGTGACACGGCTGACCAGTAGCCCGATCAGATCGGTCTCTCCGGTCTTGTAGACGAATCGCGTCCCCGGAGGCGCCTCACGTTGCAGCCCGGCCATGTAATCCAGGATCGAATGGCCTGGATGTTCCGACAAATGCGCGAACTGGTTTACATCGGAATGTGGGTCACGATAATCCTCGCTCCAGCGCACACCCGAGGTCATGGTCAACAGTTGCCGGATCGTCACGGTGTCGTAGGCACTGCCGGACAGTTCAGGCAAATAACGCGTGACCGGATCTTCGATACTGTGGATAAAACCATCCTGAATCGCGGCGCCCAGCAGGGTGGAGGTAATCGACTTGGCCACGGACCAGGAGGTCCAGCGCTCATTCGCCGTCAGATCCGGACCATAACGCTCGAGCAGCACGCGTCCGTGGTGAATCACCAAAAGTCCTTCGACGTTGGTGTCGCGCATAAAGGTGGCGGTATCCAGGGGGCGGCCATGGTGGACGAAGTTCACAGCCAACTCGCCCTTGGCACGCGGTAGCTCGAAGACTGCAGCGGTGCCACGGGATACAACGCGGGTCGGAAAAATACGCTCCATATTGCGGTAGCCGAACCTTTGCTCCGCGGGCGTCCAGAAGAGAAAGCGGCCAGGGGACGGCTTGGCTTCAACAGCGGCGGCGCCAGCCTGCGTAGCGGCGAGTGCGGCATGGCAGACTAGTGAAACCCCGAGCACCAGGCTGGCCAGCCCTGCAATCCGTTGAAGTCGGCGGCTCATAAGCAGACTCTTGATACGTGGAGGGTTAAAACTAGCTCAGTCCCGAATCGAAAAACACTCTGTGGGTGATTTTTCATGGCCAGCAAGACGATGGTGACGGCTCCAAGAAAGGCTCTAAACGCGACCTATCAGTACGCCCGGACCAGATCATGACTTCCATGGATTGATAAGGGCGACACCCGTCGACGCAAAATCCGCCACGTTGCGGGTAACGACCGTCATCCCGTGGACGAGGGCCGTGGCTGCAATCAACGCGTCCCGCTCGGCCCGTGGGTCTGGTACATGCAGTTGAGCGCAGCGTAGCGCCACGACAGTATCGACAGCCAGAATACGCCCGGAGAAACCGGGTATCACATGCTGATCAAGCCACGTCCGCAGAAGAACTCCCTGGGGGGCATCCCGTCGCTCTATCTGAAGCACCCCACTTTCCAGTTCCAGAAGGGTGACAGCCGACAGGAACAGCGCATTGGCTTGGACGCCTCGCGCCCACTCGATCACGCCAGCATCGGCCTTACCCGATTTTGCTTTGCGCAGCTCGGAAACCACGTTGGTGTCGAGAACAAACATCAGGAAAGATCAGCAGGTCGCTGATGGATGACGGCACGCGGCGGATCGAATGCAATATCTTCAACACCGGGCATTGCCAGAACATCGATGATGCAGGTGTTACCGCCAGCCAAGCGCTGGTATTCCTCAATGGAAAGCAGCACATGCGCAGGCCTGCCACGGTCAGTGATGAAGACCGGCCCACGGAGGGCGGCTTTCTTGGCCCCGCTTGTGTCGTGGTTGAACTCACGGCTGGATAACGTGGTATGCAAGGTAGCAACCTCCTGCCAACAATAATGTAGGCATGTTACTACATCGGTAGATTTGGTCAACGGCAGCATGAACGTGAACACCTATGCTTTGCGGATATCCCACACTACATCAAGTGGAAGCATTGTTTCCCATCTGGTAATAATCGGTTATGAAATCCACAAACGCCCTCACCTTGGGCGCCAAGTAGCGGGCTTGTGGATAAATCGCGTAGTAATGCCGCTCACCCAACGAATAGTTGGGGAGGATGGAGACCAACCGCCCCTGGGCAAGATCGCTACGCACGGTGGCCTGGGTGAAACAGGCAATGCCGGCACCGGCCAGCGTCGCGGCGTGCAAGGCACTGATGGTGTTGCTGCGGAACTGACCGTTTGGCGTGACCTTGACCGAAGTGCCGCGCGCGGAGCTCAGCTCCCAATCCGAAGAGGCCCCGATAAACGTCAACAGGCGATGCTTGTCGAGTTCCTGGGCTGTACGCGGTAACCCATGGGTACGGATGTAGGCGGGGGAAGCCACCAGCACCCGCTTGGAGACCGTCAGGGTTCGGGCGATCAAGGTGGTGTCCGCCAGCGCACCGGCGATCCGTATCGCGACATCAAAACCTTCGGCAACCAGGTCAACGAACTGATCATCGCAGCACAGCTCCAGTTCGATATCGGGATAACGCTTCTGGAAACCCGGCAGCCAGTGCGGCAGATCCAGGGTGCCAACCACCAGGGGCACACTGACCCGCAACAGTCCTTCCGGACGTTGATGCCCCTGGGCCATGGCTTGGGAAGCCGCGTCGACACGATCGAGAATATCGACGCACGCCGCGTAGTACTGCTCCCCTGCCCCGGTCAGGCTGAAGCGCCGGGTGTTGCGGTTGATCAACTGAACGCCCAGTTCAATCTCCAGTTGCTGCAACTGCCTTGAAATCGTCGAGTGGGTGGTGTCCAGGCGTTCCGCCGCGGCAGAGAAGCCCTTGGCCTCGACAATGCTGCGAAAGGCGCGCATGGCGGATAGCTGGTTCATGAAGCGGGCATCCCGAAGTCAGGGGTTGATCACTTGACCGGCAAGGCAACGATTTGCGAAGTGGTCAGCACCGAACCGAAGGTGTCTTCGATCTCGGCCAGCGCCGAGTTGTGCAACTCGTCCTTGGTCACGGAGTGGCCATTGGCACGGGTGATGGCGCGGGTTGCGGTGGCGTCGGATGCTACCACAACGCTGTAACCCAACGGCACGGCGTCACGGGCGGCACCAGCCACGCAGGCGTGAGTCATCAGGCCGCTGATGATCAAGGTCTTGACCCCAGCCTTCTTCAGTTGGGCATCCAGGTCAGTGCTGGCGAACACGCTGACGGTGGTCTTCTGAACAACCTTGTCCTGTGGACGCGGCTTCATCTGCGGATGGAAGTCGACAGTCTTGCCGTCAATGCCGAACACCGCCGCACCAGCAGGCGCAATGTGCTGCACATGGATCACCGGGATGTGTTCCTTGTCGGCGAAGGCGATCAGGCGCTTGGTGTTTTCCAGGGCCTTCATGCCATCCGGGATCGGCATACGGCCGCTGAAGTATTCGTTCTGGAAGTCGATCACCACCAGGGCGGTGGTTTTCGGGTCCAGGCGGTCGCTCGGCTCGGCACCGAACATGGCGCGGATGGTTGGGTGTTGATTGGTCGGCGCTTCAGCAGCGCTGGCGAACTGGACGGTCCCTAACATCAAGCCCAAACCGACGATTGCAGACTTGAACAAGGCGGAAAACGAACGTTTGGTCTCGGCGATTTGAAACAGGGAAGTGTTGCTCATGATGAAGTTCCTTTGCGGACATTGACTAACTGGAACTCAGCTTAAGGAGCCACCCCTGTAGCAACAACGCACCAATCAGAACAACACTTGTTTGCTATTTGCACAGAAAAAAATAAAGTAATCCGCGCATTCAACCCGCTCGACACGGCGGGGGTATTTCTCGCAGGCAAAAAAAACCGGAATCCCTCACTTTCGTGGAGTTTCCGGATCATCCTCGCTCCTTGCGTATTGATACCAGTTAACGACGTTCGACAATAGCTTTGAGAAAGGCCTCAGCAGTGGCTTCCGCCGATGCGGGATTCTGGCCCGTGACCAAATTACCATCGACGACAACGTGCGGCGCCCATGACGCGCCCTCTTCGAACTTCGCGCCACCCGCTACCAACCGATCTTCAAGCAACCAGGGTGCATTGGCCGCCAAGCCAACCTGTGTCTCCTCGCTGTTGCTGAAGGCTGTCAGCGTTCGCCCCTTGAATGGCCAGGCCTTGGCATCACCGGCCGACAGAAATGCCGCAGGACCGTGGCACAGTGCGCCGACGACCTTGTTCAGGTTCGCGAGTGCCAAGGTGAGAATCCTGCCGGCGGTTTGATTCACCGCGAGATCCTGCATGGGACCATGACCACCCGGAACGAAAACGCCGTCGTAATCGGCCAGGTCAACGTCCTCCAGACGTTTCGGTGTGCGGAGCAGGTTTGCGTGGTCGTCCAGGTAGGCGGTCAGCTCGGCAACCTTTGTTGCATTTCCCCCATTTGCATCCAGGGAGAGACTCACCTCATCGACGATAGCGGGTGCCCCGGCCGGAGTCGCAAGGGTGATGTTCACCCCTGCCGCTGTAAGAATCCTATGCGGCGTGCTGAATTCCTCTGCCCAGAAACCTGTAGGACGTTGGATGCCGTCCTTCTGGCTCCAGACAGTGGCAGCGGAGAGAATCATGAGTACGGATGACATGGGTGTTCCTTAATTTGACAGAGGGGAATGAACTCCAGGCAGTATGTAAGCGCTCCCCCGGGCCAACAATGAACGCCTCCCGAGTTCAGAATTCCGAAATATGGAACACCGTAGCGCTAAATCAAGTCTGGCTCAGCGCTCAAGACCTCAAGGAGCCGGTCATAGATCAACCTCACCCTGGCCGGCACCGGTGACTGTTGCGACCGATAGACATAAAGGCTGATAGGCGCCGGCGCGTCGTCAGCCAGGACTGCTACGAGTCGCCCCGCACGAATATGGGGTAACGCCAGATGACCCGCAATCTGTCCAAAGCCCAATCCCGAGAGTACCGCCTTGCACTCGCTCTCCGGATCGTTCGTCACAAACACGGGAGCTGCGGCCACAAACTGACGATTGCCACTGAACCGCCACGGCCAAGGTCGTCCAACGTTGGTATCAATCATTGCTGTGAGAGGGTTCTGGTGAAGATCGTCAACCGTCTTCGGCATGCCGACGCGAGACACCAGTTCAGGTGAGCCGACCACGAGCAAAGAACCCTTGGCGATCTCCCGTGCGACAAATCGACTGTCTCGCATCAGGCCTATGCGCACGCCGACATCAATCTGCTCTTCGACCACATCGGCGATCACATCGGACAACCGCAGATCCAGCACCAGGCGCGGGTGTTCGCGCAATACTGGCGCGAGTGCATTGACGATGAACTGGCGCCCCAGCGAGCCGGGAGCAGCCACTCGGACAACTCCAGCCGTATCAGCGGCGGCGTGAAGCGCCGAAGGACCATAGAGAAGGTCCACACCGTTCACTGCCATCCGTGCACGCTCGACCATCTGTTCCGCGAAGGTGCTGAGCTGAACGCCCCGGGTGCTGCGATGAAACAGCGACTCGCCCAACTCGTCTTCCAACTCGCGAATCGCTCGAGTCACCACCTGGGGAGAGACACCAAGCTTGGCCGCGGCGTCTCGAAAATTGGTCGAATCGGCGGCGACGACAAAAATCCGCAAGGCTTCCAATCTGTTTTTCAAAAAAAGCTCCACAGAAGTGCGGCATTATTTTGCAGACGAAAAAAATCCGGAACACCTCACTTTCGTGGGCATTCCGGATTTTCTTCTACAACAAATATGGTGGGTCGTGTGGGATTCGAACCTACGACCAATTGGTTAAAAGCCAACTGCTCTACCAACTGAGCTAACGACCCGCTGTGTGGTGGCGCGTATAATACTGATTTCTAACGGTAATTCAACACCTTAAATGAAAAAAATCAAAAATAACGTGTCGGATCACTGATTCCGGCCGCTGCGAAGCCTTCAGCACGCAGCCGGCAGCTGTCACATTTCCCACATGCAAAGCCGTTAGCATCCGCTTGATAGCAGGATACGGTCAGCGAATAGTCGACCCCGAGCTTGATTCCGGCCTGGACGATATCGCCCTTGCTGAGGTTCTGCAGCGGTGCCTGGATGCGGAAACCATTGCCCTCGACACCGGCTTTGGTCGCCAGGTTGGCCAGGGTTTCGAAAGCCTCGACGAACTCGGGACGGCAGTCCGGGTAACCGGAATAGTCCACCGCATTGACGCCGATAAAGATGTCACGGGCTCCGAGCACCTCGGCCCAGCCCAGGGCGAGCGACAGGAACACCGTGTTGCGCGCCGGCACGTAGGTCACCGGAATGCCTTCGCTCGGCGCCTCGGGCACGTCGATGCTGCTGTCGGTCAGGGCCGAACCGCCGATGCCGTTGAGGTTCAGGCCGATGACCTTGTGTTCGATCACGCCAAGGTCACGCGCCACCCGCTCGGCCGCCTGCAGCTCGGCACGGTGCCGCTGGCCGTAGTCGAAGCTCATGGTGTAGCAGCTATAGCCCTCGGCACGCGCCATGGCCACCACGGTGGCCGAGTCCAGACCGCCGGAGAGAAGGATTACCGCTTTCTTGTCAGTGCTTGCTTGGGTGGTCATATCAGCGCCCCGGCTCGTCATTCCATAGGTATTTGTGCAACTGCATCTGCAGGCGCACCGGCAGGTTGTCCGCGACGATCCAGTCGGCCAGCTCACGGGCCGGCAGATCGTGGTGGCTCGGAGAGAACAGCACTTCGCCGGCACGTTTTTCCAGACCGTACTGAATCAGCTTGGACACCGCCCAGTCATAGTCCTCCCGCGAGCAGATCACAAACTTGACCTGGTCGTTGGGGGTCAGCAGCTCGATGTTCTCGTAGCGATTGCGGTGCGATTCCTTCGAGCCCGGCGTCTTCAGATCGAGCACGCGACTGACCCGGGTGTCCACCGCAGAGATATCCAACGCACCACTGGTTTCCAGGGACACGCTGTAACCAGCGTCACAGAGCTGCTTGAGCAAGGGAATGGCATTGGGCTGGGCCAGCGGTTCGCCACCGGTCACGCAGACATAACGCGGACGGTAATCGGCCACCTGGGCCAGCAGGCTGTCCAGGGTCATGAGTGTGCCGCCGCTGAAGGCGTAGGCACTGTCGCAGTACTGGCAGCGCAACGGGCAACCAGTCAGGCGCACAAAAACGGTGGGCAGCCCAGCCGTCCGCGTTTCACCCTGCAACGAGTAAAAAACTTCGGTGATTCTCAATGTGTCTTGCATAGTCGCCACGGGCGTAACAGCTAAACAGGCCGTCCGCCTCAGTCAGGCACCGCCATGAACCTGCAATCGCACAGTCCAGGACAGCGTGTTTCATAAAAAAGGGCGTGAATTCTAACGAAAAAACCCGCGACAAGCGCGGGTTTCTTCAAGCAGGCCGTCGGCCGTCACATGCGCTGCAGATCGCGCTGTGCCAACTGCGCGGCGGAAGTCCCGGGATATTGGGAAACCACCTGCTGCAGAATGCCCTTGACCTTGTCGGTATGACCCAGGCGACGCTCGACATCCGCCAGCTTGTACAGCGAATCCGGCACCTTGGCGTGCTTGGGATACAGCTGGCTGACCTTGGCAAACGCCTGGCCGGCACCTTGCAGGTCGCCCTTGGCCAGATTGACTTCGCCCAACCAGTACTGCGCGTTACCGGCGTACTGGCTATTGGGGTACTTGCGCAGGAAGGCGCTGAACGCCTGGCTGGCCTTGTCGAAGTCCTTGGCCTTGATCAGGTCGAAGGCGGCATCGTAGTAGAGTTTTTCCTTGGCCGGATCACCCGGCTCGCTGCTGGCCGCGGGGGCCTGGGCAGCGGGTGCAGCACCGGCGGCGGCATTGACATTGCCACCGGTTGATGAATTATCAGGAGCCGCAGCCGCCGGAGCGCCGCCACTGCCTATGCGCCGATCAAGATCCTGGTATCGCTCCAGGTTTTCCTGCTTCATGCGCGCAATATCGTTTTGCAGAACCTCGATCACGCCTTGTTGCTGCGCGAGTTGCTCCTGCATGCGTTGCAATTGGTTGAACAGCTCGCCCTGTGCCGAGACAGGGGCCGAAACCCCTCCCCCGGCATAGGCGCCGTTCGTACCGTAACCCGCAGGCGGATAACTCCCACCGTTACCGGAGTTGTCATCGACCACAGGAACCGCAGCCCACGCCGCAAGCGGCATGAGGCTGAGAGCCAGAACAGTTACAGCACGACGGCACGTTCGCATGACGAATTACTTACGCAGTTCGACGCGACGGTTTTGAGCCCAGGACTGCTCGTCGTGGCCAGTAGCTACTGGACGCTCTTTACCGTAGGAAACCAGTTCCAGCTGACCTGGAGCAACACCTTGCAGTACCAGGTAGCGTTGAACGGCTTTCGCACGACGCTCGCCCAGTGCCATGTTGTACTCGCGAGTACCACGTTCGTCGGTGTTACCTTCCAGAACGACTTTAGCGCCGCTAGCTTTCAGGTCCTTGGCGTGAACGTCCAGGGAGCGCATGGCTTCTGGCTTCAGGTCCGAGCTGTCGTATTCGAAGTAGAAAGTGGTGATAGCGCGCAGAGCAGCTTCTTCGCTCAGGGAGCCGTCAACTGCACCAGTGTTAGCGCCGTAACCAGCGTTTGGGTCTACAGCGCCTTGACCGGCATTGTCGCCGCCTTTGGACGAGCAACCTACAGCTACAGCCATGGCCAGAGCCAGCGCAGCAAATTTACCAAACTTCAGCATTTCCATCGTAAAACTCCTAATGAACCCCAGTGTGTTAAGCAAAATCGTAAAGCGCCGCGTCAGTTCAGGTAAGGGGACCAGGAAGGTTCTCTGACTTCGCCTTGAGCGGTAGGAAGCGGGAGCCTTACGCGTCCATTAATGGACACGAGCATCAAGACTCCCCGGCCCTGCTGGGCGGTGGCGTAGATTACCATGGTGCCGTTGGGCGCGACAGTGGCTGACTCATCAAGGTTGGTGTCTGTCAGTATTTTTACTGTCCCACGTTGCAAATCCTGAGCCGCCACTCGGAAATTGGTGAAGCCGTCCTGGCGGTGAATCATCACCAGGGTCTTTTCATCCGCCGACAATTTCGGGTTGGCGTTGTAGTTGCCGATGAAGGTCACGCGCTCCGCACCACCGCCATTGACGTTGGTTTTGTAGATCTGTGGCTTGCCGCCACGATCGGAGGTGAAGTAGATGGTCGAGCCATCCTTGCCCCAGAACGGTTCGGTGTTGATGCCCGGGCCGCTGGTGACGCGACTCATCTGGCGCGTGGCCATGTTCATCACGTAGATGTCCGGGTTGCCGTCCTTGGACAGCACGAACGCCAGGCGGTTACCGTCCGGCGACCAGGCCGGCGCACCGTTGAGGCCTTCGAAGTTGGTGATCTGCTCACGGCGACCGGTATCGATGTGCTGGACGAAGATGCGCGGACGCTTCTGTTCGAACGACACATAGGCGATACGCTTGCCATCCGGTGCGAAACGCGGCGACAGGATCGGCTCGCGCGATTGCAGCAGGGTCACCGCGCGGGCACCGTCATAGTCCGAGCGTTGCAGGGTGTAACGGGTGTTGTTCACCGAGAAACGCTCAGCCGTGACATAAAGCATGCGCGTGGAGAACGCACCCTTGATACCGGTGAGCTTTTCGAACGACTGGTCGGAGATGTAGTGCGACATGTCGCGCAACTGATCGACCGTGCCCGACACGCTGCCGGTCAGCACTTGCTGCTCGGTGGCGACGTTGAACAGCGCGTATTGCACCTGCAGCCGACCGCCGGCCGGAACAATGCTGCCGACCATGATGTACTGGGCGCCCAGGGCCTTCCAGTCACGGTAGATGACTTCGCTGGCCTGGGTCGGCAGGCTGATCATGTTCTGTTTCGGAATCGGCGAGTAGTAACCGGAGTTACGCAGGTCGTCGCCGATGATCTGGGCCATGTCGTCCGGCAGGACGCTACCGCCCTGCCAGCCGAAGGGGACGACCGCGATGGGCGTGGCCCGATCGCTGCCGCTGGTGACCAGAATGTTCTTTTCATCCGCCATCGCCATCCCTGCCAGGCAGCAGATCACGACAAGCATTGTTCGAAGAAGGTTTCTCACAAGGCTAGATCCTCAGGTGTGAATGTCATCTTGAAGGAACGATAGGGCGCAAAGTCGCTCGGTTTCATTCCCTGCATTTCCGTCAAACGACCAATATTCTTGACCGCAGCTACCGCCGAGGCGTCAAACGGCCCGTCGCCGCTGGTCTTGGCCACCGTGACCGAGGTCACCGTACCATCCGGCAACATGCCGATTTGCAGCACCACCGTCATACCTTTGCGTGCCGAAGGAGGACGTGCCCAACCTTCCGCTGCCCGCGAACGAATCAGATCGTCAAAGCTGCCCGCCGTTTCATCACCCTGCTCATCAGCCAGGGCCTGTTGGCGTTGCGGCGTGTCGGAAAGCAGATCTGCCAGGGCCTGGGCCTTTTTATCTTCGGCGGATTTACGCGCCGCATCCTGCGACTTCTTCTTCGCAGCATCGGCAGCGGCTTTCTTCTTCGCGTCTTCGGCGACTTTCTTCTTCGCCTCGTCAGCTTCGGATTTCTTCTTCGCGTCTTCGGCGGCTTTCTTCTTGGCGTCTTCGACGATTTTCTTCTTCGCGTCTTCAGCGGCCTGCTTGGCCTCTTCTTCAGCGGCCTTCTTGGCTTCGTCGTCGGCTTTCTTCTTGGCTATATCGGCCAGTTCCTTTTTCGCTTCGGCAGCCTTTTTCGCGTCGTCGGCTTTCTTGGCCTCATCGGCCTTTTTCGCCTCATCCGCGGCTTTCTTGGCTTCGTCGGACTTTTTCGCGTCGTCGGCCTTTTGAGCCGCTTCCTCTTTCTTTTGTTCCGCAGCCTTTATCGCTTCCTGCTCGACCTTCTTCTGTTCCATCTGTTCGACTTCGGTCTGACGCGCGGCGGATTTCTTCGCCTCACCCGCAATCTTCTGATTGGTCTGGGTGGTCGCCTGACTTTTCGATTTCAGCTGATACAGGGTCGCCTGGACAATCGGCTTGGCTTCCGGCAGATCCGGCGTCATGGCAAAGCTGACGAACAGCATGCCAAAGATCAGGATATGCAGGCCGATCGCCCAGACCCAGGGCCAGAAGTAGCTTTCCGAAGCGGACGGCTCTCGCTGTTGGTGCATCAGGGGGCCTCGGTAATCAAGCCAACATTACCGACGCCGGCCTTCTGCAGACCGCCCATGGCACCCATGACGGAGCCATAGTCGACGGTCTTGTCACCGCGAATGAACACCTGGGTACGCTTGCCGCCTTCGGTGCCGGCACGGATGATCTTGGTCACCGCGTCGGTCATCTGCGGCAGGGTCATGGCCCTGTCCTGCTGTTTTTCGGTATCGACTTCGCTGCCAAGGTTCCAGTAGTAGGTCTTGTCAGCCTTGATCGAAATGGTCAGGACCTGGGTGTTGTTGTCCTGCGGCAAGGCTTCGCTGGAAACCTTGGGCAGATCAACCTTCACGCCCTGATTGAGCATCGGCGCGGTCACCATGAAGATAACCAGCAGCACCAACATCACGTCGATGTAGGGCACCACGTTCATCTCGGCGACCGGCTTGCGTTTGTGGCGAACTCGGGCCATGGGGATTTACCTGCTCACTCTTCGCTGGTGTGCACTTTACGGTGCAGGATCGCCTGGAACTCATCGGCGAAGGTGTAGTAACGGCTGATCAGGGTCTCGCCACGGGCCGCGAAGCGGTTGTAGGCGATAACCGCCGGAATCGCCGCGAACAGGCCGATGGCGGTAGCCACCAGGGCTTCGGAAATGCCCGGGGCCACGGTGGCCAGGGTTGCCTGCTGGGCGGTAGCCAGGCCACGGAAGGAGTTCATGATCCCCCAGACGGTACCGAACAGGCCGATGTACGGGCTGACGGAACCGACGGTGGCGAGGAACGGCAGGCTCTGCTCGAGTTTTTCTTCTTCACGGGAGATGGCCACGCGCATGGCACGGGACACCCCTTCCATGACCGCTTCCGGATCGACGCCCGGTTGCTGGCGCAAACGGGAGAACTCCTTGAAACCGGCACGGAAGATCTGCTCCACACCCGAGTCCGGATCCGGGTTGCTGCCGGCCTGACGGTAGAGCTTGGACAGGTCGATACCCGACCAGAAGCGCTCCTCGAAGCTCTCCAGGGCGCGGCGGCCGGCGCGCAGCAGGTTGCTGCGCTGAAAAATCATGACCCATGAGGTGACCGAGGCGGCCAACAGGATCAGCATGACCAATTGCACCACGATGCTGGCATTGCTGACCAAGCTCCACATGGAGGAATGGTCGACGACGTTAGCTTCCACGCTTTATCTCCTGCTCTAAGTGAGTACCCGCGCCGCTTGTGTCGGCAAAGGCCGAACGCAAGGCTTCTGGAATGGCCCGGGGTTTTAAACTATCGGCGCGCACACAGGCCACCAGGAACCGCCCTTCACAGAGCAGCGTTTCATCATCAGCCCGCCTGACCTGCTGCTTGAAGCGCAGGCTCGCACGGTTCAGCTCAATCACCTCGGCGCTGATCAGCAGTTCGTCGTCCAACCGCGCCGGCGCGTGGTAACGCGCTTCGCTGGAATGCACGACGAACAACAGGTTCTCCCCTGCCAGCGACGATTGGGCAAAGCCCAATGCCCGTAGCCGCTCGGTTCGAGCCCGCTCCATGAACTTAAGGTAATTGACGTAATACACGATGCCGCCGGCATCGGTGTCCTCGTAATAAACGCGACAGCGATGTGCGAACGACTGAACCCCGTTTTGCGCGCGCATACTCTAGTGCTTACTCCTCAGGTTGCCAATCCGGCCAGGCAACTGTTTTTCATCCTTCGACGACTTTTTGCATGAAGATTCGTGACACGTGCCCTTCGGACAACGCAAACCGCGAATAAATCAGCCCCGATTCCGCTTTTACTCGTCCAACGCATCCAGAAACTCGTCTACCACGGGCATTTCACCCAAGCGCGACGGAATATTCAATCCGAAGTGCAGATAGGCATGCCGGGTCACCACCCGTCCACGGGGGGTGCGCATGATGTAGCCCTGCTGGATCAGGTAGGGTTCGAGCACATCTTCAATGGTGTGCCGCTCCTCGCTGATCGCCGCCGCCAGGCTGTCCACGCCGACCGGACCGCCGTCGAACTTCTCGATCATGGTCAGCAGCAGGCGCCGGTCCTGGTGATCGAAACCGTGTTCATCGACATCCAGCAAGTTCAACGCCAGGTCCGCCACGGCCTTGGTGATATGGCCCTTGGCCCGCACCTCGGCGAAATCCCGCACCCGGCGCAACAGGCGGTTGGCAATCCGCGGCGTGCCCCGGGCCCGTCGAGCGATCTCGAACGCGCCTTCCGGGTCCAGCGGCAAGCCGAGAATCCCCGCCGAACGGGTGACAATGGTCGCCAGGTCCGCGGTGCTATAGAACTCAAGACGCTGGACGATACCGAAGCGGTCACGTAACGGATTGGTCAACATGCCCGCGCGGGTGGTGGCGCCGACCAGGGTGAAGGGTGGCAGATCAAGCTTGATCGAGCGCGCCGCCGGCCCTTCGCCAATCATGATATCGAGCTGGAAGTCTTCCATCGCCGGGTACAGGACTTCCTCGACCACGGGCGACAGGCGGTGAATTTCATCGATAAACAGCACATCGTGGGGTTCAAGGTTGGTCAGCAGCGCCGCCAGGTCGCCGGCGCGCTCCAGCACCGGCCCCGAGGTGCTCTTGATCGACACGCCCATTTCCTGGGCGATGATATTGGCCAGGGTGGTCTTGCCCAGGCCCGGCGGGCCGAAGATCAGGGTGTGGTCAAGGGACTCGCCACGCCCGCGTGCCGCCTGGATAAACAGCTCCATCTGCTCCTTGACCGTCGGCTGGCCGATGTACTCGGCCAGGCTCAACGGCCGAATGGCGCGATCCTGGACTTCCTCGCGGTCACGCCCGCCGGAGGCGGTAATCAAACGGTCGGCTTCAATCACTTAGATCATTCCCTTCAGGGCGCGACGAATCATGTCTTCGCTGCTCAGGCCTTTGTCTTTGATGGCCGACACCGCTTTGCTCGCTTCCTGGGGCTTGTAGCCCAGGGAAATCAGCGCACTGACCGCATCGCTTTCAGCACTGGCCACCGGCTGCGCAGGGGCATCGTCCGGCTGGTTGGGCACCAGGGCAAACATGCTCGGCACGGTTTCCCAGGCCTTGAAGCGGTCCTTGAGTTCCACCAGCAGGCGCTCGGCGGTCTTCTTGCCAACGCCGGGCACCCGCACCAGCGCCGAGGTGTCCTGGGCCTGCACGCAGCGCACCAGTTCATCGACCTCCAGGCTCGACATCAACGCCAGGGCCAGCTTCGGCCCGACACCGTTGAGGCGGATCAACTCGCGAAAAAAGTCGCGCTCGCGCCTGCCGATGAAGCCATAGAGTAACTGGGCATCCTCGCGCACGACCAAATGGGTGTGCAGGGTCAGCGGCTCGCCGACCGACGGCAGGCGGTAAAGCGTGGTCATCGGCACCTCCAGCTCGTAGCCGAGGCCATTCACATCAAGGATGAGGTGCGGCGGCTGTTTTTCAGCCAGGGTGCCGCGCAAACGTCCAATCACGTATCAGATCCTTATTTCTGGCCAGACCAGTGGCTGACGACTCGGAACGATAGCGCACTACCTTATCCGGCGTGGCGCTATCGGCAAGCAAAATTGTTTGAGGCGATGATGCTATCAGAGACGCAGGCGACCACCACGGGAACGTGCCGCACCCAGGCCATGGGGCAAGAGACTGGAGCGGGTATGTGCATGGCACAGGGCAATCGCCAGGGCATCGGAGGCGTCGACTTGCGGTTTGGTGGTGAGCTTGAGCAGGTGCATGACCATCATCATCACCTGTTCCTTGTTTGCGCCGCCGGTACCGGCCACGGCCTGCTTGACCTGGGTCGCGGTGTACTCGGCGATCTCGAGGTTTTCCTCGGCGCCGGCGACGATGGCCGCGCCCCGCGCCTGGCCAAGCTTGAGCGCCGAGTCGGCGTTTTTTGCCATGAACACCTTTTCGATGCCCATGGTAACCGGCCCGTAGGTCTGGATCACTTCGCGCACGCTGCGGTAGACGATCTGCAAACGCTCATGCAGTTCGCCACTGCCGGTGCGGATGCAGCCCGAGGCGACGTAAACGCAGCCGCGGCCGGTATCGCGCACCACACCATAACCGGTGATGCGCGAACCGGGGTCGATACCAAGAATTAAAGTCATAACGCCTGCGTTTGGGTCAGCCGAGCTGCTCGGCTACCGATTCGGGAATATCGGCATTGGAGTAGACGTTCTGCACGTCGTCCAGGTCCTCGAGCATATCGATCAGCTTGAGGACCTTTTCCGCGCCCTCCAGATCGAGTTCGGCGCTGGTGGTCGGCAACATGACGATTTCCGCATCCGCTGCCTTGAATCCTGCCGCATCCAGGGCGTTACGCACCGTATAGAAGCCGGCAAACGAGGTGAACACGTCCATCGAACCGTCTTCGTGGGTAACCACGTCATCGGCGTCGGCTTCCATCGCCGCTTCCATCAGCGCGTCTTCATCGATGCCCGGGGCGAAGGACAGTTGCCCCTTGCGCTCGAACAGATAGGCCACGGAGCCGTCGGTCCCCAGGTTGCCGCCACACTTGCTGAACGCGTGGCGCACGGCTGCCGCGGTACGGTTGCGGTTGTCGGTCATGCATTCAACCATCACCGCCACGCCACCGGGGCCGTAGCCTTCGTAGCTGAGTTCGACCATATCGTCGGTGTCGGCCGCACCGGCACCGCGGGCCACCGCGCGATCGATGATATCGCGGCTCATGTTTGCGCCGAGGGCCTTGTCCAGCGCCAGGCGCAGGCGTGGGTTGGAGCCTGGATCACCACCGCCCTGACGAGCGGCAACGGTCAGCTCACGAATCCACTTGGTGAAGATCTTGCCCTTCTTGGCATCCTGACGTTCTTTGCGGTGCTTGATGTTCGCCCACTTGGAATGACCTGCCATAACTCGCTCCGAATTCTCTTTGTGCTCTTTGAAACGTTGCCCGCCCTGCCCAGTGGCAGCGGCCGGCAAAAAAAAAGTCTCGACCTTGAAAAAAGGCGCATCCAGTGGATGCGCCCTCGGGTCAGTCTTACTCTGCCTTGGGGGCTTCGCGCAGGCGGATATGCAGCTCGCGCAGTGCCTTGGCGTCCACCAGCCCTGGCGCCTGGGTCATGACACAGGCCGCGCTCTGGGTTTTCGGGAACGCGATCACTTCGCGAATCGACTGGGCGCCGGTCATCAGCATCACCAGGCGGTCAAGGCCGAAGGCCAGGCCACCGTGGGGCGGAGCACCGTATTTCAGCGCGTCGAGCAGGAAGCCGAACTTCTCTTCCTGTTCCGCTTCGCTGATACCCAACAGACGGAACACCGCCTGTTGCATTTCCTTGCGGTGGATACGGATCGAACCGCCACCCAGCTCGGTGCCGTTCAGAACCATGTCGTAGGCGCGGGACAAAGCGGTGGCCGGGTTGGCCGCCAGTTCTTCCGGCGAGCACTTCGGCGCGGTGAACGGGTGGTGCAAGGCGGTGAAGCTGCCGTCTTCGTTTTCTTCGAACATCGGGAAGTCGACGACCCACATCGGTGCCCACTCGCAGGTGAGCAGTTCGAGGTCATGACCGACCTTGATCCGCAGCGCGCCCAGGGCTTCGCTGACGATCTTGGACTTGTCGGCACCGAAGAAGACGATGTCGCCGTCGACCGCACCGACGCGATCGAGGATCACGTTGAGGTTGGCCTCGGGAATGTTCTTGACGATCGGCGACTGCAGACCTTCAACACCCTTGGCGCGTTCGTTGACCTTGATGTACGCCAGGCCCTTGGCACCGTAGATGCCGACGAACTTGGTGTACTCGTCGATCTTGCTGCGCGGCATGCTCGCCGCGCCCGGGACGCGCAAGGCGGCCACACGGCATTTCGGGTCGTTGGCCGGGCCGCTGAACACCTTGAACTCAACGTCCTTGAGCTGGTCGGCAACGTCCACCAGTTCCAGCGGGATACGCAGGTCCGGCTTGTCGGAGCCGTAACGGCGCATGGCCTCGTCCCAGGTCATGTGCGGGAACTCACCGAATTCCAGACCCAGCACTTCCTTGAACAGGTTGCGGATCATGCCTTCGGTCAGGCCCATGATGTCTTTTTCATCGAGGAAGCTGGTCTCGATGTCGATCTGGGTGAATTCCGGCTGGCGATCGGCCCGCAGGTCTTCGTCGCGGAAGCACTTGGCGATCTGGTAGTAACGGTCGAAGCCGGCCACCATCAGCAGTTGCTTGAACAGCTGCGGCGATTGCGGCAGGGCGAAGAAGCTGCCGGCGTGGGTGCGGCTCGGCACCAGGTAGTCACGGGCGCCTTCGGGAGTCGCACGGGTCAGGATCGGCGTCTCGACGTCGAGGAAGCCGTTTTCGTCCAGGTAACGACGAATGCTGGTGGTCATGCGCGAACGCAGACGCAGCTTGTCGAGCATTTCCGGACGACGCAGGTCGATAAAACGATAACGCAGGCGGGTTTCTTCGCCGACGTCGGAGTATTCGTTGAGCGGGAACGGCGGGGTTTCCGCTTCGTTCAGCACTTCCAGCTCGTAACCCAGCACTTCGATGGCACCGGACGCCATGTTGGCATTGCCGGCACCGGCCGGACGCAGGCGGACCTTGCCGGTGATCTTGACCACGTACTCGCTGCGCACGCGATCGGCGGCGGCGAAAGTGTCGGCGCGATCAGGGTCGAAGACCACCTGGGCCAGACCTTCGCGGTCACGGATATCGAGGAAAATCACCCCGCCATGGTCGCGACGACGGTGGACCCATCCGCAAAGGGTGACTTCCTGGCCTTCCAGGCTCTCGTTCAGTTGGCCGCAATAATGGCTGCGCATCATGGTCGTGGTTCGCTTCTAGTCATTCGATTTCGGTGGAGGTCTTGTCTTGGCAACGCGACAAGCGCCCGCTCGTGTCGCTTATTTCAGTCGGCTTTATCGCCACCTGCCAGGTTTTTCTTGCTGCCGGTCTTGAAATCCGTCTCGTACCAGCCGCTACCGCTGAGGCGGAAACCCGGCATGGAGAGCATTTTCTTCAATTGCGGTGCCTGGCAGGCCGGGCAGTCGACCAGCGGTGCATCACTGATCTTTTGAATGGCTTCCAGCTGATGACCGCAGGAAGCGCATTGATAGTCGTACATGGGCATGGGGCGTCTCGGCAATCAGATAACGGCAACACTGCTGCCCGAGCCCGGGACGGGCCATGCAGCAAAGAGCGGGATTATATCCGTTAAATCGAGCCTTTGCAGCCGTGGACCGGTCAACGCCCCAGCCCATGCCGTCTCGCCAATCCACCGAGACGTCAGAACAAGCCTAGAGGGCCCGGGACAAACCGCCCAACGTCAGCAGATGGACGACACAGACCACGCGAATCAAACCACTGAAATTCTTCACCCCGCCGTAGCGCAGATGAACCTCCATGTCCACATTGGACAGCAAGGCATTGACTGTACATTCATGGGTATTGGCAATATCGGCCAGTACCTTCCAATAAACCTCCTCCAGACGCAAGCAGGTGGCAAAACCATTCAAACGCACCGAACGCGAAACGGGCTTCGCCAATCCAATATCGAAATCCAGCAACAGGGGATCCACCCGGGTCTTGCGCAAACAACCGGAACTCCCCACCTCATGCCCTACCCACTGAACCATTTTCATCGCACTCCGTCGCTGCACACCTTTGAATAAAGGCGCTCCTGGCAAACCTCCTGACATAAAACATTAAGTAAAAAACCCTATCCAGCAGACTGCACCACAGCCTCCGTAGGAAGAGTCCATTAATAAGGAAGAACAACGAAAAGCCTGGGGCCGCGACCAGGCGAAGGCCTGCGCCGTTGCGAATACGCGGGGGGGGGGGGCGCGGGCACGTCGGCGCGAATGAAGCGCGGCGGCTTCATTCGCACCGGCGCGGGCTCAGCCTTCGAGCAGGGCGCGCAACATCCAGGCGGTCTTCTCATGCACTTGCATGCGCTGGGTCAGCAGGTCGGCGGTCGGTTCGTCACTGACCTTGTCCAGCAACGGAAAGAGGCCCCGCGCCGTGCGGGTGACCGCTTCCTGGCCTTGCACCAGTTGCTTGATCATCTCCTCGGCACTCGGTACCCCTTCTTCTTCCTTGATGGAGGACAGACGGGCGTAGGTGGAATAGGTCCCCGGCGCGGGAAAACCCAGGGCGCGGATACGTTCGGCGATCAGGTCGACGGCCAGGGCCAGTTCGTTGTATTGCTCTTCGAACATCAAATGCAGCGTGCGGAACATCGGCCCGCTGACATTCCAGTGAAAGTTGTGGGTTTTCAGGTACAGCACGTAGGTGTCCGACAACAGACGGGAAAGACCTTCAACAATGGATTTACGGTCTGCTTCGCTGATACCGATATCAATAGCCATATGTATCCCCTTGGTCAGAATGGATCATCGTCTTCGCAGGTGCAGGACCACTCTAGCAAGCGCCTACGACTCGCGCAGCCGCGACGACTGCGACAAATCCGCCACGGCGACCACCGGCAGGCGTCTGGCCCGCGGGCCGCGTCGGCACCGGCCCTGCCCCACCGCAAACTCTCCGACAGCGGCCCGGCGCCGAAGTTTGAGAAGGCATGGGCTTTGCTGTTAAATAGAGGCTGTGTCGTGACTGTCGAATTTCTGGCAGTGACGCATAGGCGGATGCCCACACGTGCCCAACGCCTCACCTTTTTTCCAGAAGCGAACCGTGTGCCACCCGCTCTTCCTTGTGATCCGTCTTGAGTGAGTCAATCAAAATGTTGAAAATCGTCCACCTGCTAACGGGCGCCGTTGCCCTGCTGCTGTCCTTTATCCCCAGCCTGCGATCCGAAGCCCTGCCTTACCTGCAACAACCTGATGCGCTGTACCTGGCATTCTTCGGCTTGCTCAACCTGACCCTCGCGCCAGTCATTCCTTACTGGAACAAGGGCCCACGGCATCAACTGCAAATCCTGGTCAGCATCCTGCTGATCATCGCCGTGGCACTACAAATCCTCACCCTGCTCGCCCCATTGACCCTGATCGGCGGCCAACCCGCCGTGCTTCCGAGTCTGCTGGCCGCCGTGATTGCCGTATTGCTGCACCTGGCGGTGAGTTTCTACAAGAAATCTTCCCCGGCGGCGGCTTCCCACAACTACGACATGAGCAATCGCGATACCGGTACCGTGAAGTGGTTCAACACCTCCAAGGGTTTCGGCTTTATCTCGCGGGATTCCGGCGATGATATTTTCGTGCACTTCCGCGCCATCCGTGGCGAAGGCCATCGCGTCCTGGTCGAAGGCCAGCGCGTGGAGTTCTCGGTGATGAACCGGGACAAGGGCTTGCAAGCCGAGGACGTGATCGCGGCCCTGCCGCGCCGCTGATCGGCCACAAAAAAACGCGAGGCAGTCTGGCTGCCTCGCGTTTTTTTATGCCTACGGATTGCTGTCAATAATGCGGCGGCGGCGCTTCCTCCTCGAAGGAGTCGAACTGCCCCATCATTTCTTCATGACGCTTGAGCAAAGCGGCCATCTGCAGTTGCAGGCGCTCGACCACCCGCTGCTGCTCCACCAGCACATCATTGAGCGCCTGGATGGTGTCATCCTGAAACGCCTGGCGACTTTCCAGTTCGGTCACGCGATCTTCAAGGTTCATACGTCCGCCTGCACAAAACGCGGGTCACGCTGGAACGCCACGCGCAACTGCTCGCGAATCACCCCGACCTCCTCCTCGGTATAAGGCCGGGCCGGCTGCTTGCCCCAGACCGGTGCCGGCCAGGCCACATCGTCGCGGCGACGAACGATCACATGCATATGTAACTGACTGACCACATTGCCCAGGGCCGCGACATTCATCTTGTCCGCCTTGAAGGTGACCTGGAGCAGCTGCGCCAGCTCCGTGGTCTCGCGCCACAACTGCTGCTGATCGGCGGCCTCCAGCTGGAACACTTCACTGATATCCGCGCGCCGTGGCACCAGGATGAACCAGGGATAGTTCGCATCATTGGACAGCAGCACGCGGCACAACGGCAAGTCGCCCATCGGCAAGGTGTCTTGTTGAAGGCGCGAATCGAGAACGAACACCGTGAATACTCCTGCGTGACGGATAGGTTTGCGCCCGGCAAAGGCCCGGCGACAGGCCGTCAGGATACCCGTGATCGGCCGCCGATTCACGACCCTCGACCGCGATGACGGCAAATGGGCGAATACAGGGCAGCGCCTGCTCCAGAATGGAACAAGCCGCGCTTTTTCAGGACAACAAACACCACAAAATTACACACCAGCCAGAAAAAAACCCAACCAGCCATAAAAATGTCACTTTTTTCTGAAATCCTCTGCCTACGTCATGGAGGGCGAGAGCTGACTCCAGGGACAAAAAAGCCGCCTTGCCTGCAGCCAATGTCCGCATCGAAACTGCAAATCGGTTTTTTGCACCAAAACCGCACACTACGACTACTATCAGTGCACGCTTCAGTCACCGACTACCCAGTCGGAGTGTGGACCGGTAACGTTTTTGGCTTTCCATGGATTTTCAACGGATTAGCAGCACAAGGAAAAGCACTACGTCAAGCGCCGGCGTAAACGCCGACCACCCTAGGTTTCACAAGGGTTTCAGCCTGATGACGGTGCCAGGTAAATTTTTTCTCACGAATTTTTCACTTTGTGCATGCTTGTTGCATTGGTAAGTGAATAGTCGCGACAGAGGGTCGGCCCGGACGCTGAAGCCCCTGCGACACCGAGACAACGCAGTGCAGTGCGCCCATGGAGAATTCAGGGCTTGAACATAGACCATTTGCTTCTATGCTCATTCCGCTGAAAACAGCGCTGAAGTTGTGCAGCCGTTGTACAAAGGCTGTGAATTTGCGACATGGAGCTAGCTTTTTGCGACAGGCTCGTAAAGAAGCCGCAAGGATAGGTGTGCAAGTATCGCCAAGTTTGTCAGCGTGATATAAGTTTGCGCCGACACAAAAAAGAAAGAGCCGCCCAGACAAAAATACAGGTGGGACGGCAGTACTCTTCCTAAACCAAAGGAGCAAATCACGATGCGCGTGATGAAGTGGAGCATGATCGCCCTGGCTGTTTCTGCAGCAGGTTCCCAACTGGCTATGGCCGAACCGTTCGTAGCCGACCAGTCTACCGCCACCGGTTTCGTTGAAGGCGCTTCGGCTGGCGTGGTTCTGAAGAACTACTACTTCAACCGAAACAAAAAAGACAACCACGCCAATGACCAGAAAGACTGGACCCAAGGTGTTCTCGGCAAATTCAGCTCCGGCTACACCCAAGGCACCGTTGGTGTAAAGGTTGAAGGCTTCGGCGATGCCGGCTTCAAACTGGACGGCACGGACTCCCAGTCGGGTTCGGGCAACCTGAGCCGCCAAGCCAATGGGGACAACAACAACAGCTTCGGTAAAGCTGGTGCTGACGTTGCAGTTCGTATTTCCAAAACCGAGCTGAAATTCGGCGACTTCAGCCCAAGCACTGCACCTGTATTTGCGGTGGGTGGTAGCCGTCTGTTCCAACAGACCGCTCGTGGGTTCCAACTGCAGAGCAGCGAAATCAAAGATCTCGATCTTGAAGCCGGTCATTTTTATGCAGGCAGCAGCCAGGACAAAACCTCGCTTGATGGTAAGCTCTGGACACAATACGCAAATACCGAGGTCGAGACCGCTGATTACCTGGGCGGTAAGTACGGGATCAACGACAACCTGACCGTTTCCCTGTACGGCTCCAAATTCAAGGACACTTGGGACCAGTATTACACCAACGTGAACTACACCATTCCGCTGGCTACTGATCAGTCCTTGAACTTCGACTTCAACCTGTACCGCACCACCGACACCGGGGCAGCGAAAGCAGGTAAAATCGACAACACCACCTATTCGTTGGCAGCAGCCTACTCCTTCCTGAAGGCTCACACCTTTACCCTGGCATACCAGCGCGTACACGGTGACACGCCGTTCGACTACATCGGTGTGGGTGACAACAACAGAGGTGGCGACTCGATCTTCTTGGCCAACTCGATTCAGTACTCTGACTTCAACGGCCCAGAAGAGAAATCCATTCAAGCTCGTTATGACCTGAAAATGGCCGAGTATGGCGTACCCGGCCTGAGCTTCATGGCTCGTTATGCACATGGTTCGGGTATCGATGGCACCAAGATGGCTGCTGACAGTCCTTACCGTGCCTATGGCTACGGCGCAGATGGTCATCACCACGAGACCAACCTGGAAGCCAAGTACGTTGTTCAGAGCGGCCCTCTGAAAGACTTGTCTTTCCGTGCTCGCCAAGCTTGGCATCGTGGTAATGCTGCTCAGGCCGATGGTAACATCGACGAGTTCCGCCTGATCACCGAGTACCCACTTGATCTCATGGCGATCAAGATGTAATTCGTAACACTCGCTTGAAGTCTTGAATAAAAGGCCCATCCCGGTGATGGGCCTTTTTTATGTGTGCATGAGCGTAATCATATGGATGAAAGTCCCAACGCGAGCCGGTTCTTTGCACCTGAGTATGAACGCGTCGAGTTCATGCCGTCCGTGACCACCCTATTTTTTGACAACATCAAAGCATCACAACCTTACCTGCGCAACAAGGATAACCTTGCACTGTGTAGCCCTTATTAAATCATGCGATCTCTAGCTAAACCTTAAGTCAGATAGGATCTGAAATATCAGTTCAAGGGTTCAAAAATGAATCCGGCAACCTCTTTCTCTACCTCAAACAGCAATGAAGCCCTATCTGAAACACCTATGATATCGGCGTCCACGCGCCCACCTCCCCAACGCCGCCCCCATTTTGATTCACACTTTCCTAATTACGACCAATTTGTCGCGAAAAAGTCATAAATCACCACTACGATTGCGCAGGCACAGCGCCGACAGTAGTATGCAATTGAAGCTCTGAAAGTTACCTTTCTTCCCTGTACTGCCGCCCAGGCCAGGTGTCGGCTGATTGTTTACATAATAGATGTCATACCTTGCCATTGCGCCAAGTTGGTTCGCTGTGCCTGATCTTCCGCCGTCAAACTCCCCTCTACCGGATACCGAAAAGGAAGTGATATGCCACGTCAAACATTCAAAGTCCTTGCTCTAACAGCAGCCATCTCCACGGCTCTAGTCTGCGCACAAAATGCATCGGCCGCCTCGGCGGAACTTGTCGCAGCGGCCAAGGCAGAGGGCGAACTGACGGTGATCGCCCTGGCGAACTCCTGGTGCGGATATGGCGACCAGATCAAGAACTTCAAAGCCAAGTATGGCCTCAAGGTCAACGAACTGAACCCTGACGCCGGTTCGGGCGACGAACTCGAAGCCATCAAGGCCAACAAGGACAACAAGGGGCCGCAAGCGCCCGACACCATCGACGTCGGCCTGTCTTTCGGCCCCCAGGCCAAGGCTGCCGGCTTGCTGCAGCCCTACAAGGTCGCCAGCTGGGCGACCATCCCTGACTCGGTGAAAGATCCGGAAGGCTACTGGTATGGCGACTACTACGGCGTGCTGGCCTTTGAAGTCAACACCGACCTGATCAGCTCGATCCCGGCCGACTGGAGCGACCTGCTCAAGGCCGATTACAAGAACTCCGTGGCCTTGGCGGGCGACCCGCGCTCCGCCAACCAGGCCATCCAGGGCATCTATGCGGCCGGTATTGCCGCCGCGGGTGGGGATCCCACCAAGGCCGCCGCTGCCGGCCTGAAGTTCTTCGGCGATCTGAACAAAGCCGGCAATTTTGTGCCGGTGATCGGCAAGGCCGCCTCCCTGGCACAAGGTACCACCCCGATCATCATCCGCTGGGACTACAACGCCCTGGCCGACCGCGACGCACTCAAGGGCAACCCCAATGTGCAAGTGGTCGTGCCCAAGTCGGGCGTGGTCGCGGGCGTGTATGTACAGGCCATCAGCGCTTATGCCCCGCACCCGAATGCCGCCAAGCTGTGGCTGGAATACCTGTATTCGGACGAAGGCCAGGTGGGCTGGCTGAATGGCTACTGCCACCCGATCCGTTTCAACGACCTGGTGACCAACAACAAGCTGCCCAAGGCCATGCTCGACAAGCTGCCACCCGCGGAAGGCTATGCCAAGGCCGTGTTCCCGACTCTGGACCAGCAGAACTCGAGCAAAGAAGCCATCACCAAGCAGTGGGACACCCTGGTCGGCGCCAGTGTGAAGTAACCGGCCTTCGATGGCTTTTTGCACTGGCATGGCCTTCACCGGCCATGCCAGTCATTTCATGGGCTGGATGGCTGCTTGAAAGGCGGGCTTCACTTGACTGATACCTTGAGTTCTGCAAAACCCGCGACACCGTCCATACCGGGCAGGTCGCTCAATTGGCACTGGCTGGGTGTGCTGCCCTTTCTGGTGTTCGCCATCCTGTTTTTGATTTTGCCCACCGGCTATCTGATGGTAGGGGCCTTCCAGGACGCCTCCGGCCATTTCACCCTGGCCAATATCGCCGGCCTGGCCGACCCGAACGTGGTCAGCGCCTACTGGATCAGCTTTCGCATCAGTGCCGCGTCGGCCCTGGGCGGCGGAATCATCGGCTTCCTGCTGGCCTGGGCGGCCGTCCAGGGCAAACTGCCCGAGTGGATTCGCCCGACCCTCATGACGTTTTCGGGCGTGGCCTCCAACTTCGCCGGCGTGCCGCTGGCCTTCGCGTTCCTGGCCACGCTGGGGCGGGTGGGTCTGGTGACCGCGCTGATGAACAAGTACCTGGGCTTCAACCTCTATTCCACCGGTTTCAACATCCTCAGCTTCACCGGGCTGACACTGACCTATCTGTATTTCCAGATCCCCTTGATGGTGCTGATCGTGTCCCCGGCACTGGAAGGCCTCAGACGCGAGTGGCGCGAAGCCTGCGATTGCCTGGGCGGCACCGCCTACCACTACTGGCGCTATATTGCGTTGCCGGTGCTGTGGCCGAGCATCATGGGCGCCATGCTGCTGCTGTTTGCGAACGCCTTTGGCGCGGTGGCCACCGCCTATGCGCTGACCGGCAGCTCCTTGAACATCGTGCCCATCCTGCTCTATGCGCAGATCCGCGGTGACGTGCTGCACAACCCGAACCTGGGCTACGCTCTGGCGCTGGGCATGGTGGTGATTACCGGGGTATCCAACGCGGGCTATATCTGGCTGCGCAGCAAATCGGAAAAGGGCCGCAAATGAAATCCACCTCTCGCTTGGGTGCCTGGATCGCCATCGGCCTGGGCACCAGTTATTTCCTGATTCCACTGCTGGCCACCTTTGAATTCAGCCTGCGCATGTTGCGCGGCGAATACAGCTTCGAAGCCTACCGGGTGGTGTTTAGCGACCCTCAGTTCCAGGCCACGTTTGGCTATTCGATCCTGATGGCGCTCATCACCATTGTGGTCGGCGTGCTGCTGGTCGTACCTACCGCCTACTGGGTGCAATTGCGCCTGCCCAAACTGCGCCCGTTGGTGGAGTTCATCACCTTGCTGCCCCTGGTCATCCCGGCCATCGTCATCGTATTTGGCTATCTGCGCATCTTCGGCAGCAACTCGTGGATACCGCTGACCGGCAACGAGCGGTCCACCGACTTCCTGCTGGTGTGCAGCTATGTCACCTTGTCGCTGCCCTATATGTACCGCTCGATCGATACCGGCTTGCGCACCATCGATGTGCGCACCCTGACGGAGGCCGCCGAGGCGCTGGGCGCGGGCACTTTCACCATTCTGTTCAAGGTGATCTTCCCGAATCTGCGTTCGGCGATTCTGTCCGGTGCGTTCCTGACTTTTGCCGTGGTGATCGGCGAGTTCACCATGGCCAGCCTGTTGAACCGTCCCGCGTTCGGGCCTTACCTGCAACTGGTGGGCGCCAACAAGGCGTACGAGCCGTCCGCGCTGGCGGTAATGGCCTTCATGATTACCTGGGCCTCCATGGGCTTGATCCAGGTGTTCGGGCGCAATGCCAAGAACGCAAGACCTTAAGCACATCCCTGGGTGGCATGCGTTCTGGCTACTGAGCCGAGTAGTAACCCCTACATTGACGGAAAAAACATCCCATGGCTTTCCTTGAAATCTCCCACCTGAAAAAAGCCTTCGGCGCTCAGACCGCGGTGCATGACTTCACGATGGACATCGCCCGTGGCGAGTTCATCACCTTTCTGGGCCCATCGGGTTGCGGCAAGACCACGATTTTGCGCATGCTGGCCGGGTTCGAGGGCCCCTCGGGTGGCACCATCAAATTCGATGGCAAGGATGTGACCCACACGCCGACCAACCAGCGTAATATCGGCATGGTGTTCCAGTCGTACGCGCTGTTCCCCAACATGACGGTGGCCGAGAACATCGGCTTTGGCCTGAAGGTGGCCAAGATGCCAGCGGAGCAGATCCATGAGCGCGTCACCGAAATGCTCAAGCTTATCGGCCTTGCGGCCCTGGGCGCGCGCTATCCCTCGCAGCTGTCGGGCGGCCAGCAACAGCGCGTGGCCTTGGCCCGCGCGCTCGCCGGCAAGCCCCAGGTGCTGTTGCTGGACGAGCCCTTGTCCGCGCTGGACGCCAAGATCCGCGTGTCGCTGCGCGAAGAGATCCGTGCCGTACAACGCGAACTGGGCATCACCTCGGTCTTCGTGACCCATGACCAGGAAGAAGCCTTGTCGATCTCGGACCGCATTGTTGTACTGAGTGAAGGCCGGGTTGAACAAATCGGCACGCCGAGCGAGGTCTACAACTTTCCGCGCACCCGTTTTGTAGCCTCCTTTGTCGGGACGCTGAATCTGCTGTCCGGCGTGGTGGTGGATGCCGCGACGGGCCAGATCTCCGTGGGCGGTCAGTCTTTGGTGACATCGAACCCTATCGTTGATGCCTTCGTAGGCCAAACCCGCGCGCTGGCGATCCGACCCGAGGCCATTGTGCTGGAGCCGCCGACCCCGGGGCGCAACTCGCTGGCGGCGACGGTGGAAGACGTTGATTTTCTGGGCGCCGTAGTGCGTATCCGGGTACGCATGGATACGGTGGTCATCTCACTCGACGTGTTCAACGATCCACACCGTGCGCTGCCCCAGCGCGGCGAGAACATCACCCTGGGTTTCTCATTCGATAATCTTTTGGTACTGGAAGAAACGGCCTGAGCATGACGACCGACAACTTTGTATTGCCCGCGCAACCCGCGGGCTGGTCTGCGGCCAACCGCCGGGCCATCAACCAACTGCTGCAAACCTGGGGTTGCCGCAGTGCCGACTACAACCCGGCCAAAAAACCCTATGCGGTGTTCGACTGGGACAATACCTGCATCATGAACGACACCGAGGAATCGCTGTTGTTGTACCAGGCCGAAAACCTGCTGTTCAAACTGACACCGAGCGAGTTTGCCGAAGTCCTGTGCCAGGATGTGCCAGGTGGCTGGTTCCATGCCGATCACACCAATCTGGACGGCCAGCGTATCTCGATGGAAGACCTGGCGGCCGACATCAACGACGCCTACCAATGGTTGTACACCCACTGCGCGGTACTGGCTGGCAGCCAGCCCCTGGAGGAAATCCATGCCAGCGCGCAATTCCAGAACTTCCGCGCCAAGTTCTACTTTTTATACGGTGCGTTGTGCGATACCTACCCGATGGAAGTGGGTTACAAGTGGATCATTTATTTCTACAAGAACTTCACCACGGCCGAACTGCAGGCGATGGTGTCCGACTCCATTGAACACAACCTGGGCGAGGCATTGCGCCAGGCGCCTATCCACAGCAGCACAGAGATGCCTGGCCGCGCGGGCCGGGTTGCGCCGGTGCACTTCCACGGCATGCGCGTGCATGCCGAAATTGTGGTCTTGATGGCAACTTTGCGGACCAACGGTTTCGATGTCTACATCTCCACGGCATCAATCGACGACGTGGTGCGGGTTTTTGCCTGCGATCCGAAATACGGCTACGGGCTGCCGCCGGAAAATGTCCTCGGCCTGAAGCTGGAAATGATCGATGGCAAATACACCAATGTGTATAAAAAGGACTGGCACTTCAACTGGGGACCGGGCAAGACCGTCGGTATCCAGAATGTGTTTGTCGCGCAAAAAGGCTATGGTCCAGCCCTGGTGTTCGGCGACAGCGATGGCGACGCCTGGATGATGAAGGACTTTGCCGATACACGCCTGGGGGTGATCATCAACCGCCAGCAAAAAGGCCTGATTGGGGAGAACAGCCAGCAGGCGGCCGCCACCCTGGGCCGTTCGGACGCCCGCTTTGTGCTGCAAGGCCGAGACGAGCACACCGGCTGCTTCAACGCCGATGAAAAAACCTTGCGCTACGGCCACACGGAAGCCCGCTTGCTAGCCTGAGCCCAGGCAGATTTGATGCCCGGCCCAGCGGCCGGGCATCAAGACCTCGATTACTTCGCCTGCTCTTCCGAAAACATCCGCACCACGTGCTGCGGAAACGGAATCTCGATGCCCACCGCTTTCAGACGGTCGCGCACCTGCTCATTGAACAGGAAGGTGACATCGCCGTAATCGGCGGTATTGACCCACACCCGCAAGGACATGGTGATCGAATGAGCCCCCAGCGCGGACACCACCACCACCGGCGCCGGATCGGCCAACACCCGCGGATCCTTGGCCATCTCCAGCAGCACCTCGCGGGCCTCCTGCAGATTCGACTGGAAATCCACGCCGACATCGAACACAACCTTGCGGGTGGCTTGGCGGTTGGCGTTGGTGATGATGCCGTTCGACAGATTGCCGTTGGGCATGATCACCGTCTGGTTGTCGCCGGTACGCAGGATGGTGTGGAAAATCTGGATGCTGTCGACCGTCCCGGTCACCCCTTGCGCGGTGATCGTGTCACCCAGGCGAAACGGCCGGAACAACAGAATCAACACCCCACCGGCGAAATTCGCCAGGCTGCCCTGCAACGCCAGACCAATGGCCAGGCCTGCCGCACCGATGGCCGCGACAAAGGAGGTGGTCTCCACACCGATCATCGAGGCGACGCTGACAATCAGCAGCACCTTGAGGATGATATTCGCCAGGCTGCTGATAAACCCCTGCAGCGCCAGGTCGGCATTGCGCAACGCCAGCAGCTTGCCCACGCGGCGGGTCAGGTTGTTGATCAACCACCAACCGATACACAGGGTGACGATAGCCAGCAGCACACGGCTGCCGTATTGCATGATCATCGGGATCCAGGCCTCGGAGGCCTTCACCAACTGATCCACTTGTGCATTCAAATCCATTGTTCTCTCCGGTTACCATGCGATGACCCGACGAAACGATGCCTGCCGCGCAGGGCGACCCACCGTTTCACCGTGGCTGGGCCCTCCGACGCCGATAACTCCCAGAGGTTCCCTGACAGCCTAGATCAGTCGCGGAAATTGTTGAATTGCAGCGGCACATCGAATTCCTTGGCCCGCAGGTTGGCAATCGCCTCCTGCAGATCGTCACGCTTCTTGCCGGTAACCCGTACCTGCTCGCCCTGGATGGCGGCCTGGACCTTGAGCTTGGCGTCCTTGATGTGCGCGACGATTTTCTTCGCGGTGTCCTTGTCGATACCTTCCTTGAAGGTCGCTTCCTGCTTCATCAGCTTGCCGGACGCGTAGGCGTCCTTGATTTCCAGGCATTTGACGTCGATCTTGCGCTTGACCAGGGACATGCGCAGGATCTCCAGCATGGCTTCGAGCTGGAACTCGGCTTCGGCGGTCAAGGTGATGGTCTGCTCCTTGTCCTTGAACTCGAAGGAGCCTTTGCCCTTGAGGTCATAACGACGGTCCAGTTCCTTGACGGCGTTCTCGACGGCGTTGGTGACTTCGTGCTTGTCCAGTTCGGATACCACGTCGAACGACGGCATCGTATTTCTCCAAAATAAAATCGGCGCCGCTCAATACCGATGGAGCGCGCCTGGTTTGACGGTTAAAATCCGCGAGCATTATAGCGGTTCTTCCCACTCATTCACTTGTGAGTCACCCATGCCGAACCCGGATCTGAGCATTTTGCTGGTGAGTGATGAGAATCTGGCCAGCAGTACGCTGGGCAGCAGCCTCCAGCGCGCGGGTTATCAGGACATCCGTCAGGCCAATGACGGCGTCCTGGCACTGGAGCAACTCGACCAGCGGGCCGCCGGCCTGCTGATCTGCGCGGGAAGCGCAGGTCTGGCGCTTGCCGCCAAGGTCCGACAAAGGGACGAGATGAACGATCACAACACCTACGTGATCCTTATCAGCGACCAATCGCCCTCGAT
This sequence comes from Pseudomonas sp. MWU13-2862, assembly GCF_023242495.1. NCBI lineage: Bacteria > Pseudomonadati > Pseudomonadota > Gammaproteobacteria > Pseudomonadales > Pseudomonadaceae > Pseudomonas > Pseudomonas sp. MWU13-2862. Next base: position 136,854 of record NZ_JALMEZ010000013.1, on the reverse strand, counting down.
CCTGCTGGACGAGACCTCGGACAACGACATCGACGACCTGCTCGCCCCGGCCGATGTCGAGCGCCATCTGCTGACCCGGGTGCTCGCCGCCGACCGCCTGTGCAACACCTTGCAGCGCCTGCGCCAGGAAAACCGCCTGTTGCGCCAGAACATCGCCAGCCTCGAACAGCGCAATCTGGTGGACTCCCTGACCGGCCTGGGCAATGCCCGCTACCTGCGCCAGAAGCTCAGCGACAGCCTGCGCCAGGTCCAGGCCCGCGGCGGAGCCATCTGCTACCTGCTGATCGGGATCGAACAGGCCGAGTCGCTGCAACGCCAATATGGCAACGACCTCTACGACGAGCTGCTGCAAGCCATCGCCCGCCGCCTGCAACAACTGGTGCGGCCACTGGATGTACTGGCGCGCCTGGACGAGCGGCATTTCGTCCTGATGACCTTGCCGGCCGACCTGCAGGAATGCGCCCCGAGCAGCTTCAAGCGCCTGCATGAAGGCCTGAACCTCAAGACCTTCATGACCAACGCAGGTCCCATCGAGCTCAAGGCCGGCATCAGCCTGATCGGCCTGGACAGCAAGTGCTTCCCGCTGGACCCGCAAACCCTGTTCGATGAGTCCGAGCACCTGTTGCTCGAGTCCTATGCCGGCGGCGTGGTCAGCGCCAAACGCCTGCCGGCGCGTAGCTGATGAGCACCCACTGGCATGTACTGGGCGCCGGTAGCCTGGGTAGCCTGTGGGCCACCCGGTTGGCCAGGGCCGGCCTGCCGGTGACATTGATTCTGCGCGATGCGGCGCGGCTGGCGGCGTACGAAGCGGCAGGCGGCCTGACCCTGGTCGAACAGGGTCGGGAACAACGTTTTGCGATTCCGGCCGAACCCCTCGACAGCCCTGCGCCCATCCAGCGCCTGCTGGTCGCGTGCAAGGCCTACGATGCCGAGGCCGCAGTCACCCGCCTCGCGCCGCGAATCGCCCCCGGCGCAGAGCTGGTGTTGTTGCAAAACGGCCTCGGCAGCCAGGACGCGGTCGCGGCCCGCGCACCCCACGCCCGCTGTCTGTTCGCCTCCAGCACCGAGGGCGCCTTTCGCGACGGCGACTGGCGCGTGGTGTTCGCCGGTCACGGTTTCACCTGGCTGGGGGACGTTGCCCATCCGCAACCACCGTACTGGCTCGATGACCTGACACTGGCCGGCATTCCCCACGAATGGAACACCCAGATCCTCACCCGACTCTGGCGCAAGCTGGCGCTCAACTGCGCCATCAATCCGCTGACGGTGCTCTACGATTGCCGCAACGGCGGCTTGCTGGAACACCATTGTGAAGTCGCCACCCTCTGCGCCGAACTGACCGAACTGCTCGAATGCTGCGGCCAGCCGGCCGCCGCCCTGGACCTGCAGAGCGAAGTGGAACGGGTGATCCAGGCCACCGCGGCGAACTACTCCTCCATGCATCAGGACGTCACCCAGGGGCGGCGCACCGAGATCGGCTACCTGCTGGGTTATGCCTGCGCGGCGGCGGCCCGCCATCACCGCAGCCTGCCGCACCTGAGCCGCCTGTATAACCGGCTGGTGGCCCATCTGATGGCAAAGGGCGTGCCCAGCACCTGAGCTCGTCAACATAAGCCGTCCCGCGCAAAAGACCGGGCTCAAGCGACGGTTTGATACACTTATGGACGGCACGGCAGTCGAACCCCGCCCGCCGCCATTCGCCTCTCGAAACAGGACAACCGATGCCTCTGCGCCAGCGCCTCGAAAACCTGCCGGTCGGCCAAAAACTTCTCGCCGCCCTACTGGTCCTGCTGACCACCGTATTACTGGTCGCCAACCTGACGTTCATCAGCGCCGCCTACTGGATCTCCCAGGAGAGCATGGCACCCCAGGCCTTGCAGACCATCGGCCGACTGATATCGAGCCCGAACCTGATCAGCCAGGCCCTCGACTCGCCGGAAGCCGCCGAGGCCCTGCTCAAGGAACTCGACAGTTACTCGCCGCTGCGCGCCGCCGCGATCTATGACGGTCCGGGCAATCGCATGGCGCAGCTGCAACACGGCGATCACCTGAAACTGCCGGAGCGCTTTCGCCATATCGAAGCCTGGCGCCTGACCGAGTTTCGCAGCAACCAGGTCATCGAGATGCCGCGCCCGGGCTCGGCGCCCGGACACCTGTTGCTGGTGGCCAGCAGCGAACTGCCGGTGGCGTTCTACACCGGCACCCTGACCGCCAGCCTCGGCATCCTGACCTTCAGTATCCTGCTGTGGCTGATCATCGCCCGCCAGATCAAGCGCCTGATTACCCGACCGATCCACGAACTCGAAGAGCTATCGCGCCAGGTCACCCGGGAAGAGAACTACTCATTGCGGGCCTCGCGCGGCAACCACGACGAAATCGGCAGCCTGGCCGAAGCCTTCAATACCATGCTGTCGCGCATCGAGGCCCGGGAGCAGCAGCTCAAGCGCGCCCGCGATGACGCCCAGGGCGCCTACGACCAGGCCCAGGGCCTGGCCGAGGAAACCCGCCACACCAACCGCAAGCTGGAACTCGAAGTCCAGGTGCGCAGCAAGATCGAGAAAAAGCTCACGGGCTTCCAGAACTACCTCAACAGCATCATCGACTCCATGCCCTCGGCCCTGATCGCCCTGGACGAGCAACTCTATGTCACCCAGTGGAACCAGGAAGCCAGCGCCCTCTCCGGCACGCCGCTGGACGAAGCGCTGAACCAGCCGATCTTCCTCGCCTTCGAACCGCTCAAGCCGTTCCTGCCGCAGCTCAAGGAAACCGTCGAGCAACACAGCGTGGCGAAGATCGAGCGGGTGACCTGGATCAAGGACGACGAAGCCCGCCACTATGCCCTGACCTTCTACCCGCTGATGGGCGGTGCCGGACGTGGCGTGGTGATTCGCATCGACGATATCTCCCAGCGCCTGTCGCTGGAGGAAATGATGGTGCAATCGGAAAAAATGCTCTCGGTCGGCGGTTTGGCCGCGGGCATGGCCCACGAAATCAACAACCCCCTGGGGGCCATCCTGCACAACGTGCAGAACATCCGCCGACGCCTGTCCAAGGAGCTGCCGAAGAACCTCGAATACGCGCAACAGGCCGGCATCGATCTGGACACCGTCAACCGCTACCTGCAAAGCCGCGAAGTGCCGCAACTGCTCGATGGCATCCAGCAGGCCGGCGCGCGGGCGGCGAAGATCGTCACCCATATGCTCAGCTTCAGCCGGCGCAGCAACCGTGAAATGGCCCCTTGCGACCTGCCGGCGCTGATCGACCAGGCGGTGGAAATCGCCGGCAACGACTTCGACCTGACCATCGGCTTCGACTTCAAGGGCCAGGCGATCATCCGCCAGTTCGACCCGCAACTGGGCCCGGTCCCGGGCACCGCCAACGAGTTGGAGCAGGTGCTGTTGAACCTGCTGAAAAACGCTGCCCAGGCCATCCACCAACGCGAGGACGAACGCGAACCCGGGCGCATTACCCTGCGCACCCGCCTGAATCCGCCCTGGGCAGAGATCCAGGTCGAGGACAACGGTGTCGGCATGCCGGAGCATATCCGCAAGCGCACCTTCGAACCCTTCTTCACCACCAAGGAAATCGGCCAGGGCACCGGGTTGGGTCTGTCGGTGTCCTACTTCATCATCACCAATAACCATAAAGGCCAGATGGAAGTGCAATCGGCGCCGGGCGCGGGCACCTGCGTGACCCTGCGCCTGCCGTTGGCCGGTAGCCAGGCGGCGCTTCCCGAACTGAGCAAAGCGGAGTCTTGAGCATGGGTTTTCGTCTGTCGAAAATTTACACACGTACCGGCGATGCCGGGGAAACGGGACTGGGCGATGGACGTCGGGTGCCGAAGGACCATCCGCGGATCGAAGCCATCGGCGAGGTCGATATGCTCAACAGCCAGCTGGGACTGCTATTGGCCGGGTTGGCGGAGCTGGTGGTGATTCATCCGGAGTTGAATGAGCTGATCGAAGTGCTGGCACCGGTTCAACATCGGTTGTTCGATCTGGGCGGTGAACTGGCGATGCCGACCTACCAGGCCCTCGATGCGGCCGAGATCCAGCGCCTGGAAACCGCCATTGATCGCTGGAACGAAGAGTTGGGCCCACTGGAAAACTTCATCCTGCCGGGTGGCTCGATGCTGATTGCCCAGGCCCATATCTGCCGCAGCCAGGCCCGTAGCGCCGAGCGGCGTTGCCAGCAGTTGAATGCCGTTGAACCTTTGGGAGGGGTTGGCCTGGCTTACATCAATCGGCTGTCGGACTTGCTGTTTGTGGCGGCAAGGGTAATTGCACGGCGCGAGAAGATTGCCGAGATATTGTGGGAGGCGGCGAAGAAGCCGGTCTCCCACTGATCTAGAGCCGTGCTTATTGCGGCCAGAATGCCCGAATACCGGCCACGCCCTGTGCGCCGGTTTCCCAGGCACGCTGCAATTCGTTCGGCCCAACCCCGCCCAGCAGATACACCGGCTTGTTGAAGCCCGAGATCAACTGCCCGGCCTGCTCCCAACCCAGCGGCTGCGCCTCCGGATGGGTCTGCGTCGGTTGCACCGGCGACAGCGTGACAAAGTCCACGCCCATCTGTTCGGCCAAGGCCAGCTCTTCAGCGTTATGGCACGAAGCGGCCAACCAGCGCTCCGCCGGCAACGGCCGCCCGGCACTGGCGTACTTGCGCAACTGCGCGGACGTCATGTGCCAGCCCGCCGACGGGAAATCCCCCAGCCATTCGAAAGGCCCCTTGAGCATCAGCTGTGCCTTGCCCGCACACAACCCCACCGCGTCCACCGCCAGGTCGCGGTACTTCGGGTCATAACCGTTGGGCGCCCGCAGTTGAACCAGCTTGATCCCACCGGCAATCGCCTTCTGGATCCCCTTGAGCAACTGCGGAGTCTCCAGGCCATCGGGAGTAATCAGATACTCCGCCGACAAACGGGCGGCGGCGACAATCGGCTGGTTGGCCGCCGGAAACTCGTAGTCCGCCAGCTCCCGCGCACTGACCCAGGCCAGCGGCTGGCCCTCGGCACCGTGGGGGTCGCCGGTAAAAGCCGAAACCTCCCAGACATCCAGCAAGACCTGCTTGTCCGGATAATCGTGCCGCACCTTGATCAACGGTCGGGCAGCACTGACCACGATGCCCAGCTCTTCCTGAAGCTCGCGGGCCAGGGCCACCTGGACGGCTTCGCCGTCCTCGACCTTGCCGCCGGGAAACTCCCAGAGACCGCCCTGGTGCTGGGTATCCGCCCGACGGGCAATCAGGATGCGACCGTCAACACCCCGGATGACCGCCGCCGCCACATGAACGCGTTTCACGTTGAAACCTCCTGCTCGAACCTGTGGATCAGGTGCGGTATTCCGCGTTGATCTTCACGTACTCGTGGGACAGGTCGGTGGTCCAGATGGTTTCACTGCACTGGCCGCGACCCAATTCGATACGAATGGTGATTTCTTCCCGAGCCATTACCGCCGAGCCCTGCTCTTCGGTGTAGCTCGCCGCACGAGCGCCACGGCTGGCGATGCAGACTTCGCCGAGGAACACGTCGATCTTGCTCACATCCAGGTCCGGCACACCGGCGCGGCCGACGGCGGCGAGGATACGGCCCCAGTTCGGATCGGAGGCAAACAGCGCGGTCTTGATCAGTGGCGAATGCGCCACGGTGTAACCGACATCCAGGCATTCCTGGTGATTGCCGCCGCCATTGACTTCGACGGTGACGAACTTGGTCGCGCCTTCGCCGTCACGAACAATGGCCTGGGCCACATCCATGCACACTTCGAACACAGCCTTTTTCAGCGCGTCGAACAACGGCCCGCGAGCCTCGGTGATTTCCGGCAGCCCGGCCTGGCCGGTGGCAATCAGCATGCAGCAGTCGTTGGTCGAAGTGTCGCCGTCGATGGTGATGCGGTTGAACGACTTGTTCGCACCGTCCAGCATCAGGCTGTGCAGGACCTCACGGGAGACCTTGGCGTCGGTGGCGATGTAGCCGAGCATGGTCGCCATGTTCGGACGGATCATCCCCGCGCCCTTGCTGATCCCGGTGACGGTAATGGTCACGCCGTCATGCTGGAACTGGCGGCTGGCGCCCTTGGGCAGGGTGTCAGTGGTCATGATGCCGGTGGCGGCAGCGGCCCAGTTATCCACGGACAGGTCATCCAGGGCCGCCTGCAAGGCGCCTTCGATTTTCTCTACCGGCAACGGCTCGCCGATCACCCCGGTGGAGTACGGCAGCACGGCGCTTTCATCAACACCGGTCAGCTCGGCCAGCTTGGCGCAGGTCCGCGCGGCGGCGGCCAGGCCCGGCTCACCGGTTCCGGCGTTGGCATTGCCGGTGTTGGTCAACAGATAACGCACGTTGCCCTGGACGCGCTGCTTGGCCAGGATCACGGGTGCCGCGCAAAACGCGTTGAGGGTAAACACCCCCGCCACCGTGGAACCTTCAGCGCAGCGCATCACCACCACATCCTTGCGCCCAGGGCGCTTGATACCGGCCGAGGCGATACCGAGTTCAAAACCGGCAACCGGGTGCAACGTAGGCAAAGGACCAAGACCAACAGCCATGAAAGCGCTCCTTTTAATGTGATATCTGCACTGCCGTCACAAGGGCAGTGTTTCAAATGGAAAAACGCCGCGACGGCTAATGCCGGTCGCGGCGCAGGTATTTCAGTATCCGGTAAAGACCTTAGCTGATCTGACCATGGCAGTGCTTGTACTTCTTGCCCGAACCGCAGTAGCACAGTTCGTTACGGCCCAGCTTCTGCTCGTTGCGCACTGGCGCGGTGGCCAGGGCGACATCGACTTCTTCACCGAGGATTTCCGGCGCGTCCAGGCCTGGGGCTTCAGCGTGCTCGAACTGCATGCGCTGGGCCAGGGCTTCGGCTTCCTGACGCAGGCGCGCTTCTTCTTCGATCGGATCTTCGCGACGCACCTGGACGTGGGAGAGGACACGAATCGAATCGCGCTTGATCGAGTCCAGCAGCTCGGAGAACAGGGTGAACGACTCGCGCTTGTATTCCTGCTTCGGGTTCTTCTGCGCATAACCACGCAGGTGGATGCCGTGGCGCAGATGATCCATGGTCGACAGGTGGTCTTTCCACAGGTCGTCGAGCACACGCAGCACGATCTGCTTCTCGAAGGTGCGCAGCGCTTCGGCACTGGCCTGCTCTTCTTTTTCGTTGTACGCCAGCAGCAGCTCGCTGAGCAGCTTCTCGCGCAGGGTCTCTTCGTACAGGTGATCGTCTTCGTCGAGCCACTGCTGGATCGGCAGTTGCACGCCGAAATCGTTCTGCAGGGCCGCTTCCAGACCCGCCACGTCCCACTGTTCTGGCAGCGACTGTGGAGGAATATGGGCGCTGACGGTGGCGTTGAGCACGTCCTGACGGAAGTCGGCGATGGTTTCACCGATATTGTCGGCGGCCAGCAACGTGTTGCGCATGTGATAGATCACTTTACGCTGTTCGTTGTTGACGTCGTCGAACTCGAGCAGTTGCTTGCGAATGTCGAAGTTGCGGCCTTCGACCTTGCGCTGGGCCTTTTCGATGGCGTTGGTCACCATGCGGTGCTCGATCGCCTCGCCTGGCTGCATGCCCAGGGCCTTCATGAAGTTCTTCACCCGGTCCGAGGCGAAGATACGCATCAGGCTGTCTTCCAGGGACAGGTAGAAACGGCTGGAACCGGCGTCACCCTGACGACCGGCGCGACCGCGCAGCTGGTTGTCGATACGACGGGATTCGTGACGCTCGGAAGCGATCACCTGCAAGCCGCCCGACTCGAGCACCTGCTGGTGGCGTTTCTGCCAGTCGGCCTTGATCTGGGCGATCTGCTCAGGCGTCGGGTTTTCCAGGGCCGCCACTTCGACTTCCCAGTTACCGCCCAACAGGATGTCGGTACCGCGACCGGCCATGTTGGTGGCGATGGTCAGGGCGCCAGGGCGACCGGCCTGGGCGATGATTTCCGCTTCTTTCTCGTGGAACTTGGCGTTCAGGACCTTGTGCTCGATGTTCTCCTTATTGAGCAGGCTGGACATGTGCTCGGAGGTCTCGATGGTCGCCGTACCCACCAGCACCGGACGGCCCTGGGCCAGGGACTCCTTGATGTCGGTGATGATCGCCGCGTACTTCTCTTCGGCGGTGAGGAACACCAGGTCGTTGTAGTCCTTGCGCGCCAATGGCTTGTTCGGCGGGATGACCGTCACTTGCAGGCCGTAGATCTGGTGGAACTCGAATGCTTCGGTGTCCGCGGTACCGGTCATGCCGGACAGCTTGGTGTACAGGCGGAAGTAGTTCTGGAAGGTGGTCGAGGCCAAGGTCTGGCTTTCGGCCTGGATATTCAGGTTTTCCTTGGCCTCGATGGCCTGGTGCAGGCCCTCGGACAGGCGACGGCCGGGCATGGTCCGGCCGGTGTGTTCGTCCACCAGGACAACCTGGCCTTCCTGGACGATGTATTCGACGTTGCGGTTGAACAGCTTGTGGGCACGCAGGCCGGCATACACGTGGGTCAACAGGCCCAGGTTGTGCGCCGAATAGAGGCTCTCGCCCTCGGCCAGCAGGCCGACCTGGGTCAGCATCTCTTCGATGAACTGGTGACCGGCTTCGTTGAGCTCGACCTGACGGGTCTTCTCGTCGACGGTGAAGTGGCCTTCCTTGGTCACCACGCCTTCCACTTCCTCGACGTGCAGCTGGAGGCGCGGGATCAGCTTGTTGATCTCGGTGTACAGCCGCGAGCTGTCTTCGGCCTGGCCGGAGATGATCAGCGGGGTGCGGGCTTCGTCGATCAGGATGGAGTCGACTTCATCGATCACGGCGAAGTTCAGCTCGCGCTGGAACTTCTCTTCCATGCTGAACGCCATGTTGTCGCGCAGGTAGTCGAAACCGAATTCGTTGTTGGTGCCATAGGTGATGTCGGCGGCATAGGCGGCACGCTTCTCTTCCGGCGGCTGGAACGGCGTGACCACGCCGACCGTCAGGCCGAGGAATTCATAAAGCGGGCGCATCCAGTTGGCGTCGCGGCGGGCCAGGTAGTCGTTCACCGTGACCACGTGCACACCCTTGCCGGACAGCGCATTGAGGTAAACCCCCAGGGTCGCCACCAGGGTTTTACCCTCGCCGGTGCGCATTTCCGCGATCATGCCTTCGTGCAAGGTCATGCCGCCGATCAACTGCACGTCGAAGTGGCGCATGCCCATGACCCGCTTGCCGGCTTCGCGGGCGACCGCAAAGGCTTCGGGCAGGAGTGTGTCGAGGGTCTCACCTTGGGCTATGCGGGCCTTGAACTCTCCGGTCTTGGCACGCAACTGCTCGTCCGAAAGGGCCACCATTTGCTCTTCGAAGGCATTGACGATCTGTACCGTCTTGAGCATGCGTTTGACTTCACGCTCGTTCTTGCTTCCAAAAAGTTTCTTTAACAAAGGCGCAAACATATCGGCAGGTTCTTCCACACATAGGGATGGAGGGCGGCCCCGTGAGTCGCCCGAGCAGCCCTCATGGCCGCATGCGAACGAGTATTCTACCCGGAAACGATGGTGAGGAAAGTGGCGTTAATCCACGATGCTGGCACAGCGCTGTGACGGGGCCACTCTAAAATAAGGTCTTTTTCCCGAACTTCAAGCCATCGAGTGCAGACGTTAACCGCGGACTTTAGGGCCAAAGACGATTCACATCAATGGCCGCGGGCAGAGCGGGCGCTTCTGCTACCATGGCGACTCTGTTTCTTCAGGTGTCTGAACCATGGCATTTCGCCCCCTCACGGCCCGGGCTCCCGCCGCCCTGCTTCGCGAAGCCAAGCCGCTGAAAGCCATTTTCGGCCATGCCCAACGCCTTGCGCATTTGCAGCGCCTGGTGGAAAGCCAACTGCAACCCGCCGCCCGCGAGCACTGCCACGTGGCGTCGTGGCGCGAAGGCAGCCTGTTGCTGATCGTCACCGACGGGCACTGGGCGACCCGCCTGCGCTACCAGCAGAAACGCCTGCAACGGCAATTACAGGCGTTCGAGGTGTTCGAGAGCCTGACCCGCATCCTGTTCAAGGTGCAGCCGCCGACCGTGCCCCAGGGCGCGGTGGGCCACACCATGGATTTGTCGGTGAGCGCAGCGCAAACCATCCAGGACACCGCCGACGGCATCAGCGACCCGAACCTGCGCGCCGCCCTGGAGCGCCTGGCCAGCCACGCCAAGCCCAAGGCCTGAGCCCTTCACGACCGCTCAACCCGAGCTTGAACCCGTCCTTGTGGGAGCGGAGCCTGGTCCGGGCGGCATTCCGACGAAGCTTTGGGCGAACTCAAGGGCCTCTTCGCGGGCAAGCTCCGCTCCCACGGATTATCCGGCGCACTTTCGGATTGAATACCTTCAAGTGAACGACATTGCCCACGGTTAATCTTTGCGCCGACTCAGTCGATAGCAAGAAGCCAACCCAGAAAACAATCAAAAACAATCCGGCTTTCCCCCAAGAAGAGCCCCCAAGGAGCAGAGGAACAGCTTAGGTTCAACGCTGCCCAGCGCGCACCACCGGCCATCGCCTACCTGGACACCCAAAACTTCAGCGGACCTTGAACGCCATGAACAAAAACCTCAAATTCAGTCACAAGATCCTGCTGGCCGCGTCGCTGATCGTACTCGCGGCCTTTGCGCTCTTCACGCTGTACAACGATTACCTGCAACGCAATGCAATCCGCGATGACCTCAACAGCTATCTGCATGAAATGGGTGGTGTCACCGCCAACAACATCCAGACCTGGCTGACCGGCCGCAGCCTGCTGATCGAAAACCTGTCCCAGTCGGTCGCCCTCAATGCCGACCCGGCCAACGTCTCCAACCTGCTGGAACAGAAGGCCATCATCTCGACCTTCATGGGCGCCTACCTGGGCAACAAGGACGGCAGCTTCATGATCCGTCCGGACAGCAAGATGCCCGACGGCTACGACCCCCGCGCCCGCCCCTGGTACAAGAGTGCCGAGAACAGCAGCGGCTCGGCCCTGACCGAACCCTATATCGACCTGGCGTCCGGGCAGTTGGTGATTTCCATCGTCAACACCGTGCGCAAGGCCGGCCAGAGCATCGGCGTGGTGGGCGGCGACCTGAGCCTGCAAGCCATTGCCGACAGCCTCAACGCCTTGAGTTTCGACGGTAACGGCTACGCCTTCCTGGTCAGCGCCGATGGCAAGATCCTGGTGCACCCGGACAAGGCCCTGGTAATGAAAAGCCTCAGCGACGCCTATCCCCAGGACACCCCGCGCATCGGCAACGAGATTAGCGAAACCGTGGCCAACGGCAAGACGCGCATCGTCGCCTTCGCCCCGATCAAGGGCCTGTCTTCGGTAAGCTGGTATGTCGGCGTGTCCGTGGACAAGGACAAGGCCTTTGCGATGCTGAGCAATTTCCGCAGCTCGGCCGTGATCGCCACCACCATCGCCGTACTGATCATCATCGCCCTGCTCGGCCTGTTGATCCGTGCGCTGATGCAACCGCTGCACGTGATGACCCGTGCCATGCAGGATATCGCCGACGGCGAAGGCGACCTGACCCGGCGCCTGACGATCGAGTCCCAGGACGAGTTCGGGATCCTCGGTAGCGCCTTCAACCGTTTCGTCGAACGCATCCACACCTCGATCAGCGAAGTCTCCTCGGCAACCCAACAGGTCAACGAAGTGGCCCTGCGGGTGGTCAGCGCCTCGAACTCGTCGATGCTCAACTCCGATGAACAGGCCAGTCGCACCAACAGCGTCGCCGCAGCCATCAACCAGCTGGGTGCCGCCGCCCAGGAGATCGCCCGCAATGCCGCCCAGGCCTCGACCCAGGCCAGCGACGCCCGCGGCCTGGCCGCGGACGGTCAGCAGGTGGTGGAACGCAGCATCAAGGCCATGCACCAGTTGTCGGAAATGCTTGCCACGTCAAGCACCAACATCGAGTCGCTGAACAGCAAGACGGTGAATATCGGGCAGATTCTCGAAGTGATCACCAGTATTTCCCAGCAAACCAACCTGCTGGCCCTCAACGCCGCCATCGAGGCGGCCCGGGCCGGTGAGGCCGGACGCGGCTTTGCGGTGGTCGCGGACGAGGTGCGCAACCTGGCTCATCGCACCCAGGAATCGGCGCAGCAGATCCAGACCATGATCGAAGAATTGCAGGTTGGCGCCCGAGAATCGGTCGGCACCATGGGCCATAGCCAGCGCCACAGCCTGGAAAGTGTGGAAATCGCCAACCTGGCCGGCGAACGCCTGAGCAGCGTGACCCAGCGGATCAGCGAGATAGACGGCATGAACCAATCCGTCGCCACGGCCACCGAAGAGCAAACCTCGGTGGTCGAGTCGATCAACGTGGACATCACCGAGATCAACACCCTCAATCAGCAAGGTGTGGAGAACCTGCAGTCAACCCTGCGGGCCTGTACCGACCTGGAACAGCAGGCTGCGCGATTGAAGCAGCTGGTGGGCAGTTTCAGGATTTAAGCGACGCAGAAGAGTCTGCGGGCTTGTCTGCTTCGGACTCTTCCTGCAACTGCTGCCAGAGTTCGGCGGCACCGGGAAACTCGGTGCCGTCTTCAGGAGTCATTGCGTCGGTGTCGTAACGGCTCAGACAGCCCTCACCCACGGTCGGCGGCGCCTTGGAGGTTGCCTTGTCGAGTGTATCGCTCATCGCCACACCTCCAGGCTCGTCAACGGGCTGTCAGAACACCACGGTCTTGTTGCCATGCACCAGCACACGATCTTCCAGGTGATAACGCAGGCCACGGGCCAGCACCATCTTCTCGACATCGCGACCGAAACGCACCATGTCTTCGATGCTATCACTGTGGCTGACACGGACCACATCCTGTTCGATGATCGGCCCCGCATCCAGCTCTTCGGTTACATAGTGGCAAGTTGCCCCAATCAACTTCACGCCACGCAGGGACGCCTGATGATAAGGCTTGGCACCGACGAACGATGGCAGGAAGCTGTGATGGATATTGATAACCTTATGCGCATACTCGCGGCACAGTGCCGGCGGCAGGATCTGCATGTAGCGCGCCAGTACCACCACATCGGCTTCGTGATGTTTGACCAGACGTGATACTTCGGCAAACGCCGGCTCTTTGTCCTGCGGGTTCACCGGCACGTGGTAGTAGGGAATACCGTGCCACTCAACCATGCTGCGCAGGTCATCGTGGTTGGAAATCACGCAGGCGATCTGGCAATCCAGTTCGTCACTGTGCCAACGGTGCAACAGGTCCGCCAGGCAATGGGACTCACGGCTGGCCATCAACACCACGCGCTTCTTCTGCTCGGTGTCGGTGATGCGCCAGGTCATGGAAAATTCTTCGGCGATCGGGGCAAATGCCTCACGAAAGGCCTCCAGACCAAACGGCAGGCTGTCAGCACGAATCTCGTGGCGCATGAAGAACCAGCCACTGAGGTTGTCGGAGTGGTGACTCGCTTCGGTGATCCAACCGTTGTAAGACGCTAAAAAGTTACTGACTTTGGCAACGATGCCAACGCGGTCGGGGCAGGCAATCACCAGCCGGAAAGTGCGCATGGGGGGAGAACTCCAGAACTTCGCAAAGGTCGCCATTCTAGCCAGTACGGAAAAAAACTGCAGTATTCGTTGCACCGCCGGCCCACTCCTGTCCCGGCACCCGTTTCTCCCCTCGCTTGTAGTGGGCTTTCTCCGAGTGACGCGACGCAGCGCGCCGATAATTCAAACATCGTCACAACAAGACGGCTCTTGGCTCGCGCAGCAAAAACATCTAAGTCGGCGACAAGGACACACCTAAGTTTCAAATTAAATGCAATAAACCACCTATTAAATGTTTACTTGCTCAAATACTCTGACTACTATTGCGTCACTGTACCCCTGTCGTCCTGACTCAACATAAGGTAGTGTCCATGTCCCTGATCCAGAAATACCACGCCACCCAGGAAGCCATCAAAGAACTGCAAGCCCAAATGGCCGCCATGGAAAAAGACGGTGCCCTGAAAAAAGAAATGGAATTCGAAAGCAAACTGCGCACTCTGCTGGGCGAGTACAACAAGGCGCTGCCAGATGTCATCAACATCCTGGACCCACAGGCCAAAGCTGGCAAAGCCGTACGTGGCGCCGTGAAAACCACCGGCACCAAGCGCGCGCGCAAGGTCAAGCAATACAAAAACCCGCACAACGGTGAAGTGATCGAAACCAAAGGCGGCAACCACAAGACTCTGAAAGAGTGGAAAGCCAAGTGGGGCGGCGACGTGGTTGAAAGCTGGGCTACCCTGCTGGGCTAAGCCAAGCCGGTCACGGACGCTATTCGCGACCTACAAAAAACGCCAGTTCACTGGCGTTTTTTTATTGTCCGCAATTTAATCGTGGGCGTGTTTAACCGACCGTCACGTTAAAGCGTGCGCACAAAGAGTGTGCATAGTCCTGCCACTGCTCCAGTACCTGACGCTGCACCGGTGTTGCATTCGGCAAACACTTCATGAGGTGCTCGGTAAAATCCGCCAGGGTATTCGGCGCGCCCCACGCCGCCTCGGTCAGACGCTGTCGGCAGAATGTCCGCCAACGTTGTTGCTCTTCTTCACTCAGGCTGGTGGGAAAGTTGCGTGCCCGGTAACGAAATAATAATTCCGGCAACCGCTCATCATCGAAAGGCCATTGCCCGCGCGCCAACTGCTCGGGCTCCGCACTGCGAACTTGCTCACACAAACGCCGGTCGCGGTCGCCGATAAAGCCATCGTATAACTGCTGCTCCGGATCCTCGCTGGGGGCAAAATCTTCGCCGGCATAAAGGGCCTGGACTTTATCCCGCCAAACTTCCTGGGCCTCACTCAGTTGCTGGCGGCGCGCCTCATAAAGCGCCATGTCCAACTGCAAACGTTTCTGGTCTTCGCCACGCAATACCTTTAGCGGCGCCACCACCGGGCAACGATTGACATGAATCAACTTGAGCGGCACCGGCAGTTGTCCTTCGGCACGCGCCTCATGACGGATGTACAGCTGCTGGCGCAAGGTTTCGGCATCCAGATCGAATAACGGCTGCGGATCCTGGGATAGATCACAGACAATCAAGGCATTGCGGTTACGCGGGTGCCAGGCCAACGGCAGGACCACCCCCAGGTAATGACGCGCGGCCGAGAAGCGTCCGGAAATATGCACCATCGGCTGTAACAGACGAATCTGATCCATGACCCGCTGTTTGCTGCGCAACTGAAACAGCCAGTCATATAACTTCGGCTGTTTCTCGCGGATCAACCGCGCCAGAGCAATGGTGGCACGCACATCGGACAAGGCTTCATGGGCGTGACCATGATCGATGCCATTGGCCGCGGTCAGGCGCTCGAGCTTGAGGGTCACCCGTCCGTCCTCCTCGGGCCAGACGATGCCTTGCGGACGCAGTGCATAGGCCGCCCGCACCACATCGATCAGGTCCCAACGGCTGTTGCCACCCTGCCACTCCCTGGCATAGGGATCGAAAAAGTTTCGATACAGGCTGTAACGGGTGACTTCGTCGTCAAAACGCAAGGTGTTGTAGCCAGCACCACAGGTCCCCGGAAGGGACAACTGGGCGTGCACGCGGGTCATGAAGTCGGCCTCGACCAAGCCCTGCGTGGCAAGTTGCTGCGGAGTGATGCCGGTAATCATGCAAGCCGCCGGGTGCGGCAGGATATCCTCGCTGGGCCGGCAATACAGGTTGACCGGTTCATCGATCTCGTTGAGCTCGGCATCGGTACGGATGCCCGCCACCTGCAAGGCGCGATCAGAGCGCGGGTTGATCCCGGTGGTTTCGTAGTCGTACCAGAAGATGGAGGTCACGGCGGGTTCCTGAACAGAAGACCGACGCAGTCTAGGCGCTCAGCGCCCCCTCGGACCAGCATCCCGTAACAACTGGGCGCAGCAACTTCGATACCGTTCATTACAGAGTTAAGTTGCTTAGCCAGGCGCCGCTGGCTAGGATCGGGCCTCTGTCCGCAAGGACCGGCCATCTTGCCGTCGATTTCAGCACCGAAAAGGAAGACTGCGCTGCAAACACCCCTGGATACCCACTATCGCGTCGAAACCCCGGAAGGTATCGACCTGCCCCTGCGTCCGGCCGGCCTGCCCGTGCGGGCAGTGGCGTTCGCCATCGACCTGGGCGTGCGCGGCGTGCTGCTCGGCGTGCTGCTGAGCAGCCTGATGCTGCTGGGCAAGCTGGGCCTGGGTCTCGGCTCGATCGTGCTGTTCCTGGTCAGTTGGTGGTACATGGTGCTGTTCGAAGTGCTGAACCAGGGCCGCTCGCCGGGCAAGCAGATGATGGGCCTGCGGGTCGTGCATGATGACGGCACGCCGATCGGCTGGGCCGCTTCCTTGACCCGTAACCTGCTGCGTTTTGTCGACATGCTGCCGTTCGGTTATTTCCTCGGCGCCGTCAGTTGCCTGCAGCACCCGACTTTCAAGCGCCTCGGCGACCTGGCCGGCGGCACGCTGGTGGTCTATCGCGAACAGCCGTTGCCGCGTCCCAGCCTGCCCCAGGCGACACCCCGTAGCGCGCCTTTCATCCTGCATCTGGCGGAACAACGCGCCGTGCTGAGTTTCGCCGAACGCCAGGGCGACCTCAGCGCCGAACGCACCCGCGAACTCGCGGCGCTGCTGGCCACGCCCCTGGGCGTGCCGGCCTCCCGGGCCGCGGCTGAATTGAACGGCATTGCCCACGGACTGCTGGGCCCGCTATGAAACAGAGCCTCTTTGAAAGCCGCCATCAGCCCGAGTGGCAACGTTTTGCCCAATGGCTCGAGCAGATGGAGCGCGGCAAGGCGAAAGCCATCGACTTGCGCGAATTCCCAGCCCATTACCGCCGCCTGTGCCAACAACTGGCCCTGACCCAGGAACGCGGCTACAGCAGCCATCTGGTCGATGCCCTGCAACAGTTGGCCTTGCGTGGGCACCAGCAGCTCTATCGGCATCGCAGCCACCTCGGCGCCTCGGTGCTGGGGTTCGTCTTCGCCGGTTTCCCCCGCCTGGTGCGCGAACAATGGCCGTTCGTCCTGGTCGCCGGCGTGCTGTTCTTCGCCAGCCTGGGGCTGACCGGCCTGCTGATCTATCTGTTTCCGGACCTGGTCTACAGCATCGTCAGCCCGCAGCAGGTCGCCGATATGCAAGCCATGTACGACCCCGCCGCCAGTCGCCTGGGGCGCACCGTCGCGCGAGCCTCCAGTGAAAACTGGGTGATGTTCGGCTACTACATCATGAACAACATCGGCATTGCCTTTCAGACCTTCGCCGGTGGCCTGCTGTTTGGCCTCGGCAGCCTGTTCTTCCTGCTGTTCAACGGCCTGACCATCGGCGCGGTGGCCGGTCACCTGACCCAGATCGGCTACGGGCAGACCTTCTGGTCCTTTGTCATCGGCCACGGCGCCTTCGAACTCACCGCTATCGTCCTGTCCGGGGCCGCCGGCCTGCAACTGGGCTGGGCTCTGGTGGCGCCGGGACGCCTGTCCCGTGGCGAGGCCCTGCGCCTGAACGCGCAGAAAAGTATCCAGATGGTCGGCGGGGTGATCCTGTTCTTGCTGATCGCCGCCTTTATCGAAGCCTACTGGTCGTCGATGAGCCATCTCGCGCCACGGCTCAAATACACGGTGGGCGCGGGGCTCTGGCTGCTGGTGGGCGCCTATCTGCTGTTGGCCGGACGGAGCCAGCATGCGCCTGACTGACGCCAGCGTTGCCATTCGCCCCCGCAGCACCTGGGAAGCCATGGACCTCGGCGTGCTGCTGGCCCAGCAACATCGCGGCTTGTTGATGGGTTCCTGGGCACTGGTCACCTTGCCAGTCTTCGCCCTCCTGAGCCTGCTGCTCTGGGAACATCCCTCCATCGCCCTGTTGCTGTTCTGGTGGCTGAAACCGGCATTCGAGCGCTTGCCGCTGTACATCCTGTCCACGGCCCTGTTCGGCGATACACCCACCCTGAAACAGGCAATCAAGGCCTGGCCGCGCCTGCTCAAGCCACAACTGCTGGCGAGCCTGACCTGGCGGCGCCTGAGCCTGAGCCGCAGCTTCACCTTGCCGGTGCAACAACTCGAAGGCCTCGACGGCCAGGCCCGCCAGCAGCGCCTGCGAGTACTCCTGCCCCAGAGCCTGAGCGCGGCGCGCTGGCTGACGCTGATCGGCGCGCATCTGGAATATGTCCTGTGGATCGGCCTGATGGCGGTGTTCTATCTATTGTTGCCCCGGCAGATCGATATCGACTGGCACTGGCAGAAACTGCTGTTCGCCGCCCAGCACGAGTGGCTCTGGCTGGAACACCTGAGCAACGCCTTCTACGCGCTGATCCTGATCCTCTGGGAGCCGATTTATATCGCCTGCGGCTTCAGCCTCTACCTCAACCGCAGGACCGTGCTGGAAGCCTGGGATATCGAACTGATTTTCCGCCAGTTGCGCCAGCGCCTGCTGCCGGTGGTCGCCGCACTGCTGCTCGGCGTCGGCCTGTTGTCGATGCCCTTCGCGTCACCGGTCATGGCCGCCGAACCACCGGCACCAGACACACCAAGGCTGCTCAAGCAACCGCTGACCAGCCAGGCCTCCCAGGACGCGATCAAGGCACAGTTGCAGGCACCGCCGTTCAAGAACCCGGAAACCGTCACCCGCTGGCGACTGGGCGAAGCGTCCGCCAAGACTGGCGACAAAGCCTCTTCCGGCTGGCTGAAGGCCCTGCTGGAGCGTTTTGACAGCCGTATCGTCGGCACACTCGCCCAAAGCCTGGAGATTCTGCTCTGGGCGGCGCTGTTCGGCTTGCTGGCCTGGTTGGCCTGGCGCTATCGGAATGGCTTGCAAACCTTTGTCGGCCGGCGCCCGAAGCCACGGGCCAAAGCCGTCCCGAGCGCCACGCCGCAACTGTTCGGCCTGGCGCTGGACATCGACAGCTTGCCCGGTGATATCGCCGCCAGCGCCGAGGCCCTCTGGCCCCAGCAGCCGCGCGAAGCCATGAGCCTGCTCTACCGTGGTCTGCTCAGCCGCCTGCTGCATGACTACCAACTGCCCTTGAAAAGCGCCGATACCGAAGGCCAGGTCCTCGAACGGCTCGGTCAGTTACCGGAACCCGCTCTGCAGGCCTTCAGCCAGGAACTGACCCGCCACTGGCAGAACCTCGCCTACGGGCATCGCCTGCCAACAGCCCACCAGCAACAGGCGCTGTGCGAAAACTGGCGACAGTTGTTCGGTCCGGGAGCCGTCCGATGAACCGGCGCCTGTCCTGGCTGATCGGCCTGGCACTGCTGGTGGTACTCGCAGGCGTCGGCCTCTACCTCTATCACAAGGCCACACCCTACACAGAGGTCATCGATCACGGCCCTTCGCCCGAAGCCCGCGCCAACCCTTACCTGGCCGCCGAGCAGTTTCTGCGCCAGCGTGGCCTGAAAGTCACCCATGCCAACAGCCTGGATATCCTGCCCGGCCTCGACCCGCGCGGGCGGAACCTGATGCTGCTGGGCGAGCGCTCGAACATGACCCCGCGCCAGGCCGACCAGTTGCTCAACTGGGCCCGGGCCGGCGGACGGCTGCTGTTCGTCGCCGAGGCCCTGTGGAATCCCAAGACCGGCAGCAGTGGCGACCTGCTGCTCGACCGCGTGCAGTTGCACCAGTTGCTGAGCAAGGACCTCAAGGGCGACGGCCCGGAACCGGAAGACGAGCGTTACCCGCTGTTGACCCGCATGTACCTGGAAGACGAAGACGCTCCGGCCTACTTCAGTTTCGACACCGCGTTCCACTTGTCCGACCCGAAGAACCTGGCGCAATCCTGGGCCAACAGCGCCACCTCCACCCACTTGATGCAACTGGAGTACGGCGCCGGTACGGTCACCGTGCTGACCGACGCCGACCTCTGGACCAACCACGCCATCGGCCGTTACGACAACGCCTGGCTGCTCTGGTACCTGGCCCAGGACAGCGACGTGACCCTGCTGTTCAATACCGACCACGACAACCTGCTCACCCTGTTGTGGCGCTACTTCCCCCAGGCCCTGGTCGCCCTCGCCACCCTCCTCGGCCTGTGGTTGTGGCATGTCGGCCTGCGCCAGGGACCGCTGCAGGCCCCGGCGTCCCGGGCGCGCCGACAATTGCAGGAACACCTGCGGGCCAGCGCCGACTTCCTGCTCCGTCGCAGCGGCCATGAAGCCCTGCTCCAGGCCTTGCAACAGGACATCCTGCGCCGGGCCCGCAAGCGTCACCCCGGTTTCGAACGGCTCGGCGTTGCCGAACAATGGCAGGTGCTCGCGCGCCTGACCCGCCAACCCACCAGCGCCATCAGCCAGGCCTTGCGCCCGCGACCCAGGCAACGCCTTTCCAGCGTCGACTTCAGTCGCCAGGTCGCCCACCTGCAAACCCTCAGGAATGCCCTATGAGCGAACAACAAGCCGAACCGACCAGCCCGGTTGACGCCGAGGCCCATGCCCAGCAGCAACGCCATCGCGCCAGCCAGTTGGCCCAGGCGGTGCGCCACGAACTGCAAAAGGTCCTGATCGGCCAGGACAGGGTGATCGACGACGTGCTCACCGCACTGATCGCCGGTGGCCATGTGCTGCTCGAAGGCGTCCCCGGGCTGGGCAAGACCCTGCTGGTGCGGGCCCTGGCGCGCTGCTTCGGCGGCGACTTCGCCCGTATCCAGTTCACCCCCGACCTGATGCCCAGCGATGTCACCGGCCATGCGGTCTACGACCTGCAGACCGAACAGTTCAAGCTGCGCAAGGGCCCGCTGTTTACCAACCTGCTGCTGGCGGACGAAATCAACCGTGCCCCGGCGAAAACCCAGGCGGCGCTGCTCGAAGCCATGCAGGAACGCCAGGTCACTCTCGAAGGTCGCGCCCTGCCCATCGCCCAGCCGTTCATGGTGCTCGCCACCCAGAACCCGATCGAACAGGAAGGCACCTATCCGCTGCCCGAGGCCGAACTGGACCGTTTCATGCTCAAGCTGCGCATGGACTACCCCGATGCCCAGCAGGAGCTGGACATGGTCCGCCAAGTGACCCGCTCGACCAAGGCCGACATGCTCGAAGTACAACCCCTGCGCACCCTGTTGCAGGCCAAGGATGTATTGGCCTTGCAGCGGATCGCCAGCGAGTTGCCGCTGGACGAGCAGGTCCTCGACTACGCCGTGCGCCTGGCCCGGGCCACCCGCAGCTGGCCGGGCCTGACCCTCGGTGCCGGACCGCGGGCCTCCATTGCCCTGGTTCGCGGCGCCCGGGCCCGAGCCTTGCTGCGCGGCGGTGAATTCGTGATCCCGGACGATATCAAGGGCTGCGCCCTGGCCGTACTGCGGCATCGGGTACGAATCGCCCCCGAGCTGGATATCGAAGGGCTGTCGGTCGACCAGGTGCTCAAGCAACTGCTTGACCAGGTCCCGGCACCGCGCCAGTGAGGCCCGCGCGTCCATGAGACCTTCACGGCTGCTGTTGATCTGGCTGGGCGTCCTGCTGGTGCTGGGCATTGGCCTGGGCACCCTCGGGGCCCTGGGCGTCGAGCTGCCCGAGCGCCTTGGCTCGATTGGCTGGGGCTTGCTGCTGGCCTTGCTGCTGTTGAGCCTGCTGGATGGGGCTCGACTCAGGCGCTTGCCCTCGCCGCACGTGAAACGCAAGCTGCCCGGCAGCCTGGCATTGGGACGCTGGGGCGAGGTGCACCTCGAACTCAGTCACGACCACCCCACGCCCCTGCGAGTGCAGCTCTTCGATCACGTTCCCGATGGCCTGGCGTTCGCCAACCTGCCCCAAGCCATCACCTTGCAACCGGGCGAAGGCAGCGAGCTGACCTATCGCGTGCGGCCCTTGAGCCGTGGCCATTTTCGCTACGCGCGTTGCGAAGTCAGCCTGCCCAGCCCGTTGGGCCTGTGGTCCGAGCGACGCTACCTGGCGCTGGCCGATGCGACCCGTGTCTACCCGGATTTCGCCCGCCTTTATGGCGCCCAGTTATTGGCCGTCGACAACTGGCTCAGCCAACTCGGCGTACGCCAACGCCAGCGTCGCGGCCTGGGCCTGGAATTCAACCAGTTGCGCGAATTTCGCGAAGGCGACAGCCTGCGTCAGATCGACTGGAAAGCCACCGCCCGGCAACGCACGCCGATTGCCCGGGAATACCAGGATGAGCGCGACCAGCAGATCGTCTTCCTGCTCGATTGCGGGCGGCGGATGCGCAGCCAGGACGGTGAGCTGGCGCACTTCGACCATGCCCTCAACGCCTGCCTGTTGCTCAGCTATGTGGCCTTGCGCCAGGGCGACGCGGTGGGCCTGTGCACCTTTGCCGGCGAGCAGCCGCGCTTTCTCGCCCCGGTCAAGGGCCAGGGTCAGCTCAATGTGTTGCTCAACAGTGTCTACGACCTGAACAGCACCCAGCGCCCGGCGGACTACCAGGCCGCAGCCAGCCAACTGCTGGCCCGACAGAAACGCCGGGCCCTGGTGGTACTGGTGACCAATCTGCGCGATGACGACGATGAGGCACTGCTGACCGCCGTCAAACGTCTTGGCCGCCAACATCGGGTGCTGGTGGCCAGCCTGAGGGAAGAAGTGCTCGACCAATTGCGCCAGGCGCCGGTACAGACCCTGCCTGAAGCCCTGGCCTACTGCGGCACCGTGGATTACCTGAATGCCCGGGCCACTCTTCATGAACGACTGGCCGCCCACGGCGTACCGGTACTCGACGCCCGCCCGAGCGAACTCGGGGCCGATCTGGTCAGCCGCTACCTGAGTTGGAAAAGAGCCGGAACCCTTTAGGACCCCAGCCCTGAAGTCCCGCGCTAAGCGGAAGCCTCCAACGGATGGAAGCTGAAGTAGTGCTGCAACGCCGCCACCAGTTGCAGATACTCCGGGGATGACTCACCCAGCGTAAACCCCGAGTCGTAATAACCGGGAGTGGTCTCCTCATGGCACCACAGACAGCGGCCGGTCAGATCAATCATTTGCTGGGTGCCATCGCTGAGTGGCAGCTTCAGTTGCAGCTCGAACTCGGCGTCGACCAGCAAGGGTAACTGACTGATCAACATCAGCCCCTCTTCGCAGACATTGCCCAGGTAGCCAATGGGCTTGCCGGTATAACGATTGAACACTTGCAGAAAATAAGGCAGTTGATGCCGCTCGATTCGACGGTCAGTAGGCATGGCAATGATCGCTGTATAGGCCATTCAGCATGGCTGCGCTAATGCTTCGGAGCAGACGAACGGTCCTGCTCTCCCTTGGCCTCGGCGCGATAACGGCAAATCGCCTTGTCGCAAACATCTACCGAGCCATGGTTTTCAATTCAAAAGAATTGATAAAACTGAAACCATACACTCAAAGACTAGCGCAAAGCTGGCAGAGAGCCAGCTGATATTTCAACCATCATGACAAAGCGGCGAACTACAAAGCGGCGGGACTCGGCTGAGCCGGCATTGCCCCCTCAGCGTGTCCCAGCTGGCGCAAGGTTTCCAGGCGCGCCCGAGCGCGGTATGCATACTCGCTGTAAGGGTATTGGGTGAGGATGAACTGATAGGTCTGTATCGCGTCGACGAACAGTTTCTGGCGCTCCAGGCACTGGCCGCGCAGCATCGACACTTCCGGCTGGATGTACTGCCGGGTACGGCTCTCACGGTCAACCTTGGACAACTGCAGCATGACGTCTTCACAGTTGCCGCGATCATAGGACCGATAGGCATTGTTCAGATGGCTGTCCATCGACCAGCGGGTGCAACCGACCACACTGGCCGCCAGGGCTAAAACGAGCAAAATTCGCATGGGGGGTCTCCTGTTCTTGCTAGTGTATCGACCCGCTGGCGAAAATCTCCAGAGTGTTCGCCAAACAACCTATTCGAAAAAAATCATTCGCTGAAAAGTAGTGCAAATGAACAATGACTACAGCAGAGGAGCATAGTAGCCTTTCGCTGCGCTTGAACTCAGGAGTCTCTGCATGTCCGTTCGTCGTACTAAAATCGTCGCCACACTGGGCCCGGCCAGCAACTCGCCGGAAGTTCTCGAACAGCTGATCCTCGCTGGCCTGGACGTTGCCCGTCTGAACTTCTCCCACGGTACTCCCGACGAGCACAAGGCTCGTGCCAAGCTGGTGCGCGACCTCGCGGCCAAGCACGGGCGCTTCGTCGCGCTGCTGGGTGACCTGCAGGGCCCGAAGATCCGTATCGCCAAGTTCGCCAACAAACGTATCGAACTCAAGGTCGGTGATCACTTCACCTTCTCCACCGGCCATCCGCTGACCGAGGGCAACCAGCAGGTCGTCGGTATCGACTACCCGGACCTGGTCAAGGATTGCGGCGTCGGCGACGAACTGCTGCTCGACGACGGCCGCGTGGTCATGCGCGTTGAAACCGCGACCGACACCGAGCTGCACTGCGTGGTGTTGATCGGTGGCCCGCTGTCGGACCACAAAGGTATCAACCGTCGCGGTGGCGGCCTGACCGCCCCGGCCCTGACCGAAAAAGACAAGGCCGACATCAAGCTCGCCGCAGAAATGGAAGTGGACTACCTCGCGGTATCCTTCCCACGCGACGCCGCCGACATGGAATACGCCCGTAAGCTGCGCGACGAGGCCGGCGGTACCGCCTGGCTGGTGGCGAAGATCGAACGTGCCGAAGCCGTGGCCGACGACGAAACCCTCGACGGCCTGATCATGGCCAGCGACGCGGTGATGGTTGCCCGTGGTGACCTCGGTGTGGAAATCGGCGACGCCGAACTGGTGGGCATCCAGAAGAAAATCATTCTGCATGCGCGTCGCCACAACAAGGCGGTGATCGTTGCGACCCAGATGATGGAGTCGATGATCCTCAACCCGATGCCAACCCGCGCCGAAGTGTCCGACGTAGCCAACGCCGTACTGGACTACACCGACGCCGTGATGCTCTCGGCCGAAAGTGCCGCCGGTGCCTACCCGCTGGAAGCGGTGCAGGCCATGGCGCGTATCTGCGTCGGCGCTGAAAAGCACCCGACCAGCAAGACCTCCAGCCACCGTATCGGCAAGGTCTTCGAAAGCTGCGACCAGAGCATCGCGCTGGCGGCCATGTACACCGCCAACCACTTCCCGGGCGTCAAGGCCATCATTGCCCTGACCGAAAGCGGCTACACGCCGTTGATCATGTCGCGGATCCGTTCCTCGGTACCGATCTACGCGTTTTCCCCGCACCGTGAAACCCAGGCCCGCGCAGCGATGTTCCGTGGCGTCTACACCGTACCGTTCGACCCGGCCTCGCTGCCGCCTGAGCAAGTCAGCCAGGCTGCCGTGGACGAGTTGCTCAAGCTCGGTGTGGTCGAGCAAGGCGACTGGGTCATCCTGACCAAGGGCGACAGCTACCACACCATCGGCGGCACCAACGGCATGAAGATCCTGCACGTGGGCGACCCACTGGTTTGATTCTCGCAACCCGGCCGTAAAAAAGCCCCGCCTCTCGCAAGAGAGCGGGGCTTTTTCATGCCTGGGAGAAAAACCGCCGCGGAGGCTGTGTAGGCTTTTTCTGTTTTCACTGTAGTGTCGGCACATAGATCAGCTGACAGGCTAGCCTTGTCACTTGACCGCCGGATGCACGCCAAAGCCTCGGCAAGGAGAAGCGCTATGAAAGACCGAAACTGTCCTCCCATCACCCGCCACCCCCTCAGCCGGATGATGGACATCCAGATGATCGCCACGACGCTGGGGGGCGCCAGCCTGGCTGGCATGCTCTTCCCCAACATGGGGGGTGCACTGCTGGCGGGCTTGCTGCTGGGCGCCCTGGCCGGATTATGGGTCACAACACCCACCTGACACTACCAACCCAAGGAAGGGTGCCATGACACTGGAACAGACCTCTTATTCGATTATCGCCGGCCTGATTCTTATCGCCCTCTATCTGGGACGATCCCTGTATGACCGACAACCCGCGGAACTGATCCACGCGGTGATTATCATCACCGCCTGCCAGGGAGTCGTGGCGGCCATCGCGCTGGGTTCACTGACCTATTTTTCCAGCGCCCACGAACTGGGGATTTTGCGAGAACAGAAGGACAGTATCCTGGTCGGCGCACTGGCGCTGACGTGGGTTTCGGTGATCTCCGCCTATTCGAGTCTCATGCAACCCGGGCATCGAGCAAAGTCGTCCGGGAAACCTTGACGCTCAACGCCGGGTCATGAAACCCGAAAGCGCCGTAATCGCCTCGGGCGAGCGCAGCCGCTGGATAAACAACACAGCTTCAGCCTCGACCACCTGGCGCAGTTGCTCGCGATCCGGGTCCTTCATCAATTGCTTGCTGACCTGCACCGCCGCCGAGGCCAGTTGATCGAAGCGCAGCGCCACTTCCCGCGCCTTGGCCAGCGCCAACTCGCCACTGGGCAAGGCCTCGGTGGCCAGGCCCCAGGTCGCCGCCTGCTCGCCGCTGAAGCCCTCGCCCAGCAGCAGCAACTGCGCCGCCCGGGCATGACCGAGCAGACGCGGCAGCAACAGGCTGGAGCCGAATTCAGGGCATAACCCCAGATTGACGAACGGCATGCGCAGACGGGCATCCGCGCTGACGTACACCAGGTCGCAATGCAGCAGCAACGTCGTGCCGATCCCCACGGCCGGGCCCGCAACAGCGGCAATCACCGGCTTGCGGCAATCGAGCAGGCTACGCATGAAGGCAAAAACCGGGCTGTCGAGAGCACTCGGCGGCTCTTCGAGAAAGTCGGCGATATCGTTGCCGCTGGTGAAACACTCACTGCTGCCGCAGATCAACACTGCATTGATCTCGGGATCAGAATCCGCCTCCCGCAACGCCTCGCCCAACTGGCTGTACATGGCGCGGGTCAGGGCGTTTTTCTTGTCGGCACGGTTCAGGCGCAAGGTCAGCAGGCTGCCTTGGCGCTCCAGCACAATCGCGTCAGTCATTGGAACTCTCTTGTTGTGGGGACCCGGCGCTCAGGCGTGCGGCACGAACACATCGGCCAACAGTTGATTGCGCGGCAGCCCGGACAGGTACAGACGTTTGGCAAACGCCTCGACACTCGCCGGGGCACCACAGAGTAGAGCCAGGGTTTGCCGGGAGACAAGACGCAGTTTGGCCAGAAAGTCCGGCAGTTCGGCCCCCGTCACATAGTCGACGCTCAGGTTGGGAACCTGCGCGACCAGTTCATTCAGCGCCGAAGCCAGATAATGCTCGGCACCTTCGTGGGCCAGGTGAACCAGACGGATCGGCCCTTCATGGCCTTGGCGCAGCGCCTCGCGCAACACTCCCCATAACGGCGCCAGCCCCGTACCAGCCGCCAGCAACCAGAGCGGCCGGGCATGCCAGTCCGGGTCGTAATGCAAGGCTCCGCCACGCAATTCGCCCAGGCGAATCGGCGCGCCGAGTTGAAGCTGTCGCGCCGCATCGCTGAAGGCGCCGGGCTGCCGGCAATCAAGATGAAACTCCAGGTAGCGGTCCTCTTCAGGCAAGCTGGCCAGGGAATAAGGCCGGGCGACGCCCTGTTCCGTCCACAGCACCAGATGCTGGCCTGCGCTGTAGCGCAAGGGCCGCTCGGGCAGCAGGCGCAGACGCAGGACCGTCGGGCTCAGCCATTCCAGCTCAGCCACCGTTGCCGACAAACCGTCACGACGCGGGTCGAAGACCTCGACCTGGAGGTCTTCGCGCACCTGGCACTGACAGGCCAGCCGCCAGCCGCGCTCGCGCTGGGCGAAAGCCAGGGCCTCCGGCCGGTTGTCCTGCGGCTCGCCGTGTACGCAACGTACCAGGCAAGCATGGCAACTGCCCGCCCGGCAGCTGTAGGGCACCGCCACGCCTGCCTGGTTCAAGGCATCGAGCAGGTTGCTGCCGACCGCCACCGACCAGCCCCGTTCGCCCACCCGCAGCTCAGGCATCGGTGTATTCCCAGGCCGCGCAGCAGCGATTACGGCCGTCACGTTTGGCGCGGTAGAGCGCCTGGTCGGCGCGCTGCAAGGCATCGTCGAGGTCGTCTTCCACTCCCACCAGCGTCATGCCGACCGACAGGCTCAGGTTATTCACCGCCATCCCCATCAGTTCCACCTGGGTAAAGGCCAGACGCAAGCGCTCGCAACAGGAGGTCAGGCGCTCGGGATCGGCATTGGGCAACAGCAACACGAATTCTTCTCCACCGTAGCGCGCCAGCACATCTCCGTCGCGCACACAGGCCATGGCCACCGCGGCGAACGCCTGCAAGACCTGGTCGCCGGCGGCATGCCCGTGCATATCGTTGATCCGCTTGAAATGATCGAGGTCGATCAAGGCCAGGCCATGGACCACATCCGCGTCCATCAGCTCCAGTTCACGGGAAGCCAGGCGCAGGAAATGCCGTCTATTGTACAGCCCGGTCAGTTCATCGGTCGCCACCAGGTCTTCCAACTGGCGCATCATCCCGCGCAGGGTGTCCTGGTGGGCCTGCAAGGCAAAGCGGCGCTGGCGCATACGCTGACGGGAGGCTTGCACATAGCTGGCGTAGAGACACAACCACAGCAACACGACGAACAGCACGCACACCTGCAGCAACGCCAGACCCGGGTCCGGCAACTGGAAGTGGTAACCCTCCCAGAGATTAAGCGCGGCAAACGAAAAGAACACCAGCACCGCACAGCGCACGAATTTGCGTTGCGGCAGATGAAACATGCCAAACAGCAGCACCAACGGATAAAACACCAGGAAGGCGCCGCGGGCCTGTTCGAGGTTGGCCATCAGGTAGGTCTGCCAACCCAGGCCTACGAGCACCTGCAGCTCGGTCAGGCTGGGATCGCGAAAATGCCGGTTGCGGCCACTGATAAACAGCCAGCCGAGTACGCCCTGGCTGAGAATCACCAGGCCGCTGCCTATCAGGCCCGTGGTTACGCTGGCCTCATAGTTATCGGTGAAAATCGCTACCCACAACAGCGACAACAGCAGTAGATAGGTGCCGGCAGCCAGGGCAAAGCGTTTGCGTAACAGAGTCTGTATGGCTTTATGGGTCAATCTTTGACTCACTTTGCGCTGAGGGCTCAAGGGGTTTCCTTCCCGTACAGGCCACTTGCCACTCTAGTGATCTGGATCAAAAATAACTATTCAATTTTTTGCCACTCGTACACTTTAATCTGGACGAGAGGACAAGATAAGGACGCAAGAAAAGTGCCGACGCTCCTGCGACCTTGGTTTGACCACTGACGGATGTGCCGGGCTCAAGGGCGGGTTATACTGCCGCGCCTTATTTTGTGCCGGTCATGCGTGCCCGGCCCGTCTCAAAAGATGTTTTCGACAGACCAGATGCAAACCGGTCGCAAACACCTTATTTCCATGTTCCCGTCTTTATAGAGGAGCGCGACCCATGACCGTGATCAAGCAAGACGACCTGATACAGAGCGTTGCCGACGCCCTGCAGTTCATTTCCTACTACCACCCCGTGGATTTCATCCAGGCCATGCACGAGGCCTACCTGCGGGAAGAGTCGCCGGCGGCCCGCGACTCCATGGCCCAGATCCTGATCAACTCGCGCATGTGCGCCACCGGCCACCGGCCGATCTGCCAGGACACCGGGATTGTCACCGTGTTCGTGCGCGTGGGCATGGATGTGCGCTGGGACGGTGCCACCATGGGCCTGGACGACATGATCAACGAAGGCGTGCGTCGCGCCTACAACCTGCCGGAAAACGTCCTGCGTGCTTCGATCCTGGCCGACCCGGCCGGTGCGCGCAAGAACACCAAGGACAACACCCCGGCGGTCATCCATTACTCCATCGTTCCGGGTAACACCGTGGAAGTGGACGTCGCGGCCAAGGGCGGCGGCTCCGAGAACAAATCGAAAATGGCCATGCTCAACCCGTCCGACTCGATCGTTGACTGGGTGCTGAAGACGGTGCCGACCATGGGTGCCGGCTGGTGCCCACCGGGCATGCTCGGCATCGGCATCGGCGGCACCGCCGAGAAAGCCGCGGTCATGGCCAAGGAAGTGTTGATGGAGTCCATCGACATCCACGAGCTGAAGAAGCGTGGCCCGTCCAACCGCATCGAAGAAATGCGCCTGGAGCTGTTCGAGAAGGTCAACCAACTGGGCATCGGTGCCCAGGGCCTGGGTGGTTTGACCACCGTGCTCGACGTGAAAATCATGGATTACCCGACGCACGCGGCGTCCCTGCCGGTGTGCATGATCCCCAACTGCGCCGCCACCCGCCACGCGCACTTCGTGCTCGACGGCTCCGGCCCGGCCTCGCTGGAAGCGCCACCGTTGGACGCCTACCCGGAAATCGTCTGGGAAGCCGGTCCGTCGGCCCGTCGCGTCAACCTCGACACCCTGACCCCGGAAGACGTGCAGAGCTGGAAGCCGGGCGAAACCGTCCTGCTCAACGGCAAGATGCTCACCGGCCGCGACGCCGCGCACAAGCGCATGGTGGAAATGCTCAACAAGGGTGAAACCTTGCCGGTGGACCTCAAGGGTCGCTTTATCTACTACGTCGGCCCGGTTGATCCGGTGCGTGAAGAAGTGGTCGGGCCGGCCGGTCCGACCACGGCAACGCGCATGGACAAATTCACCCGGCAGATCCTCGACCAGACCGGCTTGCTGGGCATGATCGGCAAATCCGAGCGCGGCCCGACCGCCATCGAAGCGATCAAGGACTACAAGGCCGTGTACTTGATGGCCGTGGGTGGCGCTGCCTACCTGGTCGCCCAGGCGATCAAGAAATCCAAGGTCGTGGCCTTTGCCGAACTCGGCATGGAAGCGATCTACGAGTTCGAGGTCAAGGACATGCCGGTGACGGTCGCGGTCGATTCCAAGGGCGAGTCGGTGCATATCACCGGTCCGGCCATCTGGCAGAAGAAGATCCACGACAGCCTGGCGGTGGAAGTGCAGTAAGCGCTTTTGTTGCCGGAATAGAAGCGGCCCGGTTGATCCGGGCCGCTTTTTTATTGCCTGGAAAACAGCGTTGGAGCGGCGCACAGGCCTGTAAGACTCAAGGATGGTGGTGAAATTAGAACGCTATCGCCGGCAAGCCAGCTCCTACACTCAGACGTGGCTGGAGGTGGGCCAGACCTGCAAGGTGTCATCCACACGCTTGCGCGCCAGTTCGATCAGGCGCACGACTCCCAGCGCCAGTTTGCGTTTCGAACCGTCAAGTTGGTTGGCGGATTCATAAGCCGTCGCGGCAGCCGACTCAAGGATGTCACACACATCAATCAGCGCTTCTTCGACGCCGTTCGGATGATTCGGTTTACAAGCATTTCGGGTGGGTGGCGACTGTACGCGGGTTAGCAGACCGGGACTCCAGGAACCCAGCGCGCCCGAAGGCGCCCCACGCACAGCTGCCATAACGCATGAAGCGGGCATGAAAAAAGCGCCAGCCAAATGGATATGGGCGCTTTCTGTGCGCCTGGAAGTCAATCGGGCTGCTAAACCCGATCACTGAAATAGCAGTGACGGACCAGAGCCTAGTCCCGTGATTTTCCTGGCGCAAGCGATCTGGATTTTCTAGGAAACTTCAGTCAAGGGAAAGAGAAACGTCCTCCAATAGCCGAAAAACAGCCCCCCATTGCACCTCAATCCAGCGTGCCCACAGTCACCACCGCGCGCATGCACTCGCGCAACCACCCCAATGCCTGATCCCCATCCCGGCGCTGGTGCCAGACAAAAATAAAGTCGAACGAGGGGATTTCGAAAGGCGGCGGTACCACCACCAGCCGCTCATGATCGATATTACGCAAGTTGCGCGAAGCCACGGTCAAAATCAGGTCCGTACCGGCAATCAACTGCGGCGCCACACCCCAATGCGGCAAGCTGATCGCCACTCGCCGACGCTGATGAATCGCACTCAGCGCCCGTTCGATTTCCGCCGTCCCGCTGCCACGCATTTCCAGCAACACATGCGGCCGCGACAGGTAGCCCAGCAGATCAAGCACGCCCTCTGCAGGCAAACTGTCCCGGTCCACCAGGCAGGCGTAGTGTTCGCTGAACAGATGGGTACTGCGCAACGCCGGCGAAAAATCCGGGAACACCCCGGTGGCCGCATCGATATCGCCATTGAGCAACAGCTCCAGCATGCCCTCGCGACTGGCCTGGGTGATCTGCAGGTCGATCCCCGGCGCATCCCGCCGCAACCCCCGAACCAGACCCGGCAACAACATCGCCGCGCCATAGTCGGACATCGCCAAGCGAAACGTGCGCTTGGCCGACGCAGGATCAAAACCTTGCGGAGCCAGCAGGTCCTGCACTCGCCCCAACGCATCGCTCAACGGTAACGCCAGTTCCAGTGCCCGCGCCGTCGGCACCAACCCGCCGCCGACTCGCACCAGCAGCGGATCACCCAGCAAGTCGCGCAGGCGCGCCAAGGCATGACTGACCGCCGGTTGGCTCAGGTGCAGGCGCTCGGCGGCACGGGTCACGTGCTGCTCGGCGAGCAAGGCGTCGAGGATCACCAGCAGGTTGAGGTCGATGCGACGAAGATCATTCATCCGATGCATGTTCTGGATATTTTCTTGGAATTTAAATTTGCCCCGCGAATACCTTAGAGTCCAGCAAAACCTGTTGGAGAATGATTATGAGTACCTTGAGCTGGGCTGGCCTGCTGGCCCTGGCCGCCATCGCCGGCGCAGTCGTGCCGTTTCAGAGCGCAATCAACGCGAACCTCGGCCGCGGCCTCGGTCACCCGTTATGGGCGACACTGGTCTCGCTGCTGGTGAGCATGGCGGTGTTGTTGCCGGTGATGCTCGCACTACGCTTGCCGTTCCCGAACCTGGAATTTGCCACCAGGGCGCCGACCTGGATCTGGCTCGGCGGCGTATTCGGTGTGTGTTTCGTGGCCTTGGCAGTGTTGCTGGTGCCCAAGCTAGGGGCAGGAGGATTTGTCGCCCTGGCGCTGGCCGGGCAAGTGGTCGCCTCTTTGGTGCTCGACCACTTCGGCCTGTTCGGGCTGGTGGAACGCCATATGAGCGTACCGAGAATGGTCGGTGCCGTGCTGCTGATCGCCGGCGTGACGATGATCCAGTTCACCGCCACCCCAAAAAACACTTCGCCAGCCGCCGCCACCCAGCCAAGCCTCAACCTCGCGAAGACAGTTGATTGATCGCCTTGGGATCGAGAATCGGCTGCGGCCCACCATTTCGGGCCACCGCCAACATCGCCCGGCCAATGGTTTCGGTGGTCTGGATGGTGTCCGGCCACAACCGCCGCAACACACTCATCAACGGCCCGGCCAGCGTGTAGACCGCCTGGTAGAGCGCAGTCTTGGAGCGCACGCCATGCAACGGCTGGATCGCACCGGGACGCATCAGGTAAACCGCCTTGAACGGCAAGCGTTGCAAGGCGTTTTCGGTACGGCCCTTGACCCGCGCCCACATGCTGCGGCCCTTTTCACTGCTGTCGGTGCCCGCCCCCGTGACATAGACAAAGGTCATGTTCGGATTGAGCCGCGACAAGGTCTCGGCCGCGGCCAGCGTCAGGTCGTAGGTCACCCGGGTGTATTGCGCCTCGTCCAGGCCCACCACCGAGATACCCAGGCAGAAGAAGCAGGCATCGAAGCCCTGCAACTCGGCCTCGATGCCCTGGTAGTTGAACAGGTCGGCGTGCACCACCTGGCTGAGCTTCGGATCGGTCTGGGTCACCGGCGTACGGCCAATGACCCGGACCTGCTGCACATCGCCCGCCAGCAGGCATTCACGTAATACACCCTGGCCGACCATGCCGGTGGCACCGAACAACAAGACGTTCATGGACGACCTCTCAATGGGTTGGAAATGCTGGCAGCTCGACAGGAGCACTGTAGTCGGCGGCGCGACTGACCTCCAGCCAACGCTCGCCCGCCTCGGCACGGGCGGTCTCGGCCTGCTCGCAGTACTGCAAGGCATCGTTGCCGATCAACAGGTGCAGCGGCAGTTGCTCGTGATAGGCCAGCTTCAGCAGGATCTGCGCAATCCGATCCGGATCGCTCGGCTCATTGCCGGCGTAGGTACCGAGCAATTCCTGGATCGCACCGACGCTAGGCAGGTAGTCGTCGATGATCGTGGGTGTGCCCTGGCCTGCACGCACCGCCCAGTTGGTGCGCATGCCACCCGGCTCCACGGCACAGATCCTGATCCCCAACGGCGCCACTTCCTGCGCGACCACTTCGGTAAAACCACCCACCGCCCACTTCGCCGCCTGATAGGCGCTGAGCCCGGGCATGCCCAGACGCCCACCCACGGAGGAGATCTGCAGGATGTGCCCGCTGCGTTGCGCGCGCATCACCGGCAATGCGGCGCGGGTCATGTTGACCACGCCGAAGAAATTGGTCTCGACCTCGGCGCGGAACGCCTCTGCCTCCGTCTGCTCGAAAGGTGCGAGATGACCGTAACCGGCATTGTTGACCAGTACGTCGAGCCGACCAAAGGTATCGACCGCCACCTTCACCGCCGCTTCAGCCGCCGCTGCATCCGTGACATCCAGAGCCACCACCCGCACCTGATCGCCATAACGCGCCACCAGATCATCCAGCCGCCGTGGCTCCCGCGCCGTCGCCACCAGGCGTTCCCCCGCCGCCAGTACCGCCTCGGCGACATTGCGACCCAAACCGCTGGCACTGCCGGTAATCAACCAGACCTTAGACATGCTTGTACTCCTTACGACTATTGAGATTAATATTGAGTGAGCACTCACTCATTTTCAACGCAAAGCTTCAATACAAGAAACAGCCTCGCCTACTCCTTGGCGGTAGCACTCCAGAACGCCTGGAAACCGGCTTCGGCATAACGCTCGGCCTGGTCGGGTTCGCGGCGGATAAAGTCGATTGTGGTATCGGCCAGGGCGCCCATGATCGCCGAGACAAACGCCGCCGGCTGGTCGCGGAACAGGCCGCTGGCAATGCTTTCCTGCATCATCTCGTTGACCTCGCAGAAGTCCTGCATCCCCAGCAACTTGCTCTGTTCGGTAACCTGCGCGGACATCCCGAGCAAAGCCACCACCTTGCGTTTCTGCGGTTCGGCGACGCCCCAGTCGACATAACTCTGCCAGGCGTGCCGGGCGCGCTTCTTCACCGTTTCCGTGCGCGGGTAACCGGGCATCATCACATCTCGCAACTCGGCCTTGATATGCAGGTAGAGTTCGTTGAGCAACACGTCCTTGGAACTGAAGTAGTTGAACAAGGTGCCCTCGGCGACCCCGGCGAGCCGAGCGATCTTCAGCGTCGGACAACCCAGGCCCTGCTCGGCGAACACCTCGATGGCGGCACTGAGGATGGCGTTGCGTTTGTCTTCACTTTTGGGACGGGCCATGGGGAGCAGCGTTCAACTTATAAATGAGTAATCACTCAATTAAACCTGTCTGAACGCGGGTTTGCAAGCCCGCTGGTCGTGACAGCGCCCTCCCCGACCGGGGAAGGCGCTGGGTGATGGGGTTTTGCCTCAGAACGCGCTGCGGAAAATCTCTTCGATCTGCCGCTGATCCGCCGCCCGTGGATTGGTCAGGCCGCAAGCGTCCTTCAGGGCATTGGTGGCGAGGATCGGGATGTCCTGCAACTTGGCGCCCAACTCCCGCAGACCGGCCGGAATCTCGACATCCTTGGCCAGACTGCGAATCGCCGCAATGGCCGCCTGGGCACCCTCCTCTGCACTCATGCCACGAATGTCGGCACCCAGCGCCTTGGCCACATCACTCAGGCGTTGCGGGCAGACCAGCGCATTGAAACTCTGCACATGGGGCAGCAGCACCGCATTGCACACGCCATGGGGCAAGTCGTAGAAGCCGCCCAACTGGTGCGCCATGGCATGCACGAAACCCAGCGAGGCATTGTTGAACGCCATGCCCGCGAGGAACTGCGCGTAGGCCATGCTTTCCCGGGCCTGCAGGTCGGCGCCATCAAACACGGCCTGGCGCAGGTTGGCGCTGATCAGTTCAATGGCTTTGATCGCGCAGGCGTCGGTGATCGGCGTCGCCGCCGTCGACACATAAGCTTCGATGGCATGGGTCAGGGCATCCATGCCGGTAGCGGCGGTCAGTCCCTTGGGCATGGCAACCATCAGCGCCGGGTCGTTGACCGACAGCAACGGCGTGACGTTACGGTCGACAATCGCCATTTTCACGTGGCGCGATTCATCGGTGATGATGCAGAAACGGGTCATCTCACTGGCGGTACCGGCGGTGGTATTGATGGCCACCAGCGGCAGTTGCGGCTTGGCTGAGCGGTCGACGCCTTCATAGTCGCGGATATGCCCGCCATTGGTGGCGCACAGGGCGATGCCCTTGGCACAGTCATGGGGCGAGCCGCCGCCCAGGGACACAATGAAATCGCATTGGCCAGCCTTGAGTGCCACCAAGCCCTTCTCGACGTTGTCGATGCTCGGATTCGGTTTGGCGCCATCGAACACGACCGAATCGATATCCTGCATCGCCAACAACCCGGCAATCCGTGCGGCGACGCCGGCCTTGGCCAGCCCGGCGTCGGTAACGATCAGCGCTTTGCGAAAGCCATGCTTGCGGATCGCGCCCATGGCTTCGTCCAGGCAATCAATGCCCATGATATTCACGGCGGGAATAAAAAATGTGCTGCTCACAGTAGGTCTTCCTTTAGCTGACGGACTCCCGTCAGCTTCAGTCGAAGACCCACCCCTGACCTTGACCTGACGCAAGGAAAACCTGGATCCACAACACCGTTTGTCAGGCGCCGTTTATCTGGATCAGCCCACGTCGGCGATAAGCCTCGATATCAACGCCAAAGGCCCCGGACGAACAAACCTGGCGAATCGCATAGGGCCGGCCCATGGCATCGAAGGTGCTGTCGGCCAGATCGATAAGCTTCTCCGGGCAGCGCCGCTTGTCGGCTCCGAGAACGCGCAACAGACGCGGCTTGAGTCGATTGCAGGGCGGCGCGCCGAGGATGATCGCGACTTCGTCATTGGTCATCTCGACGATTTCGCCGCTGGGATACAGGCCGATCAGGCGAATGAACGCGCTGACAATCTGCTCGTCGAAATGGCTGTTGGCCGCTTTGAACAGGATGCGCAGGGACTCGAGGGTCGAACGCCCCTTGCTGTAGACCCGGTCACTGCTGATGGCATCATAGGCGTCAGTCACCGCGACGATCCGCGCATAAAAGGGAATCCCCTCGGCACTCAAGCCATGGGGATAGCCCGCCCCGTCCACCCGCTCATGGTGCGACAGCACCACATCGAGTGCCGCCAACGGCACGCCGGTCTGGCTGGTGAGCAAGGTATAGCCTTCCATGGGGTGGTTTTTCATGATGGCGTATTCCTGCTCCGACAACGCCGACGGCTTGTTCAGGATCTCTCCGGGAACCTTGAGCTTGCCGACATCGTGGAGCATGGCTCCGACCCCGACTTCTTCCAGTTCCGAGGCCGGCAAGCCCAATTCGCGGCCCAGAGCAATGGACAGCATTGCCACCCGCAGCGAATGCTCGGCGGTGTAATCGTCCTGGAACTTGATGCGGGTCAGCCAGAGCAAGGCCGAAGGGTTGCGCAGGATACTGTCGACACAGTCCTTGACCACCGCTTTCACGGCGCCAACCTGAATCGGCTCGCCCATCTCTACGGCCTCAAGGATGCGCCAGGACTGTGCCCGGGCCGAGCCCCAGGCGAGCTGAGCCTCGGCCATTTCCACATTGAAGTCGACCGGCTCGGCGAGCACCGGGCATTCAACCGGGCTGTCGGCCGACGGCGTATGAGCACTGGCAACCGCTACCCAGGCATACTTGCAGTTCTCGCGCAGCAACCGCAGTTCCTCCTCACGGCGTATACGGAACTCACGAAAGGAAAAGGTGGTTTCCTCCCACGGCCGATCCAGTGCTTCGATCTGCATGCCGATGGCCAGCCGGGCCACCTCGATCTTGATACAGCCTTTACAGATATCCGGGTCCATTTCACGTCTCCGAACGGATGCGTCAAATAAAGAGTCGGGGGCGACCGCCTGGGACTCAAATCGAGAACTGCGTGACCACCTTGTTCAATTCCACCGCGAGCTTGGACAGCTCATGACTGGCCGCCAGGGTCTGGCTCGCCGCCGATGAGCTCTGGATCGACAGGTCGCGGATACTGATCAGGTTCTGGTCCACCGACCGGGCGACCTGGGCCTGCTCCTCGGAAGCGGTCGCGATCATCAGGTTGCGGTCGTTGATCTCGCTGATGGCCTGGGCAATTTCGGACAAGGCCGAACCGGCTTCATGGGCAATCAACAGCGTCTTGTCCGCCTCTTCATTGCTACGTTGCATCGAGACCACCGCCTGCCCGGTCCCGTTCTGGATGGCACCGATCATCTGTTCGATTTCCTGGGTTGAAACCTGGGTACGGTGCGCCAGGGCCCGCACCTCATCAGCAACCACGGCAAAGCCACGGCCCTGTTCACCGGCCCGGGCGGCTTCGATGGCGGCGTTGAGCGCCAGCAGGTTGGTCTGTTCGGCGATGGCCCGGATCACATCCAGCACCTTGCTGATGTTCTGGGCCTGCTGCGCCAGGGATTCGACTTCCTGCCCGGTGGCCTTGACGGTCGAACTCAGGGTTTCGATGGAGGCAATCGTGCGGTGCACACGGTCCGCCCCGGTACGGGTCGAGACTTCGGAA
Source organism: Pseudomonas sp. MWU13-2862 (assembly GCF_023242495.1). Lineage (NCBI taxonomy): Bacteria > Pseudomonadati > Pseudomonadota > Gammaproteobacteria > Pseudomonadales > Pseudomonadaceae > Pseudomonas > Pseudomonas sp. MWU13-2862. Next base: position 98,465 of record NZ_JALMEZ010000013.1, on the reverse strand, counting down.
CGCTGGGTGGACTGCGAGGCCGCCACGGCATTGCGGGCCACTTCCTCGACCGCCGCGGTCATTTCATTGACCGCCGTGGCGGCCTGGTCGGTCTCCAGGCTCTGGCGTTGAATACCGCGATTGGACTCGCCGGTCACCGCGCTCATTTCTTCCGCGGCCGACGCCAACTGCGTGGAGGAGTTGCTGATATGCCGCAGGGTATTTTTCAGGCTGGCCTGCATGGCCGCGGTCGAGGCCTGCAGCTCGGCCAATTCGTCCTTGCCGTCCACCTGTACTTCGGTGCGCAGGTCGCCCTCGGCGATCTTCCGGGTCGAGCCGAGCAACAAGCGCAACGGGCCGGTCAGGCTGCGGGTAAAGATAATCGCCAGCAATACCGTCAAGACGCAAGAAACGACAATGATGGCGATAGTCAGATAAAAACCGCCGTCGAACTGCTGCTGGGCCGTGATACCGGACTGCACGGCACCATCGTCATTGATTTTTTCCAGCGCCTCGATGTTGGTTTGCAGCTCATTGACCAAAGGCGGGATCACGTTATTGAGCAGAACAAGCGCCGCTTCGGCCCCCTTCTCGCTGGCGATCTGCAACGTCTCGGCGAGTTTCTGCTCATAGAGGTTGGCATTACGCTGTACCGTCTCGTAGACCGCTTGCTCCTCGGGGCTCGAGACCAGCGGTGCATAGGCCTTGATCTGCTGATCGAGTGTGGCCTTAAGTTCCTGGATACGGGCGGCTTCGGTCTGTTTCATCTGGGCATCGGTGGCCGAGACCAGACGAAAGCTCTCCAGGCGTATCCGATAGAGGGTCAACTCGACCCGCCCGGCCTGTCGCAGGCTGGCCATCCAGTTATCCTGCAAGTCGACCGCTGCCTCGCGAATCAGATGCATTTTCCATAACGCCAGCACGCCCAGGGCAATCAACAGCAGTGTGACAAAGGCAAAACTCAGAAAAGCGCGTGTGGCTATTTTCAGGTTTCTGACTGACATATCGATCACCCTTTATTCGGCATTCCATTGCACTGGAAAAAACACCCAAAAGAGATATCACTACGATATCACTGGAAAAGACACCTCGTGGAAAAAATCTCCCGGCACGGAATGAGGAAATGACTCTAGAGGGCCCGTGTTAAAGTCCACCGTTGATTCTCCTCAGATTTGGCAACCGACGAATGGCAACGATGGAACTCCAGGCATTTGATACAACATTAGAAGACTGGAACGCCCTGCGTGCAGAAATCGCCTGCAGCGGCCTGTTGATCGGCAACGGCGCAAGCCGGGCGATGTGGCAGGCATTTGCCTACGACTCGCTGTTCGAGCTGGCCCAGACCACCCGCAACCGTCCGCTGGGGCTGAGCGAGCTGGCGGTGTTCAAGGCCCTGGAAACCAGCAACTTCGAACAGGTGCTCAGCGCCCTGAAAAGCACCATCCGGGTCAATGCGGCGCTGACCATCAGTTCGTCGTCGCCGCGCAATCGCTACTTCGCGGTCAAGGAAGCGCTGATCCATGCGATCCGCTCGGTGCATATCCCCTGGATGCGGGTGCAGCCCGAGAGCCTGGCGCTGATCAATGCCGAACTGAGTCGCTACCGCACCCTTTACTCGACCAACTACGACCTGCTCACCTACTGGGCGATCATGCAGGCACCCGAGCCGTTCGACGATCTGTTCCGCACGGACGACTCGACCTTCGACCTGGGCGACCTTGATGCCCGTGGCACCCGCGTCCTGTACCTGCACGGCGGCCTGCACCTGGTGAAGAACCTCGACGGCAGCACACGCAAGCTGACCTCTTCGGAAAGCACCCTGCTGGGCAGTTTCGCGATCAATACCCTGGGCGATGTGCCGTTGTTCGTCAGCGAGGGGAATGCGCAGGACAAGCTCAAGGCGATCCGTCATTCGGATTACCTGTCGTACTGCTACGGGCAACTGGCCGGGCATCAGGACGCCCTGTGCATCTTCGGCCACAACCTCGGCGCGCAGGACCGGCATATCGTCCAGGCCCTGCTGGATGCGCGAATCCAGACCCTGGCGATTTCGATCTACCCACGCAGCCAGGCCTTTATCCAGCATCAGAAGCGCCACTTCACCCAGCTGTTCGAGGGCCGGGAAGTGACGCTGCGGTTTTTCGATGCCAAGAGCCATCCGCTGGGTAACCCGCAACTGCAGGTCCCTCCCGAGGCCTGAGATACCCGCCCGATGAACAGCAGGAAGTCGTCAGAATGAGCCGCGTCATCGACATCACACTCGATGGAAACAGCATCGATGCCCAGGCCGCGAGCTGGTTCGCCCGTCACCGCGACACGCCCGAACAGTCACCGGACAGGGCGTTCGAAGAATGGCGGGCAAAGCCGGAGCATGCCCGGGCCTATGCCGAGTTCGAAGCACTCTGGGCGGACCTGGCGCAACTGCGCCAACTGAACCAGCCGGCGTTGCCGGCCCCCCGGCGCAAGAACCTCTGGCGACCGGCCCTGGCCACGGCGGCCGCGCTGTTGTGTGCGTTGCTGAGCGCCAATCTCGGCGCACCAAATACCCCGTACCGGCATCAGGTCGCCGCCCATGCCCAGGGCACCCGCACCCTGAAACTGCCGGACGGCAGCACCCTGTACATCAACGCCAATACCCGACTGCGCATCAACTTCCGCTCCCGGCAACGGGATATCTACCTGGATCAGGGCCAGCTCTACCTGGAAGTGGCCGCCGACAAGGAACGCCCATTGTGGGTGCATGCCGGCAACGCCCGGGTACGAGTGGTGGGCACCGCTTTCGATGTGCGCCGCGGCCAGCGCCAGTTGGTGGTCAGCGTCGCCCACGGCCAGGTGGCTTTCGAGCCGGAAGGCGATCCGAGCAGCGCCACCCTGCTCGAAGCCAGGCAACGGGCGATCTTCGACTACGCCAAAGGTACGCTGCAACAGCAAACCCTGAGCAGCGAGGAAGTCGCCGATTGGCGCAGCGGCCACCTGGCCTTTCGCAACCGCGAACTGGCCAGTCTGCTCGATGAACTGAGCCTCTACCGCAGCAAACCGGTGCAACTGGCGGACGGCCCGCTGGCGCACTTCAAGGTCTCCGGCAACCTCGACGTGACAGACCCGGACGCTCTGCTCAATGCCCTGCCCGCCTTGATCCCGGTGAAAACCGTGGCCCTGGACGACGGTCAGGTCAGGATCGAAAGCCGCAAATAGCCGCCGGCCGGGATCGCGTTATTTTTCACCCCGCGTTCGAACGGACCACACTGAGTTCCGTTACCTGGGCCCGACGCTGGCTCAGGTAGCGGGTGCAACTGACCCGCAGGAAGGAGGCGAAATTCAGCACCTCCCCGCGAAAGTCCATCACTTCCTCGTAGAGCCGGGTGATCAACTGGTTGGTGGTCATGCCGTCGGCCTCGGCGATCTCGCCGAGGATGTCCCAGAACTGGTTTTCCAGGCGCAAGGTGGTCACCACGCCACGGATGCGCAGCGAGCGGGAACGCGATTCGTAGAGAATCGGATCGGCCTTGACGTAGAGCTCACACATGACCCAACCCTCCCTTACAAGGTGATCCTGGTACCCAGCAATCCGAGGAACGCCGCCAGCCAACTCGGATGCGCCGGCCAGGCCGGAGCGGTGGCGAGGTTGCCCTGGACGTGGGCCTGGGTCACTTCGATATCGATATAACGACCACCGGCCAGCCGCACTTCCGGAGCACAGGCAGGATAGGCGCTGCACTCACGACCGTCGAGAATCCCCGCCGCCGCCAGCAACTGCGCGCCATGACAAACCGCGGCAATCGGCTTGCCGGCGTGGTCGAAGGCCTGCACCAGTTGCAGGACTTTGTCGTTCAGCCGCAGGTATTCCGGCGCACGGCCACCGGGAATCAGCAACGCATCGTAGTCGGCGGCATCGACCTTGGCGAAATCAAAGTTCAGGGCGAACAGATGCCCCGGCTTTTCACTGTAGGTCTGGTCGCCCTCGAAGTCATGGATCGCGGTGCGCACGGTCTGGCCGGCGCTTTTGTCCGGGCACACCGCATGCACCTGGTGACCGACCATCAGCAGGGCCTGGAACGGCACCATCACTTCGTAGTCTTCGACGTAATCGCCAACCAGCATCAGAATCTTTTTCGCGGCCATGGGGTGAACTCCTCTGGTTAAACACTTGGGCAGACAAGAGTAGTCAAGGTAGACCCTATACACGCAGGCAGGTAATCACCGGCTACTACGCAGGCGGTCCCACGAAAAACTGTATGGACAACTCTCTACCCAGCTGTAGCGGCGAGCCGTCGGGGCTTTATGGCTAGATGACAGTCCCTGTTTCCCTGATGACTGGCCAACGTTTATGTCCTCCCGTGAAAACACCGGCATGCTGCTCGGCCTGCTGGGTGTAGTGATCTTCAGCCTGACCCTGCCCTTCACCCGCGTCGTGGTGCAGGAAATCCATCCGCTGCTCAACGGCCTCGGTCGCGCCCTGATCGCCGCCCTTCCGGCGGCGGCGCTGCTGCTGTGGCGTCGGGAAAAGTGGCCGACCTGGCGCCAGGTCAAAGGCCTGTCACTGGTGATCATCGGGGTCATCCTGGGTTTTCCGGTACTCTCGGCCTGGGCCATGCAGACCCTGCCGGCCTCCCACGGCGCCCTGGTCAATGGCCTGCAACCCTTGTGCGTGGCGTTGTACGCGGCCTGGTTGTCCCACGAGCGGCCATCAAAGGCCTTCTGGGCTTGCGCGGCCCTAGGCAGTGCGCTGGTGCTGGGTTATGCGCTGATCAGCGGGGCCGGGAGTATCCAGCCCGGAGACCTGTTGATGATCGGCGCCATCGCCCTCGGCGGCCTGGGCTATGCCGAGGGTGGTCGCCTGGCCCGGGAGATGGGCGGTTGGCAAGTGATCTGCTGGGCGCTGGTGCTGTCGGTGCCGATCCTGATCGGCCCGGTGCTGTACCTGGCCTGGCAGCACCAGGGCGCGATTTCCGGCAAGACCTGGTGGGCCTTCGGTTATGTGGCGTTGTTCTCGCAGTTTCTCGGCTTTTTTGCCTGGTACGCCGGGCTCGCCCTGGGCGGTATCGCCCGGGTCAGCCAGATCCAGCTGTTGCAGATTTTCTTCACCATTGCCTTTTCGGCGCTGTTCTTCGGCGAACACGTCGAGCCGATTACCTGGCTGTTTGCCGGTGGCGTGATCATCACCGTGATGCTCGGGCGCAAGACCAGCGTCCGCCCGGCGCAACCGGGCGGTTTGCCGGCGGGGGTTCAGCTCAAGTAGCCGTCGGCCCGCAGCAGGGTTTCCAGGCAGTGCTCCTGGATGTGATAGAACGCCTTCAACTCCTCGATCTTCACCAACAATTGCGCCGGGTCCACAGGCTCGGCGCGCTTGACCGCGAGGATCATCTTGTTCTTGTTGGTGTGTTCCAGGGAAATGAACTCGAAGACCTTGGTCTCGTAGCCGCAGGCTTCCAGGAACAGTGCGCGCAAGCTGTCGGTGACCATCTCCGCCTGCTGCCCCAGGTGCAGGCCATATTGCAGCATCGGCTTGAGCAACACCGGACTCTGGATCTGCAAGCGGATCTGCTTGTGGCAGCACGGCGAGCACATGATGATCGCCGCGCCGGAGCGGATACCGGTGTGGATCGCATAGTCGGTGGCGATATCGCAGGCATGCAAGGCGATCATCACTTCCAGTTCGCTCGGCGCCACGCTGCGCACATCGCCACATTTGAACACCAGCCCCGGATGCTCCAGGCGCGCCGCCGCCGTATTGCACAGGTTGACCATGTCTTCGCGCAACTCGACCCCGGTCACCTGGCCTTCGACCTGCAAGGTATTGCGCAGGTAATCGTGGATGGCAAAGGTCAGGTAGCCCTTGCCCGAACCGAAGTCCGCGACCCGCACCGGCTGGTCGAGCTTGATCGGCGAGTGGCTCAGGGCATGGGAAAACACTTCGATAAATTTGTTGATCTGCTTCCACTTGCGCGACATCGCCGGAATCAGCTCGTGCTGCGGGTTGGTCACCCCCAGGTCGGTGAGAAACGGCCGGCTGAGTTCCAGATAGCGGTTCTTCTCGCGATTGTGCTCGGCGGACGGCACTTCCCGCGTCTGCTGGGCCTTGCCCTTGAACAGGGTGCTCTTGCCCTTTTTGCTGTACTCCAGTTGCACTTCGTCGGTGAGTGACAGCAGGTGCGCGTTCTTGAAGGACGCCGGCAGCAGCCCGGCGATGATCGCCTGGCCTTCGGCGAGGGCGAAGTTCTTGGTGATATCACGGGTCTTGTAGCGATAGACAAAGGACAGGCACGCCTGCTCCTTGACCGTCACCTGCTTGATGATCAGCCGTTGCAGGTCCGCTTCGTCGCCCACGTACTTGGCCAGCACCAGCTTGATAAAAGCGTTCTGCGCCAGACCGGTCTCGAGCAACTCGAGAAACTGTGCGTGATGGTCCGGCACGGACTGGGCGGGGGTTGCAGTAGCTGACATGTAAAGGGCGCCTCGGGCGTGCGGGAGTCGGATCAGGGAATAGCGGCTATTGTATCAGCCCAACAGGACCAACCGGTTAGGCAACTCGTTGCGCGCCTGGGTCACCGGCACATGAGACTTGAGCAGTTCGCCGCAGGACTCGATGCAGCTGATAAAGCCCTGCAAGGTCTGCCCCTGCCTGACCCGCTCGGTGAAGGCCTTGACTATGGGCTCCCAGGCGCTGTTGTCGAGCCGCTGGGAAATCCCCTTGTCCACCAGGATTTCGACATGGCGCTCGGCCTCACAGACAAAGATCAGGATACCGGTACCGCCGACGGTATGGTGCAGGTTCTGTTCGAGAAACTGCCGCCGCGCCAGGTTCGATGCCCGCCAGTGCCGCACCGATCGCGGAATCAGCCGGCTGGTGATCGACGGGATGCGGAACACCAGGCACAACACGATAAAGCTGCTCCACTGCACTGCCAGCAGGCTGTGGCTGTTCAGCCAGCCGAAGACGAAGTTGAGCAGCCCGGGGACCAGCAGCGCCGCCAGGCTGGCCCACAGCAACGGGATATAGGCATAGTCGTCGGCACGCCGCGCCAGCACCGTCACCAGTTCCGCATCGGTCTGCTGCTCGACCCGGGTAATCGCTTCGGCAACCTGCCGTTGTTCGTATTCAGTCAGTAAGGCCATGGTTGTGCACACTCTCTAATAATGATGGATTACCAACTGCCCGATGATCCGCCGCCACCGAAACCGCCACCGCCACCGCTGAAGCCACCGCCGGAACGTCCGCCACCGCCGCCGCCAAAACCTCCCGAGCCGCCCCTCGGGCCATAGCCCATCAGTTGCATCATCGCGCAGATCAGCACGAAGAGAACCATGAGGAAGCCGATCAGTACCGGGTGCCGCGATCCGAAATCCCCTTCGGGCTCGGTTTTCTCCACCATCGGACTGCCCAGGACCTTGAGCATCGCGTCGACCCCGGAACTGATGCCGCTGGAAACATGGTCGCGTTTGAACTGCGGCACGATCAACTGGTTGATGATCAAGGATGACTGGGCGTCGGTCAGGCGGTCTTCCAGGCCATAACCCACTTCAATGCGCACCTTGCGCTCGTCCCGGGCGACGATCAGCAGCGCGCCGTTATTCTTGTCCTTCTGACCGATGCCCCAGTGACGCCCCAACTGGTAACCGTAATCCTCGATGGTCGCGCCTTGCAGGTTCGCCACGGTGACCACCACGATCTGCTCGCCGGTGGCCTTCTCATGGGCCTGCAACTGCTGATTCAAGGCCTCGCGCACCGGCGCGTCGATCATCTGGGCGCTGTCCACCACCCGCCCGCTCAATTCGGGAAACTGCAAATCGGCCCTGGCCGTCAGCGCCAGCGTGCAGAGCAACAGCCACAGGGCACCTTGGAAAATACGCATGCCTACCTCGTTCGTGATGAAGCAGGATCCAGCGCTGCCACAATTCAGCACGGCAACGCCCATCGGGTTACTGGAACTTCACCTGCGGTGCTTTATCGGCGTCCTGGACGGTCGCCTCGAACGTCGGGCGCAACGGCAGGTTGCTGTACATCAGGCTATGCCAGAGGCGGCCGGGAAAGGTGCGGATCTCGGTGTTGTACTTTTCCACACTGAGGATGAAGTCACGTCGCGCCACACTGATACGGTTTTCCGTGCCTTCGAGTTGGGACTGCAGGGCCAGGAAGTTCTGGTTTGACTTCAGATCCGGGTATCGCTCCGAGACCACCATCAGACGACTGAGGGCGCCGGTCAACTGGCCCTGGGCGTCCTGGTACTGCTTGAGCTTCTCGGGATTATCCAGGGTGCTGGCATCGACCTGGATCGAGGTGGCCTTGGCCCGCGCCTCGACCACCGCGGTCAGGGTTTCCTGCTCCTGTTTGGCGTAACCCTTGACCGTTTCCACCAGATTCGGGATCAGGTCCGCGCGCCGCTGATACTGGTTCTGTACCTGGGCCCAGTTGGCCTTCACCTGTTCATCATAAGTGGGAATATTGTTGATGCCGCAGCCGGCCAGCAACGTCGCCAGCAATGCCAGTGCGGCGAATCTGCAACTCGAACGTAAGCCCTGTTGTGCCTGCATGCTCGAAACCCTCCTTGAAACGTTAAAAAGAGAAAAACCCCAGGATTTTTCGTACGCGGGACTCAGGCATAATCCGCCACCGCCACTGGAATGTGTGAAGCCAATCAGCTAAAAGATGCCCAGCGCGAAAAACAGTTCACAACTGTGCTGGATTATTAGCACAACAAGAGTCGCTCCCTATAACTAAACAGCCCGGCCAGTGCGCAACGATTGATCGCCGGACCGGGCCCCCGAGATAATCATTCATGAAGAAGCTGTGTTTGCTGGGCCTCGCTATTGGCCTGGCCAGTCTCCCGGTAGTGGCTGACACAAAGCCCGCCTCCCTGGAAAACAAGGACGCTTTCATCGCCCAGTTGATGAAGCAGATGACCCTCGAGGAAAAGATCGGCCAATTGCGTCTGATCAGTATTGGCCCGGAAATGCCCCGGGAACTGATCCGCAAGGAAATCGCCGCGGGTAACATCGGCGGCACCTTCAACTCCATCTCCCGCCCGGAAAACCGTCCGATGCAGGACGCCGCCATGCGCAGCCGGTTGAAGATCCCGATGTTCTTCGCCTATGACGTGATCCACGGCCACCGGACCATTTTCCCCATCAGCCTGGGCCTGGCGTCGAGCTGGGACATGGACGCCATCGGCCATTCCGGACGCATCGCCGCCCAGGAAGCCAGCGCCGACAGCCTGGACATCACCTTCGCGCCGATGGTCGATATTTCCCGCGACCCGCGCTGGGGCCGGACCTCCGAGGGCTTCGGCGAGGACACCTATCTGGTCTCGCGCATCGCCCAGGTGATGGTCCACGCCTACCAGGGCAAGAGCCCGAGCGAACCGGACAGCATCATGGCCAGCGTCAAGCACTTCGCCCTCTATGGCGCGGTGGAAGGCGGTCGCGACTACAACGTGGTCGACATGAGCCCGGTGAAAATGTACCAGACCTACCTGCCGCCTTATCGCGCCGCGATCGACGCCGGCGCCGGCGGGGTGATGGTTGCCCTGAACTCGATCAACGGCGTGCCCGCCACTTCCAACACCTGGCTGATGCAGGACCTGCTGCGCAAGGACTGGGGTTTCAAGGGCCTGGCGGTGAGCGACCACGGGGCGATTTTCGAACTGCTCAAGCACGGCGTTGCCAAGGACGGGCGCGAAGCGGCCAAGCTGGCGATCAAGGCCGGCATCGACATGAGCATGAACGACTCGCTGTATGGCAAGGAGCTGCCGGGGCTGATCAAGTCTGGCGAAGTGCCGCAGAGCGACCTGGACAACGCCGTGCGTGAAGTGCTCGGCGCCAAGTACGACATGGGCCTGTTCAAGGACCCGTACCTGCGTATCGGCAAGGCCGAGGATGATCCGGCCGACACCAATGCCGAAAGCCGCCTGCACCGCAGCGATGCCCGCGACATGGCACGGCGCAGCCTGGTCCTGCTGAAGAACCAGGACCAGACCCTGCCACTGAAGAAGTCGGCGAAGATCGCCCTGGTCGGCCCGCTGGCCAAGGCCCCGATCGACATGATGGGCAGCTGGGCCGCCGCCGGCCTGCCGGCGCAATCGGTCACCCTGTATGACGGCATGAGCCGTGCCCTGGGCGACAAGGGCCAACTGGTCTATGCCCGCGGTTCGAACGTCACCGCCGACAAGAAGGTCGTGGATTACCTGAACTTCCTCAACTTCGCGGCTCCGGAAATCGTCGATGACCCGCGCCCGGCGCAGCAGATGATCGACGAAGCGGTCAAGGCCGCGGAGCAGGCCGACGTGGTGATCGCCGCGGTGGGCGAGTCGCGGGGCATGTCCCACGAGTCGTCGAGCCGTACCGACCTGAACATCCCGGCCAGCCAGCGTGAACTGATCAAGGCCCTCAAGGCCACCGGCAAGCCGTTGGTACTGGTGCTGATGAACGGCCGTCCGCTGACCATCGGCCACGAGCAGGACCAGGCCGCTGCCGTGCTGGAAACCTGGTTCAGCGGCACCGAAGGCGGCAACGCCATTGCCGACGTACTGTTCGGCGACTACAACCCGTCGGGCAAGCTGCCGATCACCTTCCCGCGCTCGGTCGGCCAGGTGCCGATGTACTACAACCACCTGACCATCGGTCGTCCGTACACCCCGGGCAAGCCAGGCAACTACACCTCGCAGTATTTCGACGAGGAAAACACCCCGCTGTACCCCTTCGGCTACGGCCTGAGCTACACCGACTTCAGCCTGAGCGGCATGGCGCTGTCTTCGAGCACGCTGAACAAGAGCGGCAAGCTCGATGCCAGCATCACGGTGAAGAACACCGGCAAGCGTGACGGCGAGACGGTGGTGCAGCTGTATATCCAGCAGGTCGCCGGTTCCATGATCCGTCCGGTCAAGGAACTGAAAAACTTCCAGAAGGTGATGCTCAAGGCGGGCGAGCAGAAGGTCCTTCACTTCAGCATCGACGAGGAAGACCTGAAGTTCTACAACACCCAGTTGAAGTACGCCTCGGAGCCGGGCAAGTTCAACGTGCAGATCGGCCTGGACTCCCAGGATGTGACGCAGCAGAGTTTCGAGTTGTTGTAAGCCCTGCCACTGACCGCTCTTGTGGGAGCGGTGCTTGCCCGCGAAGCTTTTGGCGACCTCAAGGTCCCTTTCGCGGGCAAGCTCCGCTCCCACAAGTCAGCGCCTAGCTGATTCGACATGCTATCTTTCCCGCCCCTCCCCAGCCTGTCGTTGCCCGTATGTCGCCGCTTCCTCGTCCCCTGCGTCTGGCGTTCTACACTCTGCTGATTGTCGCCGGTACCGTCCTGGCCGCCGGCTGGGCCGTGCATCGCGCCGAACAACAGGCCCTGGTCGACGACGCCTCGCGGGGCAAGATGCAACTGACGCTTTACGCCAACGCCCTGCACACCCTGATCGAACGCTACCGCGCCCTGCCTGCCGTGCTCGCCCTCGACCCGCAATTGCGCGCGGCCCTGGCCGGCCCCATCGATGCGGCAGAACAGGACGCCCTGAACCGCAAACTGGAACGGATCAATGGCGCCGCGCGCTCTTCCACCCTGCAACTGCTGGATCGCAATGGCCTGTCGGTGGCTGCCAGCAACTGGAGCCTGCCGAGCAGCTACGTCGGTCACAACTACGGCTTTCGCCCTTACTTCAACCAGACCCGCGTCGAAGGCAGCGGGCACTTCTATGCCGTGGGCGTGACCAGTGGCATTCCCGGTTATTTTCTCGCCAGCGCGGTAACCGGCGACAACGGCGAATTCCTCGGCGCCATGGTGGTGAAACTGGAGTTCCCGGAACTCGAGCGTGAGTGGAGCAAGGGCAACGACACCCTGCTGGTCAGCGATGCCCGCGACATCGTGTTTATCGCCAACCAGCCCGGCTGGCGCTATCGCCTGCTGCGCCCGCTGCGTGACAATGACCGCAGTGAAATCGGCAGCACCCGGCAATATGACAAGCAATCCCTCAGCCCCCTTGAATACCGCCCCTTGCGAATGTTCGGCGACAACAGTTACCTGACCCGGGTCGACGGCCCGGACGGCAGTGCCGACTACCTCTGGGAGTCGCAGCCACTGCCTCCGGAAGACTGGACCCTGCACCTGCTGCGCAAACCGCAGATGGCCGCCGAGGAACGACGCAATGCCGCACTCGCCGGTGCCGGCCTGTGGCTGGCCCTGGTGTTTCTGCTGCTGTTCCTCAGCCAACGCTGGCGCCTGGCGCGCCTGCGCCAACGCAGTCGCGAAGAGCTGGAGCGTCTGGTGGAGGAACGCACCCGCGACCTGCGCACCGCCCAGGACGGTCTGGTGCAATCGGCCAAACTGGCGGCGCTGGGGCAGATGTCCGCCGCCCTGGCCCATGAAATCAACCAGCCGCTGACCGCCCAGCGCATGCAATTGGCGACCTTGCGCCTGCTGCTCGACCACGGCCGGATCGAGGACGCCTACCAGGCCCTCGCCCCCCTGGATCAGATGCTGACCCGCATGGCAGCCCTCACCGGTCACTTGAAGACCTACGCCCGACAAAGCCCCAGCGGCCTGCGTGAGCCCCTCGACCTGGCCGGCGTGGTCGATCAGGCGTTGCAACTGCTCGACCCGCGTCTGCGTGAAGACGCGGTCAGCACGGTGCTGCACCTGACCCGCCCGGCCTGGGTCCGGGGCGACGCGATTCGTCTGGAGCAGGTGCTGATCAACCTGTTGCGCAATGCCCTGGATGCCATGCACGACAAACCGCTCAAGCGCCTTGAAATCCGTATCGAAGCCCGCCCACCGGTATGGCTGCTGACCGTGGGCGACAGCGGCGGTGGGATTGCCGAGGAACACCTGGGCAAGGTCTTCGACCCGTTCTTCACCACCAAACCGGTAGGCGATGGCCTCGGCCTGGGCCTGGCGGTGTCCTACGCCATCGTCCATGAACTGGACGGTCGCCTGAGCGTCGACAATCGCCACGGCGGCGCCCACTTCAGCCTGACCCTGCCCATTGCCCCGGAGATGGACACTCGATGAACGCCGTGATCGTGGTCGATGACGAAGCCAGCATCCGCACGGCTGTCGAGCAATGGCTGAGCCTGTCGGGTTTCCAGGTGCAGACCTTCAGCCGCGCCGAAGAGTGCCTGGCGCAACTGCCCCGGGATTTCCCCGGGGTGATCCTCAGCGACGTGCGCATGCCCGGCATGGGCGGCCTGGAATTGCTGGCGCGTTTGCAGGCACACGACAGCGATCTGCCGGTGATCCTGCTGACCGGTCACGGCGACGTGCCCATGGCGGTGGAAGCCATGCGCGACGGTGCCTACGACTTCCTGGAAAAACCCTTCAGCCCGCAGACCCTGCTCGCCAGCCTCGCCCGGGCCATGGAGAAACGCCGCCTGGTGCTGGAGAACCGCCAGTTGCATCAACAGGCCGATCACCGCTCCCGACTCGAGCGCAGCCTGCTGGGGGTTTCCCGCAGCCTGCAAACCCTGCGCCGGCAGGTGCTGGAGCTGGCGGCGCTACCGGTCAACGTGCTGATCCGTGGTGAAACCGGCAGCGGCAAGGAACTGGTTGCCCGTTGCCTGCATGATTTCGGGCCGAGGGCCGCCAAGCCGTTTGTCGCCCTCAACTGCGCGGCGATTCCCGAGGCCTTGTTTGAAGCCGAGTTGTTCGGTCATGAAAGCGGGGCTTTCACCGGGGCCCAGGGCAAGCGTATCGGCAAGCTGGAATACGCCGATGGCGGCACCTTGTTTCTCGACGAGATCGAAAGCATGCCGCTGGCCCAGCAGGTGAAGCTGCTGCGGGTGTTGCAGGAGCAGAAGCTGGAGCGGCTGGGTTCGAACCAGAGCATCGCGGTGGACCTGCGTATCGTCGCCGCGACCAAACCCGACTTGCTCGACGAGGCCCGGGCCGGGCGCTTTCGCGAGGACCTGGCCTATCGGCTGACAGTGGCGCAGTTGCGTCTGCCGCCGTTGCGCGAGCGTCGCGAAGATATCCCGTTGTTGTTCGAACACTTCGCCTACGGTGCGGCCGAGCGCATGGGGCGCCCCTCGACGCCATTGAGCGGGCCGCAGTTGAGCCGCCTGTTGAGCCATGACTGGCCGGGTAATGTGCGGGAACTGGCCAATGCCGCCGAACGCTCGGTCCTCGGCCTGGGTGAGTCGGAGCCTGACGCAATCGATCCAGGCCAATCCCTCGCGGCGCAGCAGGAGGCCTTTGAAGCGCAATGCCTGCGTTCGGCCCTGACCCGGCACAAGGGCGACGTCAAGGCAGTACTCGAAGAGCTGCAACTGCCACGCCGCACCTTCAATGAAAAGATGCAACGTCATGGCCTGGCGCGCGAGATGTTCCTCAAGGACGACTGAACCCCTGCCTGGAAAACACCGCCTATCAACCTGTGGGAGCGGAGCTTGCCCGCGAAGCTTTTAGCGTTCTCAAGGGCCTATTCGCGGGCAAGCTCCGCTCCCACAGGTTGTGCCGTGTTTGTCTGGTTCATGTTTCATCCAGCACATCCCGCATCGGCGATTTTCCGCTTATTGATTTATCGCCCATGAGCGGATTTCCGCTCACCCAATCCCGCCACCCCTTCTAAACCGGGCCTTCCACCGTTGGCACAGCTCCTGCTATAGCCCTGGCAGGCTGCGCTCGCGCGCGCTCCACAAAAACAATGACTTGAAGGTTCCCTGATGGAAAACTCCTCTACCCTGCCCCTGGGGTCGGCGGCCGCGCCGGCCAAAGAAAGAACCACCTCCAGCCGTCTGAAATCGATCTTCAGCGGTTCGGTCGGCAATATGGTCGAATGGTACGACTGGTACGTCTACGCCGCGTTCTCGCTGTACTTCGCCAAGGTCTTCTTCCCCAAGGGCGACACCACCGCCCAGCTCCTCAACACCGCCGCGATCTTCGCCGTGGGCTTCCTGATGCGCCCGATCGGCGGCTGGCTCATGGGCCTGTATGCCGACCGCAAGGGACGCAAGGCCGCGCTGATGGCCTCGGTCCTGCTGATGTGCTTCGGATCGCTGATCATCGCCCTCACCCCGGGCTATGAAACCATCGGCGTCGGCGCCCCGATCCTGCTGGTGGTCGCCCGCCTGATGCAGGGCCTGTCGGTCGGCGGCGAATACGGCACCTCGGCCACCTACCTCAGCGAGATGGCGACCAAGGAACGTCGCGGCTTCTTCTCCAGCTTCCAGTACGTGACCCTGATTTCCGGCCAGCTTATCGCCCTGGCGGTGCTGATCGTGCTGCAACAGACCCTGACCACCGAACAGCTGCAAGCCTGGGGCTGGCGGATTCCGTTCGCCATCGGCGCCCTGTGTGCCGTGGTCGCGCTCTATCTGCGTCGCGGCATGGAAGAAACCGAGTCCTTCACCAAGAAGAAAGAAGAACCTAAAGAAAGCCTGATGCGCACCCTGATGCGTCATCCCAAGGAACTGATGACCGTGGTCGGCCTGACCATGGGCGGCACCCTGGCGTTCTACACCTACACCACCTACATGCAGAAATATCTGGTGAACACGGTCGGCATGAGCATCTCCGACTCCACCACCATTTCGGCGGCGACGCTGTTCCTGTTCATGTGCCTGCAACCGCTGGTCGGTGCGCTGTCGGACAAGATCGGCCGGCGGCCGATCCTGATTGCCTTCGGTATTCTCGGCACACTGTTCACCGTGCCGATCCTCAGTACCCTGCACACCATCCAGACCTGGTGGGGCGCGTTCTTCCTGATCATGGCGGCGCTGATCATCGTCAGCGGCTACACCTCGATCAACGCGGTGGTGAAGGCCGAGCTGTTCCCCACTGAAATCCGTGCGCTGGGCGTCGGCCTGCCGTATGCCCTGACCGTCTCGATCTTCGGCGGTACGGCGGAATACATTGCGCTGTGGTTCAAGAGCGTCGGCATGGAAACCGGCTACTACTGGTACGTGACGGCCTGCATCGCCTGTTCATTGCTGGTATATGTGACCATGAAGGACACCCGCAAGCATTCGCGGATCGAGACCGACTGAGTAACCTGGAAACCGGCGATATACCCCGCTCTATTGCCGTACTCAAAACCTTGTAGGAGCAGGGCTTGCCCGCGAAGCCTTTGGCGGTCTTGAGGCCCCTTTCGCTGGCAAGCCAGGCTCCTACAAGGTTCGGCGTTGTTTGCAAGACCGCGTTCCCCCGTTCACTCACGTCCTTACAGGGCGATCCCGGCGCATTTCTGTGCAATCGCAAAAGAATTATCGGCATTAATAGCCAGTTAATTTCCAAGCGACATTCTGAACCTACGTTAAATCGAGCTGGCCCCGGCCCTTGGCATCACGTTGAATGCCGACCTTTTCCGGCGCCACACATATCGATTTATACGATTGCTTTAAGCGTTTATTTGCGCTTTTTAATCAAATTTACAAGCGTAAAATCACTTCCACACCCAATGAACAAAACGAACACCTTCAGGAGCAACCACCATGAAAACCAAACTGATCCTCGCCCTGGCCCTCTCGGTACTGGCTGCCAACACCTTCGCCGCCGATGGTTATGACAAAACCCCAGGCGGTGCCTACACCGTAGCGGCCGATGGTTACGACAAGACTCCGGGCGCCAACGCTGTTGCCGCTGACGGCTACGACAAGACCCCAGGTGCCAACGCTGTTGCTGCCGACGGCTACGACAAGACCCCAGGTGCCAACGCTGTTGCTGCCGACGGTTACGACAAGACTCCAGGTGCCAACGCTGTTGCTGCCGACGGTTACGACAAGACTCCAGGTGCCAACGCTGTTGCTGCCGACGGTTACGACAAGACCCCAGGTGCCAACGCTGTTGCCGCTGACGGTTACGACAAGACTCCAGGTGCTGCTGCCATCAGCTAACTGACTTACACGGCTTTGCAGCCCGGCTTCGGCCGGGCTTAATAGTTTCTGGGATCACTGAATTCCATCACGACTCGCTCACCACCTGACCTATCGCATTTCCCCGCCACGCGTCGCACACTATCGTCCTCCCTTGTTCCCTCGGCCCTTGGAAACCCTCGAACCATGTCCGACGCCATCCACTACTACGAACCCGCCAACGGCCACGGCCTGCCCCACGACCCGTTCAATGCCATCGTCGGCCCACGGCCCATCGGCTGGATTTCCTCGCAGGATGCACAGGGCCACCTGAACCTGGCGCCCTACAGCTTTTTCAACGCGTTCAACTACATTCCGCCGATCGTCGGCTTCGCCAGCGTCGGCCGCAAAGACAGCCTGAACAACATCGAACAAACCGGTGAGTTCGCCTGGAACCTCGCCACCCGGCCCCTGGCCGAAGCCATGAACCAGAGTTCCGCGGCCGCGCCCGCCGAAGTCGATGAATTCGAACTGTCCGGCCTCACGCCCGCCGCCTCGCGGATCATCAAGGTGCCACGGGTAGAGGAAAGCCCGGTGTCGTTCGAATGCAAGGTCACCCAGATCATTCAACTGCAACGGGCCGATCAGGCGTTGGTGCCCACCTGGCTGGTGCTCGGCGAAGTGGTCGCCGTGCATATCGCCAAGTGGCTGCTCAAGGATGGGGTCTACGACACCGCCGCCGCCGAACCGATTCTGCGCGGCGGTGGCCCGGCGGACTACTTCCAGTTGGGCCCGGAAGCCTTGTTCAAGATGTACCGCCCACGCACCTAGTGACCAGCGCACGTCCGTGCAGGAGCCGGCTTGCTGGCGATGGCGGCCGAATGAGCGTTGCAAGGCTCAAGGGCCTCATCGCTGGCAAGCCAGCTCCTACAAGGGACCGTGCCCAGAAGAAGATCAGTTGCAAACCTAAGCGGCAGCCCAGGCCAACTCACCCTCTTCGTCGACATCAGCCAGTCGCGCAAGCTCTTGCGCGGCAGCCTCGTCGGCCTCGAAGGCGGTCTTGAACTTCTGTTCATCGAGTATTTTGTGAAACCGTGGTGCACCGGAACCGTCCAGGGCTTTCACGGCAATCGCCGCGCTATAACCGCCCTCACCGGGAACCACCGCCGAAACGGCTTCGAAGTGTGTGAATGCTTTACGTGCCATGCCTGTTATCCCGGCCAATTGATTGGCCGGCATTCTAAACCTTCAGCTGGCCAACTGCTGCAAGGCACCTGCGCTGGACAGATGAAAATCGCACTGGGCCCGGGCCGCGCTGACATCGCTGAAGGTATGGAAGTCGAAGCTGTCGACCACCAGGTCCTGGACCAGCTCGGCAAAGACCTGCATGGCCGGGGTATTGAAGTAGGCCGTCATGGCCGGTTGGTTGACCCAGAATCCGGACACCAACCACAGGTCGGCATCGGCCAGGGAGTGCTGCAGGGAAAATTGCAGGCAACCGGGGGCCTGGCGGGAGGGTTCGATCAGGCTGCTCAGCCGTGCGCCCAGCTCGGCGGAACGCCCAGGGCGTGCACGAACAAAGGCCATATGACTGACGGGGATAGGCTTGGACATGCGCGACGCTCCCGAAGAGAAGTTGTACTCGCTCAATCAGCCCGGGGACTGACTGCGACAGGAACAGAGATTAGAGTGTTTGCCGAGGGGTCGTTAGTCGATTCCTGCCGGCTTATTGCACAATCCTGCCGCGACGCCGATTCCCGCCAGCGCCGAGGCCCCCGGACTGCCCTCCCCCTCCCCACCGCGTTTTGAGCAACTTCCCGGCGCCTGGCCGCCTGTAATATGACCGTCATATGAAAAGACTGCAGAATCAGGCAAGAATTGCGCAGTATTGTCCTGGCGCTACGGCTTGCCCAAACTTAAGCTTGCCCCATTCGCAATCACCTCCAGGGCCCACCATGTCCTTGCTCGATCAACCCCAAGTCCCCCTGCCGGTAGAAATGGAAAAGTTGCGCGCGGAGCTGGCCGAGATCATCTACCGCAACACCGGTGAAGACGGCAGCTACGCCACCGCGGTGGGCTCGCTGCACCTGTCGCGCCATGGCCAGCCCCACGAATTCTCCCCGGTACTGGCCCAGCCGGCCCTGTGTGTCATGGCCCAGGGTCGCAAGGAAGTACGCCTGGGGGATGAGAACTTTGTCTACGACCCGCTGAACTACATGGTGGTTTCGGTTTCCATGCCGATTTGCGGGCGGATCACCAGTGTCTCGCCGGAACACCCGATCCTCGCCTTGCGCGTGGATATCGATCCGGCCGAAATCAGTGCCTTGATTGCCGAGGCCGGTCCCATGGGCGTGCCCAGCCGGCCCACCGGGCGCGGCTTGTATGTCGAGCGCCTGGACACACAGATGTTCGATGCCCTGCTGCGCCTGACCCGCCTGCTCGACAGCCCGAAAGACATCAACATGCTCGCGCCGCTGATCCGTCGGGAAATTCTCTATCGACTGCTGCGCAGCCCGCAGGGCTACCGGCTGTATGAGATCGCCATCGCCAATAGCCAGAGCCACCGGGTCAGCCAGGCGATCAAGTGGTTGAACGGCAATTTCGAACAACCGCTGCGCATCGACAGCCTGGCCCGCGAGGCCAACCTGAGCGTGTCGACCCTGCACCACCGGTTCAAGGCGATGACGTCCATGAGCCCGTTGCAGTACCAGAAGCAGCTGCGCCTGCAGGAAGCGCGGCGGCTGATGCTGATCGAAGGCCTGGACGCCTCGGCGGCGGGCTACCGCGTGGGCTATGAAAGCCCCTCGCAGTTCAGCCGCGAATACAGCCGGCTGTTCGGCGCGCCACCGCTGCGCGACCTGGCGCGGTTGCGCCTGAGTGTCTAGGCGCTAAGCCGCCAGTACACGACAGGCCTCTGCCGGAATGGTCACCGAGACCGCATGCCCAACACCCAGGCCGATGCCCTGGCACGGCGTGCTCAGCGCCGTGAACGAGACGCCGGAACACTCGACGATGGTTTCAATGGTCGAGCCGATATCGCGGACAAAGATCACCCTGCCGAGCAGGCGATTATGCCCTGCCGTCGACTCGGGCGCGGAGAGTTGCAGGTCTTCCGGGCGCACCAGCATCCGTACCTGCTTGCCGGCCTCGACAGCGGCACTGCTCGGCACCTCGATGCTCTCGCCCCCTGGTAGCCCGATCCTTCCGCCGCCCAGCACGGTGGCCGGAAAGATATTGCCCGAACCGATAAAGTCGGCGACAAACTCGTTGGCCGGGTGCCGATAGATCTCGATCGGCGTGCCCACCTGCTGCACCCGATGCTCACCCAGCACCACCACGATATCGGCCATGGTCATCGCCTCACGCTGGTCGTGGGTGACCATGATGGTGGTGATGTTCAGGCGCTGTTGCAGCTGGCGGATTTCCACCTGCATCGATTCGCGCAACTTGGCATCCAGCGCCGACAGCGGCTCATCCAGCAGCAGGAGCTTGGGCCGCGCGGCAATCGCCCGGGCAATCGCCACCCGCTGGCGCTGGCCACCGGAGAGCTTGGACACCGGCCGGTCGATCATCTCGCTCAGTTGAATCAGTTGCAGCAGTTCGACCACCCGCGCCTGCTGCTCGGCCTTGCCGACCCCGCGCAGCTTCAGCGGATAGGCGATGTTCTCGCCCACGGTCATATGGGGAAACAGCGCCAGGGACTGGAACACCATGCCGAAGTTGCGCAGGTGCGCCGGGGTCTGGCCGATGTCCTCGCCGTCCAGGCGGATCTCGCCACCGCTGAGGGTTTCCAGGCCGGCAATCATCCGCAGCAAGGTGGTCTTGCCGCACCCCGAAGGGCCGAGGAAGCACACCAGCTTGCCCTCGGGCAGGTGCAGATTGACGTCCTTCACCGCACAGGCCAGGCCGTAGTGTTTTTCGACGTTTTCCAGAATCAGTCCAGTCATGTTGCTTACCTCAAGAAATCAGAAGGAAACGCCGCCCTCGCCCACCAGCTTCTCCAACGCCCAGATCAGGACGAAGTCGATCAGCACGATCAGCACGGCAAAGGAGAAAACAGTAGGGTCCAGGGACGAGACGGTGCGGCTGTACATCCAGATCGGCACGGTCATCACGTCAATGGTGTAGAGGAAATAGGTCACGGTGAACTCGTTGAACGAGACGATGAACGCCAGCAGCATCCCGGCGAGAATCCCCGACTTCATCAACGGCACCACCACATCGAGGATCGCCCGCTGCGGCGAAGCACCGAGCATCTGCGCCGCCTCCTCGACCTCGCTGCCGATGGAGAGCATGGCCGCCGTGCAGTTCTTCACCACGAATGGCAAGGCCAGGATCACGTGGGCAATCACCAACCGCGAGAAGCTCATCTGGAACGGCAGGCTGTCGAACACCAACAGCAACGCCAGGCCCAGCACCACCATCGGAAACACCAGGGGTAGGGACATCAGTTGCAACGCCACGGCCTTGCCACGAAATTCGCAACGCACCAGCGCATAAGCAGCGGGCACCGCCACCAGGGTCGCAAACACCATGGTCAGGCAGGCCACCAGCAAACTGGTAGTCATCGCCTTGCCCAGGCTCAGTACATCGCTGCTATCGGGTGAGACGAAGGTCTGCCAGGCCGCGCGATACCATTGCAGGCTGTAGCTGCTGGGCGGGAAGTCGAGGTTCGAGGCACCGCTGAAGGACATGACGATCATGGTCAGGATCGGCAGCACCGCCAGCAGCAGGATGATCCCCGAAAGAACCCCGGCGAAGCGCCCGGTCTCCCCCGGCAGGATCGACAGGCGTTTGGACGACGACAGGCTCATTGGCAGGACTCCAGCATCCGGCGCCGACGGCCGGTGACGTATTCGGACAAGGTCATGATCGCCAGGGTGGTGATGATCAGGACCACGCCGGCCGCCGAAGCCGCCGGCCAGTTCATCAGCGGGGCAATCTGGTCATGGACCATCACCGCCAGCATCGGTACACGCCGACCGCCCAGCAGCAGGGGCACGACAAAGCTGCTGGCGTTGTAGGCGAACACCAGGGTCGCGCCGGTGATGATGCCCGGCAGGCTCATCGGCAGGACCACTTGGCGAAACACCTGGAAGCGGCTGGCGCCGAGGGTCGCGGCGGCCTCTTCGTAGGTGCGGGCGACACCGCGCATGGCGCTGGCGATCGGCAGGACCGCGAGGGGAAAAGCGGTCTGCACCAGGCCCATCAACACACCGTTCTGGTTGTACAGCAGCATGATCGGGCGCTTGATCAGGCCCAGGCCCATCAGCGCCTGGTTGAGCATGCCGCCGGGACCGAGAATCACCAGCCAGCCATAGCTTTGCAGCAAAAGGTTGACCAGCAGCGGCAGGAGCACCGCGGCGAGGAAGATCCGCCGTAGAAACGGCGAGGTCAGGCGCGACATGGTGTAGGCCACGGGGATCGCCAGCAGCACCGCGATCACGGCGCTGAACAGCGCCAGGCGCAGGGTCAGCAGCAACGACTTGAGGTAGTAGGGTTCAAGCAGTTGCGCATAGCTGGCGAGGCTGAAGCCGGTCCATTCGGCGCCCTTGGTGCCGACGCTCATCCGTAGCACCAGCAGGCTGGCGAGGATCAGCACGGCGAGAAACAGCATCGACGGCGAAAGGAAAAGCCAGGCCCGGGCGGTGGGCGAAATCCCCGTAGAGGGACGCGGCAAAACCACGCCGACCGGCCGGGTCAGAGGTTGGTGTTCCATAAAAAGAGTCTCGACTGAGAGAAATCATCAACAAGGCAGAAGCTGGCGGACACACCTGATCGCCAGGATTGAACGCGGTCCCTTGTAGGAGCCTGGCTTGCCAGCGAAGGCGTCCTCAAGAACGCCAAAAGCTTCGCGGGCAAGCCGGGACGCCGGACCGCCTGCTCCTACAGGTTGCGCGGTGTCTTCGAATCCTGGCGCGACCTGAACCTCAGGACGAAAAGATTTCCGTATAGCGGCGAATCCATTGGTCATGCACCGTCGCCAGGAAAGCGTTGTCGTGCATGATGGCCTTATCGGCAATCTGTTCCGGCGTCAGGATGTAAGGGCTCTTGCGCGCCTCGGCGGAGATGATCGCCTTGGCATTGACCGGACCGTTGAAGATGTCTTCGGCCATCTTGCCCTGCACCAGCGGGTCGAGCGAATGGTCGATAAAGGCGTAGGCCAGGTCGGTATCGCCAGGGCGATTCTTCGGCATCACCGAGAGCATCAGGTCGGTGTAGAAGCCTTCCTTCATACCGAATGTGGCACCCAGGCCGTAGGCCGGATCACGGATCTGTTTCGGAAAGAACGCCGGGGCATACAGGCCGCCCAGGTCCAGGGAGCCGGTACGGAACAGCTCGGCGATCTGGTTGGGGTTTTCCCCAAGGGTGACCACGCGGTCCTTGAGCTCGGCGAGTTTCTTGAAGCCCGGCTCGATATTGTGCTCGTCGCCACCGGCCAGCTTGGCGGCGATGATGATCAGGTCCATGGCCTCGGTCCAGTTCGGCGGCGGCAGGAACAGATTGCTGGCGAAGTCCTTGTCCCACAGCGCCGCATAGCTGTCCGGCGCTTCTTTCACGGTGCGGGTGCTGTAGACCAGGCTGTTGCACCAGAGCAGGTAGCCGATGCCATGGCCGTTGGCGCCGGTGCGGTATTTTTCCGGCACGTCGACCAGGTTGGGAATGCGGTTCAGATCGGGTTTTTCCAGGAGCCCGGCAGCGGCCAGGCCTTCGGCGCCGACACCGGCCAGGGTGATGATGTCGTACTGCGGACGATCACCGCCGGCCTTGAGCTTGGCGACCATTTCCGAGGTGCTGCCGGTGCGGTCGGCGATGACCTTGGCGCCGGTCTTGGCCTCGAAGGTCGCGGCGATATTGCGCAGGGCGGCAAGGCCGGTGTCATCGGACCAGGTCAGCAGCTTCAGGGTCTTGCCCTGGAAGCGGGTGTCGCTGGCATTGGCCCGGATAAACGGCATGCTCATGGCGGCGGCGGCCACCGAAGCGACGCCCACGGTCTTGATGAACTGCCTTCTGTTCAGGTCGTACTGGCCCATTTCGGACTCCCTTTATTCTTTTAGGTATGAGGTCGGTCGCAACGTCTGCGGCCGGTCTTCGATCTCGCTGGAGCCCCCGTGGACCGTGGGTCGTAGCTGAGTCGGCGGGTTCATCCTGAGGTCGCCTGGGACCGGCAACAATCGAAAGTTTGTCATTGAAGCCATGCACTCGGCGCATGCCTCATTTCGAGGCATGCACTGCCCTGTTTTACAGGGCGCGAATCACATGTTTGATTTCCTGGAAGGCCTGCAAGCCCCAAGGCCCCAGCTCACGGCCCAGGCTGCTCTGCTTGTAGCCGCCCCAGGCGGTTTGCGGGAAGATCACCTGCGGCGCGTTGATCCATACCAGCCCGGCCTGCAAGGCATTGGCGATACGTTGCGCGGTCTGGGCATTGCTGCTGACCACGCTGGCCACCAGGCCGAACTCGCTGTCGTTGGCCAGCGCCAACGCCTCGGCCTCGCTGGTAAAACTGCGCACACAGAGCACCGGGCCGAAAATCTCTTCACGCCATAACGCACTGTCCAGGGGCACTTCGGTGAAGATGGTCGGTCGCAAAAAATAACCGCGCGCGAGCTCCGGCGGACGTCCGCCGCCACAGACCAGTCGGGCACCGACACTCAGGCCACGGTCGATATGAGCGAGCACACGCTGGTATTGCGCCTGGTTGACCAGCGCGCCCATTTCCACCTCGGGGTCGAACGGGTCCGCCACACAAATGGCCTCGGCCCGCGCAGTGAGGCGCAGCAGGAATTCATCGGCGATCTCCTCCGCCACCAGCACCCGGCTGGTGGCCGAGCACATCTGCCCGGCATTGAAGAAACCGCCGCCACTGGCGAGCTCAACCGCCAGATCGAGGTCGGCATCGGCCATCACCAGCAGCGCCGATTTGCCCCCCAGTTCCAGGCTGACGCCCTTCACGGTTTCCGCTGCCCGCTGCATCACCTGGACTCCCACCGCATTGCTGCCGGTGAAGGAAATCTTCGCCACCCGAGGGTCGGCCGCCAATGGTGCGCCGACGGCCAGGCCGGTGCCGCAGACCAGGTTGAAGACCCCGGCCGGCAAGCCGCTCTCAGCGATGATCGACGCCAGTTCCAGCTCCGGCAGCGGCGTGACTTCCGACGGTTTGAGCACCACGCAGCAACCGGCGGCCAGGGCCGGAGCCAGCTTCCAGGCAGTGGTGACCATCGGGAAATTCCACGGCACGATCAGCCCCACCACCCCGCACGGCTCGCGGCGGACATGGGCGGCGAAGGCGTCGCTGGGCAGCTCGACCGTTTTGTCCTGCTGCCCGTCGAGGGCCTCGGCCAGGCCCGCGTAATATTCGAAGGTGGCAATCACATCATCGACATCGATGCCCGCCTCGAACAGCGGTTTGCCGTTGTTGCTCGACTGCAGGTGCATCAGGGTTTCGCGGCGCTCGCGCACGCCCTCGGCAATCCTGCGCAGTACAGCGCCACGCTGTGCCCCGGTGGTCGCCGACCAACCGGCAAAAGCCCGGTTCGCCGCGCTCACCGCCTGATCCACCGCCTGCCCATTGCCACCGGAAACGCTGCCGAGCAGAGCCTCAGTCGCCGGATTGATCACCCGTAGCTGTTCGCTGCCGGAACGCCATTGGCCGTCGATATAGAGGCCGTCCTGATTCATTTGCGCTTTCATCACCAGGCCTCCCCTTCCATCCACAGGTGCTGGTCGATTTCGATCAGGGTCGGTCCCTGGCGATCCGCGGCGGCCTCCAGGGCGCTACGCAAGGTCTCAACACCGGAAACGGCCTCGGCCACGCAACCCAGGGCCCGGGCCACACCGATAAAGTCCGGGGTATAGATATCCACGCCAACCGGGGTGATAGCGCGATTGACCATGTATTTCTTGATCTCTTCGTAGCCCTGGTTGTTCCACAGCAGCACGATGATCGGGGTCCGCGCTTCCACCGCACTGGCCAGTTCCGACAGGGTGAACTGCAAGCCGCCATCGCCGATCAGGCAGACCACAGGAGGCCGCTGGCTGCGTTCGCTGGCGCCGCCCAACCAGGCACCGATGGCCGCCGGCAAGGCATAACCGAGGGTGCCGTAGCCGGTGGACGAGTTGAACCAGCGCCGTGGGTGCTCCGGGTTCAGGGTCAGGTTGCCGGTGTAGACCGGTTGGGTCGAGTCACCCACCAGCACCGCCTCCGGCAACACCTCGAGAACGGTGTTGAGGAATTGCGTCTGGGCACGGGTCGGAGCGTCCCAAAGCGCATCCAGTTCGGCGCGCAAGGCGGCAGCGCGTTGCGGTCCCCAATCGCCTTGGCGTGCAGCCAGCGCCTGGCCTTCGACGGCGGCGAGCAACGCCTCGGCGGCGGTCCGCGAATCGGACACCAGCGCAACCTTGGGCGGATAGTTGCGCACGGTCTGATCCGGGTCGATATCGACCCGCAGCAAGGTGCCGGGAATCTCGAAACCACCGACAAAGGTGATGTCGTAGTCGGTTTCCGCCAGCTCCGTGCCGATGGCCAGGACCACGTCGGCATCCGCCACCAGGGCACGGGTCGCGACCATGGATTGGGTCGATCCGATCAGCAGCGGATGGCGCGACGGCAACATGCCCTTGGCGTTGATGGTCAGGGCCACCGGAGCCTCCAGCCGCTCTGCCAACCGGGTCAGCGCGGCGGCCGCATCGATGGCACCGCCACCGGCGAGGATCAGCGGATGGCGGGCCTTGGCCAGCAGTTCGGCCATTTGCGCGATCGCCGCGGGGGCGGCGCCGGCACGGGTAATCTGCACCGGCTGACTGTCGAGCAAGGCATCGGCGTTTTCCACCAGTACATCGAGAGGAATCTCGATATGCACCGGACGCGGCCGCCCGGCCTGGAACAGCGCGAAGGCCCGGGCCAGCACCGCCGGCAATTCGGACGCCGACATCAGCGTATGGGAGAACGCCGCGACACCCGCGACCAGCGTGCCCTGGTTCGGCAACTCGTGCAGCTTGCCGCGCCCACCGCCCAGTTGACTGCGGGACTGGACGCTGGAGATCACCAGCATCGGGATCGAGTCGGCATAGGCCTGGCCCATCGCCGTGGTGATATTGGTCATGCCGGGGCCGGTGATGATAAAGCACACACCCGGCTTGCCGCTGGTGCGGGCATAGCCGTCGGCCATAAAGCCGGCGCCCTGTTCATGGCGCGGCGTGACATGCTCGATGCTCGATGATGCCAGCCCGCGATAGAGCTCCACGGTATGCACGCCGGGAATGCCGAACACCTGCTCGACCCCGTAGCCTTCCAGTAACTTGACCAATACTTCGCCGCACGTCGCCATCTGTCCCGCCCTTCTTGTTCGTATAAGCCATGCTGCCGATGAGCACAGCGATAGGGTTATTGGAGCGTTTGGCCGATGGCGGGCACAAGGCAAAAATAGTCATACTAGGCATGTCCTGTCGTCATGCCTGAGCTGCCCCGCCATGAAACGTCCGCCACCGCTGCCCGCTCTGCATACCTTCCTGGTCACCGCCCAGTGCTGCAACTTCACCCGCGCGGCCGAGCTGCTGCACATCACCCAGGGGGCGGTGAGCCGGCAGATCGCCGGGTTGGAGAGCCACCTGGGTTATGCGCTGTTCCAGCGCCAGGCCCGTGGCCTGAGCCTGACGGCCCAGGGCCGCGAGTTGTTTCCGCGGATCCAGCAGGTGTTCAACCTGATCGACGAAGCGGTGGATCAGGTCGGCGCCCGGCGCGAGGCCCTGCAACTCAAGGCCCCGACCTGCATGATGCGCTGGCTGCTGCCACGCCTGTTGCAATGGCAGAAGGAGCGCCCGGACGTGCCCGTGGAGCTGACCACCACGGTGCAGCACGCGGTGGATTTCCGCCGGGAAGAATTCGATGCCGCCGTGGTCTATGGCCCGGCGCCGGGGCCCTCGGTGGCGTCTCACCATCTGTTCGACGAGCAACTGACGCCGGTTTGCTCACCGCAACTGCTGGAAGGTCCGGTGCCGCTGAACAGCTTCGCCGACCTCGAGCAGCATATGCTCCTGCATCCCACGCGCGACCAACGGGACTGGGAAGCCTGGCTCAAGGTCGCGGGCGCGCGGGTCAGCAATATCAGCAAGGGACAGCATTTCGACACCCTGGACCTGGCGATGAGCGTGGCATCCCAGGGCACGGGCGTGGCAATTGGCGATTGGGCGTTGATCGGCGAGGACCTGAGTGCCGGAAGGCTGGTCATGCCGTTCGATCTGCGGGTGCGCACCGGGCAGGCGTATTACCTGGTCTACCCGGAACGGGCCGGGACGGCGCCAGAGTTGCGGGAGTTGATGGAGTGGCTGGTGGCGCAGGCGGCGGAGCGGGGTTGATAAGACCTGCAGGAGCCGGCTTGCTGGCGATGCAGACGCCGCGGTGTCTCAGACAGACCGCGTTATCGTTCATCGCCAGCAAGCCGGCTCCCACGGGAGGCACGGTGTATCGCTAAAACTCAGTAGCCGACGGCGAAGCGCTGACGCGAGTGTGCCGGTTTCTCGACTTCATCCAGCAGGGCGATGGCGTAATCGGCAAAGGTGATCCAGCTGCGACCTTCGGCACTCACCAGCAGGTCATCCTTGCCCAGGCGGAAGTGCCCGGTACGCTCGCCTTCGACAAACTCCGCCGACGGCGACAGGAAGCTCCAATCAAGTTCCTTTTCCTGACGCAAGGTCTCAAGGAACTCCGCCCCCGCACTGGCCTCAGCCTTGTACTCCGCCGGAAAGCCCGGGCTGTCGATCACCCGACCGCCACCTGGCAACAACAGCGAACCGGCCCCACCGACCACCAGCAGGCGCTTGACCCCGGCCTTCTTCACCGGACCGATCACCGCTGCGGCCGGCAGGGTGGCGAAATGCGCGGCGCTGATCACCACATCGTGACCGGCAACCGCCGCTTCCAGCGCCGCGGCATCCAGCGCATCGACCGCCTTTTTCACCACACCGGCACGCTCGGCGATCTTCGCCGGGTTACGGGCAATGGCGGTCACGCTGTGGCCGCGACGCAGGGCTTCTTCCAGCAACTGGCTACCGGCACGGCCGGTGGCACCAATGATTGCAATCTTGCTCATGACACTCTCCAGTTCCAATCGAATGACGCTGTGCGTCGAGGGGGCCTTCCCGCCCAGGGAGCAGGAAGGCTGATCTACAGATACGTCCAATCAACAGGTGAGCGAACTCACCACTTCATCTCGCCCTTGGCGACCTTGGCGCTGAGCTCCAGGGAGGACTCCTCGCCGAGGCCCGGATAACGCTTCTTCATCGCCGCAATCAGTTCAGCGGAATCCTTGGCCTTGGCGGTCTCTTCGTCGAAGGCCTTGATGTAGTCCGCGGTAAATTGCACCGCCGCAAGGGAACGCGAGCTGTCGCCAAGGAAATGACCGGGCACCAGGGTCTTGGGTTTCAGCGCCTGGATGTGTTGCAGCGTTGCCAACCAGGCCCGATGGGACTGCGCGGTCTGGGTGTCGGCCATCCACACATGGATGTTTTCCGCCACCACCACACCGCCCACGACCGCCTTGATCGACGGAATCCAGACAAAGGTGCGATCCGGTTGCTGGCTGTTCAAACCGATAACTTTCAGCTCACGCCCTTCCAGCGTCAGGCGATCGCCCTTGAGCACCTGGGGCAGCACCGTGTGCGCCGGCACATCGGCGCCCATTTTCGGCCCCCAGAAAGCCAGCTTACCGTCGACGGTGGCCTTGATATGCGCCACGGTCGGCGCCGATGCCAGCACCTTGGCCTGGGGGAACGCCTGGGTAAGGGTATCCAGGCCGAAGTAGTAGTCCGGGTCGCCATGGCTGATGTAGATGGTGGTCAGTTGCTTGCCGCTGGCGCGGATTTTTTCCACCAGTTGTTCGGCCTGGGATTTGCCGAACTGGGCATCCACCAGGATTGCCTCCTTCTCACCGCTGACCAGCACCGAACTCACCGGGAAAATCGCCGAGGTCCCAGGATTGTAGACATCCAGGGTCAAGGCCGGCTGGGCTGCCGCCGCGTGGGCGACAAAACCCAGGGTGGCGCTGGCGAGCAAGAGGCGACGAAACAAAGACAATCCGATCATGTGCAACTCCGAGATCTGTTGGCCGTGATGGCGATGAACAGAGCTTAGTTGCCCGAACCGATACAAAAAATGCGATGCTGGAACATAGTTTGTTTCTGAAAGTGGTCAAATCATGGATCGTCTTACGGCAATGCGGGTCTTCGTCACGGTGGTCGACCTGGGCAGCCAGTCGGCGGCGGCCGACCATCTGGACCTGTCGCGCCCGGTGGTATCGCGCTACCTCGCGGAGCTGGAGGACTGGGTCGGCGCCCGGCTGATGCACCGTACCACCCGCAAGCTGAGCCTGACCGCCGCCGGCAACGAAACCCTGCCACGCTGCCGCCAGATGCTGGAATTGTCGGCAGACCTGCAAGCCGCCGTCAGCGTACCGGACGAGGCGCCGCGCGGGCTGTTGCGGATCAGCGTCAGTACCTCATTCGGCCTGGCGCAACTGGCCGATGCCATGGCCGAGTACGTCAAGCACCATCCGGGCGTCAGCGTCGACCTGCAGATGCTCGACCGCACGGTGAACCTGGTGGATGAACGCATCGACCTGGCGATCCGCACCAGCACCGAGCTGGACCCGAACCTGATCGCCCGCCGACTGACCGTCTGTCGCTCGGTGATCTGCGCTTCCCCGGCCTATCTGCGCGAACATCCGGCGCCGCAGCGAGTGGAAGACCTGAGCCGACACAACTGCCTGACCCACTCCTACTTCGGCAAAAGCCTCTGGCATTTCAAGCAGGACGGAGAACAGGTTTCAGTGCCGGTGCAGGGCAATATCAGCGCCAACGAGGCCAGCACCCTGATGCAGGCGGTGATCGCCGGGGCCGGTATCTCGATGCTGCCCACCTACCAGGCAGGGGCCTATATCAAACGAGGCGAATTGGTGCGCCTGCTGCCCCAGGCCGAACCGATACTGATGAACATCTATGCGGTGTACGCCTCACGCAAACACATGCCGGCGACGCTGCGCAGCATGCTCGACTTCCTGGTGCGGCGCTTTCCCGAAGTGCCACTCTGGGACGAGGGATTATAAGGACTGGCCGATCCACCGGCTGAATAGCGCACCGACGATATGCCAGGTATGACTGGCAACTCCCGACAACTGACCTAGGCTTGAATCAGTACCTTCTAGCGAACTGAGTTCGGCAGAGTCAGAGGTCAAGAGCATGAATATTCTAAAAACAAGAAAGTGTGCCGCCGTATTAGCTGTCACCGCCGTTGTAGCGCTCTACGCCACCGCGGCCTGGCGGGTAGAACAGATACGACAGACGCCACGGGGGTTATCCACCTGCCACCTGGATTTCTGCGTGCCCCATACGGCCAGCCTGAGTGCATTGAGATAATCTCGGCGGTTGTACTTACGAGGCTATCGAATAGCAGGCTATCGAGTACACTGGCAAGCATCCCCGCGCACTTGCCTGGTGAGCGGGTCAACCACTGCTTGCAGGTTCTACCGTGACCAATCTCAATCAGCCCGGCCAAACGAAGCCGGCGATTCGCAGTATCCTGATCGCCTTGATGCTGGCGATTTTCCTCGGTGCGCTGGACCAGACCATTGTCGCTGTCTCGATGCCCGCCATCTCCGCCCAATTCAAGGATGTCGGCCTGCTCGCCTGGGTGATTTCCGGCTATATGGTGGCCATGACCGTGGCCGTGCCGATCTACGGCAAGCTCGGCGATCTCTACGGTCGACGCCGGCTGATGCTGTTCGGCATGGGCCTGTTCACCCTTGCCTCGCTGTTCTGCGGCATGGCCCAGAGCATGGAGCAACTGGTGCTGGCGCGGATCATCCAGGGCATCGGCGCTGGCGGCATGATTTCGGTCAGCCAGGCGATTATCGGCGACATCATCCCGCCCCGCGAACGCGGCCGTTACCAGGGTTATTTCAGCAGCATGTACGCGGTGGCCAGCGTGGCCGGGCCGGTCCTCGGCGGCTATATGACCGAGTACCTGTCGTGGCGCTGGGTGTTTCTGATCAACCTGCCGCTGGGCCTGGGTGCCTGGCTGGTGGCCCACCGCACCCTGGTCGGCCTGCCGATACCGCAGCGCAAGCCGATCATCGATTATCTCGGCACCGTGCTGATGATCATCGGCCTGACCGCCCTGCTGCTGGGCATCACCTTCATCGGCCAGGGCCACCACTGGAATGACGGGCAGGTCCTGGGCCTGCTGGTCACGGCGCTGATCGCCCTGCTGCTGTTTGTCCTGCACGAACGGCGCACCGTGGAGCCCTTGCTGCCGATGCACCTGTTCCTCAACCGCAACGCCCTGCTGTGCTGGTGCACGATATTCTTCACCAGCTTCCAGGCGATCTCCCTCACCGTACTGATGCCCCTGCGCTTCCAGAGCGTGACCGGGGCCGGCGCCGACAGCGCGGCCCTGCACTTGCTGCCGCTGGCGGTGGGGCTGCCCATGGGCGCCTACTTTGCCGGACGGCGGACCTCGGTGACCGGCTACTACAAACCGCTGATCCTGATCGGTGCGCTATTGATGCCGCTGAGCATCCTCGGCATGGCGTTTACCCCACCCCAGGCGGTGCTGCTCAGCAGCCTGTTCATGCTGCTCAGCGGGATCGCCGGCGGCCTGCAGTTCCCGACCTCGCTGGTGGGTACGCAGAACTCCGTGGCACAGCACGATATCGGCGTCGCCACCAGCACCACCAACCTGTTCCGCTCCCTCGGCGGCGCGATGGGCGTGGCACTGATGTCGGCGTTGTTGCTGGCGCTGTTGCAGGACTCCAGCCTGAGCCATTTGGCCGGCGCTTCGCTGGTCACCGAAGGCAGTTCGGGCAATGCCTTGCTCGAAGGCCTGAACAGCGCTGAAGGTCCGGCGCGCGACGCCTTGCGCGCCGAGCTGCTGTTGACCTTCCGGCACCTGCTGCTGATCAGCGCCGCCGTCGCCCTGCTGGGTCTGGCGGCGGCGCTGGCGATGCCGAACAAGGTCCTGCGCGGGCGCGAAGACAAGGCCCGCTAGTCGAAGGAATTCCCTGGTGAGGTCGGTCAAGGGCTGTAGTAGCCGACCGCCACCAGGTACTGCCCGACCCGCCTCAGGTAGGCATGCTTGTCTTCGATCTTTCCGGTCACCGGGTTCTTCCAGCGATACTCATACTCTGCGCGCTCCTGCTTGGCCATCAGCGCCAGGATCGGCTCCCCCACCGGTTTGCCGTCGGGGTCCCTGATCTTGCTGAAGTCGGTGTTCACCAGTCGCAGGTTGGTCCCGTGGGCCAGGTAACGATGGGTTTTCAGGTCCACCACGAAGACATACAGGTCGTCCTCCAGGAAACCCAGTGCATTGATCGACTCGAGCGTGGCCTGCTTGTCCTTGCCCAGATCGGTCGCCGCCCTGGCCAGCAAGGCTTCGGCCTGCTGCGGCGAGGCTCGGGGCAGGTAATAACCGACCGCGAGGATGCGCTCACCGACCCGCTGGAAAAACACCCGCTTGCGCTCGACCTTGCCATCATTCCAGTTCTGCCAGCGATACTCGGCCTCGTGGATGCCGCTGCCTTCCGGGGTCTTGAGCGTGTCCTTGAATGCCTTGCGCAAATCCAGGCCCAGGGCCTCGGATACGTCGCGCCCGATCAACGCTGAAGACGGCCCACCGCTGGCCAGCATCACCCCTCGGGTGTCGACCACAAACACATAGCGGTCCTGATCGACGAACTCGCCCTGGCGACTGAACGCCGCGAATGCCTTGTCGCCCTGGTCGCGGTAATAAGCCACGGCCTTTTCCAACAGCGCCTTGGCCGCCGGCGCCTCATCCGCCGGTGCGGTCGCTGCAAGCGCCGACCCCAGGCACAGCAACATCAAACAGCCTGACAAGGCCCGTGTTAAAGCAAACCCCATGATGCAGCCCTCATTCGTGTTGGTCGCACAGGAGCGTAGACCGCCACCGCCTATACGGAAGCATTCAGCAAGCCGTGGTCGGGACGCCCGAACTCCCTGCAAAATGTGCAGGCATTTTTTATCCGTGCCACTAGAATGCGTCCATCGGGAACCCGCCTACGGAATCGTCATGCCGCTTCGCTCAGTACTCTACTCGCAACGCTCGCTGATCCTGACGCTGATCGCCCTGCTCGCCAGCGGTTTCCTCGCCACCTCCCTGCTCAGCTACTATGCCTCGCGCGCCTCGATCCGCGACGGTATCGTCAACACCGAACTGCCCCTGACCTCCGACACGGTCTACTCGGAAATCCAGAAGGACCTGGTCCGCCCGGTGCTGATTTCCTCGATGATGGCCCGCGACACCTTCATGCGTGACTGGGTGGTGGCCGGCGAACGCGACCCGCAGCAGATGACCCGCTACCTCAACGAGGTCATGACCCACTACGGCACCTACACCGCCTTCTTCATATCCGCCAGCAACCTGACCTACTACCAGGCCAAGGGCGTGTTGAAGAAAATCCGCATCGACGACCCCAACGACCTCTGGTATTTCCGCGTGCGGGACATGCAGGCGCCCTACGAGATCAATGTCGATCCGGACACCGCCAACAATAACCGCCTGACCTTCTTCATCAATTACAAGGTCTTCGACTACGACGAGCACTTCATCGGCGCGGCGGGTGTCGGCCTGACCGTGGACGCGGTGGTCAAGCTGATGGACAAGTACCAGCAGCGCTACCAGCGCAGCGTGTACTTCGTCGACACCTTCGGCCGCCTCGTACTGACCGGCGCCGACGGCGGCCCCGAAGGTGCCCGGGCCGGGCAGTCGCTGAACGACCTGGCGAGCATGAAGAACCTGCAGGCCAAGCTGCCCAAGCCCCACGATGGCAGCTACGAGTACACGGAGCCGGACGGCAAGGAGCACTTCCTCAATGTGCGCTTTATTCCGGAGCTGAATTGGTACCTGTTCGTCGACAAGCGCGAAGACGGCGCCCTCAGCGGGATTCGCCAGTCGCTGTACCTGAACCTGCTGATCTGCCTGGTGGTGACCCTGATCGTGCTGGCCCTGCTCAACCGCGTGATCCATCGCTACCAGCGCAAGATCCAGGCCCTGGCAACCCTCGACAGCCTCACCGGCCTGCCCAACCGCCGGGGCTTCGACCTGCTGGCGGTCCAGGCTCTGCATGAAGCCCAACGCGAACCCAAGCCACTGACCGCGCTGCTGCTGGATATGGATCACTTCAAGCAACTCAACGATACCCACGGCCACCTTGCCGGCGATGCCGTACTGAGCGGATTTGCCCGAGACCTGGAGAGTTGCCTGCGCCAGTCGGAAATCATTTGCCGCTGGGGTGGCGAGGAATTCATTGTCCTGCTCAAGGACACCGACAGCACCAATGCCCTACTGATCGCCGAGAAAATTCGCCGGCATATCGAACAACAGCGCTACAGCTACAACGGCCAGGGCCTGCAAGTGACCGTCAGTATCGGCCTGACCTCGCTGCAACCTGACGACACCCTGCACAGCCTGCTGGCCCGGGCCGATCATGCGCTGTACCGGGCCAAACAGAGCGGACGCAACCGCGTCTGCAGCGACCTGTCGAAATCCGCCCATGAATGACCCAGGCCTCTGCCCGGCCTGCGGCGCGCGCAACGACTGTGCCCTGGCCGACCCGCGCACTGCCGACCGGCCCTGCTGGTGCTACAACGTCAGCATCGACCCGGCGATACTCGAAGCCTTGCCCGACGAACTGCGCAACGCCGCCTGCCTGTGTCCGCGTTGCGCGCAAGTAGACGAGCAACTGAAGGCGCCCCCAGCACCTGCGCCATAACCTAATATGCTCGCCCACCCCGAAGTTTTCAGCCATGCGCCTTGACCGTTTCCTCAGCAACCTGCCCCGCTTCAACCGCCAGCAGGTGCGCCTGTTGCTGGTGCAAAAACGAATCAAGGTCGACGGCCTGATCGTCGCCGATCCCCATCATGAAGTTCGCGAGTTCAGCCAGGTCGAGGTCGACGACGACGTGCTGCAGGCAGGCCGCCCGCCACGCTACTTCATGCTGCACAAACCCCAGGGCTGCGTCAGTGCCACCCGCGACCCGGAGCACCGCACCGTCCTCGACCTGATCGACGAACCCGAAGCCGCCGAGTTGCACATCGCCGGCCGCCTGGACTTCAACACCACCGGGCTGATGATCCTGACCAACGATGGCCAGTGGTCGCGCCGGCTGACCCAGCCGCAGACCAAACTGCCCAAGGTCTACTACGTGGAGACGGAGCAAATCATCGGCCCCGAGTACGCCGAAAGTTTCGCCCGTGGCCTGTATTTCGCCTTCGAAGACCTCACCACCCAGCCCGCCACGCTGGAGTTGCTCGGCCCGCGCAGCGCCCGGTTGAGCATCGTCGAAGGCCGTTATCACCAGGTCAAGCGCATGTTCGGCCACTTCGACAACAAGGTCCTGCGCCTGCACCGTGAAGCCATGGGGCCGCTGGTGCTGGATGAACAACTGGCCCCGGGACAATACCGCCCGCTACGCAGCGAAGAAATCGACCGGATCTGAGCGCGACGACGACCGCTGAGCAGAAGTCACCGAGTTATGACAAATCGTTCCTTGCACAATCGGCACATGCCTGCTTGAATCAGACCGTCAGCCAAAATATGACTGACGAGTCACATGATTATTCCAAGAAACTCTTTGTCGGCTGCGAGGCCCACCGGCTCTCGCTCTCCGGCAGATTGCCCGCCTATAACAATACCCGTCGGCCAGGCTTCAACGGACCGACATGGGCCTGCAACATTCCAGGCGAATGCCTACCTGTCATATAGCTCGTGCACAGTTCGTTGCGCGCATACCCGCTTGCCAGGAGTCTTTTGACATGAGGCCAGAAATTGCTGTGTTGGATATACAGGGGCAGTATCGGGTTTACACGGAGTTCTATCGCGCAGATGCCGCAGAAAAGACCATCATCCTGGTCAACGGCTCGATGGCCACCACTGCGTCGTTTGCACAGACAGTGAAGAACCTGCACCCGCAATATAACGTCGTGTGCTACGACCAGCCCTACGCGGGCAAGTCCAAGGCCCACAACCGTCACGAGAAAATGCTGACCAAGGAAGTCGAAGGGCAGATCCTCCTGGAGTTGATCGACCACTTCGCCGCCGAGCACGTGATGTCCTTTTCCTGGGGCAGTGCGGCGACCCTGGTGGCCCTGGCGCATCAGCCACGGCGGATCGAAAAGGCGGTGATCAGTTCCTTCTCGCCGGTGCTCAGCGAACCGATGCGCGACTATCTGGAACGGGGCGTCGGCTACCTCAGCGCCTGCGACCGCGACCGCATGGGCCACCTGGTCAACAGCACCATCGGCAAGCATTTGCCGTCGCTGTTCAAGCGCTACAACTACCGGCATGTCAGCAGCCTGGCCGAGCATGAATACGAGCAGATGCACTTCCATATCGGCCATGTGCTCAACAGTGACCGGCTGTGCTACCTGACGGCAGCGAAACGAATCGAAGTACCGGTGCTGTTCATGAATGGCGAATGGGACGAATACACCTCGCCCAAGGATGCGCTGCAGTTTGGCCAGCATGTGCGCCACAGCCACTTCAGCACGATTCGCAGCACCGGGCACTTTCTCGACATGGAACACAAGTCCGCCTGCCGCGACAGCCGTCACGCGTTGCTGGAGTTCCTCAAGCCGACGCACCAGGAAAGTCGATCGCGGTACTACCGACATGTTCAGGAGCACCATGCACAGGCCATGTGAACGTGGGCTATCGCGGGGTTGCCCAGTTCTGGCGAACGAACGCAAATCCCTCGATGAACGCAAATCCCTTGTAGGAGCCTGGCTTGCCAGCGAAGAGGCCCGAGTGGCCAGCAGAAGTCTCGCAGGCAAGTCCAGCACCGACAGGAGCCACGCTCGATCCTGCTGAAGGGTATTGGCCTTCCCGGCACTACCGCCGACCCGACGCCCGCGTTAAAACACAGATTTCCAAAGAAAAACTTCAAATCCCCGGCCACATCTGGTACAAAGTCAGCCGTTCTATCTGCGGGTATAGTTTAGTGGCAAAACGAAAGCTTCCCAAGCTTTAGTTGAGGGTTCGATTCCCTCTACCCGCTCCAATCAAATCCAGTCCGACGTTGCTGAACAGCGCGACGAAGACAAAAGAAAACCGGCCCTGGAGGCCGGTTTTTTTATGGTCGGGATCGCGGTTGAGCGTCCAAAATAACGCCTCCCCCAGAAACGACAAAGGTGCCTGTCGGCGTCTCGTTCACAGACAGGTCGGCCTGTCATCACCCCTCTACCTGTCCGGCTCTACGATTGCTGGTTGCCCAGGATCCTCAGAGTCTCACAAGCCCCTTGCGGGAACGGAATGACTTTAAAACCTCCTCATACCCGCGCAACTGCCTGCTAATCCTTTTGGACGCATGACACGGCACGAACATCGAGAGGCAGGATCGCTTCAGCTTAATTCATACCCTCCTATTCCAGGACCGCCCCCCAACCCACCGCGTTCATTCAACATAGAAGCCATCGACCCCAAAGCCGCCGACCGCGCCTTGTCCCACTATCTGCCGCAAGACAATCCACCGAAACGATCTAGCATCATCGCAAGGTGGCGATGGGCGTAGTGCATCTGATTGAGCTGGCTCAACGGCAGGTGGATTCGCTGTTGGAAGAAGAACCGCCAGCTGCAGCGAACTGACGGGAACAGGCAGGCCACGAAAGGGGAGCTCAGCTCCCCTTTCCTTCATTTTCTCCATCCAAAGCTGAAACATGGTTGATAGCCATAGGCCATCTAACGATAATCCGGCCTCCCTACACTCACGCAAGGATATGCCGTGAAAAAATCCCTTCTGTTGGTCCCCCTGCTCGCCCTGCTGCTGCAAGGTTGTGGTGTAACCATGATGCCTTATGAGCCGAACTTCGCGAATGTCCAACAGCTCAAGCAGACCCCACCGCTGCAATCGATCAGCAATGCCGAGGTGAAAGCAGCCTCTGGCCAGGGCTCGCTGACGGTTCGGGCTAACCCGATTCGTTCGCCGAGTGGCAGCATCCCCCTGCACATTCAGCAAGCTATCAACGAAGAGCTGCGCAAAGCCGGCCTGCTGGATCCGCAAGCAGAGCGGCACTTGAATGTATTACTGGTCAAGAATGAGCTGACGGCAGGAGCCAGTACCGGTACAGGGCAGCTCTCTGCTCGCTTTACCTTGCTCAAGGGCACTGAGGTGGTCTATGACGCAACCAAGGACGTAAACCACGAGTGGAACAGCAACTTTATCGGAGCCATTGCGATTCCGAATGCCGCCAATGCCTACAATCCGATGGTGCGTGATTTGCTGAAAGCCTTGTACAGCGATCCGCAGTTCATTCAGGCCTTGAAGTAAGGCAAAAAAAAGGGCCGCTATTGCGGCCCTTGGTTTATCAGGCGCGTGGTACGCCGAAATTGAGTGCCGAGTATTTCAGGCTATTGCTCTCGACCATTTGCTTGAGCAGCGCATTGACCTGACGGCTGAAGGTGTCACTGATTGCCGCTTTTGGGGTATTGCCCATCAAAGGCACAAACCAGATCCCCATCCAGGTATTGATCGAGTCATGATTGCTCCCATTGCTGATTGCCACCCCTTGTTGGTCAATCGCTTCGAGACTCATGCTGTATTGGTCAGTGGCCATTGCCGGGATGATCATAAGGCTGAGGCCACTGATAAAACCCATGACCAGTTGGCCACCACCCGCCGGATGGTTGTACACCTTGAGGTGCAGGTTGTAATCACCAGGCTGCTTCTGGAACTCATCCAGCGTGACCCGCCCAAAGAGCCCGGAATCGTTCAGCACTTTCTGCAGTTCAGGCTTGAGCATATCGCGTGCTTGCGGAACTTCAACGGCTGAAGTGCTTTTTGGCACACCTTGGTAGAATTTGAAATCCACATAGACATTCGGCTTGTTCGAATAGCTGGACATCGACGGCATCTTCACAGGAGCCACTTCGTCCTTGGTAAAGCTGGCGCACCCACTCAATCCCAGTACCAGAGCCAACCCCAGAATTTTTCCAATTTGCATGACGACTTCCCTAATTGATGGCATAGCGCCTCCATGGCAGGAGCGCGAAGCGGATTCTAGAGAGTCGCCAATAATAACAAAAGGCCATACTCGAAAAAGCCGGCTAAAAATTGAAAACACGCCTCCGGCCTGGCCTTTACAAGGCCCGCTCCGCGTGGCCCTATAACGTATTTTGGCGCATAAGCATGGATATCGAGCTGGCTAAAACCTTCCTGGAAATCGTCAGATGCGGCAGTCTGATTGCCGCCGCGCAGCGATTGCATGTCACCCAGACGGCGATCACCGCACGCGTGCAAAAGCTGGAAAGCAGCCTCAACAGCAAGTTATTTGTGCGCAATAAAGCGGGGGCCAAACTGACCGCGGACGGGGAAGCCTTCGTTGTCTATGCCAACCAGTTGGTGCAAACCTGGGAGGCCGCAGTCAGGGATTTACCCCTGCCCGAAGGTTTCCATAAAATATTGCATATCGGTGGCGAAGTCAGTTTATGTAATCCGCTTATTCTGGATTGGGTGCGCGAGATCCAGAAATCAATACCGACCCATGCCATCAAAACCGAGATCAGGGACGGCTCAATGCTATTGCGGCAATTGGAGCTCGGCCTTTTAGATGCGGCCCTGGTTTATCAACCGGCCTACTGGCCCGACCTGCAGGTCGAGCAGATTCTCGAAGAGAAATTGATACTGGTCCGCCTGATCGCCAAGCCTGAACCTTATGTCTACATTGATTGGGGCGATGGTTTTCGGCAATCCCATGATGCGGCCCTGCCGGAGAAGGCAAAGGCGGCGCTTTCCTTCAACCTGGGGCCCGTAGCCCTGCAATATATTCTCGACAATGGTGGGGCCGGCTACTTCAGGACCCGCGTCGTGCAATCCTATATTGAAAGCGGCATTCTTGAGCGCGTCAGCTCAGCGCCAGAATTCAGCTACCCGACCTTCCTGGTCTACTCCCGTAGCCGATTATCAACCGAACTGCAGCTTGCCATAAAACTATTGAAAGACATTGTCACTCGGGATAGCGATTGGTCTCAACGCTGGGACCCACTGATCTGACTAATGCAGGTGCACGATCAGATCGCGGTGCAAGGCCGCGATCAAGTCCGTCTGTGTGATCACCCCAACAAACACGTCATCTTGCAGGACCGGAATACAGTGCAAACCCTGCTTTGATAATAACGGTATCAGCTCAACCATGTGGGCCGTTGTCGTGACACAGGTCACGGGGGCATGCATGATGTCTTTCAACAAGGTTTTTTTCTTGCCCCCAAATACGCCTGACAACCCGCGACTCCGACGGGTTACCGGGTGCTTGATAATATCCGTCAGGCTGATAATGCCGACAATATGTTTTTCTTCATTCAACACCGGCAAGGTTTTGATGTGGTGGTGCATCAGGATCCGCACCGCCTCTTTAATAGTGGTTTCCGGCGTCCCTGACAGCACGTCCCTCGACATGATATGGGAAGCTTGAATATC
This sequence comes from Pseudomonas sp. MWU13-2862, assembly GCF_023242495.1. Lineage (NCBI taxonomy): Bacteria > Pseudomonadati > Pseudomonadota > Gammaproteobacteria > Pseudomonadales > Pseudomonadaceae > Pseudomonas > Pseudomonas sp. MWU13-2862. The sequence continues at coordinate 57,242 of NZ_JALMEZ010000013.1, read as the reverse complement.
CCCCATGCTCCGTCCTAAAGCGTGCTTTTCAGTGGATCGAATAATACTTTCCAGATCCTCTCTCGTAACGTCAACAAATCCGTCAATATCCGCCAGGGCTGCGTCCAGGTCATCACTATTAAAACCTAGCCTCTCGAACGGCGGGATGTCCCTGGTGTGATTGATCTCCGCCGATGGATTGATATGGGCTTTAGGGTAACGGACCCCTGTCAGATTATTGAATACCAGCGCACACCCCAAGAGAACCCCGGCATTCAGCATCACGGGATAAAAAACCTCAATCCCCAAGGGTGCCAAATCGGTTTGAGACAAGACCACACAGAGCGCCACAGCCCCACCGGGAGGATGCAGACAACGCAGCATGCACATGCCGCCAATGGCCAATCCCACGGCGACACTGGCACTCAGGAACGAATGGCCGAGTAGCGGCACTGCTATCAGCGCAGCCAGCGTAGCGACAAAATAACTGCCGACGATAGACCAGGGCTGAGCCAGAGCGCCCGTAGAAACAGCGAACAATAAAACAGCCGATGCGCCGACGGGCCCTACAAGATGAAGCGTCAGTTCCAGCCCATAGAAGTATTGGCACACCAGGGCTGTCACAAGAACACTTGCACACGCCCCCACTGATGCGCGCAACCATTCTCTGGGCTTGGTATTCGAGGGTGCCGGATAAAAACCCGACAAAGCAGACTTGATCATTTTTCACACTGAATAAAAAAGGCTCATTAATATTAATGAGCCGGTGTACCGGGGGAGGCACGAAAAAGAGCATTCGTTGGAGTCAGGCCGATATTTTGGCAACGCTGGACGTGGCTGACAAACGCAAAATATTGCTATTTGAATTCATTTTTTCTGATATGAAACTCCATCCCTCATCTTTCCCACCACTTTTCGAGCGTACAGGCCCAGTCCCAGCGCTCGGCTACGAACAGGCGATTACGTTCTTACGATCTAAAGAGAAAGTTTTTTCTGAGGAGGGAGACTAGTGGGTCGAATGAGCCTTGACCCAATCACTCACCTTTTGCACTACTACGCTTTCGGCTCCGTTGTAACTGAGCATATCGGTAACTGTCTCGCTCAACCCCGTCGGAGGGTATATCGACGACTGACCATTCCCTCCAGAAAACAAGATCAGACTGGTTAGCGGGCGGTCAGGTGTAATCAGAACAAATCGTTCCGTTACCCCTGGCCGTGTAGGTAGGGTGTTTACGGTTTTAGTCGTCGCCGCCAATGCCGGAACGGAAACGCAGCTAATCAGCAGTATTCTGACAATCAATGAAACGGGTTGTACATGCCACAGGCCTGACATTTGCCTCCATCGCGGCAGCCTGAAAGAGCCTGGTCAACCCCGATCACGCCTTGCCACCTGAATCAGCCTTTACTTCCCGTCAGCCTGCTTCTTCAAGGCCGAGATCAACGAATTGTTCAGAGTGGCCAACGACCCGAACAGGGCCGACAACTCAGTATTCAGGGCGTTGACCTGCGCTGCCTTCTGATCCGGACTCATGCTCTTGTTCGCCTGAAGTCGCTGCAGTTCGGCCTGTTTCTGGGCGATCATCTTCTGAATCTGCTCGATCTGCTTGCGCAGTTGCTTGATCCCCGGCGGTTCCGAGGCCGCCGCCTGGGCCTGGGCGGCTTTGGACGCATCGACCCCGGCACCGGACAAATTGACCTTGACCCCTGTCGAGCTTTCAGCTTCGGTCTTGCCGTCTTTACCGGCATTGGCGGAATTCGCAGTACCGAGCGCAGACGATGCGGGAACGACAGTGGGGGTATTGATGGTAACGCTACTGATGGAAACCATGGCAGAAGCTCATTCAGGTTTAGGTTTCCTTGACATCGACCTGAAACCACCGAACTTTAGCGATTTTGTACAAACACAGATACAAATCACTACAATAGCCCTCGTCAGTGCGTCACCGCCCCCCGCTTGACCCCATACATCGCCTCATCCGCGTGCTTGAACAGTTGCTGTGCTTCTTCGCCATTTTCCGGATACAGCGCAATCCCGATACTCGCCACGATGATCAGGCCGCAATCCTCCCATAACACGGGCTCGCGCAGCAGGCTGCGGACCTTGTCGGCCACCCGGTTCGCGTGCTCCGGCAGTTGCAGATGCTCCAGCAGAATAACGAATTCGTCACCACCGATACGCGCCACGGTATCGGTATCCCGGACACATCGTTGCAGGCGCCGGGCCACTTCCTGCAGGAGCAGATCGCCCACCGCATGCCCAAAGCTGTCGTTGACCTGCTTGAATTTGTCCAGATCGACATAAAGCAACGCCAGTAGCGCCCCCTCGCTCCGCGCCCGGACCAATGCGCTCTTCAGGCGCTCGTGGAGGAAAGCCCGGTTGGGCAGATGAGTCAGTTGATCGTAGCGCGCCATGTACTCCAGGCGTGCATGCAATTGCTTGCGCTCGATAGCCGCCGCGACCTGGGCCGAAACGAATTGCAGCAGCTCCAGGTCGTGTTCGGTGTAGCGCTCGCCACCGCTGCTTTTTACCAACAACGCACCAATGGTGCCGTTCTGTGAATTCAACGGCACGCCCAGGCAAGAGGGTGCGCCTTCAATGTTCAGCAACAGGGGCTGGCCGCTGCGCACGATCTCGGCACAGTTACGGTCGACCGTGTGCGGTTGGCGGCGGTCGTCAATATGGTAGGGAAAACTCAGCTGATCGCGCTGCTGATCGTAAAGCGCCACGCAAAAGTTCTCCGCCGGCAGCCATTCGCCGATGATCTGGTGCACCCGCTGGAACAGCGCCAGCAGATCCTCGGTGGCGTGGGCGGCCTCGGAAATCGCGTAGAGCGCCGCCTGCCGGGACTCCGCCAGTTTGCGCTCGGTGATATCCCGGGCCACGGCGATACGCAACTGGTCGACCTCGGACCAGCGCGCCGACCACATGATATGCACCACCTGGCCATCTTTGCGCACATAGCGGTTTTCAAAATACGGTTTGGGCTGGCCGCCCATAATTTCGCTGGCGGCCATCAACGTGCGCTCGCGGTCTGCCGGCAGCACCAGGTTGATCATCGGCATACCGATCAGTTCACCCTGGGTGTAGCCGAAGATCCGCTCGCAGGCGGCGCTGACAAAAACGAATCGCCCTTCGATATCCACCGCGCACACGGCGTCCATCAACAGGTCGATAAAGCTGGCCAGCGGTGTGACAGTCTTGGATTCCATCAGAAAGAGATCGCCCAAAAAAGTAAGCGTCAGCATCTATCCATGGAAACACCGGCTTCCTGCCCTCCCCTTGCAGCAGATTCAAGCCTTGTTCGGCATCAATCCCGGCAACGCATGGACCAGCGCATTGATGGCGAAGCCGATAAACATCACGCCACATAAGCGGGTGATTATCAACTCGTGCCGCTGGTAAAACGTCCTGACCCGCCGGGCACCGACAACACCAATGAGGATAGCGTATGCCGCGACACCGCCAAGGAAACTGAGAAAAATCAGCCAAGGCAACATCGACCACTGCAACAGTTCGGCACGACTGGAAAGCAAGGCAGTAAAAGTTGCGACCGCCACCGGGTAGGCCTTGGGGTTGGTCAGGCCGAACAGGATGCCGTGTACGAAGGGTTGCCGCGCCGCGCCCTGGGGCGTCTCGGCACTGGCGCGCCGGGTGCGGATCGCCCGCAGGCCCAGCCAGAACAGGTAGAGACCGCTGAGTACACCAAGGATGTCGAACGCACTGCTGCCGATTTCCCGGGCGCCGACGATGGCCACCAGCGCCGTGCTGCACCAGATCACATCGCCCAACAAGTGCCCACAGAGAAACCCCGCCCCCGCCACCCGCCCGCGGGCCGCACCTATGCCGAAGACCGCCAGCACACCGGGCCCCGGGGTAATGCCGTAGATAAAGCCGGAGGCGAGCACAGCCATGAGCAACGAAGCAGTCATCGGCAATTCCTGGGCGCGGGGCGTATTGGACTGGAGTCTATCAACCCCGCCGATTCAGCGCATTGACTACCAACCGATCAACCCAACCCCATAGCCGCTGCTTGACCCGCCGCCATAGCGGCCGTGCCTTCCAGTCCTGCAGGCTGACCGGCTCGCTGAGGGCGAAATCGTAGAGGAAACTGGCCTCCACCGCCCGGGTCAACGACGGATCGAGGGCTTCGAGATTGGCCTCCAGGTTGAAGCGCAGGTTCCAGTGATCGAAATTGCACGAGCCAATGCTGACCCAGTCATCGATCAGCACCATTTTCAGATGCAGGAAGCACGGCTGGTACTCGAAAATCTGCACCCCGGCCCTGAGCAGGCGCGGATAATAACGATGGCCGGCATAGCGCACCGAGGGATGATCGGTACGCGGCCCGGTCAGCAGCAGCCGCACATCGATGCCTCGATTGGCGGCCCGGCGCAGGGAGCGGCGGACTTTCCAGGTCGGCAGGAAATACGGGGTCGCCAACCAGACGCGCTCCTGGCCGCTGTTCAGCGCCCGCACCAGAGAGCGCAGAATGTCCCGGTGCTGCCGGGCATCGGCGTAGGCTACCCGGCCCAGGCCCTGCCCGGCCGGTGGAACCCGCGGCAGGCGTGGCAGACCGAAAGGCGTTACGGGTTTCCAGGCCGCACGCTGGGCGTTGGCCAGCCACTGGCGGTCGAACAGCAGTTGCCAGTCAAGTACCAGGGGACCGCTGATCCGCACCATGACTTCGTGCCATTCGAAGCGCTCTTCGCCCGGGGTCCAGAATTCATCGGTAACACCGGTACCGCCAACCACCGCCAGGGACTGATCCACCAACAAGAGTTTGCGATGATCGCGGTAGAGGTTACGTACCCAACGGCGCCAGCTCAGACGATTGTAGAAACGCAACTCGACCCCGGCCTCGGTCAAGCGTCGACGCAGGCCAAGGGTAAACGCAAGGCTGCCGTAATCATCGAACAGGCAACGCACCCGCACGCCCCGTTCGGCCGCTTCGGCCAGCACCCGGACCATGGCCTCGGCACATGCACCGGCCTCCACCAGATAGAGCTCCAGCTCCACCTGCCGCTCGGCCCGGGCAATCGCCTCAAACATCCGTGGGAAAAAATTCGGGCCGTCGATCAACAGTTCGAAAGCGTTGTCGGCCCGCCAAGGGAAGATCGCCCCGGCCATATCAGCGCGCCGCGAAAATCAGTACCGCGCCCACCGGTACCGACAAACTGATGGCCGACAGACCGGCGGCCTTGCGTAATGTCGCCAGCCCCGGCAGCAGGTCGAAGTCTTCGGCATGCAGCACCAACGGCTCCAGGGTCACCACCTGGAAACGCCGGTCATCGAGTCGGGTCGCCAGCAGTTCGGCGTTGTAGCTGTGCTCCTTGCCGCGCAGCTTCACCACCAGCGGCAGGCGCAACTCCAGCTGCGCGCCAGGCGCCAGGTCGCTGATCGGCTGGACATTGATCTGCGCGACGATCCGCGCCTCGGGCCAGGTCTTGATCTCGAACAGGTCGCGACGCAAGCGCTCGTCACGCAGGGGAATGCCGGTGCTGACCGACTCCAGTTCCACTTCCAGGGTTGCCAGGCCCTGACCGTCGATCTTGCCGTGCAAGGTCAGGAAACGATGGACTTCGGAAATATCGGCGTTGTGGGTGCTGATGAACGACAGGCGTGAGGACTCATTGTCCAGGTACCAGTTGGCCTGTGCCGGCAGGGCGAGCACCCCGAGCAGGGCCAGAAATAGGCGGGACCGGTGCATGCAAGCTCCTGATTGAACGTAGGCACCACCTTACCCGCCACGGATAGAGGTGGCAAACCACGGATCAGGGCTCCAGCCGGCAGCCCTCACGCGGGCCAACCCAGACAGCACTGCTGCTGCGCCCTAGCCCCCGGGCGGTGACCCGGTGTTGCTGGGGATCATCATGGAAATCACTGACCGGAATCGACTGTTTGACGTACCCCAGGCAATAGTCCGCCGAATTGTTCATCACATAACGGCAGGAACAGTATTCCTTGGCGGTATAGGCGCTGATGATCCCCGGAAAGGCGTGCAAGGCCTGCCACTCATGCCAGGTCCAGGTGCCCAGGGCCACCAGCAACACCAACAACAGACTGACCAGCGGACGCCGGCGCACAAATCCCTTGGTACTCATGGCGCCACCGTCGGCGCGAACGCCGCCAGTGCTCGTTTGAGCAGTTCGTTGTGCCGGTAGCTGCCGTCGCGGTCATCGCCGTAGCGCACGATGACCAGGTCCGCGCTGGGGATCACGTACAACACCTGGCCCCAATGCCCGAGGGCGGCGAAGGTGTCCGGCGGCGCATCCGGCCAAGGCTTGGCGGCGCCCTTGATCGAACGATTGAGCCACCACTGGCCGCCGCCCACGGCTTCGTCCTGCCCTGGTTTGTAGCCGGCGAAGGGCCGCAGGTTGAAATTCACCCAGGCCCTGGGCAGCAGTTGCCGTTCCCCCCAGCGTCCCTCGCGCTCCATCAACAGGCCGATCCGCGCCAGATCCCTCGCCGTCATATAGACATAGGACGAGGCCACGAAAGTGCCGCTGGCATCGCGCTCCCAGACCGCGCTGCGAATACCCAGCGGGTCAAACAGAGCTGTCCAGGGATAGTTCGGGTAACGCTTGGCACCGACAATCCGGCGCAAGGCGGCGGACAGTACGTTGCTGTCGCCACTGGAATAACGGAAGGCCTGCCCCGGCCGGGCGAACTCACCATGGCCGGCGGTGTAGCCAGCCATATCGGTGTGCCCAAGGGTATAGAGCATCGCCACCACCGATGACTTCAGCGGCGCGTATTCGTAGTCCTCCTGCCAGTCGATACCGGAGGACCAGTTCATCAGGTGTTCCAGGGTCACATTGGGATGGGCGCGCATGGGTCGATAGAAGCGCGCCGCCGAATCATGCAGCTGGAACAGGCCTTGGCCATAGGCCACGCCAAGCACGGCGGCCATCACGCTTTTGCTGACGGACCAGGTGAGGTGCGGGGTGTTGACGCTGGTGGGACCGGCATAACGCTCATAGACGATCTGGCCATGGCGAATCACCAACAGCGCATCGCTGCGAATGCCTTTTCGCGTGTCATCGTCACGGGCGGGAAACGCGTAGGACTCCAGGGCTGCAACCGCCGGCCCGGACACCTGCGGCCCCAGGGACCAGTCTTCAGCCGGCCAGACCTCGGCACGCGCGGTGACGCAGAACGCCAACAACAAGGCAGGAAAAAAGGTCGAACCCTTGGACATGGAGCCCGCTCGCAGAAATAGCCTCGCGCCAGCTTAAGCGCGTTTGATGACAATCCGGGGCACGGATTCTCCGAGACCGAATATAAAACCTGTGGGAGCAGGGCTTGCCAGCGAAGCCTTTTGCGTTCTCAAGGACGCCTTCGCGGGCAAGCCCTGCTCCTACGGGTTTTGGGGAGTATTCAAGGTCTCGGCGCCTTGAGTGGCCCATCCCGGGACCCTGTCATATAAGCATCACCAAAGCTTCATGGCGATGACACCGGGGCTAAATAGCCTGACTTTGCACAACAAAGTCGACTGGCCGCACCCCTGGCCGGCAACCGGAGACTCGTAATGACCCAGATCGCCCGCATCAGCGACACCGGCAGTGAACGCCGCCTGCAAGCCGAACGCCTGTTGGGCGCCGCGGCATTGCAAGAAGCCCAGGCCTTGCGCTTCAACGTCTTCAGCGGCGAATTCAATGCCAAGCTCAAGGGCGCTGAACTGGGCCTGGACATGGATGATTATGATGTGCACTGCGCCCATATCGGCGTGCGCGACCTGAACAGCGGTCGCCTGGTGGCCACCACCCGCCTGCTCGACCACAAGGCCGCCAACACCCTGGGCCGTTACTACAGCGAAGAAGAATTCAGCCTCCACGGTCTGGGCCATCTGCAAGGGCCGATCCTGGAAATCGGCCGTACCTGCGTCGATCCGGCCTACCGCAATGGCGGTACCATCGCCGTGCTCTGGAGCGAACTGGCCGAAATCCTCAACGAAGGCGGCTACAGCTACCTGATGGGGTGCGCCAGCATCTCGATGCAGGACGGCGGAATCCAGGCCCAGGCGATCATGCAGCGCCTGCGCGAACGCTACCTGTGCAACGAGCACCTGCGCGCCGAACCGAAAAAGCCGCTGCCGTCACTGGATATTCCCGGCAACGTCATCGCCGAAATGCCTCCTTTGCTCAAGGCCTACATGCGCCTGGGCGCGAAGATCTGCGGCGAGCCGTGCTGGGACGAAGACTTCCAGGTAGCCGACGTATTTATCCTGCTCAAGCGCGACGACTTGTGCCCACGCTATGCGCGGCACTTCAAGGCGGCAGTCTGATGAGCCGCCTACGGGTATACGGCCGCATCGCACGGGTGCTGGTGGTGGTGGGGCTCGGCCTGAGCATGGCCAGCGTATTCGGGGTTTTCGAACGCCTGGGGGTCGCCAACTCCATGGTCCGGCGGCAACGCTGGTCACGCTTTTTCATGGCGCGCCTGAGCAATGCCCTGCCCTTTCGCGTAACCGTGCGCGGCGAACTGCCGAGCCGGCCGATGCTGTGGGTCAGCAACCACGTGTCCTGGACCGATATCGCCCTGCTCGGCGGCTTGGCCCCGATGTCCTTCCTGTCCAAGGCCGAAGTACGGACCTGGCCAGTGGCCGGGTGGTTGGCGGCGAAAGCCGGCAGCCTGTTCATCCGCCGTGGCTCGGGCGACAGCCAACTGATCCGCAAGCAGATGACCCGTCACCTGGAGCAGCAACACCCCTTGCTGATGTTTCCGGAGGGCACCACCACCGACGGTCGTTCGCTGCGCACCTTCCATGGTCGCCTGCTGTCGGCGGCGATTGATGCGGACGTGGCCTTGCAACCGGTGGCCATTCGTTATCTGCGCGACGGCAAGCCGGACCTGCTGGCCCCGTTCATTGGCGACGACGATCTGCTCTCGCACCTGATGCGCCTGTTTTCCAACGACCAGGGCGATGTGGAGATCCAGATTCTCGAACCGATCGCCTGCAACGGCCAGGAACGCGCGGCGCTGGCCTTCCAGGCGCAACAGGCGGTTCAGATGGCGTTGTTCGGTGAGGTGGCTGAAGTGAAACGTTCGGCACCGCGTCAGGCCGAAACCGAAACGGCTCGATCGGAAGCGGCATAAAACCGGCAAGCCAAGCTACAGGGGGTCGCGCTCACTCAGCGAGTGAGCGCGGGAAAACGCCAGCAGCTCGGGATAGAACAGTCGGAAGTCCTCGCTCAACGGCTCATACAACCCCTCCAATTCGCCCATCGCATGCAGCAGCGCCTCCGGCCGCGACAAACGCCGCGAAATCCCTCGCAACACCTGTCCCAGCACCTCGAAATCGCGGTAGGAACCCAGCCAGTCGTTCGCCACCATATAAGGCACGATCTCGGCCAGACGCCCCGGCAGATTCCTCTCACTTTCCAGCACGCGATAGACCTGGGCGGTAAAGCTGTCCAATTCGCCTTCGGCATAGAGCGCCCAATCCCGCGCCAGGCAGTGATCGAAGAACACATCCAGGGCGATCCCGGCATAGCGCCGCCGTGTCAGGGAAAACCGCGACAAGGACTGACCCACCAACGGGTGCCGATCGGTAAACACATCGATATGGCGATGCAGCTGAATCGCCGCTTCGATCGAGGGGGTGAACTGCCCTTGCACGCGACCCTTGACGAAATCGCCATAGAGGCTGCCGAGCAGTTGTTCCGGGCGCTGGCCGCCCAGATGCAGGTGTGCGAGATAATTCATGGTCGACAGCTTAGCACCTCGTCAGCCTATATCGTTATAACCCGATATAGCGAACCACACTGGGTTCAGATCAAAATCATATTGGTGTATCGCGAAATACCGATATATATTTCGCCCCATCGCGATATAACGTTTTACCCACCCCGAGCAACGACCATGCCCCTTGACCTCGACGAAATAATAAAAGCGCTGGCACACCCAGTACGCCGAGACATTCTCAGCTGGCTGAAAGACCCGAAAAACCAGTTCCCTGAACAGCACCACAACCATGAGTACGGCATCTGCGCCGGACAGATCGACCAGCGCTGCGGCCTGTCGCAGTCCACCGTGTCCGCGCACCTGGCGACCCTGCAACGCGCCGGGTTGATCAGCAGCCAGAAAGCCGGTCAATGGCACTTCTTCAAACGCAATGAGGAAACCATCCAGGAATTCCTCCGCATCATGAGCCAAGAGCTCTAAACAAGGACCGCACAAGATGCCCCTCTCGTTACTCATCCTGGCCCTCAGCGCTTTCGCCATCGGCACCACGGAGTTCGTCATCATGGGCCTGCTGCCCAATGTGGCGGCGGACCTCGGCGTGTCGATTCCCGGCGCCGGCTGGCTGGTGACCGGCTATGCCCTGGGCGTGGCGATCGGCGCACCGTTCATGGCCATGGCCACCGCACGGCTGCCGCGCAAGACAGCCCTGGTCGCGCTGATGGGGATCTTTATCGTCGGCAACCTGCTCTGTGCCATCGCCAGTGACTACAACGTGCTGATGTTCGCCCGGATCATCACCGCCCTGTGCCACGGTGCCTTCTTTGGTATCGGTTCGGTGGTGGCGGCCAACCTGGTGACCCCGGACAAGCGTGCCTCGGCGGTAGCCCTGATGTTCACCGGCCTGACCCTGGCCAACGTGCTCGGTGTACCGCTGGGCACCGCACTGGGCCAGGAGGCCGGCTGGCGCTCGACCTTCTGGGCGGTGACCGTGATCGGCGTGATCGCGCTGATCGGCCTGATCCGCTACCTGCCGGCCAAGCACGACGAGGAAAAACTCGACATGCGCGCCGAACTGGCCGCACTCAAGGGCGCCGGGCTCTGGCTCTCTCTGAGCATGACCGCACTGTTCTCCGCCGCCGTGTTCGCCCTGTTCACCTATATCGCGCCGCTGCTCGGCGAAGTCACCGGCGTCTCGCCACGGGGCGTGACCTGGACCCTGGTGCTGATGGGCCTGGGCCTGACCCTCGGCAACATCATCGGCGGCAAGCTGGCGGACAAGAACCTCGCCGCGACGCTGATCGGCGTGTTCATCGCCATGGCCGTACTGGCCATCGCGCTGACCTGGAGCAGCCTGGTGCTGATCCCCGCCGAGATCACCCTGTTCCTCTGGGCCACGGCCTGCTTCGCCGCCGTGCCGGCCCTGCAGATCAACGTGGTGACCTACGGCCAGGCCGCCCCCAACCTGGTCTCGACCCTGAACATCGGCGCCTTCAACGTCGGCAATGCCCTCGGGGCCTGGATCGGCGGCAGCGTCATCGCCAACGGCTTCGGCCTCACCAGCGTGCCCCTGGCCGCCGCGGCATTGGCGGTCCTGGCCCTGCTGGTGACCCTGATTACCTTTCGCCAGAGCGACAACGACGAACTGGCGCCTGCTACCCACTGAATTCCGCGACTAACTGATAACGAGGGTTGTACACATGGCAACTATTTTCGATCCGATCAAACTGGGCGACCTCGAACTGCCCAACCGCATCATCATGGCCCCGCTGACCCGCTGCCGCGCCGATGAAGGTCGCGTACCCAACGCCCTGATGGCCGAGTACTACGTACAGCGCGCCTCCGCCGGCCTGATCCTCAGCGAAGCCACCTCCGTGACCCCAATGGGCGTCGGCTACCCGGACACCCCGGGTATCTGGTCCAACGACCAGGTGCGTGGCTGGTCCAACGTGACCAAGGCTATCCACGCTGCCGGCGGGCGGATTTTCCTGCAACTGTGGCACGTGGGCCGGGTTTCCCATCCCTCGTACCTGAACGGCGAACTGCCGGTCGCACCGAGCGCCATCCAGCCCAAGGGCCATGTCAGCCTGGTGCGCCCACTGTCGGACTACCCGACCCCACGCGCCCTGGAAACCGCTGAAATCGCCGACATCGTCGACGCTTACCGGGTCGGCGCGGAAAACGCCAAGGCCGCCGGTTTCGACGGTGTGGAAATCCACGGCGCCAACGGCTACCTGCTCGACCAGTTCCTGCAAAGCAGCACCAACCGGCGCACCGACAACTACGGCGGTTCCGTGGAAAACCGTGCGCGCCTGATGCTCGAAGTGACTGACGCCGTGATCGAAGTCTGGGGCGCAGGTCGTGTCGGCATGCACCTGGCGCCACGCGCCGATTCCCATGACATGGGCGATGAGAACCTTTCGCAGACCTTCACCTACGTCGCTCGTGAACTGGGCAAGCGCGGTATCGCGTTTATCTGCTCCCGCGAGAAAGAAGCCGGCGACAGCCTCGGCCCACAACTGAAGGCGGCGTTCGGCGGCCCTTACATCGCCAACGAACGTTTCACCAAGGACAGCGCCAACGCCTGGCTGGCCAGCGGCAAGGCCGATGCGGTGGCCTTCGGCGTGCCGTTCATTGCCAACCCGGACCTGCCAGCCCGTCTGAAGGCCGATGCGCCATTGAACCCGGCGCACCCGGAAACCTTCTACGGCAAAGGCCCGGTCGGCTATATCGACTACCCGACGCTGTAAGCGCGCGCGCCCACAAAGCTCGCCAGCAGCAAGCCCCGGCCCGAAAGTGCCGGGGCTTTTTTGTGGGCGGCGGGTAGGACAGTCGCCTGCAACTCGCCATATTCATTGAAGCAACTCACCCCAATACAGGAATAAGCCTACATACGACACTGCCCTTTACTCCGGGTATTTTCGGTAGCAAACCCCATACTTACCCAGCAGCCCGCCGGAATCGGCCAGGCGCGCAGTGTCATGGGATGACGCTGTCTCAAAAGACCTCATTAAAAGGAATTAATAAGATGACACCCCTCTTGCAGTCCATCAGCCTCGCCCTGTTCTGTGCCGTACTCTCGGGCCTGATTTCATTGGCCGCCTTCGCCACCGGCGCGGCTGACGGCGACACGTTCGGACCTGGCGCCGCAGAACCAGACCCGTCAACACCGGGCTTTTCCAAAATAGTCACGTCCATCGAGATCAGCAACGACTCCCCCGAGCCCCTCGAACTCCTGGGCACCGGCCTAGACCTGCACGGCGCGGCGCCGTCAAGTTTCAACATCGCCAGTGGCGAGCGCCGTGAACTGGTACTGGACGGGCCGCGGGCCTGGTTTATCTATGGCGCCGGGCCGCGCAAGTGCCGATTCGTTGCCCAACATACCCTGGAAGAACGCTTCGCCCACACCCAGCGCCCCAACTACCTGCCCATCTGGATCAGGAAAGCCGAGTCCATCGGTGAGCGCCAGGCTTCCTGCAAGGCGCGCCTGAGCAAAACCCTCAAGGCGCCCCCCTACAGCTACAACGTCAAGTTCAGCATGAGTTGAGTTGTATCGAGTATTGAACAATCGCGGTGGTCAACACCGGGTCAAGACGGAGCCTGCGGGGAAAAACACCGGGCCTTGTCGCCGCCGGCCCCTCCCCCAGGCCACCGCCAGCCCGCAGAGAGCCAGCATCACCATGCCGTTGAGCGCCAGCTCAGCAATTTGTGCAACAAATCGGCACATTCATTCACAGAGTCGCAACACTTTCGCTACAAAATACGTAGCTTACTAACTACCAAGATAAAGCTGTCGGGTAGATAATGGTCAGCTGATATCTGTCGATATGACGCATCAACTTTGCTCGCGTCCGACTCTGATACAACTAGAATCAATTACGCATTTTGACTTAATTGCGCAGGCCCGGGCTCAAGCGCAGCATGTCCAGCCCGGTGTCGACCAGACGCTCCGCTTCCGTCTGCAGTTCAAAGCTGTCGGAGACCAACAGCCATTGAGCAATGATCCCATGGATGTAAGCGTGTATGGCAATGGCCGCACGGGCCGGGTCGAGTTGCTCGGGCAATTGTCCGCGGGCAATGGCGTTACGCAAGGTCAGGCCGATCTTCAGATTGCAGTCCACACTGGCGGCCTGGCGCTGACGGCGCAGGTCACACATTTCATCGGTGAACTCGCACTTATGAAACAGAATTTCGTTGATTCGCCGGGTCTGGGGGTCCAGCGCAACCTGACGAAGCACATGGATCAACAACGTGCGCATGCAGCCCAGCGGATCGACTTCCTCTTCACTCTCGCTCGCCCGGGCCAACGCATCCAGCGGCTCGTGGAGGCTGTCGAGCATCGCCTGCACCAACTCGGCCTTGTTGCTGAAATGCCAATAGATCGCACCCCGGGTCACGCCCGCCAGGGTCGCGATGTCGGCCAGGGTCGTGCGCGCCACACCACGCTCATAGAAGGCCTTTTCGGCAGCTTCGAGTATCTGTCTCCGGGTCTCCTGAGCTTCCTCTTTGGTGCGACGGACCATGGCAGTAAAACCTCAATCAGGGTGCCACGGAGCAACGCCGGGCGTAATCGGAACTTAATGGCGGGAGGCGATTCTTGTGCCTTTTCCCGGGCTAAATTACATGCTTTGTAACTATTTCTGCGCAAAGCGCAAGTATTTACAAACAACCATGAATGTAAGTATATTCATTAGCAACCTATTTATCCACCCGGATCACCTTTCTTACCCTTCCACTTTTCTTGTGCGCATCGTGCGCGCCTGACCCGAGGATCTTCATGCAACTCAAGCCAGCTGTTACCGCTCTGGTCACTGCCGTCGCCCTGGCATCGCTGCTCAGCGGATGTAAAGAGGAAAAGGCGGCTGCGCCAGCTCCCGCCGCGCCTCAGGTCGGCGTCGTCACCCTGCAAGCCCAACCGTTTACCCTGACTTCCGACCTGCCCGGCCGGACCACGGCGTACCGCATCGCGGAAGTTCGCCCACAGGTCAATGGCATCATTCTCAAGCGTCTGTTCAAGGAAGGCGGCGATGTCAAAGCCGGCCAGCAGTTGTACCAGATCGACCCATCGGTCTATGAAGCGACCTTGAAAAGCGCCGAAGCGAACCTGCAATCGACCAAGTCGATTTCCGATCGCTACAAGCAACTGGTGAATGAGCAAGCCGTCAGCCGTCAGGAGTACGACACCGCCGTCGCCAACCGCCTGCAATCGGAAGCGGCCCTGCAAAGCGCCCAGATCAACGTGCGTTACACCAAGGTCTACGCGCCGCTGTCCGGCCGTATCGGTCGTTCCTCGGTGACCGAAGGCGCGCTGGTCAGCAGTGGCCAGACCAACGCCATGGCAACGATCTCGCAGCTCGACCCGATCTACGTCGACGTGACGCAGTCCACCGCCGAACTGCTGCAACTGCGTCGCGAGCTGGAAAGCGGTCGCCTGCAGAAAGCCGGCGACAATGCCGCCTCGGTCAAGCTGACCCTGGAAGACGGCAGCCAGTACAAGCAGGACGGCAAGCTGGAGTTCTCGGAAGTCACCGTGGATGAAACCACCGGCTCCGTGACCCTGCGGGCGGTGTTCCCGAACCCGGATCACACCCTGCTGCCCGGCATGTTCGTGCATGCCCAATTGCAGGCCGGTGTGAACAGCGCCGCGATTCTCGCCCCGCAACAAGGCGTGACCCGCGACCTGAAAGGCACCCCGACCGCCCTGGTCGTCGGCCCGGACAACAAGGTCGAACTGCGTCAGCTCAAGGCCAGCCGTACCGTCGGCAACCAATGGCTGATCGAAGACGGCCTGAAAGCCGGCGATCGGGTGATCACCGAAGGTCTCCAATTCGTACGTCCTGGCGTTGAAGTCAAGGCCTCCGAAGCCACCAATGTGAAGGCAGCCAACCCGGCACCTGCCCCGGCCACAGATAAAGCCGCAGGCAGCAAAGGGGAGTAAACCATGTCGAAATTTTTTATCGACCGCCCGATTTTCGCCTGGGTGATCGCCCTGGTGATCATGTTGGTCGGGGCTCTATCGATCCTCAAGTTGCCGATCAACCAGTACCCGGCCATTGCACCGCCGGCCATCGCGATTGCCGTGACCTACCCGGGCGCTTCGGCGCAGACCGTGCAGGACACCGTGGTCCAGGTGATCGAGCAGCAACTCAACGGTATCGACAACCTGCGTTATATCGAGTCGTCGAGTAACTCCGACGGCAGCATGACCATCACTGCGACCTTCAATCAGGGCACCAGCCCCGATACCGCCCAGGTCCAGGTGCAGAACAAACTGAACCTGGCCACCCCGCTGCTGCCGCAAGAAGTGCAGCAGCAGGGTATCCGCGTGACCAAGTCGGTGAAGAACTTCCTGATGGTGATTGGTGTTGTCTCGACAGACGGCAGCATGAACCGCGACGACCTGGCCAACTACATCGTTTCCAACATGCAGGACCCGATCTCGCGGACCGCCGGTGTCGGTGACTTCCAGGTGTTCGGTGCCCAGTATGCGATGCGCATCTGGCTCGACCCGGCCAAGTTGAACAACTTCAAGCTGACCCCGGTGGACGTGAAAACCGCCATCGCCGCGCAGAACGTCCAGGTCGCCTCCGGGCAACTCGGTGGGCTGCCGGCCATGCCCGGCCAACAGCTGAACGCCACCATCATCGGCAAGACCCGCCTGCAGACCGCCGAACAGTTCAAGGCGATCCTGCTCAAGGTCAACCAGGACGGCTCGCAAGTACGCCTGGGGGATGTCGCCGATGTCGCCCTCGGCGGTGAAAACTACAGCATCAACGCCCAGTACAACGGCAAGCCGGCCTCCGGCCTGGCAGTGAAACTCGCTGCCGGCGCCAACGCCCTGGACACCGCCAAGGCCTTGCGCCAGACCATCGCCACCCTGGAGCCGTTCTTCCCGCCGGGCATGCAAGTGGTCTACCCGTACGACACCACCCCGGTGGTGACCGAATCGATCAAGGGCGTGGTTGAAACCCTGGTCGAGGCGATCGTGCTGGTGTTCCTGGTGATGTTCCTGTTCCTGCAGAACTTCCGCGCCACCATCATCACCACCATGACCGTACCGGTGGTATTGCTCGGGACCTTCGGGATCCTCGCTGCGGCCGGTTTCAGCATCAACACCCTGACCATGTTCGGCATGGTGCTGGCCATCGGCTTGCTGGTGGACGATGCCATCGTCGTGGTGGAAAACGTCGAACGGGTGATGAGCGAGGAAGGCCTGTCACCCAAGGAAGCGACCAAGAAATCCATGGGGCAGATCCAGGGCGCATTGGTGGGTATCGCCCTTGTGCTCTCGGCGGTACTGCTGCCCATGGCGTTCTTCGCCGGCTCCACCGGGGTGATCTACAAACAGTTCTCGATCACCATCGTCTCGGCCATGGCCCTGTCGGTGATGGTTGCCCTGATCTTCACCCCGGCGCTGTGCGCCACCATGCTCAAGCCGATCGCCAAGGGCGACCACGGCACGGCCAAACGCGGCTTCTTCGGCTGGTTCAACCGCAATTTCGATCGCAGTGTGCGTGGCTATGAGCGCACCGTCGGCAGCATCCTGCGCCACAAGGCGCCGTACCTGCTGGTCTACGTGATCATCTTTGCCGGCATGATCTGGTTGTTCATGCGCATTCCGACCTCGTTCCTGCCGGAAGAAGACCAGGGCGTACTGTTCGCCCAGGTACAGACACCATCCGGTTCCAGTGCCGAGCGGACCCAGGCGGTCCTCGACGAGATGCGTGAGTATCTGTTGACCAAGGAATCCGACACCGTGGCCTCGGTGTTTACCGTGAACGGTTTCAACTTCGCCGGTAATGGCCAGAGCTCGGGCCTGGGCTTCATCATGCTCAAGCCATGGCATGAGCGCACCAGCCAGAACAGCGTGTTCGGCCTCGCCGCCCGCGCGCAGCAGCACTTCTTCTCCTTCCGCGATGCGATGGTGTTTGCCTTCGCCCCTCCGGCCGTACTGGAGCTGGGTAACGCCATCGGTTTCGACGTCTATCTGCAAGACAAGGCCGGTATCGGTCACGAGAAGTTGATGGCCGCCCGCAACCAGTTCCTCGGCATGGCCGCGCAGAGCAAGGTGCTCAGTCAGGTGCGTCCGAACGGACTGAACGATGAGCCGCAGTACCAACTGAGCATCGACGACGAACGCGCCAGCGCCTTGGGCCTGTCCCTATCGGACATCAACAACAGCTTGTCGATTGCGCTGGGTGCCAGTTATGTCAACGACTTCATCGACCGTGGTCGGGTGAAGAAGGTGTTCGTGCAGGGTAAGCCGAGTTCACGGATGAGCCCTGAAGACCTGCAGAAGTGGTACGTGCGCAACACCGCCGGGGTCATGGTGCCGTTCTCCGCCTTCGCCAAGGGCGAGTGGGTCTACGGTTCGCCGAAGCTCTCGCGTTTCAACGGCGTCGCCGCCGTGGAGATCCTCGGTGCTCCGGCCCCCGGCTACAGTACCGGCCAGGCCCTGGCGGAAGTCGAAGCCATCGCCGCGAAACTGCCGGCCGGCGTCGGTATTTCCTGGACCGGCCTGTCGTACGAGGAGAAGCTGTCCGGCTCCCAGGCGCCGGCGTTGTTCGCCCTGTCGCTGCTGATGGTCTTCCTGTGTCTCGCCGCGCTGTACGAGAGCTGGTCGATCCCCATCGCCGTGGTGCTGGTGGTACCGCTGGGGATCATCGGCGCGCTGTTGGCGACGACCTTCCGCGGGCTGTCCAACGATGTGTATTTCCAGGTGGGCCTGTTGACGACCATCGGCCTGGCGGCGAAAAACGCCATCCTGATCGTCGAATTCGCCAAGGAACTGCATGAACAGGGCCGCAGCCTGATCGATGCCGCCGTCGAGGCTTGTCGGATGCGTCTGCGTCCGATCATCATGACTTCCCTGGCGTTCATCCTCGGCGTGGTGCCGTTGGCGATTTCCACCGGTGCCGGTTCGGGTAGCCAGCACGCCATCGGTACGGGCGTGATTGGCGGTATGATCACCGCGACGATTCTGGCGATCTTCTGGGTTCCGCTGTTCTTCGTGTCGGTGTCGTCCATCGGTGGCGAGAAGAAGCACAAGAAGTCAGACACTACTGAAACTCCAAGCAACGAGGCTGGCCAATGAGCAAGTCCCTTCTCAGTGTAGCGGTCGCGGCCTTCGTGCTCAGCGGTTGCTCGTTGATCCCCGACTATCAGCGTCCCGCAGCGCCGGTAGCGGCGCAGTACCCGCAAGGGCCGGCCTACTCGCCGGCCCAGGCGGCAAACACCGCCGCCGCCGAACAGGGCTGGCGCCAGTTCTTCAACGACCCGGCGCTGCAACAGCTGATCCAGGTGGCCCTGGAAAACAACCGTGACCTGCGGGTTGCGGCACTGAATATCGACGCCTACCGCGCCCAGTACCAGATCCAGCGCGCCGACCTGTTCCCGGCGGTCACCGCCAATGGCAACGGCAGTCGGCAACGGGTACCGGCGGCCGCCTCTAGTACCGGCAGGGAAACGATCAACAGCCAGTACTCGGCGACCCTCGGGATCAGCTCCTATGAGCTGGACCTGTTCGGCCGTGTCCGCAGCCTGAGCGAAAAGGCGCTGCAGACCTACTTCGCCAGCGAAGAAGCGCGCCGCACCACCCAGATCAGCCTGGTGGCCAGCGTGGCCAATGCCTACCTGACCTGGCAGGCCGACAAGGAACTGCTCAAGCTGACCCAGGACACCCTGGCGGCTTACGAGGAGAGCTACAAGCTGACCGCCCGCAGCAACGAAGTCGGCGTGGCTTCCGCCCTGGACCTGAGCCAGTCGCGGACATCGGTGGAAGGTGCGCGGGTCAAACTGGCGCAGTTCACCCGCCAGGTGGCCGAAGACCAGAACAGCCTGGCCCTGCTGCTCGGTAGCGGCATCCCGGCCAACCTGCCGGCGGCTCAACCGCTGTCGGCCAAGCTGCTCAGCGACATGCCGGCCGGCCTGCCGTCTGAACTGCTGCAACGGCGTCCGGATATTCTCGGCGCCGAGCATCAGTTGCAGGCGGCCAATGCCAATATCGGCGCCGCCCGCGCGGCGTTCTTCCCGAGCATCAGCCTGACGGCCAATGCCGGGACCTTGAGCCCGGATATGGGTGGTCTGTTCAAGGGTGGCTCGGGGACCTGGTCGTTCGCACCGAGCATCAACATTCCGATCTTCAACGCCGGTAGCCTGAAAGCCAGCCTGGATTACTCGAAAATCCAGAAAGACATCAGCGTCGCCAATTACGAGAAAGCCATTCAGACCGGCTTCCAGGAAGTCTCCGATGGCCTGGCCGCACGCCAGACCTTCAACCAGCAGTTGCAGGCCCAGCGTGACCTGGTCGCCGCCAACCAGGATTACTACCGCCTGGCCGAGCGTCGCTATCGCATTGGTGTCGACAGCAACCTGACCTTCCTCGATGCCCAGCGCTCGTTGTTCAGTGCCCAGCAATCGCTGATCAGCGATCGCCTGTCGCAGCTCACCAGCGAGGTCAACCTGTACAAGGCCCTCGGCGGTGGCTGGTACGAAAACAGCGGCCAGGCCAAGCCGATCTCCGAGGAACCGCCGAAAGGCTGACCCCTCACCAGCCCACCGCTTCCAGGTGGGCTTTTTTTTGCCTGGACAAAAGGGCTAGTGGGAATCGCCGTCCCACCACCAATTCCAGAACCCCGGCAGGTGCACGGGCACAGCGCTGTCATGCACCGTGCGCGCCATGATCGCTCGCAACAAGGCCGAACTGTCCGTATAGAAAGGCTGCTCGGCGGTCCGCACACCGGTGTCCCGCGCGCAGTCCATCAGGATTTGCAGATATTCCTGCATATGCCGGGCGGTGTAGCGATTGAGGTCGTGAAAGGTCACCACCACCGGAATCACCCCATCGACCACCGGCATTTCACCACGGGCAATCTGTTCGCGGACTTCGGCTAGGTGCTTGAGCAGGTTGGCTCGCCGCTGCGGGCTGGCGGTGATGCCCCAGACCTTGCCGTCATTGGCACTCAGGTCGGTCAACAACACGTGCAGGCCATGCTGCTGGTAAGCGGCGAAGGTGCGCTTGTCGTAGTTCCAGAACGGCGGACGCAGGATCGTCGGCGGCGCGCCGGTGATCGCCGTAATGTCCGCAATGCCATTGTTGAGCGACTGCTCCAGTTCTTCCGGGCTCAAGGAGCGGTGATTGGTGTGCGAGGGGGTCGCGGTATGAAAGCCGAGGATATGCCCTTCGGCATGCTCGCGACGCATCAGCGCACGACCGATGTCGCTGTTACCCGCTCGGGTGGCACGGGTCTGGACGAAAAATATCGCCTTGATTCCCGGTTGGATCGGGTTATGCGCCAAGTCATCGAGCACCGACGCCGTCGGGTTCCAGAAACTCGAGGCGTTGGGACCGTCATCGAAGCTCAGCAGAAAACGGATCGGCGGCTGCGAACGCAGGGCCTGTTCGGTTTGGGGTGTCAGGGGCATCGGCGGACCGATGCAAGCGGCAAGGCTCGTGGCGATCACGAGCCCTGACAGCAATGCAGCAAACGACTTCATGGATGGGATGGGTCCGGATCAAGGCAATGGCAGAAGGGCCATCGCCCTTATCAGAGCACAACATCCGCGAAGGCGTTCAGGCCGCGGTGAAAGTTTCATCTAAAAGAGAAGGATTTCACTCGGAACGTTTCACACCCTGGCGGACAGGAAATCCAGCACCCGCTGGCTGAAGCCGTCGCCGGCCTGCACATTGGACAGGTGCGCGGCATGGAACTCGGCGTATTCGGCGCCCTCGACGTGCTGCTGGATAAAGATCCCGCCCGAAGGCGGCGTCACCGCGTCCTCGCTGCCGGAAATCACCAGCAACGGCAGCTGGATCTGCGTCAACTGATCGCGAAAATCGGCGTCGCGCACGGCGCAGCAGTTGGCCGCATAGCCCTCGGGCGAGGTGGCCGCGAGCATCTCGGTAATCGGTTTGACCCGATCCGGGTGCGCCTCGGCGAATGCCGGGGTGAACCAGCGTGAAACCGCCCCGTCGCGCAGGGCCAGCATCGCCGCCTGGCCGCCCGTCGAAACGGCTTCGATCCGTGGATTCCAGCCGGCCGCATCGCCGATCTTGGCGGCCGTATTGCAGACAATCAGCCGGTGCAGGCGATGGCCGGCATTGATGCCCAACCATTGGCCGATCAGACCGCCCATGGACAGGCCGCAGAAGTACGCTCGCTCGATCTCCAGCGCGTCGAGCAACGCCAGGACGTCACGCCCCAATTGCTCGATGCTGTAAGGCCCCGGTGTCACCAGCGAGCGACCATGACCGCGGGTGTCGTAACGCAGTACCCGAAAGTGCTCGGCAAACAGCGGAATCTGGGTGTCCCACATCCCCAGGTCAGTCCCCAGCGAGTTGGACAGCACCAGTACCGGAGCCTCGGGCGGTCCATCAAGCTGGTAATGCAGTTCACCTTCGGCAAGTCGTACGAAACCCACGGTTATCCCCTTCAAATAAAAACCCAACGTATTGACGCGCGTCCGTAAAGGACGCGCGCGAACCGATCAATGATCGTGGTGCAGGTAGGCCGCTTCTTTCGGCAGGCGCAGGCTGAACAGGAAGGCCACCGCCATCATCACCGTCACATACCAGTAGAAGGCGTTTTCCATTCCCACCGACTTCAGGTTCAGGGCCACGTATTCCGCCGAGCCACCGAAGATCGCATTCGCCACCGCGTAGGCCAGGCCCACGCCCAGTGCGCGCACCTGGACCGGGAACATCTCGGCTTTGACCAGGCCGCTGATGGAGGTGTAGAAACTGACGATCGCCAGTGCCAGGGTGATCAGCACAAAGGCCAGGAACGGGCTGGTCACGGTCTTCAGGGTCAGCAGGATCGGCACGGTGCACAGGGTCCCCAGGGCGCCGAACCAGAGCATGCTGTTACGCCGGCCGATGCGGTCCGAGAGCAGGCCGAACAACGGCTGCATGCACATATAGAGGAAGAGTACGGCGGTCATGATGAAACTGGCGGTCTTGGCCGTCATGCCGGCGGTGTTCACCAGGTACTTCTGCATGTACGTGGTGAAGGTGTAGAAAATCAGCGAGCCGCCGGCGGTGTAGCCGAGCACGGTGATAAAGGCGGCCTTGTGATCGCGGAACAACGCCCGGATGCTGCCGGCGTCCTTGTCCTGGCGGGTTTCCTTGCTGGTGGTTTCCTTCAGGGCGCGACGCAGCAACAGCGAGATCACCGCCGCGATGGCGCCGATCACAAACGGAATCCTCCAGCCCCAGGCCTTGAGCTCAGGTTCGGTGAGGAACTGCTGCAGGATCACCACCACCAGCACCGCCAGCAACTGGCCGCCGATCAGGGTCACGTACTGGAACGAGGCGAAAAAGCCGCGCTGGCCGCGCAGGGCCACCTCACTCATATAGGTCGCGGTGGTGCCATATTCACCGCCCACCGACAGGCCCTGGAACAGTCGCGCCACCAGCAGCAACACCGGTGCCCAGGCACCAATGGAGGCATAGGTGGGCAGGAAGGCGATGACCAGGGAGCCGCCGCACATCATCAGCACCGAGATCATCATCGAGTTCTTGCGGCCGTGCTTGTCGGCCACGCGACCGAACAACCAACCACCGATGGGCCGCATCAGGAAGCCGGCGGCGAACACCCCGGCAGTGTTGACCAGTTGCACCGTGGGGTTGTCGGAAGGAAAAAACGCCGGGGCGAAATAGATCGCGCAGAAGGCATAGACGTAGAAGTCGAACCACTCGACCAGGTTGCCGGAAGAAGCACCGACAATCGCAAAAATTCTCTTGTTACGTTCTTCGGAGGTGTACGGCATCGTTGTTGCTGTCATGTCTCATCACTCGAAGGAGGTAAGTTGCAGTCTAGACATACTTTGCAACAGACCTGTTTTGCAAGAACATTCGCCCGAATGACAGTGCGTGGCAGTCATCCGGGCGCCTGTTTTGTTGCCTGTGGATCTCAGATCCGCTCAATCGCCAGCGCCAGCCCCTGCCCGACGCCGACACACAGGGTTGCCAGGCCCTTGCTGCCGCCGGTCTTTTCCAACTGGTGGAGTGCTGTCAGCACCAGGCGGGCCCCGCTCATGCCCAGCGGATGACCGAGGGCGATGGCACCACCGTTCGGATTGACCTGCGGCGCATCGTCAGCGATGCCCAGTTCGCGCAGCACCGCCAGGCCCTGGCTGGCGAAGGCTTCATTCAGTTCGATAACGTCGAAGTCGCTGACGGCCAGCCCCAGGCGCTCGGTCAACTTGCGCACGGCCGGTACCGGGCCGATCCCCATGACCCGGGGCGCGACACCGGCACTGGCCATGCCGAGCACCCGGGCACGGGCCGTCAGGCCATGTTTCTTCACGGCCTCGGCGGAGGCCAGGATCAGCGCGGCGGCGCCATCGTTGACACCCGAGGCATTGCCCGCGGTGACGGTCTTGTCCGGACCGTTGACGGGCTTGAGCCGGGCCAGGGCCTCCAGCGTCGTGTCCGCCCGTGGATGCTCATCGTGCTCGACCAGGGTTTCGCCTTTTTTGTGGGCGATTCGCACCGGCACGATTTCCTCACTGAAGAAACCGGCGGCCTGGGCGACAGCCGTGCGTTGCTGGCTGCGCAGGGCAAAAGCGTCCTGGTCGGCGCGGGACACCCGATAGTCGTCCGCCACGTTGTCGGCGGTCTGCGGCATCGTATCGACACCATATTGAGCCTGCATCAGCGGGTTGATAAAACGCCAGCCGATGGTGGTGTCTTCCAGTTTCATGTTGCGGGAGAACGCCGCGTCGGCCTTGCCCATCACGAAGGGGGCACGGGACATGGACTCCACGCCGCCTGCAATCGCCAGCTCCATTTCGCCGCTGGCAATGGCGCGGAACGCGGTGCCGATCGCGTCCATTCCCGAGGCGCAGAGACGATTGAGGGTCACGCCGGGCACCGTCTCCGGCAACCCCGCCAGCAACAGCGCCATACGGGCGACGTTGCGATTATCTTCGCCAGCCTGGTTGGCACAGCCGAGAAACACTTCATCGAGCTCGTTCCAGTTCACCGACGGGTTGCGTTCCATCAGCGCCTTGATCGGCACAGCCGCCAGGTCATCGGCGCGCACACCGGCCAGGCCGCCACCGAAACGACCGATGGGGGTACGAATGGCGTCACAGATAAAGACATCGCGCATCAGGCTTCTCCAGGGGTTTGGCCGTGGGCCGCGGCGGTGCGGGCTTCGAGGTCGCGCAAGGCGTTCAGTTCGATCTCGCTGGGGGCATCGCTGACCGCAACCTGATCGGCAAAGCGCACGGCCCAGCCGGTGGCGGCGATCACTTGCTCGCGGGTCACCCCCGGGTGCAGCGCGGTCACCACGAACTCGTGGCTGGGGGCTTGCGGCTCCATGATGCACAGGTCGGTGATGATCCCCACCGGGCCGGCCCCCGGCAGCCCCAGGCGTTTGCGCGAATCACCGCCTTCGCCGTGACCGACCGAGGTGATGAAGTCCAGCTTGTCGACGAAGGAACGTGCCGACTGCTTGAGGATGATCAGTACGCTTTTCGCCGAGCCGGCGATTTCCGGGGCGCCACCGGCACCGGGCAGGCGGACCTTGGGCGAGAAATAGTCGCCAACCACGGTGGTGTTGATATTGCCGAAACGATCGACCTGGGCCGCGCCGAGAAAGCCGACATCAATGCGCCCGCCTTGCAGCCAGTAGCGGAAGATCTCGCCGGTCGGCACCACGGTGTCGGCGGTTTCCGCCAGTTCGCCGTCACCGATGGACAGCGGCAATACACTGGGCTTGGCGCCAATCGGCCCCGACTCGTAGATCAGCACCACATCCGGCGAAGAGGTCAGGCGCGCCAGGTTGGCGGCCTTGGAGGGCAGGCCGATGCCGACGAAGCAGACCGAACCGTTCTTCAGGCGGCGGGCGGCGGCCACCGTCATCATTTCATTGGTGGTGTAGGTCATCACTTAACCTCCGAAGCGTGGGCCAGTTTGCTCTGGAACTCGGCAAAGTTCGCGGTGCCATGGATGTACTCGTCGATCCAGGCAGTGAAGGTGGCGCGGTCGCGGGCGATCGGGTCCCAGGCCTGGTAGAAACGGTTATCACGTTCGGTATAGCCATGGGCGTAGGACGGATGGGCACCGCCGGGGACATGGCAGACGGCGCTCAGGGCCCAGGTCGGCAAGACGCAGGCGTTCATCGGGGCCTGCAGATCGTCGACGATTTCCTCGACGGTGACGATGCAGCGCTTGGCCGCCAGGGCCGCTTCCTTCTGCACCCCGAGAATGCCCCAGAGCAATACATTGCCCTTGCGGTCGGCTTTCTGCGCATGGATCACGGTAACGTCCGGGCGTACCGATGGTACGGCGGCCAGCACTTCACCGGTGAACGGACAGGTGACCGTCTTGATCAGCGGATTGACCTTCGGCAGATCAGAGCCGGCATAGGCCCGCAGAACCGCGAACGGCAAACCGGAGGCGCCGGCCACATAGGCGTTGGCCAGGTCGGCATGGCTGTGCTCTTCGATTTCCAGCGGGTGCGGCCAGTGTTTCTCGACGGCATCGCGCAGGCGGTGCAGCGAGCCCACGCCCGGATTGCCGCCCCAGGAGAAAATCAGCTTGCGGGCGCAACCGGCACCGATCAACTGGTCATAGACCAGATCGGGCGTCATGCGTACCAGTGTCAGGTCTTTCTTGCCCTGACGAATGATTTCATGACCCGCCGCCGTCGGAATCAGATGGGTGAAGCCTTCGAGCGCGACGGTATCGCCGTCGTTGACGAACTGCTTCACCGCGTCATGCAGCGAAAGGATTTCAGCCATGGATGCAGACTCCCGGTTTCAAAACACCTGAGGGGCGGCGCGAAATTCAGCGCCGTGATGAGCTCAGGGTAAGCCGGAGGTCGGCGGCCAAACAATCCGATAATCGATTAACCGTTCGATAATCGAACGCATTGTTTGCAAGCTACCGTTTAATCCTTCAAGCGATTCGCCCAGGAAAGCGCAGCCGCGTCGGCTCAGGAAAACAGCTGCGCACTCAGTTCACGACTGGCCTTGAGCATGCTCGGCAGGAAACGTTGCTCCAGTTCGCTACAGCTGACACGCCCGGCATGAGCACTGACGTTCAGCGCCGCCAGCACTTGTCCGGAGGCGTCGTAGACCGGCACGGCAATCGAACGCAAACCTTGCTCCAGTTCCTGGTCGACAATACACCAGCCTTGCTGGCGAACCTGTTGCAGGCATTCGAGCAAGGCGTCGGGGGTATGCAGGGTCCGGCTGGTCTTGGCCTGCAGATCGGCGTGTTCGAGATACTCGTGCAAGGAAGCATCGTCCAGCGCCGCCAGGAGGATTCGGCCCATGGACGTGCAATAGGCCGGCAAGCGGCCGCCCACCGAAAGATCGACCGAGATCAGCCGCCGGGTGGTGGCCGAGCGGGCGATATAGAGGATGTCGTCGCCTTCCAGGGTCGCCATGTTGCAGGCTTCGTGCAGTTGCTCGCTTATGCGATCGAGATAGGGCTGCGCCGACACCGCCAGGGGCGTGGACGACAGGTACGCGTGTCCCAGGGTCAAGACCTTGGGCAACAGCGAATAGGTCCGTCCGTCGGTGGTGGCATAACCGAGCTTGATCAAGGTATGCAGACAGCGTCGCACCGCCGCCCGCGGAATTTCCGTACGGTGGCTGATCTGCGCGATGGTCAGGTGCCGCTTGCGTTCCTGGAACGCCTGCACCACCGCCAGGCCACGGGCCAGCGAAGTCATGAAGTCGGGGTCGCCGGTAAACGCCTGGATACGCTTCGCCGGCGAGGCGACGATGGGCGGTGCCACGGAGGCGAAGGCATCACGCAGTTGGTCGTTCATTACAAATTCCTTGTCTGCCGTGGAGGCCCATTACAGGCCGGGCCCGGGCGGATAGGCAAGCCGGGGCCACTCAACTTTGTGCGATTATCGAACCACTGGCCGATAATCGCAATTGACCCTGATCGCCGCAGCTTATACCTTGGACGCGCCGCTGCGGGTTTCCCGGGATACTGGTCAGGTACCCACCGGGAGGGCTGCGTCGGTCCGGCCTCACCCACGAAGTGAGGCCGTTTTTTTTAATCCTCTGGCGGTCACGCCCAGGGCGTCGATCAAGAAGTTGAACAACGGCGCCTCAACAGAACCGGGATTGTATTTCCAAGTATCGGGTTTATTGCACTGCAACTTGAATTGATAACTGTCGTCAAAAAACAGGCAGCGGTTACCTCGCCCTCAAGTTACAGTTAAAAACTCCTACACCACAAAACTCACCAACAAAGTTGACGAATTCCCTTATCTTCGCGATAGTATCAGTCAAACCGACCGCTATAATACCCTGTACGACCTCAAGGCCGTCTGGCCCGACAGGGGTTCCGACTCTCAGCGCTCAAGCCCGAGATTGAACGTCTCGTCAGGGCGGTTGTGTTTAATCGAACACAATAACTCAACTCAAATTAGGTAGTACTGTGACGAAAGACGAACTGCGCGCGGAACTTGAGCGCCAGGAACAACGTTACAAGGATGTTTACGGCGGGGCTGTCACCACCTACGCCGCGCAACCCGATCCGGAGCGCAAACCCTGGCGCAAACGAGCCAGTCTTCTGGACCAGGCATTTACCCAGGAACTGCAAAAAATGGAAAAGGAACTCAAGGCCGAAGAGCCTTAGGCTTATCGGTATTGATACCTTGCCGGGCCTCGCCCCTCGCCGCCAGGCCTTTCCTACCCGGACAATGCCTGGTCCGCTGGACACCAAGACCTACGCCATCCGCGTGTCAACCGTCGGGCCTGACCGCCCACCCAGGTCAAATGGCGTCAGGCAGGCCCTCACCTGAAAGTTTTCTGGCATAATCGCGCCCCCTTATGACCGGGTCAGAAAACCTTCATGATCGATTTATTCAGCGGACTGGATGCCTGGGTGATTGTAAGCCTGGTGCTCGCCCTGGCCTTTGTCCTCAGCTTCGAGTTCATCAACGGCTTTCATGACACCGCTAACGCGGTGGCCACTGTTATCTACACCAAAGCCATGCCACCTCATCTGGCAGTGTTCTTTTCCGGTGTATTCAACTTTCTCGGCGTGCTGCTGGGCGGGGTCGGCGTCGCCTATGCGATCGTCCACCTGTTGCCGGTGGAACTGCTGATCAACGTCAACACCGGACATGGCCTGGCCATGGTGTTTTCGCTGCTGGCGGCGGCCATCGCCTGGAACCTGGGCACCTGGTACTTCGGTATCCCGGCCTCCAGCTCCCACACCCTGATCGGCTCGATCCTCGGTGTCGGCCTGGCCAATGCCCTGCTCAACGGCATTCCCGTGAGCGAAGGGGTGAATTGGCAGAAAGCCGTCGACATCGGCGCCTCGCTGGTCTTCTCGCCGATTGCCGGCTTGCTGGTGGCGGGTCTGATACTGGTCGGCCTGAAATGGTGGCGTCCACAGTCCAAGATGCACAAGACCCCGGAACAGCGGCGCAAGATCGACGACAAAAAGCATCCGCCGTTCTGGAACCGCATGGTGCTGGTGATCTCCGCCATGGGCGTGAGCTTCGTGCACGGCTCCAACGATGGCCAGAAAGGCATCGGCCTGATCATGCTGGTGCTGATCGGTATCGTCCCGGCGCAGTTCGTCCTCGACCTGAGCACCACCACTTACCAGATCGAACGCACCCGCGACGCGACCCTGCACCTGAGCCAGTTCTATCAGCGCAACAACGCCACCCTGAGCGAATTTCTCGCCCTGGGCAAGAATGTTGCCGACGATATGCCGGGCAAGTTCCGCTGCAACCCGCAACGCACCGAAGCGAACATCAACGCCCTGATGAGCAACCTCACGGGCGTGACCGACTACCATTCGCTGTCGCCGGACAAGCGCATTGAAGTGCGTCGCGACCTGCTCTGCCTGGATGACACCGCCAAGCAAGTCGGCAAGTTGCCGGGCCTGGATTCCCGGGAAAAGGCCGACCTGGAAAAACTGCGCAAGGACCTGACCGCCACCACCGAATACGCCCCGTTCTGGGTGATCATGGCGGTAGCCCTGGCCCTGGGCCTGGGCACCATGATCGGTTGGAAGCGCGTGGTCCTGACCATCGGCGAGAAAATCGGCAAACAGGGCATGACCTATGCCCAGGGCATGTCGGCGCAAATCACCACCGCCGGTTTGATCGCCCTGGCGAATATCGTCGCCCTGCCCGTCTCGACCACCCACGTATTGTCGTCAGGCGTGGCCGGGACCATGATTGCCAGCAAGAGCGGCCTGCAAGGCAGCACCATCAAGACCATCCTGCTGGCCTGGCTGCTGACCCTGCCAATGACCATCGGTTTGTCCGCCGGCCTGTTCTGGCTGGCGACGAAGGTGCTCGGCAGCTGATTCCGGGCGGATAACAAAAAAGGTGCGCTCCCATCGGGACCGCACCTTTTTTATTGTCGATAAAAAGAGCAAAAAAAAAAAGGCGACCGAAGTCGCCCAAAATGCCTTGCGTGCTCGTTCCCTGGAAGCTCTACGGTTTTTTCCGCTTATGTGAGTCTTTCCAGATAAAAAATCCAAAACCGGCGAAGAACATCACCATGAGGCCGACGGTCAGCACTCCGGCGATCACCACGTTATCGAAGAACATGACTGG
Organism: Pseudomonas sp. MWU13-2862; assembly: GCF_023242495.1. Taxonomy (NCBI): domain Bacteria; kingdom Pseudomonadati; phylum Pseudomonadota; class Gammaproteobacteria; order Pseudomonadales; family Pseudomonadaceae; genus Pseudomonas; species Pseudomonas sp. MWU13-2862. Next base: position 27,026 of record NZ_JALMEZ010000013.1, on the reverse strand, counting down.
CCTCCTGCACTTGCCCTGTTGCGATGGGGCTAAGTTAGCCCAGGGGGCACAGTGAAAAATTGACCAGGATCAATGCCGCCCAAGGCCGGGCGCGGGAGAAGGGGAATAACTGATCCATATCAAGAATCAGCGGGGGTATCAGCGCTTTTTCGGTTTGTTCTTCGGTTTTTTCTTGCCCTTGCCCAGCGGCATGGCCTGTTCGAACGCCTGGCGAACTTCATTCAGGCGTTTTTCATTGAGATCATGGACACGCTTGGCCCGTTCGGCATTAAGGTCGATCAACTTGTCATCTTGGTTCATGGTCAGATTACATCGCTATCCGTCGAGTTACATCAAAGGGCCACTATCGGTAACCTTCAACACGCGCTATGGGTTAATAATGCGGGCAAGTCAGTCGGTTATCCAGACCTCACGCACAACAAGGTCTGGGCAGTCCCGCGATTTCCCAGCACAATCCCCCGACCACGATCAAATGCAAAGGAGCGCCGAAGTGGCGTTACACCGGGATCTGCCGCCCTTGATGGCCCTGCGCGCCTTCGAGGCCGTGGCCCGCCACCTGAGCTTCATCAAGGCCGCCGATGAGCTGTGCGTCAGTCAGAGCGCTATCAGCCACCAGGTGCAGAAACTCGAACAGCATCTGGGTCGACAACTATTTATCCGACGTACCCGCGCCATTGATCTCACAGAAGATGGCGACCAGTACTACCAGCAAATACGCCCGGCCCTGGAGCAGATCGCCCAGGCCACTCGCCAGCTCAGCCTGCCCCGGCAAAACCAGGTGCTGCGCATTGGCCTGCTGGCCTCCTTCGCCACCCTCTGGTTGGCGCCGCGCCTGACCGACTTCACCCTTCGCCACCCACAGATCAGGGTCGAGCTGGAACCCACGATCCAACTGGCCGATGTGGCCGGCGCCCAAGTGGACCTGGCGATCCGCTATGGCAAAGGTGGCTGGCCCCATGTCGACGCCGTACGCTTGATGGGCGAGCGCCTCTTTCCGGTCTGCAGCCCGGCCTTCAAGGCCAACGGCATCGAACACGGTCCGCTGCTCATGTCACAGGCACCGCAACCGTTCGAATGGATCGACTGGTCCCGCCACTATCACCTGGACGTTCAGCACTACCCCAGCGTCATGCTCCACGACTACAACATAGTGGTCGAAGCGGCCATCGCCGGGCAGGGTATTGCCATGGGGCGCCAGCGCCTGATCGAGCGCCGCCTCAAGGAAGGTGTGCTGGTGAATGCCTTCGACCAACCGGCCTTTGAAAGCGAGATCGGCTACTGGCTGGTCAAACCCAACAGCGCATTGAGCCCCGCCGCCGAATGCTTCTGTGAGTGGTTGCTGGAGCAGTGCAGCGCCGCCGACCCATGAGTTATCTGGATACGTCGGATTGAATCTATCCGTTTGTCGGTCCACGGCCGGCCCAGCATGCTCAGGCCTCTTTCCCTGAGGTTTGCCCAATGAATCATTCCCTGTCCGACCGAGTGGCCCAGCTGGGCCTGAACCTGCCGCAACCGGGGCAGCCGATCGCCAACTATGTGAACTACGTCATCAGCCAGAACCAGCTGTTCATTTCCGGACAGATTCCCCTGCAAGACGGCAAGCCGGCCTTTATCGGACGCCTGGGCGACAGCCTGGACGAGGCCCAGGGTGCACAGGCCGCCGAACTCGCCGCGCTCGGCCTGCTGGCACAACTGGGCCACGCCCTTGACGATGATCTGTCGCGCCTGGTGCGGATCGTCCGTCTGGGTGTCTTTGTTGCCAGCAGTCCCGATTTCCAGCGCCAGGGAGCCGTGGCCAACGGCGCCTCCAACCTGCTGGTCAATGCCCTTGGCGACAAGGGCCTTCATGCGCGCACCGCCGTCGGCGTCGCCAGTCTACCCAGCGGTGTGGCCGTGGAGATCGACGCGATTTTCGAGCTGCGGCCATGAACGATCTGCTTGCGGACGAAATCGTCCGCCTGCGTGCCGCCACCCCTGGCTGCGCCCGGGTGATCCATTTCAATCACGCCGGCGCCTCCCTGCCCAGCCAGGCCACGCTGGACGCCATCAACGCGCAACTGCTGCGCGAAGCGACCATCGGGCCCATGGAAGCCGGCGTTGAAGGGGCCAGGCTGCAAGAGCAGGCTCGCCACTGGGCGGCCCGACTGCTGGGCACCGACAGCACCGCCATCGCCTTTACCGGCAGCGGCTCGGCGGCCTGGGGCATGGCCTTCAGTGCCCTGGGGGAGTGGCGCCCGGGCGACCGGATTCTGGTGGGGCGGCATGAATGGGGTGGCAATCTGGCCTGCATGACCCAGGCCGTCCAATCCGGAGCCCGGATCGAGGTGATCCCCTGTGACGAGAGCGGCGCGGTGTCGGTGCCCGCCCTGGAACAGATGATCGATTCGCGCGTGAAGCTGATCGCCCTGACCTGGCTACCGGCCAACGGTGGCCTGATCAACCCGGCCCGGACCATCGGCGAAGTGGCACGCCGACATGGCATTGCCTACTTCATCGACGCCGGACAAGCACTGGGCCAGTTGCCCTGTGATGTCCAGGCCCTGGGCTGCGATGTGCTCAAGGGCGCCGCCCGCAAGTTCCTCCGCGGACCGAGGGGAACAGCGCTGATGTATATACGCCCGGAATTCATGGCACGACTCAAGCCGGTCCAGCTCGATGTGCTCTCGGCCCCCTGGGACGGCCATGCCTTCACCCCGAGGAACGATGCGCGCCGCTTTGAAACCAGCGAAGTCTCCCTGGCGCTGCTGGCCGGACTGGCAAATGCGCTGAAAGAAGCCGTGGAGGTGGGGATCGAGCGCATTTATCAGCGAATCCAGGCGTTAAGCCAGCCACTGCGCCAGGCACTGGGCCAGATCAATGGCCTTGAACTGCGCGACCTGGGCCTGCCCGGGCAGCAATCAGGACTGATTGCGTTCACGCTGGAAGGTTGGGATGTTTTTGAATTGAAACAGCGGCTGGCCGCAAGCGGCATCAACCTGGGAGCCAATGGCACGGCTTATACGCCACTGGATATGCAAGCCCGGGACCTGCCGGCCATTGTGCGGATCGCCGTCAGTCATCTCAATACCGGAGAAGAAATCGACACCTTGCTCCGGGCCCTGCGGCTACTGGTCAACGAGCGCCGTCAGACCTCAACGTCCACCAGCAGGCCCTGACGCGGCTGATCGTCCATCAGCGCCACCACCGGTACGGTGTTGTCGGCATTCAACTCATCGCCAGGGACGGCCAGATGCAACTCGGGGTCGTCGTCGGCTTCGCGGCGGCGTTGTTGCTGTTCCTGCTGGCGCCGCTGTTCCTCGCGCAGCAGCCAACCGGCCTCGTCCGGGTCACGCTTTTGCAGGTCGATGGTGCTCTCATTGGAGCTTTGCTGGACCGGCACCACGGGGGGGATATTCGGTTGCGGTCGAATCGGATCCGTCTGGGACGTAATCGGTACGACACTCAAGGGCAATATGGGTGGCAGCATTATGGCATTCTCCTGTCGTCAGGCTGTCGGCGGCGCGCTCGGCGACTTGAGCCCAGGATGGTCAAACTGTGACCGGATTAACAGACAAAGGTGCCCGAGATCCCGATGAGCTACCCTTTCCTTCAGGTCTCGCACCGACTAAAGGCGGGATGCTCGCTAAAAGCGCGGTATTTGTGAGCTTCTTTTGGCCTGAAAGCGTCGATTCCGTTAACATAGTCGGCTTTTTCAAGGCGGGAGTCAGGCAGCATGGCGCAGCAGTATCAACCGGGGCAACGCTGGATCAGTGACAGCGAAGCGGAGTTGGGTTTAGGCACCGTTCTGGCACAGGACGGCCGCTTGTTGACCGTGCTCTACCCGGCCACTGGCGACACCCGCCAGTATGCGCTACGGAATGCGCCCCTGACCCGCGTGAGGTTCTCGCCGGGCGACACCATCACCCACTTCGAAGGTTGGAAGATGACCGTGCGGGAAGTCGACGATGTCGACGGCTTGCTGGTCTATCACGGCCTCAACGCGCAGAACGAAGCCGTCACGCTGCCGGAAACCCAGCTGTCGAACTTCATCCAGTTCCGCCTGGCCAGCGACCGCCTGTTCGCCGGGCAGATCGACCCGTTGGCCTGGTTCTCGCTGCGCTACCACACCCTGGAACACACCAGCCGCCAGTTGCAATCCTCGCTCTGGGGCCTGGGCGGCGTGCGCGCGCAACCGATCGCCCACCAGTTGCATATCGCCCGGGAAGTCGCCGACCGCATCGCGCCACGGGTCTTGCTGGCCGACGAAGTGGGCCTGGGCAAGACCATCGAAGCCGGCCTGGTGATCCATCGCCAGCTGCTCTCGGGCCGCGCCAACCGCGTACTGATCCTGGTGCCGGAGAACCTGCAGCACCAATGGCTGGTGGAAATGCGCCGGCGCTTCAACCTGCAGGTCGCGCTGTTCGACGCCGAACGTTTTATCGAAAGCGATGCCAGCAACCCGTTCGAAGACACCCAGTTGGCCCTGGTGGCCCTGGAGTGGCTGGTGGAAGACGAGAAGGCCCAGGATGCGCTGTTCGCCGCCGGCTGGGACCTGCTGGTGGTCGACGAAGCCCACCACCTGGTCTGGCACGAAGACCAGGTCAGCCCGCAATACGCCCTGGTCGAACAACTGGCCGAAACCATTCCCGGCGTCCTGCTGCTGACCGCGACCCCGGAACAACTGGGCCAGGACAGCCACTTCGCCCGTCTGCGCCTGCTTGACCCGAACCGTTTCCACGACCTCAAGGCCTTCCGCGCCGAGAGCGAGAACTATCGCCCGGTGGCCGAAGCCGTCCAGGAACTGCTGGATAAAGGTCGCCTGTCGCCTGCCGCGCACAAGACCATCCAGGGTTTCCTCGGTGATGAAGGTGAAGCCTTGCTGACCGCGGTCAACGACGGCGACGCCGAAGCCAGCGCGCGCCTGGTGCGTGAGCTGCTCGACCGCCACGGCACCGGCCGCGTGCTGTTCCGCAACACCCGCGCCGCCGTGCAGGGTTTCCCGGAGCGCAAGCTGCACGCCTACCCGCTGCCATGCCCGGACGAATACCTCGAACTGCCCCTGGGCGAACACGCCGAGCTGTACCCGGAAGTCAGCTTCCAGGCCCAGCCGGACACCGACGACGAAGCTCGCTGGTGGCGCTTCGACCCGCGTGTCGAGTGGCTGATCGACCAGCTGAAAATGCTCAAGCGCACCAAGGTCCTGGTGATCTGCGCCCATGCCGAAACCGCCATGGACCTGGAAGACGCCCTGCGCGTTCGCTCCGGGATTCCGGCCACGGTGTTCCACGAAGGCATGAATATCCTCGAACGTGACCGCGCCGCCGCCTACTTCGCCGACGAAGAATTCGGTGCCCAGGTGCTGATCTGCTCGGAAATCGGCAGCGAAGGCCGCAACTTCCAGTTCTCCCACCACCTGGTGCTGTTCGACCTGCCGTCCCACCCGGACCTGCTGGAGCAGCGCATCGGCCGTCTCGACCGGATCGGCCAGAAGCATGTGATCGAACTGCATGTGCCGTACCTGCAGACCAGCCCGCAAGAGCGCCTGTTCCAGTGGTACCACGAAGCGCTGAACGCCTTCCTCAACACCTGCCCGACCGGCAACGCCTTGCAGCACCAGTTCGGCCCGCGCCTGCTGCCGCTGCTGGAAAACGCCGACGACGGCCAGTGGCAGGCGCTGATCGACGAAGCCCGTGGCGAGCGTGAGCGCCTGGAAGCCGAGTTGCACACCGGTCGCGACCGCCTGCTGGAACTCAACTCCGGTGGCGCCGGCGAAGGTGACGCGCTGGTCGAGGCGATCCATGAGCAGGACGACCAGTTCGCCCTGCCTATCTATATGGAAACCCTGTTCGACGCCTTCGGCATCGACAGCGAAGACCATTCGGAAAACGCCCTGATCCTCAAGCCGAGCGAGAAGATGCTCGACGCCAGCTTCCCCCTGGGCGACGACGAAGGCGTGACCATCACCTACGACCGCAACCAGGCGCTGTCGCGCGAAGACATGCAGTTCATCACCTGGGAACACCCGATGGTGCAGGGCGGCATGGACCTGGTGCTGTCCGGTTCGATGGGCAACACCGCCGTGGCGCTGATCAAGAACAAGGCGCTCAAGCCCGGTACCGTGTTGCTGGAACTGCTCTATGTCAGTGAAGTGGTCGCGCCGCGCTCGCTGCAACTGGGCCGCTACCTGCCGCCGGCGGCATTGCGCTGCCTGCTGGATGCCAATGGCAACGACCTGTCGACACGGGTGGCCTTCGAAACCCTGAACGACCAGCTGGAAAGCGTGCCACGGGCCAGCGCCAACAAGTTCATCCAGGCCCAGCGCGACAGCCTGACGCCGAAGATCAACGCCGGTGAAGCCAAGATCGCACCACGTCACGCCGAGCGTGTGGCCGAGGCCCAGCGACGCCTGGCGGCGGATACCGATGAAGAGCTGGCACGCCTGACCGCGTTGCAGGCGGTCAACCCGAGCGTGCGAGACAGTGAGCTGGTGGCCTTGCGTCAGCAACGTGAGCAAGGTCTGGCCATGCTGGAAAAAGCCGCGCTGCGCCTGGAAGCGATTCGGGTGTTGGTGGCGGGCTGATAACTACCTGACGGTCCTGCATCGTTAGAACTGACGTCTTCGCGGGCAAGCCCTGCTCCTACAGTGCTGTGTCGTACACACCATCAGTGAACGACACAGCACTGTAGGAGCAGGGCTTGCCCGCGAAGAGGCCCTTGAACCTTGCGAGGATCTGGCGTCAGGCGGTAACCGGCGCCACAGCCGGCGCATCCGCCACCATCCCCTCGCGCATACGCTGCGCATCCTTGCTGAAACACCGCGCCGCCTGGAACAGGAACGCCAGCGTCAGCAACAAGGCGCCCGGGATCAAATACATTGCATCATGCAGCCCGACCGCCTTGAACGCCTCGCTCATCTGCTCGGCCCCCGCCGCCAGCATCGCCGCATGGGCGAAATGATCGGACAGCAAACCCACCACCACCGGCCCCAAACCACCGCCCAACAGATACAAACCGGCAAAGTAGACGGCCATCGCCGTCGCCCGCAGCCGTGGCTCGACCACGTCCTGAATCGCCGTATAAACACAGGTGTAGAAGTTGTAGGCAAACAGCCAACCGACGCTGAACACCGCCACGAACACGCCGATCTCGATCCGCCCGGCATGCAGCGCCCAGCCGGTGGTCAACGTCGAGATCACCAGGCTTACCGCTGCGAACAACAGCCGACCATTGGCAACACGCTGGTGCAGCTTGTCCGCGACCCAACCGCCCAGCGTCAAGCCAACCAATCCGGTGACCCCGACAATAAAACCGGTCGCCACCGCGGCTTCCTGCAAGGGCATGAGGAAATAGCGCTGCAGCATCGGCACCAGAAACGAGTTGCAGGCGTAGGTGGCAAAGTTGAAGGTCAGCCCCGCCAGCACCAGCCAGAGAAACGTCGGGATCGCCATCAGGCGACGCACAGGACGGTCGACCTTCTCCTGGGAGACCTTCACCGTTTCCGCCGCACCGCGCTTCGGTTCCTTGATCAAAAACATGAACCCCGCCAGCAGCAACCCCGGCACCGCCGCGATAAAGAACGGTGCGCGCCAGCTGTCGAAGGCCTTGACCATGGCCCCGGTGGTGAAGAACGCCAGCACCAGCCCCAGCGGCAAGCCGAGCATGAAGATGCCCATGGCCCGCGCCCGGCGGTGCGCCGGGAACAGATCGCCGATCAGCGAATTGGCGGCGGGCGCATAAGCGGCCTCGCCGATGCCGACACCCATGCGCACCAGCAGGAAGGTCGCGAAGCTGCCCACCAGGCCGTTCGCCGCCGTCAGCCCACTCCAGACCGCCAGGCCCCAGCCCATCAGCTTGCTGCGCGAACCGTTGTCGGCCATCCGCCCCAGGGGCAGGCCGGCAATGGCATAGACAATGGTAAATGCGGTGCCGATGATGCCGATCTGGAAGTCGCTCAGATGCCACTCCATGCGGATCGGCTCGATGATGATCGCCGGCAGGGTACGGTCGTAGAAGTTGAAGAGGTTGGCGAGGAACAGCAGGAACAGAATGCGCCAGGCATTCGCCGCTTGGGTCGAGTTCTGCATGGGGTCCGTCTCTTTTATTGTTATAGGGGCCAGCCCGCCAGACGCGTTGAGCCCGGAGCCCTCAATCTAGTGAGCGGCGCCGGGACTGTCTGCCACCATTCGTGGCGCTGATACCCGGCAATGCCCCGCGCGCCCTGCCCTATCGCCTGATTGCCGCAGCCCCGGAGGTCGGCAAAGGTTATGCAAAAAAATACCTTTCAAAGCCCGGGCCGAAGCCTAGAATAGCCCTCGATTGACTCCCCCCACCTTCTCCGTGACCTTCCATGCCCGACGCCAATCCGTGTCTGAATTGTGGTGCCTGCTGTGCGTATTTCCGCGTGTCCTTCTATTGGGGTGAATGCGCCTCGGCCGGCGGCCTGGTGCCCGACGAACTGGTCACCCAGGTCGGCGTCAACCACGTGGCCATGCTCGGTACCGAACGCAGTGCCCCACGCTGCACCGCCCTTGAAGGCAAGGTCGGCGAGCAGGTCAGTTGCTCGATCTATCATCAACGTTCAAGCACCTGCCGGGAATTCGAGGCCTCATGGGTCGACGGCGTGCACAACGAGTACTGCGACAAAGCCCGCGCGGCGGCCGGACTGCCACCGCTGGAGCCGGAACAGGCCGGTTTTTTAGTACCCATCGCTATTTAGGTCATTTCCAAATCATTGGTGTCGCTCTGCCATGCCCCCTTGCAGCCTGAGGTGAGCCTCTATACTCCACCGCACTGGTCGGTGCTGAGTCACCGGTAGTCCAAGGCGTCAAGTAGGGCATGCTATGGAATGGCTGGGCTTGCATTTTGTTAACGAGCTTCCCGAAACCGGGCAGCTGCTGCTCAATTGCAGCCACAATCCGTTGTTGGTGCTGCTGGCTTATCTGGTCGCTTGTGCCGCCTCTTTTGCCATGCTGGATATGGCCGAGCGCGTCGGTCATGTGGAAAAACCGTCACAACAGCGGATCTGGCGCTGGGTCGGTGCCTGTTGCCTGGCCGGTGGCATCTGGGCCATGCACTTCATCAGCATGCTGGCATTCCAAGCGCCCATCGACATTCAATACGACCTGTCGATCACCCTCTCCTCCCTGCTGATCGCCCTGCTGGCCTCCTTCCTGGCCATGCACACCCTGGGGCATCCCGAGCTGCGCACCTCACAGTACGTGCGCGCCGCGCTGTTCATGGGATTGGGCATCGCAGCCATGCACTACGTCGGCATGTCGGCGTTGCAATCGAGTGCGGTGCAGTACTACAACCCCGGCCTGGTCGGTCTTTCTGTCCTGGTGGCCATCGGCACCAGTCTCGCGGCCCTGGTCTTGTCACGGCGCTTTCGCACCGGCAGCGGGATCTTTCACCAACTGCTCAAATACACCGCCAGCCTGGTGATGGGCGCCGGCATCTTCAGCACCCACTTCATCGGGATGTGGTCGTTGCACCTGATGCTGCCGGCAGGCAGCGCCTTGCCCGCACTGGCGGACAACCATCACCAGCAATTGGGCATGACCATCGCCCTGATCACCCTGCTGATCATCGGCAGCAGCATCAGCGCGGCCCTGGCGGACAAGAAGCTGCAGAGCAAGGAACATGACCTGCGACGGGTCAACGCCCTGCTCAGCCAGCTCGACCAGGCGCGCCTGTCACTGGCGCAAGTGGCCCACTACGACGCCCTGACCAACCTGATCAACCGCCGCGGTTTCAACCAGATCTTCGCCGAACGGCTGATGGAGCGCAGCACCAACGGCGGCATGCTGGCGGTGATGTTCCTCGATATCGACCACTTCAAGCGGATCAACGACAGCCTCGGCCACGATGCCGGCGACGAACTGCTCAAGGTCATCGCCGGACATATCAAGAGCGCGACCCGCAGTCACGACGATGTGGTGGCACGCTTTGGCGGCGACGAGTTCTGCATCCTCATCGGCCTGCACAACCGCGAAGAAGCCCGGCACATGGCCCAGCGCATCATGCTGAAAATGAAGGAGCCCATCGAGCTGGCCGGGCGACGCATGGTCATGACCACCAGCATCGGCATCAGCGTGTTTCCCGATGACGGCAAATCCTGCGAGGAACTGCTGAAAAACGCCGACCTGGCGCTGTACCAATCCAAGGGCGCGGGGCGCAACAGCCTGCACTTCTTCAGCTCCAACCTGAAAACCCGCGCCACCCTGGAGCTACAACTCGAGGAGGAACTGCGCCAAGCCCTGCGCGACGGCAGCGGCCTGGCGCTGCACTACCAACCGATCTACGACCTCAAGAGCGGCCAGGTCGCCAAACTCGAAGCCCTGGTGCGCTGGCAACACCCCCAGCACGGACTGCTCTCGCCCGACCGGTTCATCGGCATCGCCGAAGCCAACGGGATGATCGCCGAACTCGACGGTTGGGTCATGCGCAAAGCCTGCGAGGACCTGGCCTGGCTCTCCGAGCGCGGCTGCGACGAACTGAAGATCGCGGTGAACTGCTCGGCCCTGAACCTGGCACGGGAAGAACTGGCCGATGAAATCGAAAATATCCTGTGTGCCGCCGGTATGCCACCCCAGCGCCTGGAACTGGAAGTCACCGAGAACGCCCTGATGGGCAATATTTCCAGCACCCTGCAACTGTTACGGCAGATCCGCAGCCTCGGCGTGTCACTGTCCATCGATGATTTTGGCACCGGCTACTCATCCCTGGCCTACCTCAAGCGCCTGCCCCTCAACACCCTGAAAATTGATCGCTCGTTCATCCTCGATGTGCCCAAATCGACCCAGGACATGGAAATCGTCCAGGCGATCATCGTCATGGCCCACACCCTGCACTTGCAAGTGGTCACCGAAGGCGTCGAAACCCAACAGCAGTACGAGTTCCTCGCGCAGTACGACTGCGACTTTATCCAGGGCTACCTGCTCAGCCGACCGGTTCCGCTCGAGGAGTTGTTGCCGGTGCTGCGCCAACTCAACCTGCGCCGGCAACTCCCCAGCACCGCGTTCAATCCGCTGATAGTACAAAATTCATAAAAAGTTCCCCGCCAATTAAAGAACGCCAATTTTTGGCCGATCCATCGGTACTACAAGCAAGGATCCCCCCTAGGGGAGCCTAGGGACAAACCCTATCGCTCAGGCCAATATCGCGAGGTACAGTCGCGATCTCTCACTCCGTGATGGCGCGTTGATACCCCTTCGACCGCCGAACCAGACCAGGCAAATGGCGCACAATGACCTCTAAAAATACTCCAGCCAACGCAGTATCCGATCTGATAGCGCCCACGGTCGCGGAAAAACCCTACAAGGCCTATTCAACTCCCCGTCCGCTGTCGACTCAGCAATACCTGTATTTCACCGAAACCAACACCGACCGCATCCTCGACAACCTCGACGGCCTGCGCGACATGGTGTTCCCCCGCTCGCCCCATACCGAAGGCGAAAGCGAGGCGCGCCGCGAGCAGGAATTCCCATCGGTATGCCTGATCGGCCTGGGTCGCTGCGGTTCGAACATTGCCCTGGACGTCGCGGAACTGGTGTACAACGCCCGCAAGTTCTACCTCAACGAGTTCAACAACGAAGACAAGGTCAGCGACAAGGGCTACCGTCCGGCGCAATGGATCCGCAACAACCTGCGCCTGGTACAGAACAAATCCGCCAAACCGGTGTTCCTGGTGGAGCCGCTGGTGATGCTCGGCGACCTGGACAAGGACATCGCCGGGCGCATCCGTTTCTCGCGCAAGGGTGAGAAAAGCGGTTTTATCCGCGACTACAGCAAGATGAAGATCATGGACCTGTCGGAAGTCCATGCCGGTGGTGCGGGCAACGCGCCGATCCTCGGCCAATACCTGGCCAAGATCATCCTGAACAAGGACACCCAGCGTTTCTCCAGCCCCGACTGGAAGATGATCCATTCGTACCTGATCGACTCCTGCGGCATCAAGGCCAACCAGTCACGCCTGTACTTTTCGATCTTCAGCGCCGGCGGCGGTACCGGTTCAGGCATGGCCTCGGAATTCGGCCTGGCCCAGCAATACTCCTACATGAACAAGACCTTCGACACCAAGCCGGCCGACGAGCACGACAGCAAGAGCGGCCACTCCTTCGTGTTCGAACCGATCTTCACCAGCGGCATCTGCGTACTGCCGAATATTTCCGACCACCGCAGTGAAATGTCCGAAGCACTGCACATCAACGCCGGTCGCCTGCTCTGCAAGTACCTGTCCGAAGAGTGGGACTTCTCGTACAACTTCGACAATGACGACAGCAGCGAAGCCAGCGTCATGGGCCGTATTCGCCCATGGAACGCGATGATGCTGATCTCCAACGACATCATGCGTTATGCCGAAGAAAGCGATGACGGCAACATCCAGAACATTGATGTCAATGCCATGGAGAAACACGCCAACCAATACATCTCCCAGCAGATCTTCAACATCCTGACCGCCCAGGCGGTAACCACTGACTACGACCAGAACTATTTCCGGCGTGCCGGCATCGACATCGGCGAGACCATTCGCCTGGATGCCAACGACCTGTTTATGAGCCTGGCCGGCCCGGTGGCGATTGCCTACGCCGAATCCGTGGTACCGGAACAGCCGGCGCCCACCGGCGACAAGTTCAAAGTGTTCGAGAAAGAACCCCAGCGGCTGAATATCGACGACCTGTTCTTCCGCTCCATCGACCTACCGCACTTCAACAAAGTGACCCAGGCGATCGAAGGCATCAGCCTGCTGCCGATCGAGTCCAAGCGCTATCGCGCGGCCCTCGACCAGTACAAGACCTCGGGCTACGACGCCGCGGCGCTGCACGACCTGCACTTCTTCAAGAACTGCTCGTCGGTGGTCTCGATCGTCTCCCTGCCCAAGGACTACAAACTGTCCTATATGGACCTGAACCGGCTCAAGACCCACCTCAACAGCCTGTTCCCCAACACCACGCTCAAGCGCTACGCCCTGGTGATCGGAGCCTCGGCGAACCTGTCGCTGACCACCCTGATCGCCAAGAGCCCGTGCCTGTCGGACGACTTCCTGACCCTGATCGTGGCTTTTATCAAACGTTGCTTTGCACGTAACCCGTACCGTTTCGACGATACGCTGGACAACTCGATGCTGGACTTCATCACCCGCGATGAGTTCGACGAAGACAGCCTCGACGAGTTGCTCAACGAGTTCGAAAACCCGGCGAAAATCCTCGATACCAACTGGTACGCGATCAAGCCGATGTACGAGAAGAAGTACCGCGAACTGATCAACGACAAGGAAAAGTTCGTCTCGATCAACGATATCCGCCTGTCCCGCGACTGCGTGAAGAAGGCGATCAAGTACCTGCGCGAGATCTACCGTCACCGCATCGGCAAGACCAAGGTCATTTCGCTGAACAACCACACCGGCAAGACCGAGTACTAGAAAAGCTCCCACGAGCCGCAAGCCATTGGCTGGCGACTCGTGGGGTGCATCTGTCTCTGTGCATTTTCTCCACGGGCAAACTGCCATTACTGCGCAACGCAGTTACTGACCTACACACCGGCAAGCTATAAACGCACAAGGGTTATGCACTATTAGTGGGCGCTGAATTATTTTGTTGCTCTTTCCTGGATCATCACCCAGGGCGAAACCACCACCGCCCACAACTCCGGATCGCGTTCGAAAAGATCCAGCGCCCGCGACTCAGACACCTTGGCGAGCTCCCCGCTCGCCAGCCATGCGGCGACTTTCCCAGCCTGGTTCTCGGCCACGGCCTCGGCGGCGGCGATCAGATCCAGTGCCGGCTCGACCCACAATAGGGCACCCCGGGCAAAGAACGGTTGCAGCTCTTCCCAGCGAATAGATGCAGTTTCACCAAGCAGCTTGGCATAGAGGGTGCTAGGTTCTTGAATCATGGGGTTCCACCTGAGAAAAAATCGGCGCAATCATAACGTCGAGGCTCGCTTGGAAACACCCAGATGAAACTGAAGGGGTGATCGAGGGGATGGAAGGCGCCAGGGATTGCAGCTGAAAGCTAGCAACATCCAGACAAAAATCTGCATGATAATCTGCCGCTATTCTGTCTCTTTCTTTCACTTAAGCGACATATCTCGATTTTGCCTCCGGCTGCCCGCTATCCAATCGATGAGGGCGCACACTAAACTGTATCGGTACAGTTGCCGGGGCAAGAACCGGGATATCGGCGTTAAATCTGACCCGGTCCCACAGCTCCGGCCGTAGGACTCTAAAAACTACAACAGCAAGAGTGGAGCACTAATGACTAAGCAGATTTCCAAACTGTTCGCCGCTATGGTTCTGGCCGGGGTTGCCAGCCATTCTTTCGCTGCAGACACCATCAAGATCGGCATTGCCGGCCCGAAAACCGGCCCTGTGACCCAATATGGCGACATGCAGTTCATGGGCGCGAAAATGGCCATCGAACAGATCAACGCCAAGGGCGGCGTCGACGGCAAGATGCTCGAAGCCAAGGAATACGACGATGCGTGCGACCCTAAACAGGCCGTAGCCGTGGCCAACAAAGTGGTCAACGACGGCGTCAAATTCGTAGTCGGTCACCTCTGCTCCAGCTCTACCCAACCGGCTTCGGATATCTACGAAGACGAAGGCGTGATCATGATCACTCCGGCTGCCACCAGCCCGGAAATCACCGCTCGCGGCTACAAGATGGTGTTCCGTACCATCGGCCTGGACAGCGCCCAGGGCCCTGCCGCCGGTAACTACATCGCCGATCACGTCAAACCGAAAATCGTTGCTGTCCTGCACGACAAACAGCAATACGGTGAAGGCATCGCCACCGCGGTCAAGCAGACCCTCGAGAAGAAAGGCGTGAAGGTTGCCGTCTTCGAAGGCCTGAACGCCGGCGACAAGGACTTCTCCTCGATCATCCAGAAACTCAAGCAAGCCAACGTCGACTTCGTCTACTACGGCGGCTACCACCCGGAACTGGGCCTGATCCTGCGTCAGTCCAAGGAAAAAGGCCTGAACGCCAAGTTCATGGGTCCAGAAGGCGTCGGCAACGACTCCATCTCGCAAATTGCCCAGGACGCTTCCGAAGGCCTGCTGGTGACCCTGCCGAAGTCCTTCGACCAGGATCCGGCCAACAAGGCCCTGGTAGATGCGTTTGCGGCCAAGAAAGAAGACCCGACCGGCCCATTCGTATTCCCGGCCTACTCGGCTGTGGAAGTCATCGCCGAAGGCATCAAGGCCGCTAAGAGCGAAGACACCGCCAAGGTGGCAGCCGCCATCCACGCCGGTACCTTCAAGACTCCGACTGGCGACCTCAGCTTCGACGCGAAGGGCGACCTGAAGGACTTCAAGTTCGTGGTCTACCAATGGCACTTCGGCAAACCGAAAACCGAAGCATCCCCTCAGTAAGCCAGGCCTGACCGGTCAAGAAGCCCACTGTGCAAGCAGTGGGCTTTGTTTTACGAGGTTTATGGGCCCGACACCCGCGATCCGGGAGCTGGCTCACCTGAAAATCTTAAAACCGTCACCAGCGGTTCGCTGGCAAACGCTCGTGCCGACGTGGCCACAGACCACGGCACCGGGCCGGAACATGACTCCACCAGTGAAATGCGTATCGGGTTTTTAGGAGCGCTGTAATGCCTGAGATCTATCACTTCTTCCAACAGCTGGTTAATGGCCTGACCATTGGCAGCACCTATGCCTTGATTGCCATTGGCTACACAATGGTTTACGGCATTATTGGAATGATCAACTTCGCCCATGGCGAGGTGTACATGATTGGTTCCTACGTGGCCTTCATTGCCCTTGCCGGGCTGGCCATGCTGGGTATCCACTCACTGCCGCTGTTGATGACCGCCGCGTTTATCGCGTCGATCGTCGTGACCAGTGCCTATGGCTACAGTATCGAGCGCGTTGCCTATCGCCCCTTGCGTGGCAGCAACCGCCTGATACCGCTGATTTCCGCCATCGGCATGTCGATTTTCCTGCAGAACACCGTACTGCTGTCCCAGGACTCCAAGGACAAGTCCATCCCCAACCTGATCCCGGGGAGCTTCTCCTTCGGTCCAGGCGGCGCAGAGGAAGTGCTGATTTCCTACATGCAGATCCTGGTATTCGTCGTCACCCTGGTGGCCATGACCGGACTGACGCTGTTCATCTCCCGTTCACGCCTGGGCCGCGCCTGCCGCGCTTGCGCCGAAGACATCAAGATGGCCAACCTGCTGGGTATCAACACCAACAACATCATCGCCCTGACCTTCGTCATCGGCGCCGCCCTCGCGGCGGTAGCGGCCGTGCTGCTGAGCATGCAATACGGCGTGATCAACCCCAACGCGGGCTTCCTCGTGGGCCTGAAAGCCTTTACCGCGGCAGTCCTGGGCGGCATCGGCAGTATTCCGGGCGCCATGCTCGGCGGGCTGGTGCTGGGGGTGGCCGAAGCCTTTGGCGCCGACATCTTCGGCGACCAGTACAAAGACGTAGTGGCATTCGGTCTTTTGGTTCTGGTGCTGTTGTTCCGGCCGACCGGCATCCTGGGCCGTCCGGAGGTTGAGAAAGTATGACTAAATATCTCAAATCAGCGCTGTTCAGCGCCTTGCTGGTGTGGGCAGTAGCGTTCCCAGTACTCGGGCTCAAGCTGAGTATCGTCGGGATCAACCTCGAAGTGGAGGGCACGGGTCCCGTCACCCTGGGCATCATCGCCCTGTGCTCGATCCTGATGTTCCTGCGGGTGCTCTTCAGCCAGCAGTTCAGTGCAATGTTCAAGTCGAACCGTGGTCCGCTGGTTTCGCCCAAGGTCGGCCAGTTCCTGACCCTGCCGCGCACCCAGCGCTGGATCATCATCGGCCTGATCGTGACCGCGTTGATCTGGCCGTTCTTCGGCTCGCGCGGCGCGGTCGACATCGCCACCCTGATCCTGATCTACGTGCTACTGGGCCTGGGCCTGAACATCGTGGTCGGCCTGGCCGGCCTGCTCGACCTGGGTTATGTCGGCTTCTACGCGGTAGGCGCCTACACCTACGCACTGCTGTCGCACTACTTCGGCTGGAGCTTCTGGATCTGCCTGCCGCTCGCCGGCCTGATGTCGGCCACTTTCGGCTTCCTGCTGGGCTTCCCGGTCTTGCGCTTGCGCGGTGACTACCTGGCCATCGTAACCCTGGGCTTCGGGGAAATCATCCGGCTGTTCCTGCGTAACCTCACCGACCTCACCGGCGGCCCCAACGGCATCAGCAACATTCCCAAGCCGACCTTCTTCGGGCTGTCGTTCGAACGTAGCGCCGCAGAGGGCGCGCGGACCTTCCACGAATTCTTCGGGTTGGCCTACAACCCGGTGAACAAGGTGGTGTTCCTGTACCTGGTGGCCCTGTTGCTGGCCTTGCTGGCGTTGTTCGTGATCAATCGCCTGCTGCGCATGCCCATCGGCCGCGCCTGGGAAGCATTGCGTGAAGACGAAATCGCCTGCCGTGCATTGGGCCTGAATCCGACCGTGATCAAGCTCTCGGCCTTCACCCTGGGCGCCTGCTTCGCCGGTTTCGCTGGCAGCTTCTTCGCCGCGCGCCAAGGCCTGGTGACGCCGGAGTCGTTCACCTTCATCGAGTCGGCGATCATTCTCGCCATCGTCGTGCTGGGTGGCATGGGCTCGCAACTGGGGGTGATCCTTGCCGCCGTGGTGATGATCCTGCTGCCGGAGCTAATGCGTGACTTCAGCGAATACCGCATGTTGATGTTCGGCGCCCTGATGGTGTTGATGATGATCTGGCGTCCACAAGGTCTGCTGCCCATGCAACGTCCTCACATGGAGCTGCGTAAATGAGCCGTGAGATCCTGAAAGTAACCGACCTGAGCATGCGCTTCGGTGGTCTCCTGGCAGTCAATGGCGTGGCCCTGACCGTCCAGGAAAAACAAGTGGTGGCCTTGATCGGCCCGAACGGCGCCGGCAAGACCACGGTGTTCAACTGCCTGACCGGGTTCTACAAGCCGAGTGCCGGCAGCATCCTGCTCGACGGCCAGCCGATCCAGGGCCTGGCCGGCCATGAGATTGCCCGCAAGGGCGTGGTACGGACCTTCCAGAACGTGCGTCTGTTCAAGGACATGACCGCAGTGGAAAACCTGCTGATCGCCCAGCACCGGCACCTGAACACCAACTTCCTCGCCGGCCTGTTCAAGACCCCATCGTTCCGCAAGAGCGAACGCGAAGCCATGGAATACGCCGAGTACTGGCTGGACAAGGTCAACCTGACCGAGTTCGCCAACCGCCCGGCGGGCACCCTGGCCTATGGTCAGCAACGTCGCCTGGAAATCGCCCGCTGCATGATGACCCGCCCGCGGATCCTCATGCTCGACGAACCCGCGGCCGGCCTGAACCCGCGGGAAACCGACGACCTCAAGGCGCTGATCAGTGTGCTGCGTGAGGAACACAACGTCACGGTGCTGCTGATCGAGCACGACATGAAGCTGGTCATGAGCATTTCCGACCATATCGTCGTGATCAACCAGGGCACACCGTTGGCCGACGGCACGCCACAACAGATCCGCGACAATCCCGACGTGATCAAAGCCTACCTGGGGGAAGCGTAAATGCTGCAATTCGAAAACGTTTCCACCTTCTACGGCAAGATCCAGGCCCTGCACAGTGTCAACGTGGAGGTTCGCCAGGGTGAAATCGTCACCCTGATCGGTGCCAACGGCGCGGGCAAATCGACGCTGCTGATGACCCTGTGCGGTTCACCGCAGGCCCATAGCGGCAGTATCCGCTACCTGGGC
Source organism: Pseudomonas sp. MWU13-2862 (assembly GCF_023242495.1). Taxonomy (NCBI): domain Bacteria; kingdom Pseudomonadati; phylum Pseudomonadota; class Gammaproteobacteria; order Pseudomonadales; family Pseudomonadaceae; genus Pseudomonas; species Pseudomonas sp. MWU13-2862. The sequence continues at coordinate 8,323 of NZ_JALMEZ010000013.1, read as the reverse complement.
GAAGAGCTGGTGGGGCAGGAATCTTCGCAGATCATGCGCAAAAGCATCGCGGTGGTGCCGGAAGGCCGTCGTGTGTTCTCCCGCCTGACCGTGGAAGAAAACCTCTCCATGGGCGGCTTTTTCACCGACAAGGGCGATTATCAGGAGCAGATGGACAAAGTCCTGGGACTGTTCCCACGTCTCAAGGAACGTTTCAACCAGCGCGGCGGCACCATGTCCGGCGGTGAACAGCAGATGCTCGCCATTGGCCGGGCGCTGATGAGCAAGCCGAAACTGTTGCTGCTGGACGAACCGTCCCTGGGTCTGGCGCCGATCATCATCCAGCAGATCTTCGATATCATCGAACAGCTGCGCAAGGACGGTGTGACGGTGTTCCTGGTGGAACAGAACGCCAACCAGGCACTGAAAATCGCCGACCGTGCCTATGTGCTGGAAAACGGCCGGGTGGTGATGGAAGGCAGCGGCAACGACCTGCTGACCGATCCTAAGGTGCGTGAAGCGTATCTGGGCGGTTGATGCCCCGGCGAAACCCGCAAAGCCCCGATTTATCGGGGCTTTTCTTTGACCGACGAAACATCGGGAAAGCCTTGCCGGGTACCGCCGCGAAAAATAGTCGATTATTTTTGCCGCAGGCTGTAACAACCACTAGCCTCGAGGCTCAAGTAAAGCAAGAAAGCAATGAAACCCAACCAACCCCTGCTTTCATCATTGAAGACACATCGGAGATCGACCATGAGCACTTCCACTACCCGTACCCTGTCCGCCGCCACCCTCGCCCTGGCCCTCGGTTCTGCCCTGAGCATGGCGGCATTGCCGATGAGTGCCCACGCCGCCGACGGCGTGGAAAAATGCTTCGGTGTGGCCATGGCAGGCAAGAACGATTGCGCCGCAGGTCCCGGTACCACCTGCGCCGGAACTTCGACCAAAGACTTCCAGGCCAACTCCTGGAAGTCCGTGCCAAAAGGTACCTGCTTGAGCACTAAAAGCGAGACCTCGCCCACTGGCAAGGGTCAGCTGGAAGCCTTCACCCCCAAGGCCTGATCAACCAGAGCCCTGCCACCCGTCAGCCTGAGCGCCGAAGATGCCCATGTCACTGCAACCCATCCCTCTTCACCGCGCTCAGGCCCTCGGGCCCGGGCTCCCGCCCCGTGCCGGGCTGGGGCTCAAGACCGAGCATTTTCAGACGGTACTCGAAACGCGCCCCGACCTCGGTTTCTTCGAGGTCCACGCCGAAAACTACATGGTCGCCGGCGGGCCGTTTCATCATTACCTGGGTTTGATCCGCGAACAGTATCCGCTGTCGTTGCATGGCGTCGGTTTGTCCATTGGTGCCGAAGGCCCATTGGACAGCGAGCACCTGAAGCGCCTGGCGACACTGATCGAGCGCTATCAACCCCAATCCTTTTCCGAACACCTGGCCTGGTCGACCCACGGCCCGGTGTTTCTCAACGACTTGCTGCCGCTGGCCTACGACCACGCCACCTTGCAGCGGGTCTGCGAGCATGTCGACCAGGTGCAAAGCACCTTGAAACGTCCGATGTTGCTGGAGAACCCGGCGACTTACCTGCAATTCCAGCGCTCGACCCTGGACGAAGCGGACTTCATCAGCGAAATCATCCGCCGCACCGGTTGTGGGCTGCTGCTGGACGTGAACAACGTCTACGTCTCCAGTATCAACCACCAGCGCGATCCGCTTGCCTACATTGAGGCCCTGCCGCTGCACGCCGTGGGAGAAATCCATCTGGCCGGCTTTGCCGAAGATGCCGATAGCCTCGGTGACCGTCTGCTGATCGACGATCACGGCGCCCCCATCGACCAGGCGGTCTGGGCCCTTTATCAACAGGTGCTGGCGAAGATCGGGCCGATGGCGACCCTGATCGAACGCGACAACCGGCTCCCCGCCTTCGCCGTGCTCCTGGCCGAAGCCGGGCAGGCCGAGGAATTGCTGAAACAGGCCGAGGTGAGAACATGAGCGACCAGGCCAGCTTCAGCGCCGCGCTGCTCGACCCGCAGTTGCCTTGCCCACCCGGCCTGTGCAGCCGCAACGGGGCCGACCCGGCCAGTCGTTTCGCGGTGTATCGCAACAATGTCCAGAGTTCGCTGATCAACGCCCTGGCGGACAGCTACCCGGTGGTCATGGCCCTGGTCGGCGAGGAGTTCTTCCGTGCCATGGCCGGCCTTTATATCCAGCACTTCCCGCCCACCAGCCCGATCCTCAACGACTACGGCCAGGACTTCGACAGTTTCATCCAGGGCTTCGCCCCGGCGGCGAGCGTGCCTTACCTGGCCGACGTGGCCCGCCTTGAGCGCTTGCGGATCAACGCCTATCACGCCGCCGATGCAACGCCCCTGAGTCCGGAACAGATTGGCGTTTACCTCGCCGATCCCGAGGCCCTCAATCGCCTGCAGGTTCACCTGCACCCCAGCGTCGCCGTGCTGAATTCGTCCCATGCGGTCGTGTCGTTATGGGAGGCCCATCAAGGCGAAGGCCATCTGGAACAGCTCGACCCGTCGCAAGCCGAAGCCGCACTGGTCCTGCGCCTGAACTGGCGGGTCGAGGTGTTCAAGATCGATATCGGCACCCTGGTATTTATCCAGAGCCTGCAAAACGACTGTCCGCTGGAGTTGGCCCTTGCCTACGCTTATGACGCCAGCACTGCGTTCGATCCGAGCCATGCCCTTGCCCTGTTGATTCGCTACAGCGCCATCATCCACCTGCACCCAGAACAAAAGGCCCGCCCATGAACACTCACACTCAATCGCAGAACCCCATCGCGCGCCTGATCGGGCGGATCATCCAGCTCTTCGAGATGATCCCCTACAGCCTGATTGCCTTTGTCGCACGCTTCTCCATCGCAGCCGTGTTCTGGAAGTCCGGACAGACCAAGGTCGAGGGCTTTGCCGTGGACCTGATCTCCGGCACATTCGATATCGGCCTGCCGCGCCTGGCCGACTCCACCATCCCGCTGTTCGCCAGCGAGTACAAGGTGCCGTTGCTGTCGCCGGAAGTGGCCGCCCATCTGTCCGCGTTTGGCGAACATTTTTTCCCGGTACTGATCCTGCTGGGGTTCGCCACGCGCTTTTCGGCATTGGCGCTGTTCGGCATGACCCTGACCATCCAGCTGTTCGTCTACCCGAATGCCTACCCGACCCACGGCACCTGGATGGCTATCCTGCTGCTGTTGATGGCCAAGGGACCGGGTGTGTTCTCCATCGATCACTTGATCGCCAAGCGTTATCGCTGAAGCCGCTCCAAGGCCTCGCCGCTACGCTTGAACCAGCCGATCAGATAGTCGGCCAACACCTGCGTACGGCGCGGCAGGCCGCCCTGGTAAGGGTGCACCAGATATAGCGGCATATCGCGGGTACGGTAGTCGCGCAACAGCCAGCGCAGACGGCCATCAGCCAGTTCCGCGGGCAGGACGTAGGACGGCAGGCGGGCGATACCGGCGCCCACCAGTGCCGCTTTCTTCAGCAAGTTGTAGTGATTGCTGGCAAAGGGGCCACCCACCCGCACCCGTAGCAGCTCATGCTGCCGGTGGTATTGCCACTCCTCGCGGCCACTGTAGTGGCTATTGAGCAGACAACGGTGATTGGCCAGCTCCTGGGGCGTCTGCGGCTCGCCGTAACGTTCCAGATAGGCCGGGCTGGCACAGGTCAGTTCGTTCATCACCAGCAATGGCCGAGCCACCAGGCGTTCGTCGTTGCCGACTTCGGTGCGAATCGCCAGATCGAAGCCCTCGCGGGCCAGATCGCGGAAACCGTTGTTCAGGTCCAGCTCGATCTGGACATCGGGATAATCCCGGGAAAACTCCAGCAACAAGCCATCAAAAAAGGTTTCCCCCAGGGACACCGGCACGGTCATGCGCACGGGACCGGCGATATCGTCCTTGAGCCGGGCCAGGGCCTGATGCGCCCGCTCCACTTGCACCACCAGCGCCTGGGCCTGGGGCAACAAGGCCGCACCGGCGGCGGTGAGGCTCAGGCGCCGCGTCGTGCGGTGCAACAACACCACCGAGAACTGCGCCTCCAGTTGGCTGATGCGCTTGGATAACTGCCCCTTGCTGCAGCCCAGTTGCTGGGCGGCCAAGGTAAAGCTGCCCGCCTCGACCAATACTGCGAACGCCGCCAGATCATCCATCTCGCTCACTGGATTGTTTCCAAAAGAAAACCAAAGGTTGCCTATTAGCGCGCTTATCAATGGAAAAATCCACTCTAGACTGAAAGCTCAATCACCCACTGGAGGAACCGCACCATGAAAATCCTATTGATTGGCGCCCACGGCACCATCGGCTCGGCCGTGGCAGAGGAACTGGGCCAGCGTCACGAGATCATCAAGATCGGCCGCAACAGCGGTGACCTGCACGTGGACATCAGCGACAGCGCGTCGATTCGCAAGCTGTTCGAGCAAACCGGCAAGTTCGATGGATTGGTCTGCGCCGCCGGTAACGTGAACTTCGTGCCGTTGGCCGAGATGAGCGAGAAGGACTTTGCGCTGGGTCTGCAGGACAAATTGATGGGCCAGGTCAACCTGGTGCTGATCGGTCGCGAGTACGCCAACGACGGCGCCTCGTTCACCCTGACCAGTGGCATTCTGAACCGCGATCCGATCCGTACCGGTGCCTCGGCCAGCCTGGTCAACGGGGCCATCGACGGCTTCGTCAAGGCCGCCGCCATCGAGTTGCCGCGCGGTCTGCGGGTGAACTCCATCAGCCCGAACGTGCTGGTGGAAGCCATGGGCAGCTATGCGCCGTACTTCCGTGGATTCAAGCCGGTGCCGGCGGCAGATGTGGCCTTGGCCTACGCCAAGAGCGTGGAAGGACTGCAGACGGGTCAGACCTACTACGTCGGTTGAATGTCGGCGAGGTTTTTGTCGACCTTCAGGACCTCTTCGCGGGCAAGCCCTGCTCCTACAGGTTTGTGTCGTACGCAAAACTTGTGATCGGCACCAAACTGTAGGAGCAGGGCTTGCCCGCGAAAGGGCCCCTGAGAACGCCGCAAAACCCATGGGAGCGGGTCTCAAGGCTTGTGCAGCTCTCCTGGCCTGAGTAACGTGGCGGCACTTGCCAGGAGACCCCACGATGCGCGTTGCCCGTTCCTTGATGATTTTCGCCCTGCCGCTGTTCGCCGCCGGCTGCCAGATGCTTGCACCGGCCACCTCGCATCCCACGGCGGGCCTGAGCCGGATGCAAGGCGAACTCACCAGCGTCGATGGCAAGCTGATGTTCCAGCCCTGCCAGGAACAGCGTCGCTTTGTCGTCAGCGACAGCGGCAACACCAGCGTCCTGCAGCAGGCCGCCAGCCTGTCCGGTCCGTCTGGCAAGCTGTTCGCCGACCTGCGCGGCAAGTTTTCCTCCAGCACGACCGACGGCAGCGACGGCCAGTTGAACCTGCAACAGTACTACCGCCTGGAACGCGGCACCGCCAGTTGCGACGAGCCCAACTTCAAATTCCAGACCGTGATTGCCAGCGGCCACAGCCCGGAATGGAGCCTGAAGGTCGGCGGCAACGGCATGATACTCGAACGCGAAAACCAGCCGCCCCTGGCCCTGCCCTATCTGGAAGAACAACTGGGTGACGGGCGCTTCAGCCTGAGCAGCGAAGCCAATGCCCAGCACATCGAGCTGTGGGTCGCGCCGCAGTCCTGCGTCGACAGCAGCACCGGCAGCGTGCGCCACCTGAGCGCCGAACTGCGGGTCAACGGCCAGGTCCAGCGTGGCTGCGGCTATTTCGGCGGCGCCCGTAACGACTGATTCGACGAGCTGCTGTTTTAGCCTCACGGAATCTGGCCGTTGGGGCTTATAATCACCGGTTTGATGTAAAGCCGGCGCGCCCGCGTGGCCCGCACACTGGACCCTGTCATGTTACGAATCACCGAACTCAAGCTGCCGATCGACCATCCCGACGAAGACCTGCGCCCGGCCATCGTCCAGCGCCTGGGCATCGCCAGCGATGACCTGCTCGATTTCACCTTGTTCAAGCGCAGCTACGACGCCCGCAAGAAGTCCTCCGAGCTCTGCTTCATCTACACCATCGACCTGTCGGCCCATGGCGAAGACGCGCTGCTGAAAAAGTTCGCCGAGGACCGCAATGTCAACCCGGCCCCGGACGTCAGCTACAAGGTGGTCGGCCAGGCGCCGGCCGATCTGCAGGAGCGTCCCGTGGTCGTCGGCTTCGGCCCCTGCGGGATCTTCGCCGGTCTGCTGCTGGCGCAGATGGGCTTCAAGCCGATCATCCTCGAACGCGGCAAGGAAGTGCGCGAGCGGACCAAGGACACCTGGGGCCTGTGGCGTAAAAGCGTGCTCAACCCCGAGTCCAACGTGCAGTTCGGCGAAGGCGGCGCCGGGACCTTCTCCGACGGCAAGCTCTACAGCCAGATCAAGGACCCGAACCACCACGGCCGCAAGGTCCTGCACGAGTTCGTCAAGGCCGGCGCGCCGGAAGAAATCCTCTACGTCAGCAAACCGCATATCGGCACCTTCCGCCTCACCGGCGTGGTGGAGAACATGCGCCAGCAGATCAAAGCCCTGGGCGGCGAAGTGCGCTTCCAGCAGCGGGTCACCGATGTGCTGATCGACGACGGCCAACTGACCGGCGTGCAGCTCGACAGCGGCGAACAGATCCACTCCCGGCACGTGATCATGGCCCTGGGTCATAGCGCCCGCGACACCTTCCGCATGCTCCACGGCCGTGGCGTGTACATGGAAGCCAAGCCGTTCTCGGTGGGTTTCCGTATCGAACACCCGCAATCGCTGATCGACCGCGCGCGCCTGGGCAAATACGCCGGGCACCCGAAACTCGGTGCGGCCGACTACAAGCTGGTGCACCACGCCAAGAACGGCCGTTCGGTCTACAGCTTCTGCATGTGCCCGGGCGGCACCGTGGTGGCGGCAACCTCCGAGCCGAACCGGGTGGTCACCAACGGCATGAGCCAATACTCGCGCAACGAGCGCAATGCCAACTCCGGGATCGTCGTCGGCATCACCCCGGAAGTCGACTATCCGGGTGGCCCGCTGGCCGGTATCGAGCTGCAGGAGCGCCTGGAGTCCCACGCCTTTATCCTCGGTGGCAGCAACTACGAAGCCCCGGCGCAACTGGTCGGTGACTTTATCGCCGGCAAGCCTTCCACCGCCCTGGGCAGTGTGGAACCGTCCTACAAGCCAGGCGTGGCCCTCGGCGATCTGGCCCTGGCGCTGCCGGACTTCGCCATCGAAGCCATTCGCGAAGCCTTGCCGGCGTTCGAACGGCAGATCAAGGGCTATTCCCTGCATGACGCGGTGCTGACCGGGATTGAAACCCGTACCTCCTCGCCGCTGCGCATGACCCGTAACGAGTCGATGCAGAGCCTGAACGTCAAGGGCCTGTTCCCGGCGGGTGAAGGCGCCGGTTATGCCGGCGGGATCCTCTCGGCGGGTGTCGACGGTATCCGTATCGCCGAAGCCGTGGCCCGGGACATGCTGGGGATCGGCGCCTGAGGGGCCGGACCATGACCTATAGCGTCTCCCCCATCGGTTTCGTGCGCTCCTGCTTCAAGGAGAAGTTCGCCATTCCGCGCCAGCCACAGCTGGCGCCGGCTGCCCGCGGAGTTCTGGAGCTGGTCGCGCCGTTCGACCAGGGCGAGGCCGTACAGGGGCTGGAGCAGGTCAGTCATGTCTGGCTGCTGTTCCTGTTCCATCAGGCCCTGGAAGACAAACCACGCTTGAAGGTGCGCCCGCCGCGCCTGGGGGGCAACCAGTCCATGGGGGTCTTCGCCACCCGGGCGACCCACCGGCCGAACGGTATCGGCCAGTCGGTGGTCAAACTGGACCGGGTCGAGGCCCAGCGCCTGTGGATCTCCGGCATAGATCTGCTGGATGGCACGCCGATTCTCGATATCAAGCCGTATGTCCCCTACGCCGACATCATCCCTGGCGCCGTCAATGCCATCGCCAGTGCCGCGCCTGCGCTGATTCCCGTGCTGTGGACGGAGGGTGCACTGCAACAGGCCCATGACCATGCTCAGCGCCTTGAAGAGCCCCTGGTCGAACTGATCGAGCAATGCCTGGCCCAGGACCCGCGTCCGGCTTATCAGAAGCCAACCCCGGAACGGGAATATGGCGCCCAGTTCTGGGATCTGGATGTACGCTGGCATTACCCGGAAACCGGGACGATACGCGTACTGGAAGTGATCCCCGCCCGCTAGAAACGCCAGAAACACAGAAGCCCGCGCTGCCTTTCCAGGCAACGCGGGCTTTTTGTTTCAACGCCGACGCTTTTTTCTGTAGGAGCAAGCTTGCTCGCGATGAACGATGACGCGGTGTACCTGAAAAACCGCGCTGCCTGC
>NZ_JALMEZ010000012.1:0-284891 GCF_023242495.1 Pseudomonas sp. MWU13-2862 | reverse complement strand
ACGAGTAAGGGCAAACGAGCGTGAACCCGTAAGGGCAAACGAGCTGGCTACCGAATTTCTTGACGACCATAGAGCATTGGAACCACCTGATCCCATCCCGAACTCAGCAGTGAAACGATGCATCGCCGATGGTAGTGTGGGGTTTCCCCATGTGAGAGTAGGTCATCGTCAAGATTAAATTCCGAAACCCCAATTGCGAAAGCAGTTGGGGTTTTGTTTTTGTGGCGTTGAAATGTCGCATGGCTCAGGGGCCTCTTCGCGGCGGTGCGGCGATCCGACAAGCCCGGCTCCTACAGGACGTCGTCGTTCACCGATCTTGTGTACGACACCACACTGTAGGAGCAGGGCTTGCCCGCGAAGACGGCCGAATAGGCGCTGCAGGGCCCAAGAGTCATATGCAAGCCCTCGACGAATCAGACCGTTTCCTGACAAATTGACAAGGTTATTTTTGAGCCGGAACACTAGAATAGCCCCCGTCTTTTACAGAACCTGAGCCCATTTATGCCGGATCCGGTTGACCCTTCAAAGGTGTCGGAACTTCCCCTGGACACGCTGGTGGCCTGCCACGAGTGCGACCTGCTGATGCGCAAGCCCCAGCTCGGCCTTGGCGAAAAAGCCCAGTGCCCACGCTGCGGCTACGAGCTCTACGCCCATCGGCACAATGTCGTCGAACGTAGCCTGGCCCTGGTGCTCGCCGCACTGCTGTTGTACATCCCGGCGAACTTTTTACCCATCATGCAGCTCAATCTTCTGGGCCGGACTTCCGACGATACGGTCTGGAGCGGCGTACTGGGCCTGTACCATACCAGCATGTCCGGCATCGCCGTGGTGGTGTTCCTGTGCAGCATGGGTATCCCCTTGCTCAAGCTGCTCTGCCAGTTGGCCGTGCTGTTGAGCATTCGCTGGGATATCGGGCGCAGCTATGGTTTGTTGCTGTACCGCATTTACCACCACCTGCGCGATTGGGGCATGCTTGAGGTCTATCTCATGGGGGTGTTGGTGGCGATTGTCAAACTCGCCGACCTGGCGGAGCTGAGCCTCGGATTGGGCCTGGCCTGCTTTGTCGGTTTGCTGCTGGTCCAAGTAATGCTGGAGGTGGTCATGTCGCCCCACCAGATCTGGCAGGCGTTATCGGGAGAGGACGAACATGCGGGCGATTGATGCAGGCATCCTGATCTGTACGGAATGCCACGAGTTGAACCGCCAGGAAGAGGACAGCGACGAGCAGGCCTGTACTCGCTGCGGTGCGGCTGTGCACCCACGGCGCCCCAACAGCCTGATGCGCACCTGGGCCTTGCTGCTGACCTCGGCGATTCTCTATATCCCGGCCAATATGTTGCCGATCATGACCGTCAGTTCCCTGGGCAAGGGCGATCCCAGTACCATCATGTCCGGTGTCATCACCCTGGTGCAGCACGGTATGTTTCCCATTGCCGCCGTGGTTTTTGTCGCCAGTATTCTGGTACCGACGTTCAAACTGGTGGGCATCGCCCTGCTCTTGTTCTCGGTTCAGCGTCACCAGCCAATGTCGGCCCGGCAGCGGATCATCATGTACCGCTTTATCGAGTTCATTGGCCGCTGGTCAATGTTGGATATCTTTGTGATCGCCATTCTGGTGGCGGTCGTGAACTTTGGAAGAATTGCCAGCGTCGAAGCCAATCTCGGCGCGATAGCCTTTGCCAGTGTGGTGATCTTGACGATGCTTGCCGCAGTAACCTTCGATCCCCGACTCATCTGGGACAACACGGAGTCGGACGACGACCATGAGTGATTTGCCAAAAGCCAAAACCCGTCCGGCCTCGAACTGGTCGGCCGTCTGGGTCCTGCCGCTGATTGCCCTGATCATCGGCGGCTGGCTCGGCTGGCGTGCCTATAATCAGACCGGCATTGAAATCCAGGTGCGCTTCGAAAGCGGCGAGGGCATCCAGGCCAACAAGACCGAGATCGTCTACAAGGGCATGCCCATCGGCAAGGTCAAGGGCCTGAGCCTGGATGTCGAAGGCTCCACCAAGGGGGTCGTCGCCACCATCGAGATGAACAAGGATGTCGAGTCGTCCCTGCGCACCAACACCCGCTTCTGGCTGGTCAAACCGAGTGTGACCCTGGCGGGGATCACCGGCCTGGATACCCTGGTGTCCGGCAACTACATCGCGGTCAGTCCCGGGGATGGCGAACCGGAGCGCAGGTTCAAGGCGTTGAACCAGGAGCCGCCGCTGTCGGACCTCAAGCCGGGCCTGCATATCACCATCAAGGCCGACCGCCTGGGTTCCCTGAACCGTGGCAGCCCGGTGTTCTACAAGCAGATCCAGGTCGGCCAGATCAAGAGTTATGCACTCTCGGCGGACCAGAACATGGTCGAGCTCAAGGTCTTTATCGAGCCGACCTACGCCAACCTGGTGCGCAAACACACGCGTTTCTGGAACGCCAGCGGCATCAGCATCGACGCCAATTTGTCCGGGGTGAAGGTGCGCAGCGAGTCCCTGGCGAGCATCGTCGCCGGTGGTATCGCCTTCGCCACGCCGGAGAATCGCAAGGACAGCCCGCCCACCGACCCGAGCCTGCCGTTCCGCCTTTATGAGGATTTCGACGCCGCCCAGGCCGGGATCCGCGTCAAGGTGAAACTCAGCGACTTCGAGGGGTTGCAGGCTGGGCGTACGCCGGTGATGTACAAAGGTATCCAGGTCGGCAGCCTGAAAACCCTGAAGATCGACCCCGACCTGACCAGCGCCAACGCCGAGTTGACCCTCGATCCGCTGGCCGAGGATTACCTGGTGGACGGTACCCAGTTCTGGGTGGTCAAGCCGTCGATTTCCCTGGCCGGTATCACCGGGATCGAGGCCCTGGTCAAAGGCAACTACATCGCCATTCGCCCCGGCGACAAAGGCGGTCACCCGCAGCGTGAGTTCGAGGCCCGAGCCAAGGCGCCGCCTCTGGACCTGCGCTCGCCGGGTCTGCACATGGTGCTGTTCACTGACAACCTGGGTTCCCTGGATGTCGGCAGCCCGGTGCTCTACCGCCAGGTGAAAGTCGGCTCGGTACAGAGCTACCAGTTCTCCCGTACCCGCAAACAAGTGATTATCGGCGTCCATATCGAGAAGGAATATGAAAACCTGGTCAACGCTTCGAGCCGTTTCTGGAACGCCAGTGGCATCACCCTGAGCGGTGGCCTGACCGGTGGCATCCAGGTGAAGAGTGAGTCCCTGCAAAGCCTGATGGCCGGTGGTATCGCCTTCGAGACCCCACTGGACAAAGCCCCGTTGCAAAAACGCATTCCGCGTTTCCGCCTGTTTCCCAACCATGACGAGGCGCAGCAGCAAGGCACCCTGATCACCATTCGGGTCGATCGCGCCGACGGCCTGCGCAGTGGCACGCCGATCCGCTTCAAAGGCCTGGATGTGGGCAAGATCGAAAGTGTCGACCTGAGCGATGACCTGCAGTCGGTGTTGCTGTCGGCGCGGATTACCGAAGTGCCGGAGCGTATCGCCCGGGCCGGCAGCCAGTTCTGGGTGGTGAAACCGGAGTTGGGCCTGATCAAGACCGCCAATCTGGAAACCCTGGTCACCGGGCAGTACCTCGAGGTGCAGCCGGCAACGAAGAAACTCGGGGTGCAGAAGGATTTTGTCGCGCTCAAGGAACCGCCGGATGCGGCGGTGCCGCAAGCCGGGTTGAGCCTGACCCTGAGCGCCGCGCGACGTGGTTCGCTGAAGGAAGGCGTGCCGGTGACCTACCGCGAGGTGACGGTGGGCAAGGTGACCGGGTATGAGCTGGGAGCGACCGCCGACCGGGTGTTGATCCATATCCTGATCGAGCCCCGTTATGCATCGCTGGTGCACACTGGCAGCCGGTTCTGGAACACCAGCGGGTTTGGTGTCGACTTCGGCTTGTTCAAAGGCGCGACGGTGCGTACCGAATCGCTGGAGACGCTGATCCAGGGCGGGATCGCCTTTGCCACGCCGGATGGCGAGCGCATGGGCGCGGCGGCGCGGCCGTTGCAGACCTTCCCGCTGTTCGACAAGTTCGAGGATGAGTGGCTGACCTGGGCGCCGAAGATCAGCCTGGGCAAATAGCCGGGGGATTGTGGGTAGACACCAGGCCGGCAGCCGCAGAGCTTGCGCGGCTGTAGAGTTTGTATGGGGTGTAGAGCTTGTGTGGGAGCGGAGCTTGTCGGGACGCCGCACCGCCGCGAAGAACGATAACGCGGTGTGCCTGGAAAACTGCAGCGCTCCTTTCGCGGGCAAGCTCCGCTCCCACACAGGCAGCAGCGCGACAAATGTCGGCATGTATTCGTGGGCTGGGCACAAGAATGAAAAGGCCGCGATCAATGATCGCGGCCTTTTGCTTTCCAGCTTCTGAAGTCAGACCTCGTCCAGCTCCGGTTCCGCCGCTTCGCTCGGCACCGTTGCCCGGACCTCATCGTGCCGGCGGATGTACTTCCAGTCCGCTTCGTCGATATAGATCCCGTTCGGCCCGCTGCCGCCTTCAAGGTCGATGGCTACGTGCGCCGACACCTGCGGCTTCACGCTCGCCAGGATCGGCACGAAGCCCAGTTGCAGGCTGGTCTCCAGCAACGCCGCCTGGTTGCGTTCGTCGATGTCCGCGGCCTCGTCGAGGTAGTACGGCAGACGCACGCGCCCGGCCTGGTCGCGGTCCATCAGGTGCAGCAACAGGTACATGTTGGTCAGCGCCTTGATGGTCATGGTCGTCCCGTTGGACGCCGCGCCGTCGATATCGGTGTGGATCACCGGCTGGCCGTTGACCTTGGTGATCTCGAACGCCAGCTCGAACAGGTCCTTCAAGCCCAGCTGGTTGTGGTTTGCCGCCACCAGCCGCGCCAGGTATTCCTTGGCCTCTTCGTTCTTGTTGTCCTGATCGGCACTCTGGCTCAGGTCGAACACCGACAGGGTTTCGCCTTCCTCGTACTGGCCGGCACTGTGGATGATCTGGTCGATATGCTTGAGCGCGTCCTTGTTTGGCGCCAGCACGATACGGAAGCTCTGCAGGTTGGAGACCTGGCGCTTGTTGATCTCGCGGTTGAACAGCGCCAGCTGGTGTTCCAGGCTGTCGTAGTCGCTGCGGATATTACGCAGGGTCCGGGCGATATCGGTCACCGCCGCACGGCGCGCCTTGCCCAGGGTCAGGGCTTCGTCGGTGCGGTGGTCATAGGCGTTGATCAGCAGTTGCAGGCGGCGCTCGATGTCGTCCTCGCTGTCGAACTTGGCCACGCCCTTGAGACGCACCTGGGCGTAGAGCGCATCGATCTGCCCGTCGGCCCGCTGCAAGCCCTGCCAGCTGTCCTGGTAGTCGTTGAGCAGCGGCAGCAGGTTGTCCATGGAGTCATCTATCGGATCCATGAACGGCGTGCCGAACGGCAGGTCGGCCGGCAGCAGCTGGCGACGGCGCAGGGCGTCGTCGAGGGTACGCTGCTTGGCTTCCATATCGCCGATCTGCCGGCCCACCAATTGCAGCTTGGCCGACAGCTGCTGGACGCGTTCGGTGAAGGCATCGCTGGAGCGCTTCAGTTCATCCTGCGCGCCTTCCAGTTGGGCCAATTGTTCCAGCTTGTCGCCTTCCTCGGCGCTCAGGGTCTGGGCACGGCGGAAGTCTTCCAGGGCTTTCTGCGCGTCCAGCACTTGCTGGTACAGCGCTTCGGTCTGGGTCTTGCTCGCGGCCCGGTCGGCGGCGACGGCCTGCTGGGTTTTCAGCTGCTTGAGCTCTTTCTCCAGGCGCTCTTTCTGGTCACGCAATGCAGCACGATCGGCCAGAGCTTGCAGCGCCGGCGGCTCGATATGGGACAGGTCGATGGACAGGCCCGGCACTTCGAAGCGTTCGCCCTTGAAACCGTCGAGGATCAGTTCCATGGACTTGACCCACTCGCCTTCCTCGTCCAGGGCAATGCCGTGCTCGCCCAGGGGCAGGCTGAACAGGGCGCTATTGAACAGGCGCATCAGGCGCTCGACATCCTGTTGCGAGAACTCTTCGCGCAGCCGTGCATAGCTGTTGTTGTCGGCGTGATCGAGTTGCTGTTTCACCGACTTCAGGCGTTTTTCCAGGTCGCGCAGACGTTCTTCCAGGTCCTCGGCGCTGAACTGCCGGGACTGGGCCAGGGCGCCGGCCAGTTCGTCGTGGGCATCCTTGGCCGCCAGCAGTTGCTGCTCCAGCACCTTCACATCGTTGACCAGGGCGAAGCGATTCTTGAGTACCGACAGTTCACCGAGCCAGCGTTGCAGGTCGCTGATTTCCCGCTCCAGGCGCATCAGCTCCTGGGTGCTGCTGCGCTGGTCGTTCTGCAAGGCGTCCTGTTCATTACGGTAATGCTCGGACTGGATGACCAGCTCTTCCTTGCGCGCACCGGCATAGTCCGACCAGGTACCGAGCAACGAGTCCAGCAGCGGTGAAATACGGTGCAGTTTGCCGCGCAGCACATCGCGCTGGCGTACCCCCGAGGCCAGCGCCTCGACCAGGGGGCCGGCGGCAACCATGGCGTTGTAGTCCTGCTCCATGCGCCGCACATCGCGGAAGGCTTCCTCGCAGGCGGCGATATAGTCGACGCTGCCGGAACGCAGGCTGTGCTCGAAGGCATCGAGGAACAGCTGCTTGAGCTTGGCGGCGGTGATCTCGCGCATATGCAGCAGGTTGATGAACAGCGCGCGGAAGGTCTTCAGGCTCTGTTCGCTGGTGGAGCGCAGCGGGATCAGCGTCAGGTCCAGCGGAATCGAAGTATGACCGCCGACCAGCAGTCGACGCAGTTCATCGGGCTTGAGCTCGTAGGCTTTCAGGCCGTTGCGTTCAAGGTTGTTGAACAGTTCCTTCTGGCGCAGGCAGGTGTCGTCTTTCTGGTAGTGGGCCAGGTCCAGGCGTCCGGCGTAGGCGAAGAACTGGTGGCCGAAACCGCCGCCCGGGCCGCGCCCGACCACGCCGATCACATGGGGGCCGTGGGGCAGGGCGACTTCGACGAGGATGTAGCTGGTGTCGGTGGCGAAGTAGAAGCGCCGCGACTGTTCCAGGCTGTACTTGCCGAAGCTCATGTCCGACATGCGTGCCAGGATCGGGAACTGCAAGGCGTTGATCGAGGCCGATTTACCCAGGTTGTTCGCGCCGTACACCGACAGCGGATGTTCCAGGGGAAACAGGCCGAGGCTGTAGCCGGCGGTGTTCAGCAGGGCGAAGCGGCGAATACCGTAGCGTTCCTGGCTCATGCGTCCATCTCCTGTTGCTCGGCGGCAATGGCCCGGGCCAGCGCGTCTTCTTCACTTTCTTCGGTGGGCTCGACGAATTCGCTGAGGTCCAGCGGGTCATCGGTTTCCAGCAATTTTTCGTCGCTGTCGTCATCCACCAGCACCGGCGTCGGCAACGGCAGCACGCTGTGCAGGCTGGCGGCCATGTCGCGGTCCTGCTGGACCGACAGGCAGACGTCGAGGAAGCGGTGCATCGGTGGCAGGAAGCGGAACAGGCCGGGTTCTTCGAGGGCGAAGCCGAGCTGGGTCATGCGGCGCATGATCTTCTCTTCCAGCTCTTCCTGGGTGGTGACTTCGGCCTGGACGAACAGGTCGCGGTATTTCTCCAGCAGCGACGGCAGTTCGTCACGACCGAGGCTGCCGCCATCGAGCACGGCCACCGGGTCGCGGCCCTGGTCGGCGAGGTGTTCCACCAGGATGAAGGTGAACAGCGCCAGGCGCTGGGCGGTCTTGTTCACCTGGGCGGCGGCATTGTCCGGGACGAAGTAGTAGAAACCACGGGTGTCGCAGACCAGCTCGAAGCCCAGGGCCTTGAACAGGGTGCGGTACTGGTCCTGGCAGTTGGACAGTTGGGCGTACAGCTCCGGGTCGCGGCGGCTGACGTGGTAACCCTTGAACAGCTCGCGAAAGATCGGCGCCAGCTGGGACAGTTCGGAAAGATCAAGATGCATGGGGTGTGCTCGCGGAATTTTCGCCGGCTTCTTCGACACGCGAGAGCAGGGCGAAGGAGCGCAGGCTGACCTGGTGCTCCTGGGTGTGGTAGTCGCGGCGTTCGAGGCGCTCGCGCTGGAAACGTTTTTCCCGCGACAGGCGCGAGAACCAGTAGAGCAATTCGTCGGTGGCGCCGTCCGGCTCCTGCTCCAGCAGCCAGCTCATCAGGTCCGGCATCGGCAGGGCGTCGCTGCAGCGTTCGAGCATTTCCTTGACCGTGCGCGGCGCCCGTGGCGACTCGCCGCCCTTGGACGACTTGTGCGCCTTGGGGAAACGCGACGGCTTGGCTTCGAAGCGGGCCAGGGCATAGACATAGGCCTCGACCTGGCCGGAGCTGCCGAGAAAGGTGCTTTGCGGGCGGGTGAACATCGGCATCGCCGCTTGCGGCACGGCGTCCAGCCCTTTGCGGCGGATCACCGACAGGGCCAGGGCCGCGCCACGGGTCACGGCGTTGTGCCGGCGGGCTTCTTCACGCAGCGGCAGCAGCAGTTCGCGGGCATGGCGCAGGGTCAACTGGGCGCTGGTCTGCATTTCCAGGATCCGCGCGTGGGTGCGCAGCAGCATGTCGTCGTCCACCAGGTGGCCAAGACGTTGCTGTTCGCTGAGCATGCGCAACAGCACGTTCTCGACCTTGCGCACGCCCTGTTCGAAGGCGCCGTCGGCGTTCACCAGCTGGATCATCGGCTCGACGTATTCGTCCCAGGTCGCCAGGACCTCGGCGTAACGCTGGCGCAGCGGGATCTGCCGGTCGCTGGTCTTGGCCCGTTCGGCGACGGCCACCAGGGCCTGTTCGTCGTTGGCGAGCTTTTTCAGTACATCACGCACGCGCATGTCGAGCAGGCGCAGCTGGCGGGCCAGGTCGTTGCCGTCGCGGATATCGAAGGCATCCTGGATGTAACCGGCCAGGCGCTCGAGGTGGCGCAGGTAGGCTTCGATTTCCAGGCACAGGCCCAGGCGGTGTTCGCGGCGCAGGTAGGCGAGGAAGTCGTGGATCTGGGCATTGAGCTCGAAACGGTTCGGGCTTTTCGCCACGGGCACCAGGATATCGAGGCGAATCCACACGTCCAGCAGGCTGGTGATGTCCTGGGGCGTGCTGTCCAGCTGCTGGGCAGCCAGTTGCTGGCGCAGTTCACCGAGGCTCAGGGTGCCTTGGTCGAAGTGTTCGCACAGAGGCTCCAGAAGGGCCCAGTGCTCGGCGAGGGCGCGCAAGACGCGCTTGGGTTCGATCATGGGAGAGGCCGGCTGGTTGGCAAATTAAAAGGAGCGATTGTACTGCATCAAGCACCTGATTGACCCGCAGGTGATCGGAGGCTTGGCGTTCTTGCGATCAACTGCGGGCGATCTTCGCCGAAGGGCGGTAGAATCCCTGCTTCAACTTATCCACAGATGGCCGACCTTTGCTTATCGAGTCCCGCCGCCGCGCTTATCTGACCGCCATGCAGGTGGTCCACTGGCTGCCCCGCACCGAACTGCCGTTCGCCGCGCCGTCGCGGCCGGAGTTGTTTGTCGAGCCGGAGCCGTTGGTCGAGGTCCAGGCTCCCGTGCCTGAGGCGAGCAAGGCCGCTGAACCGATGGCCAGGCCCGTCGAGCGGCCAAAGATCGAAGTGCCACGGCCCTCGCCGATCCAGCGCGCCGAAAGCAAGCCGGCGGTCGCTGTTGAAGAGGCGCCGGCCCCGGTCAAGGCGGTTCAGGTCCCGCCGCCGCGTTTCGCCCTGCAATTGTTGCGCGCCGGGCGTTGCCTGGTGCTGGTGGAGTTACCCACAGGCGAGGCGTTCCAGAGTCGCGACCCGGCCTACCTGTTGCTCAAGGACATGCTGCGCGCCGCCGGGCTGCCGGACAGCCCGCAGATTGTCGGCGAGCCGGTGCGCTGGCCGCTGCTGGTACGCGGCAACCTCGACCAGGGCCCGGATGCGGCGCGGGACTTTGTCCAGGGCTTTGTCCAGGCCCGTCGGGAAGAGGGCGAGTGCGCCTGCCTGTGGCTGATCGGCCTGCCGGCAGTGCGTTTTGCCGGTGAAGCCAATGCCCAATCGTATAACCGTGAACTGCAGGTCGAAGGCCTGGGATCGGCCTGGGCGTTGCCCGGTCTGGAATTATTGATGGATGAGCCACAGCGCAAGGCTGATGTCTGGCAAGCCATGCGCCGGCTGATGGCGCGATGGAAAAGTAACGATGAGTGATGCGGTAAGTTTTCGCCCGATGACCGAGGCGGACCTGGATGCGGTCCTGAAGATCGAATACGCGGCGTTCAGCCATCCCTGGACCCGCGGGATTTTCCTCGATGGCCTGGGCAAGTACCAGATCTGGTTGATGTTCGAAGGCAGCCAGCAGGTCGGGCATGGCGTGGTGCAGATCATTCTCGATGAGGCGCACCTGCTCAATATCACGGTCAAGCCGGAGAGCCAGGGCCGTGGCCTGGGTTTGCGCCTGCTCGAACACCTGATGTCGCGGGCCCATGCGGCCGAGGCCCGGGAATGTTTCCTTGAAGTGCGCGACAGCAATCGGGCGGCCTTCCGCCTGTATGAGCGTTATGGTTTCAATGAGGTCGGACGCCGTCGCGATTACTACCCTGCGGTGGGTGGACGCGAAGACGCGGTGGTGATGGCGTGTACGTTGGTTGACTGAAGATTTTCCACGTGACCCCGAGCCGGGGTCGGGTGTCATAACTTCGGACTATCTTGAGGCGGCAGAGCATGAACGAACTACAGGATCTGATTGATAACAACGAGCGCTGGGCTGCTGCGATCAAGGAAGAAGACCCGGAGTTTTTCGCCAAGCTCGCGCGCCAGCAGACCCCGGAATTCCTCTGGATCGGCTGCTCCGATGCGCGGGTTCCGGCCAACGAGATCGTCGGCATGCTGCCGGGCGACCTGTTCGTGCACCGTAACGTGGCCAACGTGGTACTGCACACCGACCTCAATTGCCTGTCGGTGATCCAGTACGCGGTGGATGTGCTCAAGGTCAAGCATATCCTGGTTACCGGCCACTACGGTTGCGGCGGTGTGCGGGCTTCGATGCAGGATCGCCAGTTGGGCCTGATCGATGGCTGGCTGCGGTCGATTCGCGACCTGTACTACGAGAACCGCGAAGTGCTGGCGCAGTTGCCGACCGAGGAAGAGCGGGTCGACCGCTTGTGCGAGTTGAACGTGATCCAGCAGGTGGCCAACGTCGGGCATACCACCATTGTGCAGAATGCCTGGCACCGAGGGCAGAGCCTGTCGATCCACGGCTGCATCTACGGGATCAAGGATGGGCGTTGGAAGAGTCTGAACGCCACCATCAGCGGCATCGAGCAGTTGCCGCCGCAGTACCGGTTGCGGCCGGTGGATGCGCTCTGAGGTTTTGCTGACCCCGCAAATCTTGCGTCGAGCGCCCCTGTAGGAGCTGGCTTGCCGGCGATGAGGCCCTTGAGTCTGACATTGACCTCAAGGCCGCCATCGCTGGCAAGCCAGCTCCCACAGTGGATGTTGTAGCGCTCGTCAGATGACCGGCATCGCCGTCACTGGTGCCGGTGCCGGTTTCTTCAGCTCGTTGAGCTGCGTCTTGATCGCCGTGGTCGAGCATTGTTTCTCGGCATCGGCTGGCGACAGCTTGCGTATCGACTCATAGAACAGCACGCAGGTTTTCTGGGTGTTGGTCACCTGCCAGTTGTCGGTACAGCTTTTCAGCTGCGCCGCCGGATCGCTGCCCGGTTTCTGGCCCATGCCGGCCTGCCAGCAGGCGGCACTCAAGTCCTGCCCCATGACCTTCAAGCCCGCCGCATCGGCCTTCGCCTGATCGCCGCCATAGCTGGCCGGGTCCGCTGCGTACCAGATATAGCTCGGGTGATTGGAGCCCAGCACCGGTACTATCGTCCCCGCTGCCGGGCGGATGAGACCCAGCTGTAGCACACCGACGTCCGCGCCATATTGCTGCTTGATCCAGTTGCGCACCGGTGCACCGAAGGCCACCATCGGCAACGCCGTGCCCTTGGACGTGACACTGACTTCCTTGACCATGGTGGTCTGGTAGTCGGTGAAGTAGCTGTAGACGGTTTCCAGGGTACTGCCGGCGTTGGACGGCGCGGCAATCGGGGCGATGTCGATGATGGTCTGGTAACCCGGTGTCTGCTCCTTGGGAATACCGTTGTCGGTCAGGAGCTCGGCCCAGCGGTCGGTGGTGGCCGACTCCAGGTAGTCCTGGGCCTGGGTCAACGAGTAATCCGGCGGGAAGTGCAGCAGTTCGACACTCTTGCGGTTGTCCAGGGCCAGGCCCAGCGGCAGGAACAGGTACCAGTTGTAGGCCCATTTGCTGTCGGCATTCAGTTTCGAGGCGCCTTTGTAGGCCAGTTCGCCAGCATTGAGCAGTTGCGCCAGCGGTTTGTCATAACCGTTCGGCACGCCGCTGAAGTGGGCATAGAGTTGGCCGGCTTCGGCTTTCACCGTCACCTTGGCGTTGGTGTAGCCGTCGCGCTGCACGCTCTGGTTCAGGTAGTGCTCGGCGGTCTGTTCCAGGGTCCAGTTGCGAAAGCAGATGACGTTGCAGTTGTTGGGATAGGCGAAAAGCTGGGTGACGCGTTCCCGGCTACCCAGTTTCATTTCGACATCGGCGTGGGCAAGGGTGCTCAGGGTGAGTGCGGCTAAGGTACTCGTCAATACAGCGAGTTTTGACATGCTCAGATCCTTTTCAGCGTTGACCATTGGGTGAGGTGACTGCTCATACTGCTGCAGGTGGTATTTTCCCGTTATGGGGAAACTGTGATTTTTCTTGTACTTGATATCCCTGACCAAGCGTAGGCGTTCCCCCGGACTTCATCGCCTGCTGTCCGCGGTCAGTGGATAGCCAGGGACCACCAGCAAACATGTGATCGTGATGCACAACATCAGCAGGAAGAATCCCAGTTGCAGGGGGCTCCAGTGGGTGAAGTGCAGGATGGCCTGCCAGGGGTGTCGCCAGATCGATTCGGGGCGCTCGCCGCCCTGGCGCTTGCTGTCGAAGAGGCCGATTGCACCGATGCCGATGAATGTCGCCATGCCCAGGCCGCCGGACCAGGCCAGAAACAGCAGTGCGATGACTGCCTGCGGCACGCCGTGACGAATGACCAGCCAATATCGGTTCGGGTTGATGCGTTTGGGCAGCAGGTATTCGCTCAGCCATAAATCGATCGTCAGCAGTTGCCTGGAGATGGCCTGCCAGACATTCATCGCATAGGTGCCGACAATCACCGGGACCAGACCCGTCAGCAGCGAAACAAGCAAATTGGTCCCTAGCTCGCCTTTGGCTTGCCAGGTTTGCCATGCGGGAATCGTCGACAGTATCAGCGCCAACGAGCAGCCGGCCCATAGCCATCTCCAACTGGAGGGGGGGACGGCGCGGGGTAGGAACTTGCGCCAGAAAAAAACGTCGGGATTGGGCAGGCGCTCGATAAGTTCCGGGTACCTGTGGGTGAGTTGGTCTGCAAGGTCCTGGCAGGCCTGCCAATGGCTATGGGTAAAGCCCTTGAATTCCAGGCCCAGTTGCCAGAGAGACAGGGGCGTCAGCAGCACAAAGGCTGCTTTTTGCACCGGCTCCCCCTCGAAATGGTTCAAGGCTCTGGTTTGCAGTTCCCCATAGAAGGCTTCGCGCTCGCAGCGCCTGTTCAGCGATTGCCAGATCCACAGCGGTTCAGGGGTTACGCCTGCCTGATCGTCCCAGCCGAACGCCTGACAGACCCGGTCGAATAACGGCACGCTCCATTGGGTTTCGTTGAGCAGTTGCAGCACAATCCTTTGCCATTCCTGGCTCCGGTCGAATACCTTGATCCAGGGCTGTTGCAGGTAGTTTTTCAACTGCTGGAGGAATGGCCGTTCCTGCCCGGCCTCCAGCAGGTCCTGCAGTGTCTGCCGATATTCCTGCAGCAATCCACTGGACAAGGCTTCAGCTTGCCAGGGTGTCATGCGCACAGTTTGCCAGGGCGTCAACCATTCCAACTGCTGAACGGCCCAAGCGGCAATTGAACGACGCAGCCCCGGTTGTTCGAAGCACAGGTTCAACAGCGCCTGTTGAAACGCGTCGGCGCATTGCTGTTGTCGTGCCTGCTGCCAACGCTCCGGCAAGTTCTGTTCGGTGAGGTCGGCCAGGAGGGACGGGATCGGATCATCGCGGACCGGCGCCGCGGGGCGCGTGTTCAGCGGTTGAATATCCGCGGGCCAGGGCCATTCATACGTTTGGGCGTGTTCCATCGCGTCGGCTGTCAGGACGGCCATGGGCAGGGGAGGCGCTTCTTCTGGCGAGTCATCGTCCCGCCAGCGAGCAATCTCGAGCGCATGCTCATAGGCTTCGCGCAGGCGTTGAAAACCCACGGCGTCTTCATCCGGGCGATTGCTTTTCAGCAGTCGCGCGTAGCTGCGCTTGATGCTGCGTTCATCGGCGTCTTCCGGCAGTTGCAAGAGCGTCCAGCAATTCATGTCGCGGCTCCTGTCAGTGCCAGATACCGTTGTCCAGTTTATTCAGCTGCTCGATCAGTTCCTGACGGATCTCGCGAATGCGTCGTTCGTCCTGTCCCTCGAGCACTTGCTGGAACTGCCCGGCCCATTGGCCGATACGTTCGCGCAACTCGCCCAGGCTTTCCTGGTAAAGACGTTCCAGGCGTGCGCTCAGCACCGTGTTCACCTGCTGATCGCGTGGGTGCACCTTGAGCAAGGTCAGGGCCTGCAAGCGCTGTTGGATCTCTTCCGGTGACAGCACCCCGGGGTTGTTCTCGATGATCAGCGAGTGCTGTTCGCCGGTCAGCGGAATATTGACCTGGGCTTCGAGCAGACCGTTGTTGTCGTAGGTGAAGCGCACATCCAGCGAGACCTCGCCGGCCTTGCGCTTGGGCACCGGCATTTCCAGCTGTCCCAGAAAGACGTTGTCGCGTACCAGGCGGCTTTCTCCCTGGTAGATTTTCAGCAGCACCACGGCCTGGTTGTCTTGCAGGGTATACACGGTCTTGACCCGGCTGACCGGCACGATGCTGTTGCGCTCGATGATGGGCAGGTAGTGTCCGCTGTCGATCTGTTGGCCGAACTGATGGGAGGTTTCGATCCCAAGGGTGTAGGAGCAGACATCGGTCAGCACCACTTCTTCCAGTGCGGCGGAGCGCGCTTTCAGTGCGGCTTGAATGGCGGCACCGTGGGCCACGACTTCGTCCGGATTGAGGCTGATGGAGGGGAAGCGTCCGAAAAGGCCGGCGGCCAGCTTGCGCACCAGCGGCATGCGTGTGGTGCCCCCCACCAGCAGGATTTCGTCCAGGTCGTTGACCCGAATCCGTGCATCGCGCAGGGCCCGTTCGATCGGGCCGCGCAGACGTTCCAGCAGCGGAGCGTAGAGTTCGGCCAATTGCTGTTGGGTAACGGTCCGGCTCCACTGCCGGCCGTCGACACGCAGGCTGAACTCGGCGCTGGCATCCTGGCCCAGCGCCTTGCGCACACGTTCGGCTTCGCGCCGCAATACCTGGCTGACGCTGGCCGGGGCCGGGAAGTCCGCGGCCCCGCGTTGACTGTCGACAAAGTATTCGAGCAATACGCTATCGAAATCCTCACCGCCGAGGAAGTTGTCACCCGCGCTGGCGCGGACTTCCATGACACCGTCGAAGAGCTCAAGGATCGATACGTCGAACGTGCCGCCGCCGAGGTCGAAGACCAGGAACGAGGTTTCCTTGTCGCGTTGGTGCAGGCCATAGGCGAGAGCGGCGGCGGTGGGTTCGTTGATCAGTTTTTCGACTTTCAGTCCCGCCAACTCACCGGCGATCCGGGTGGCTTTGCGCTGGGCATCGCTGAAGTAGGCCGGGACGCTGATCACGGCTTCGTGCACGGTTTCACCGTAGGCACGTTCGACGTCTTCCTTGAGGCTCTTGAGCACCAGGGCGGAGAGTTCCTCCGGACGGAAAAGGCGATCGCCCAGGCGTACTTCCTGGGCGCTGCCCATATGGCGCTTGAACAGTGACGTGGTGGTCTGGGAGTGGGTGTGCAGCCGTTCTTTCGCCGCCTGGCCGACCAGTACCCGGCCTTCATCGTCCAGGCCGACCACGCTGGGGGTCAGGAACTGGCCGAGGGCATTGGGTACCAACTCGCTGGTTTCCCCGCGCCAGACGGCAACGAGGCTGTTGGTGGTCCCCAGGTCAATCCCTACGATCATTACGACGAACTCCCTTTTCGCTCGGCAAAATTCTGAAACAGAATACTAGCGGGCAAGGATATTACCGGAGTACGGAGGGGGTAAAGCGGATAGTGGCTCTGGGCTATTATTTGGTCGGCGCCGATACATGAGCGAACCTGCAGAAGCCGGCTTCTACGGGGGGCGAGAAGAGGAGCCAGCTACTGGCTCCTCCGCGTGCCTGTCTCAGACGGTAAATCGTAGCGCGTTGGTCAGATCGCCCATCGGCTTCTGGCCGCGGGCGACCATTGCGTCATCACGCTGCTTGAGACCGTCGAGCTTCTCCAGCTGGAATACCCGGGTGATCAAGCGCAGGATCGAGGCGGTGTCATACACCGTGTGATCCACCGTGCCCTTGCGGGCGAAAGGCGAGACCACCAGGGCCGGAACCCGTGTGCCCGGACCCCAGCGATCGCCTTGCGGTGGCGCCACGTGGTCCCACCAGCCGCCGTTTTCATCGACGGTGACGATCACCACCATGTTTTTCCATTGCGGGCTTTCTTGCAGTACTTTCAGGATACGGTCGATATGCCGGTCGCCGGACGCCACGTCGGCGTAACCGGCGTGCATGTTCAGGTTGCCCTGGGGCTTGTAGAAGGTCACCGCTGGCAACTTGCCGGCCTGGGCATCGGCGAGGAACTTGTTGCTGCTCGGGTCCTCGCCCAATCCGCCATCGCGCAGGCGCTTGGCACGCTCGCCAGGGTTTTCCGGGCCCTGCTGCTTGAAGTAGTTGAACGGCTGGTGGTGGTACTGGAAATTCGGGATCTTCGGAATGCCGGCCGAGTCCTTGAACTGGTCCAGGGTGACCTGCCAGGCACCGGCGTACCAGGCCCAGTCGACGTTCTTCTTCGACAGCTTGTCGCCGATGTGTTCGTGGCCCTGGGGCACCAGTACCGTGGGCAAGCCCGGCTTGGCATAGTCCGGATGATCGGGGTCGCGGATCCAGGTCGGCCAGTAAGGCGGGGCCATGGTGTTCACCGCGTAGCCGTCTGGAGTCAACGCACTGGGGCCGAACTGCGGCGCGCCGGTCATGGCGCTGGCCGGGGATTTCTCCAGGGGTTTGAGGCGCGTGCCGAGCGGGTCGTCGCTCTGCAGCGTGGCGATCTGCGGCTTGGCCACCGAGTTGGCGGCGTCCGGGTAGAAGGGCACGGTCGCGCTGATCAGGTATTGGTGGTTGAGGAAAGAACCACCGAAGGCACCCTGGAAGAAGTTGTCGCAGAGCACGAATTCCTTCGCCACGTCCCACAGGCGCAACGAGTAACGGTTCTGGGCGTAGTGACCCATGGTCAGGCCGCCGGAGTCGGCCCAGGCAACGAACTGGTCGTTCTTGCCGCCGTTGATCTGCATCTGGTTCTGGTAGAACACGTGCCACAGGTCGCGGGTGACCAGGCTCAGGGGCAGGTCCTCGCCGTTCGGGCCCTTGAGGGCGTACGGAGCGTTGGGCAGGTTCTGCTGGAACTGGGTTTCCGCGGGGTAGGTCACACCGTCGACGCTTTGCGGGCCGATCTGCAGCACACCGCCCCAGGCCGGCGGCAGGGTCTGCAGCAGGCTGCCATCGCGGTCGCGTTGCTGGTAGTCCGCCGCCGCAAGGGCTGACAAGGGTTTCTCGAGGCCGGGAAAGTCGGCGAACAGGTTATTGAAGCTGCGGTTCTCGGCGTAGATCACCACCACGGTTTTCACCTGGTCGTGCAGCGCCTTGTCCAGCTCGGCGCCCGACAGCTCGCGGGTGTCCGGCTTGCCGGGTTCGCTCGGGGAACCGCAGGCGGTCAGCGTCGCGCCAACGCCCAGCACCGCCACGCCACCGAGAAAGCGGCGACGACTGGTGTCGGTGGGGTTATCGTTTTCGGGCGCTTGCGACTGGTCGAGGTCTTTCTCGTCACTCATCCTGGGTTCCTGCTGGCTGGGTTTGACGTATCAAAATATTTCGCATCGAAACTTAGCAATGCAATATGACGGAACAGCGACAGATCCATTCTGCCGCCGGGCAGTATGCCAATTGTCGAGGGGATGGGGCAGGGATTGCGTGACGGAATTTTGCCGGGGGCCTTACAAGTCCCCGGACTGAATCGCCGCGACCATCGCCGCGACTTTGTTGGTGGTGCCGGTCTTGGTGATCGCGTTGGCGATATGGAAGTTCACCGTGCGCACGTTGAGCTCAAGCAACCGGGCGATTTCCGGTGCTGTCTTGCCTTCGCCCGACCACTTCAATACCTCGACTTCCCGAGGAGACAGCAGATACGTGGGCGTGCTGGACAGGTCGCGGATGGCTGCTGAATGCAGGACATTGCACAGCCACAGAATATGCCCGGCTTTTTGGTAGAACTCGCGGCGATCGATTTCGCCCTTGGGGCGGGCGACGCACAGAATGCTCTGGTGGCCCTGAACATGCTGTACCGTCTGTGACCAGCCATGACGCATGCCAAACGATTGCTTTTGGGTCCAGAACGCTGGGGCCTTGGCAAAAATTTCCGGCGACCAGAGCACAGGCATATGGGAATGCCGGGCACGGGTCAGCACCGGGTCGATCTCGTGGAGGTTGTGGTCCTGATAGTACTGGTTCCACTCCTCGGGATAGTTGTTCTTTATCCGTGGGGAGGCGCCGGGGTCCAGTCTGATATAGCGGTAATAGGGGTAGCCCAGTTGCCTGACCAGACCGGGCAAGAGCTCGAACAATTCCTGCTCGTCTTGCGCCGAACCCAGAAGCCGCAATTGCTCTTCTTTCCATTGGTCCATGATTCATCCACCTTGAAGCACGACGGGTGGGGGCAGGGCACGCTCGGAAAAAAACGTGATGGTACGATCGTGCCGGTTTGTCCGGACAGCGTAATACATGACGCGGATCACTGACTCGCGGAATTTGCGTTCTTGCGTACTTATTCAGCATCAATTCAGCATCGTTACGATTAGCGTCGTCGTTTTTGAAATTGTCACTTACTTGTTACTTTACTTGGGGGCGGCGAGCCACAAGAGCGCGGATAACGGCGCTCTTGCAGCGGCTTGCAGTTTGTAGCAACCGCTATGGCATGACGGGTGCGTTGTAGGCCAGGGTGGTCCCCAGCGCCCACAACAGGAACAGCACCAACGGTGCGTGCACCAGCAGTTGCACGAAGGAGAAGCCGATCAGGTCCCGCGCCTTCAACCCCAGTACGCCCAGCAGCGGCAGCATGTAGAAGGGGTTGATCAGGTTCGGCAGCGCCTCGGCCGCGTTGTAGATCTGGACTGCCCAGCCCAGGTGGTATTTCAGGTCATTGGCCACTTGCATCACATAGGGCGCCTCGATGATCCATTTGCCGCCACCGGAGGGAATGAAGAAGCCGAGCACCGCCGAGTACACCCCCATCAGCAACGCGTAGGTATCGTGCGAAGCGATCTGGGTAAAGAAGGTCGAGATGTGGTGGGCCAGGGTCAGCGCGTCGCCGCCCTTGACCGTGGTCATCAGCGCCGCGATGGAACCGTACAGCGGGAACTGGATCAGCACGCCGGTAGTGGTCGGCACGGCACGGGCCACGGCGTCGAGAAAACTGCGCGGGCGCCAATGCAGCAGCGCACCGGCCATCAGGAACAGGAAGTTGTAGGTGTTCAGCCCGGAAATGGCGCTGATCGCCGGTTTGGTCGAGAACTCATGGAACAGCCAGCCGGCGGCCAGCAAGGCCAGCAGAATGATCAGCAGCGGGCTGTATTCCAGCAATTCGCCGGGGCGCGAGCGCTGGCTCAGCGGTGGCAGGTTGAAGCTCGGATCGACGCCGCAGGCCTTGGCGTCCCGCGCCGAGTCGGGGCCCGGTGCGGTGGCGTAGGCGATCACCAGCGAGACCACGATCAGCGCCAGCAAGAGCACGCCGGACTGCCAGAGAAAGATGGTCTGGGTGAAAGGAATCACCCCGGTGATCGACAGGATCGACGGTGGCAGGCTGGCCGGGTTGGCCTGCAGCTGGGCGGCGGACGACGACAGCCCCAGGGCCCAGACGGCGCCCAGGCCCAGGTAGGCGGCGGCACCGGCGGCGCGGTAGTCCATGCGCAGATCGGTGCGGCGCGCCAGGGCGCGGACCAGCAAGCCGCCGAAGACCAGGGACAGGCCCCAGTTCAGCAGCGAGGCGACCATGGAAATCAGGGCGACCCAGGCCACCGCCGAACGGCCGTTCTTCGGGATCCGGGCCAGGCGGTCGATCAGCTTCACCGCCGGTGGTGAACTGGCGACCACATAACCGCCGATCACCACGAAGGCCATCTGCATGGTGAAGGGGATCAGGCTCCAGAAGCCGTCACCGAAGGCCATCGCGGCTTCGCTCGGCTTCGCGCCGATGGCCAGGGTGGCCAGGGCGACGACGATCACCGCCAGTGCGGCAAACACCCAGGAGTCGGGAAACCAGCGTTCGGCCCAGTTCGAGCAGCGCAGGGCAAAGCGGGCGTAGCGGCTGGTTTCTATAGCAGCGGCCATGGAGAGGTCCTCTTGTTCTTGGTCTTATTAGGGAGCTACAGACGAAGCGCCGGGAGCGCAATCTGTAAGCAGGTACCCACGATAAATCAATCCGGGGAGATTTTCTGACTCTCTTTGGTAGCAGAGTGATATTGCCCTCTGACGGGTATCCGCGATGTCGTCCCAATGCCCTTGGCAAACTCAGGTATCCTCCGATTTTTGCAGCGGCTGGCAAACCGGCCGATGCGGTACCTGAATACGTTGCCAGGATGTTTTCATGACTGCCGATCACATTCCGCACGCCCGTCGTTTTGCCCGGTCCGATTACAAGACCCTGGGCCTGGCGGCGTTGGGCGGTGCGCTGGAAATCTACGATTTCATTATTTTCATGTTCTTCGCGCTGACCCTCAGCGAGTTGTTCTTCCCCCCGCAAATGCCCGAATGGTTGCGCTTGCTGCAAAGCTTCGGAATTTTCGTCACCGGTTATCTGGCTCGCCCGCTGGGCGGCATCCTGATGGCGCACTTCGCCGACCGCCTGGGGCGCAAGCGGGTCTTCAGCCTGAGCATCCTGATGATGGCCCTGCCGTGCCTGCTGATCGGGATCATGCCGACCTATGCCCAGATCGGTTACTGGGCGCCGCTGCTGCTGTTATTGCTGCGGGTGTTGCAAGGCGCGGCGGTGGGCGGCGAGGTGCCGAGTGCCTGGGTCTTTGTTGCCGAGCACGCGCCATCCGGGCACCGCGGTTATGCCCTGGGGGTTTTGCAGGCCGGGTTGACCTTCGGTTATCTGCTGGGCGCCTTGACCGCGACCGCCCTGGCGCGGATCTACAGCCCCGGCGAAATCCTCGATTTCGCCTGGCGCTTTCCGTTCCTGCTGGGTGGGGTGTTCGGCGTGATTGGTGTCTGGCTGCGTCGCTGGCTCAGCGAAACCCCGGTGTTCATGGCCTTGCAGGCGCGTCGTGAAGAAGGCGAGGAGGTGCCGTTGCAGGCGGTCCTACGCACTCACCGTCGGGCGATCCTGCCGGCGATGCTGCTGACCTGTGTCCTGACCTCGGCGGTGGTGGTGCTGGTGGTGGTCACGCCGACCGTGATGCAGAAGGTCTTCGGCATGAGCGCCAGCCATACATTCGCCCTCAGCAGCCTGGGGATCGTGTTCCTGAACATTGGCTGTGTCCTGGCCGGCCGGCTGGTGGACCGGATCGGTGCCTGGCGCGCGGTGCTGTTCTACAGCGCCTTGCTGCCGTTGGGCATCGCGCTGCTCTATAGCTGCCTGATCCATGGCGCTGAATGGGTTGGCCTGGCCTATGCCCTGGCGGGCCTGGCCTGTGGTGTTGTAGGGGCGGTGCCTTCAGTGATGGTGGGATTGTTCCCGGCGCGCATCCGGGTCTCCGGTATTTCCTTTACCTACAATATCGCCTACGCACTCTGGGCCAGCACCACGCCGCTGTTGCTGATCGGCCTGATGCCCTGGAGTCCTTGGGTCTGCGTCGGTTATTGCGCGGTGATGGGCGGCGTCGGTGTGCTGATCGCGTTGTACTTCGGGCCGCGTGCCTCTGCGACGGCCGAGGCTTCGAGCGTTCGCGGCTGTTGAGCCGCGTCCGTCCCTGGCGGCTTTGCGCAGTCAGCGCGTCTCGGTCACCTTCTTGAGGAAGCGTGGCTGATCGGGATTGCGGCCACGCAACTCGGCCAGTCTGGCGGCCATCAGGTAAAACCCCTGGATCATGGTGAATGGCTCCAGCAACGGGTGGGCCGTCGGCACGCTGACCAGGTTGGCGCCGGGCGTTCCTCGTGGCGCCACCAGCAAGACCCGGGCGCCGCGCTGGCGCATGTCCTCGGCGAACGCCAGGGTGCCGGCCTGCTCGGGCCCGGACGGGGCGAAGAGCAGGACCGGATAACCGGCCTCGATGATTTCCATCGGTCCGTGGCGGACCTCGGCACTGGAAAAGGCTTCGGCCTGGATCCCCGAGGTTTCCTTGAGTTTCAGCGCCGCTTCCTGGGCGATGGGCAGCGCCGGGCCGCGTCCGATCACCACCATCTTGTCGACCGGGCGCAAAACCTCAAGGGCCAGCGACCAGTCCTCGTCGACCGCCCGCGCCAGGGCGGCGGGCAAGCCTTGCAGGGCAACACCAAGGCCATTGTCCTGCCCCAGCCTGGCGCTCAGCGCCGCCACGGTCTGTACCCCGGCCATCAACATGGCGACATAGCTTTTGGTTGCGGCCACGCTCTGTTCCAGCCCGGCCGGCAGCAGCACCTCGGCATCGCTGGCGGCGGCCAATGGCGACCCGGCGGTGTTGACGAACGCCGCCACGCGGGCCCCCAGTTGTTTCAGGTAGTTCACGCTGGCGATCAGGTCCGGGCTCTTGCCCGATTGCGACAGGGCGGCCACCCAGCAGTGTTTCAGGCGCAGCGGCGGCTGTTGCAGGCTCACCAGTGACAGCGGGATCGACAGCCAGGGAATCCCCACCTGGCTCATCATGGCATAGCCGAAGTAAGCGGCCGCGTGATCGGAGCTGCCACGGGCGACGCTGATGATCAGCTCCGGCGGCGCGGCGGCCAGTTGCTCGCCGAGGGCGACGATGGCGCGGTCATCGTCGAGCATGCGTTGCACGACGGCGGGTATCGACAGGGTTTCCTGGAGCATCAGTGACATAACGTAAATACCTGGATGTCCGTCAGCCCCGTGGGCCGTCGGGTACGCAAAGAAGATCGCCGGGAATGAAGCTCAGGCCGGCGGCGTCCATGGCCATGCTCAAGGCGCCCCACAGCGGCGCGTCATGGGTAAAGTGGGCGGCGACAATCTCCGGAGGGAAGGGCACCACCTGGCCGATCAGTTGTTTCAGTGCCGGTGCCAGGGTCGAGGCCTGGTGAAACAGTCCGCCGCCGATGGCGATGCGCTCGACATCGAGGGCCACGGCGAGATTGCTGACCTGCACCGCCATGCCGGCGATACGCCGTTCCAGCACCTGGCGAACCGTCAGGTCACGGCTGGCAAACAGGTCCAGGGCGCGGTGGCCCGGCCCGAGCATTTCCGTGGCCAGGCGGGTCAGCGCGGCGCCCGAGAAAAACTCTTCCAGTGGCGCGGCACCTTGTACGTGGGTCCGCCACAGCTCGGGGTACATCGGGTCGAGAAAGGGCTCCAGCATGTAGCCGATTTCCATGGCCGCGCCGTTCTGCCCGCGAATCAAACGGCCATTGGCGATGGCCGCCGCCGCCAGGCCGGTGCCCAGGTTGAGGTAGATGGCGTTGTCGATGCCCGCCAGCGCTCCCCAGCGGGCCTCGGCCAGCGCGCCGGCCTTGACGTCGTTGTCGAGCATCACGGCTTGGGTGTCCAGGCCTTCGCCCAGCAACGACGGCAGGTCGAGTTCTTCGAACCCCGGCGTGTTCGGTGCCATCAACAGGTTGCGACCACGCACGACCCCGGGGAACACCGCGGCCACGCTGGCCACCCGTGAGGTACCAAAATCGCCGACACAGGCGCGTGCCGCCGCGAGGATGCGCTCGAAGGCCGGTACGCCACGGGCGCCGTCGGCATGGGTGGTCAGCCTGCGGGTGCTCAGGTGCTGGCTGACCGGGTCGTAGCAGGCGATCTGGGTCTTGGTGCCGCCGACGTCGATCGCCAGCAGCACACCTTGGGTGGACGCCATGGCGTCCGGGTTATTCAACGGCTCGTGCATCGTGGGTATCGCTTGTCTTGTTGAAGGGCCAGAGTTGTTGCACCCGCGCCCAGAACAGGTAGGCCACGCAACCGGCCGCGACCCACACCAGCGACCACTGGATCGGGTAGGCGCCAGGCGCGTTGTGGTTGGACGCCAGGTAAATGTAGACCCAGCCGAGCAGGGCGATCACCGCCGGCACCGGGTACAGCCACATGGTGTAGGGACGGCTCAGGTGCGGCTTGGTCTTGCGCAGCACGAACAGCGAAATGATCTGCGCCACCGACTGCACCAGGATCATCACCGTGGTCAGCAACTGGATCAGGGTAGTGAGGTCGGTCAGGCGTCCGATCATGAAGCCGACGGAGGTCAGCACGCCCATGCTCAGGATGCCGTAGACCGGGAAGTCATGCTTGGGGTGGGTGACGCTGAAGGCGTTGAAGAACACCTTGTCCTTCGCCGCCTCGAACGGCACCCGCGAACCACCGAGCAGGCCGGCGAACACCGAGGCCACGGCGGTGATCAGGATCAGCACGGTGACCACGGCCGCGGCGGTATCGCCCCAGGTTTCACTGAGCAGCACCGAGGCCACGGAGTTGTAGGCCGCCGACTTCTGGTCGAGCATGCGGTGCCAGTCCACCACCCCGAGCACGCCGACCTGCATCAACAGGTAGATCACCAGCATGCCGAGCACCGACCAGACGATCGACTTGGGGATCACCCGGCCCGGTTGTTCGACTTCCCCGGCCAGGTAGGCCGAGGTGTTGTAGCCCAGGTAGTCGTAGATGCCGATGGTCAGGCCACCGGCCATGCCGAGCCAGAAACTGCTGTCGCCGAGGTTGAAGGCGCCTTCGGGAAAGCTGAAGGCCAGTTCCGGATGGAAGTGCGAAAAGGCCGCGGCGATCAGCGCCGCGATACTCGCCAGCATGATCACCCAGAGCACGATGCTCAGGCGGGCGATGGATTCGATCTTGCGCCAGAGCAGCACGATGATCAGCCAGATCAGCACCAGGCCGATGAGGTTGCCGGTGGTCTGGCTCATGTCCGGCCAGAACCAGGTCAGGTACTGCACGAAGCCGATGATCCCGGTGGACATGATCAGCGGGATAAACAGCATTGCGGTCCACACGAACAGGAACGGCAACAGCTTGCCGGTGCGCTTGCCGAAGGCTTCGCGCAGGTAGACGTAGGTACCACCGGCGCCGGGCAGCGAAGCGCCGAGCTCGGCCCAGACCAGGCCGTCGCACAGGGCCAGCAGCGCGCCGAGAATCCAGCCCAGGTATGCCTGTGGGCCGCCCATGATGACGATCATGGTGGGAATGGTGATGAACGGGCCGACGCCGCACATCTGGCTCATGTTGATGGCCGTGGCGGGAAACAGACCGATCTTGCGTTTGCTGCCGGACGAGCTCTGCCCGGGGGGATTGGAGATGCTCATGCTGTGACGTCCTCTTGCGCGAGTAACCGAAGGTGGCGGCAGGTAGCGAAGGTGCTGCGTGCCGGCGACGCCTTGCAGCGACTCGGTGTCGTTATTGTTATGGGTTGCGGGCGCCTGGGACAGCGGCGACCTGACGAATAGAAAAGCACGTCACGAGTATTAATTCAACTTGATTTAATTAATTGGCAGCGCCGATCATTCGCCGATGAAAAGTCTCCAGAACACCCGCACGGTGACCACCGGCACCAACGCTGAACACGCCCGCCTGCACAACCGCCGGGTGATCCTCGAAGCCATTCGCCTGGGCGGACGCCTGACCCGTGCCGACCTGACGCGGCTGACCTCGTTGACGGCGCAGACGGTGTCGAACATCGTTGCCGAGTTGCAGGAGGAGGGGATGCTGCTGGTGCACGCGGCCGAGAAGATCGGTCGTGGCCAGCCGCCGGTGCCGTTGTCGATCAATCCGGAGGGTGGCTTTTCCCTCGGCTTTCACGTGGCGCAGCACTCGATCATCGGCGTGATGCTCGACCTGTTGGGCAACACCCGCGCCCAAGTCACCCTGACGGTGAACTACCCCAGCTTCGAAGAGGCTTTGCCGCTGATTCTCGAGACGGTAACGGCGTTTCGCGGGCAACTGCCCCATGGACGCTTCCTCGGCGTCGGCGTGGCTCTGCCGGGACCGTTCAGTGTCGAGGGCATGACCGCGGTGGGGCCGACCGCGATGTCCGGTTGGGACGAGCCTGATATTGCCCTGCGCCTGCAACAGGCCGTCGGCCTGCCGGTGCTGCTGGAAAACGATGCCACGGCGGCGACCATGGGCGAGCGCCTGCACGGCATTGCCAGCGACCTGCAGCACTTCGTCCACCTGTTTATCGGCAGTGGCCTGGGGGCCGGCTTGTACCTGGGTAACCGCTTGTATTCCGGGCACTGGCACAACGCCGGGGAAATCGGCCACATGACTGTGGTGCCCGGCGGCAAGGTCTGTCATTGCGGCAACCACGGTTGCCTGGAGCGCTACATCTCCATCGCCGCCTTGCTCGAGCACCTGGGCCAGCGTGCCGACCAGGACATCAGCACCTGGGACATGAGCGAGCCGCGCTTTGCCGCTGGTGTCCAGGCCTGGCTCGACGAGGCGGTGCCGGCCTTGCGCCAGGCGATCAATATCCTCGAGTCTCTACTCGATCCGCAGACCATCCTGATCAGTGGTTTCCTGCCGCCCGCGATCATGAATCGGCTGGTGGAGGGGCTGGAACCGTTGAGCCGTTCCATCAGCAGTCGTCGCGACCGCGAGTACCCACGTCTGCAACTCGGCACCGCCGGGCACGACGCGGTGGCGCTGGGGGCGGCGGCCTTGATGATCCTGGCGGAAATCAGTCCGGACTATGAGGCATTGCTCAAGCCGGAATAAGGGCGCGGCCAGGGGTAACAAACGGCCCCCGGCCACGCAGCGGGAATGTTTCAGGCCTGGCGCCAGCTCACCGCGTCGATGCCGAATTTCTCGGCCATGGGTTTGCTGGTTTTCTTCACCCGTTCGCGACCGAACTTGCCGATGCGGCCCACGCCGGCATCACAACTGGCCCAGTGCCAGGCCTCGGCATTGTCCATGTGCTCCAAGCGAATCACGAAAGACTTGGGCGTGCCATTAAGGGTGTAGTCGATAACGAAAAGCTTTGCCGTGCTCATAAACCTGGGGATCCTCCTGGGGATACGTCCTTGTCGTTCTAAAGTGATCCCGGGGGGCGGAAAAAATTCAGTCGAATTGTTCGCTGGCCGCTCGCTGGAAATAACCCGGAATCCGCCTTCAGAAAAAACTGCCCTAGCCGATGCCAATGACTGATTACCCGCGCTTTCATTTGCCCATCGGTGCCACCCATGTTTAACAAAGGCTTGAAGCAGGAGCTCTCGGCTCTTCGCGAAGAACTCTCCAGCGTCCAGCAAGTCAAGGATAGCCTGGAGCAGGAAATGCTTGTGCTGACCCTGGACCCCGACGGTCGCATCGAATCGGCCAACCAGAATTTCATCCAGGAAATGCTCTACCCGAGCACGTCGCTGGTGGGGCGCAGCCTGGATGAGTTCGTGCCGGACTATCTCAAGCATTCTGACTTTCAGCAGCGTTTCAAGAATGCCTTGACCCGGGGCGAGCATTTCAGCGGTGCGGTGCGCTTGCTGCGCGGTAATGGCCAGGAAGCCTGGCTGCGTTCGATCCTGCAGCCGATTCGTGATTCCCTGGGACGTATCCGCCATTTTTCGATTTATTCCAACGATCTGACCCGCACCATCGAATCGTCCCGCGAGCACGAAAACCTGATCGGTGCGCTGTTGCGTTCCACCGCGGTGATCGAGTTCAACCTGGCCGGTGAAGTGCTCACCGCCAACGACCGCTTCCTCAATGCCATGGGTTACAGCCTGCCGCAGATCCAGGGCAAGCATCACCGTGTCTTCTGCGAGCCGGCTGAATCCAGCAGCGCCGAATACCAGGCGTTCTGGAAGCGCCTGAATGCCGGTGAGTTCGTCGCCGGTCGCTTCAAGCGGGTCGACAGCCATGGTCGCGAGGTCTGGCTGGAGGCGTCCTATAACCCGGTCCTCGATGCCAACGAAAAGCTCTACAAAGTGGTCAAGTTCGCCACCGTGATCACCGCCCA
Organism: Pseudomonas sp. MWU13-2862; assembly: GCF_023242495.1. Lineage (NCBI taxonomy): Bacteria > Pseudomonadati > Pseudomonadota > Gammaproteobacteria > Pseudomonadales > Pseudomonadaceae > Pseudomonas > Pseudomonas sp. MWU13-2862. Next base: position 256,647 of record NZ_JALMEZ010000012.1, on the reverse strand, counting down.
GGTGAACCAGGAGAAGGCGGTGGCCGAGGCGGCGAACATTGCCTACAGCACTTCGTTGCAGACCGACAGCACCGCCCAGCGCGGAACCACCGTGGTGACCCAGGCGGTGGAGGTGATGCGTGACCTGGCCGCGCACATGCAAACCGCCAGCGACGGCATCGAAGCCTTGAATGCGCAGTCCCAGGTGATCGGCACCATCGTCAAGACCATCAGCGGCATTGCCGAGCAGACCAACCTGCTGGCGCTCAACGCGGCCATCGAGGCGGCGCGCGCGGGTGAGCAGGGTCGTGGGTTTGCGGTGGTGGCCGACGAAGTGCGGCAGTTGGCCTCGCGTACCAGCCAGGCTACGGACGAGATCGTCGGTGTGGTCCGGCAGAACCAGGACATGGCGCGGGACGCGGTGTCGCTGATGAACAGCGGCAAGACCCAGGCCGAGGAAGGTCTTGCGCTGGCGGCGGAAGCGGGCACGGTGATCGTCGAGATCCAGGACGGCGCGCAGAAGGTGGTCAATGCGGTCGGGCAGTTCGCCAACCAGTTGTCTAGTTGAGCGCCACTACCATATCCACCTCGACCGAGGCGTTTTTCGGCAGTTGGTACACCCCGACCGAGGTACGTGTATGCACTCCGGCCTCGCCGAATACCGAATACAGTACCTCGGACGCCCCGTCGGCGACTTCACTCTGTTGAGTGAAGTCCGCCGCGCTCTGCACGTACACATTGATGCGCAGGACTTTCCTGATCCGTCCGAGGTCGCCGTCGAGCAACTGGCGCAAAATCGCCAGGGCCCGCATGGTGCTGATCTGCGCCCCGTGCCGCGCCCGCTCCAGTGTGGTTTCGGCGCCCACTCGGCCCGTCACCATCACGGTATTATCGACGCGCGGAATCTGCCCGCTGACATAGACTTCAAGATCGTTCCGCACCGCCGGTACGTAGTTGCCGCCGATCTTCATTTCACCCTCGAAGCTGTAGCCGAGTTCCCGGGCGATGGCATCAAATGAGGCGTTTCTGGTGTCTGACATGGTCCAGCTCCTGATAAGTGATGTTCAGTGCATATGGGCTAAGCGCGATTCTGCCTACGCAAGGCTTTGCTATGGCGTGCGTGCAGCGTTGGGGAAAATAGCGAAAAGTGTAATGTCGTCGGTTACACTTCGATAATGTCAAAAAAACATCATGCCGTTTTGACCTTCGCCCGAATCTACAACAGCGTGTTGACCCGATTGCTGGTGTTGGCGCTGTGCATTGTCGTGTCTGGCGCTATCGTGCGCTATTACGTATTGACCCACTTCCTGCGCGAGGACCTGAGCGCCGTCGTGGAAGGCCAGCAACTGGCGTTGGCGACTTATGTCGCGCACGATGTCGACAGCAAGATTGTTCGGCGCAGGCTCTTGATCGAGCGCCTTGCGGCCAGCATGCCCCTCGACTTGTTGGCGCATCCTGAACAACTGCGCGGCTGGCTGAAGGACCGATCTCCCTACCAGGCCCTGATCTCGACCGATCTCTTTATCGTCGACGCCCGTGGCAAGCGGGTGGCGGGCGACCCCAATCAAGAAGCTTCGCCCGATAGCGATTATGCGGATCGTGATTATGTTCAGGCCGGGTTGGCCGGTAAGCCCTTTATCGGCCGGCCGATCGAGGGCCGGTCGAAGGCGGAACCGATGCTGCCGATCTCCGCGCCGATCATGAATGCAGAGGGCGAGGTACGGGGCGTCATCGTTGGCATGATGTCGCTCGCCGCCCCCGGGTTTCTTGATTCCTTGCTGCAGAGCCGCGGGGGAACGACAACGGGCGAGTTCCAGCTGGTTTTTCCGGAAAGTCGCCTGCAGATCGAATCTTCCACGCAGGGGATCGGTTTCAAGCCGGTATCGCGGCCGGGCCTCGATGCCCTGATGGACCAGGCCATGGCGGGTTTTCGCGGTACCGGGATCACGCTCAACGCCGAGGGCAAGGAAGAGCTCCGCGCCATGGTCTCCGTACCCAGCACGGGTTGGTTCATTGTGGCCAGCCTGCCTGGCCACGAGGCCTTTTCAACCGTTGAGCGAACCCAGCGTTTCCTGATCAGGGGGGCCATCGCCTCGATTTTTCTGTTCGGCATTATCTGTTCCATCGTGCTGTATTTTTTCTTTCGTCCGTTGTTCCATGCCGCTGCCCAGGCGGACTGCATGACCCGAGACGAACTGCCCCATGCGCCCCTGCCGGTGGTGCGTAACGATGAAGTCGGTCACTTGATCTCGGCGTTCAATCGCCTGTTGCTCAAGCTCAACGAGAAGCAGGCGGAGCTCGAGAAGATCGCCCATCACGACACCCTGACAGGCTTGCCCAACCGCCATCACCTCTCTGGCCGCTTGCGTCAGGTGTTGGCCCAGGCCCAGCGCAAAGGCACGCAGGTCGGCTTGTTGTTCATGGACCTCGATGGCTTCAAACGAATCAATGACACCCTCGGGCACGAGGCCGGTGACGAGGTCTTGCGTCAGGTGGCGAAGCGCTTTGGCGCGGTGGTGCGGCTGAGCGATACCCTGGCGCGCATCGGCGGTGATGAGTTCGTGATCCTGCTGAGCGATCTCGGGACCGATGCCGAAGACACCGTGAGTACCGTGGCCACCAAATGCATCGCGGCGCTGAGTACGCCCTTTCTGATTGCCGGCACGGTTTGCCAGGTGGGGGTCTCGATCGGTATCGCCCTGGGCAACGGCGAGAGTTCCGCCGATGCGTTGCTGCTGGCCGCTGATCGGGTCATGTACCAGGCCAAGAAAACCGGGCGCGGTCGTTATATGACACAGAAGCTCTGAGGGCGCCGTCGCTTCAGTCGCAAGCGTAGCGAGCGCAACAAAGGTAAACTCCGTGCTTTGCCAAAGGAGCTCCCATGAGTCACTACCAGCCCGGCATCCTTGCCAAGCCTGTGCCCTTGCAGGCACGCCACCTGTTTTTCGCCCTTGAATCCGCCGAAGCATTGCCGGCCGCACTCGACAATCTCACCCGGCTGGTGGACGTAAAGCATACCGTGGTCGGTTTTGGCGAGTCGTTGGTGCAGGCGCTGGGTGGCCATGTCCAAGGGTTGCGGGCCTTTCCCGTTATCACCGGCGTAGGGGTGGATAATCCGTCGACCCAGCATGCCCTGTGGTGCTGGTTACAGGGTGAAGATCGTGGCGATTTGCTGCTGCGCAGTCGTGCGCTGGAGCAGGCGCTGGCGCCGGCCCTGAAGTTGGTGCAGATGACCGAGGCCTTCCGCCACAAGAGCGGCCACGACCTGACCGGTTATGAAGACGGCACCGAGAACCCGGTGGACGAGGCCGCGGTGGCGGCGGGGATCGCCGCGGACGGTGGCAGCTTTGCCGCGATCCAGCAGTGGCAGCATGACCTGGATGGTTTCGCCGCGCTGCCCGCCCATGAGCAGGACAACATCATGGGGCGGCGCAAGAGCGACAATGAAGAGCTGGACGACGCACCGGAGTCCGCCCACGTCAAACGTACCGCCCAGGAGAGCTTTGCCCCGGAGGCCTTCGTGGTGCGCCGCTCGATGCCCTGGTCGAACGAGCAGGGTGCGGGCCTGATGTTCCTGGCATTCGGCCATTCTTTCGAAGCCTTCGAGGCGCAACTGCGGCGTATGAGCGGCCTGGACGATGGCATCGTCGACGGCTTGTATCGCTTCAGCCGGCCGATTACCGGCGGCTATTACTGGTGCCCGCCGTTGCGCGAAGGGCGCCTGGACCTGAGTGTGCTGAACGCCGCTTGAGCCGCTGCCCTGCCTGACCCACGCCCGATGCCAGCCATCGGGCGTTTTCATAAGGACGACTGGAAACAGCTAGTCCTATCCGATCTCGACCCGGTTTGAAATTGATCTAAGTCGTTGGTCGGCGGGTACTAGACTTAAAGGCAGCATTCGCTGCGAAGTGAAACCAACCCCCGCTCATCCGCGCAGCTCGCTCGCCATCCAGGGATCCGCCGCTGCCTGTCGAATGAAATCAGGCGCTAGCCCCGCCTGAAGGATGAGACTCGGGCTCCATCGGAGCCAGGGAGTATTCGTCATGATCTCCATTCGTGCTCTTTTGCTCTGTACCTTGCCGGGCCTTGTGCTGTTGGGCGTGTCGCCGACGGTTCGGGCGGCAGGTGAGAGTGAACCGATCAATCAGGAGGCGGTGCAGTTATCGCCTCAAACCCAGAACGGCGTGTCTTACCTGGTGGGAGGCATCGGCCAGGATGAGAGCCAGGCATTACAGCAAACCCGTGGTTACAACCTGCACATTGTTGCGACTGTGGGCCCCAAGGGCGAGTATGTGCCCGATGCGGACATCACGATCAACAAGGCTGGCGGGGAGTCGGTACTGTCGCTGACCCAGGTCGGGCCGATGCTGTACGTGAAGTTGCCCGCAGGCAAGTACGAGGTTGTCAGCCATCGTAATGGTCGCGAGAACCGGCAGAGTGTTGTCCTGAATGGCGAGGCCAGCCAGACAGTGAATGTGAACTGGCGCGACGAACAATAAGTCTTGCAGGAGCCGGCAAGGGGCCGTGTTCAAGAAATTACCCATCAGGGGGGTGCCAAATCCCCGCCTTGCGAATAGTCTGCGCACAAAGGGAATCCCCTGAAACACAGATTTGGACACGAGGTCGGAAGATGGGCAAGTTGCGAGTCGGGATTATTTTCGGTGGGCTGGGGGCGGAGCATGAGGTGTCGCTGCAATCGGCGCGTAATGTGGTCGATGCACTGGACCGCGAGCGTTTCGAGCCGATCCTGATCGGTATCGACAAGCAGGGCCACTGGCACCTCAACGACAGCTCCAACTACCTGATCAACGCCGAAAACCCGGCGCTTATCGCCTTGAACCAATCCAATCGCGAACTGGCCGTGGTACCCGGCAAGTCCAGCCAGCAGTTGGTGGACACCAGCAGCCAGGCGCTGCTGGAGCAGGTCGATGTGATCTTCCCCATCGTCCACGGCACCCTCGGCGAAGACGGTTGCCTGCAAGGCTTGCTGCGCATGACCGACCTGCCCTTTGTCGGCTCCGACGTGCTCGGCTCGGCGGTGTGCATGGACAAGGACGTGAGCAAGCGCCTGTTGCGCGATGCCGGGCTGGCGGTGACCCCCTTTATCAGCGTGAACCGGGCCACCGCCGCGCGGCTCGGCTTCGAGGCCGCACAGGCGAAGCTGGGCTTGCCACTGTTCATCAAACCGGCGAACCAGGGCTCGTCGGTGGGCGTGAGCAAGGTGGAGACCGCCGAGGAGTATCAGGCCGCCTTGGCCCTGGCGCTGAGCTTTGACGAAAAGGTCTTGATCGAATCGGCGGTCAGCGGGCGGGAGATCGAATGCGCGATCCTCGGCAACGACCAACCGATTGCCAGCGGTTGCGGCGAGATCGTCGTGCGCAGCGGCTTCTACTCCTACGACAGTAAATACATTGATGAGCAGGCCGCCGAAGTGGTGGTGCCGGCGGCGATCAGCGAAGAGGACAACGAGCGCATTCGCGCACAGGCCATCGAGGCGTTCCAGGTGCTGGGCTGCGCCGGGTTGGCGCGGGTCGATGTGTTTCTTACCACTGGCGGCGAAGTGCTGATCAACGAGGTCAACTCGTTGCCCGGCTTTACCCGCATCAGCATGTACCCCAAGCTCTGGCAGGCGGCGGGCATGAGCTATAGCGAGCTGGTAAGCCGCTTGATCGAACTGGCGCTGGAGCGGCATGCGGCGCGCAGGAGTCTGAAGAACAGCCGTTAAAAGGCCCGTGGAAGAGCCCTGGTTTCAGGCTCCGGATCTGGACGGGTCGAGATGGTCCAGGTCCGGCCGATGCCAGGGGTCAATGTGCGTCATCAGGTTCAGGACCCGATGGCGCAGCATGACATTTTCACGCGCGGCCACGGCAATCGCATGCCCTTCTTCAACGGAAATAGAAGCCTCGACTTCGATATGTGCATCGACCGCGAGCATGTCGCCCATCTTGCGTGTGCGTACATCGTGCACGCCCTTGATGCCGGGGGTTTCCAGCAGCGTGGTGCGAATGGACGCGACCTCTTCTTCATCGGCGGCGCTGTCCATCAGGTCGTTCAAGGCATTCCAGCCGAACGACCAGCCCATCCTGGCAATCATGCCGCCGACCACCAGTGCGGCAATCGGATCAAGAATCGGGTAGCCCGCCAGGTTGCCGACAATCCCGACACCGACCACCAGTGACGAGGCCGCATCCGAGCGTGCATGCCAGGCATTGGCAATCAACAGGCTCGACTTCACCTTCTTCGCCACGGCGAGCATGTAGCGAAACAGCAGTTCCTTGGTCACCAGCGCGGCGCCCGCCACCCATAGCGCGGTGATGTGTACTTTCTGGATGGATTCCGGGGTTTGCAGCTTGAGCACGGCCGAACCGATCATGCCGATGCCCACGGCCAGCAGCAGCAGGCCGAGGATCATCGAGGCGGCGGTTTCAAAGCGCAGGTGTCCATAGGGATGGCCTTCGTCGGCGTCCTGCTTGCTTTTATGGCCGGCGAACAACACCACAAAGTCGGCAATCAAATCCGACAGGGAATGAATACCGTCGGCGATCAGGCCTTGGGATTTCGACAGGATACCGACGATGATCTGAATGCAGGACAACGCCAGGTTGACCCCGACACTGACCCAGGTACAACGGGACGCCGCTGCCGCACGTTCGGCAGGACTGTAGCGTTCGTCCTCGTGTTCGTCGGAGAACTGTTCATCGTTCATTAGAAACTTCTTCCCTTATTTGCAAATGACTCTCAGCCCGCGGCGCACCAGGCTAGTCGACTAACCAGGTGTGGGTTCTGAGGTCATTGGCAATCATTGGCGTTCGCCTTGAAATAGACGAGTTCAAGGGATAAAGCATACTCAAAAGTTGAAGGGGATACACAGGCTATTTAAATAATCAGGGCGATTGAAAATTTGTTTCGTCTGCATATTGCTTATGTTCTTAAATGCGAATCTTAATGTTTAATCGTGTCGTGTTCGAAGGCACTTGTATTGACGCCAATAGTGGCGGGATATTGATGGCTGGCGAGTAGAAAAGAGCAGGGGAAGCGTGGCTTCCCCTGGCGATGTATGGAATCAGTTGGTGGCGACCCGATCGGTTTCACCGGTGGTCACCAAGGCTTTGAGCGAGGCATCGAATTGCTTCAGGGCGTTGACCTGCAAATCGCGTTGCTGGTTGATTTGCGCGGCAATCTCCGGCGCGGCCTTGCCATGGACCCAGACCGAAGGCAGTTCCTTGCCACCGAAGCCTTCGGCCTTGCCGATGTACTGCAGGTTCGAGTCGTAGAACGTGGCGACGAAACGCGCTTCGAACTGGCTGTTGCGTTTGGTCACCAGACGGCTGTAGGTGTCGAGCATCACCACCACGTCAGGACGGGCCTTTACCAGCGCGTCGAGGTTGTCGTAGACGGTCACCGAGCTGAACTGTTTCTGCAGCGAGCCCATGAGCCAGTCGATGGCCAGCTTCGGATCTGAGCTGTTGACGAAGGCGTCGCTGATACGCGGGTCCAGTGCCGCATTCTTCGCACCGCTCAGCGCAACGCTATGGTAGCGCTCAAGGTACTGGAGGGTGCTGACTGTGTTTTCACTGTAAAGCACCCCCACCGATTGGGCGTGCTTGAGGCTGGCGGCACTGTCGGCCACCGGCAGGAAATGGCAGGATTGATCGTCCGCCGCGTAGGCTGGGACGGTAGCGACGAAGCCGCCGGTCAATACGGCGACAAGAGCCAGCAAGGTAGAAATTCTCATCGCGCGTTTTCCTTCTGAAGTCGGTTCGGCATGACGCTATCCTCCTCCTTTGACAGAAAAACTGAACTTGCATTCCTTGATGGTTACTATCAACTGAACGAATGATAGGCGGCCTTGCCTTGTAGTGTAGCCGTCAATGGGGCGTCGTATTGAGCGCGCCACCCCAATATTTAAAATGTCATCTCATTCCGTTGGCGCGTACTGCATCTCGCCGTTGCCGAACGACCAGTCCTCGCGTTTTACATCGATCAGGTTGATCCACACGTCCTCTTTACGCAGCCCGGTCCTAGTATGAATCCCCTCGGCGATCGCCCTGTAGAACGCCTTCTTGACCGCAATCGTTCGTCCGGCATTCCAGGTGACCTGGATAAACACGATGTTCGGCGTATAGGTAATACCGAGGTAGCCGTCAGCGGGATAGACCAACTCATCCTTGGCATGGCGGTTGATAACTTGAAATTTGTCGTGCTCAGGCACATTGGCGGTATGGACCATGGCCAGGTAAACCACATCGCTGATGGTGGCAATGGTTTCAGGAGCGGTGTCGGCGGCCACATCGATTCTGACTAAAGGCATGGGTCAATCCTTTTGAGTAGGTTGGCGGTACGGCCAGGCGTTCAACGGCACGTGTCACGAAGCTAGGCCGGAGCGGTGGATTCATCAAGCACTTCGTCCGTCGGTCTGCCCGGCAAAAGCCTGTTGTGTTGTACGATGACTGACGATATGGTCGGCAGCGAAAACCGCCCATGTGCCCATAACAACAAGGAAATACCCCATGACAAGAATCAAGCTGCTTATTGGTTTCCTGTGCCTCTTCAGTGGCTACGTAGCCGCAGCCCCTTCGACGGGAGAGAAGGAGGTTGCCGCCGCAGTGGATCACCTGACCCAGGCCATGTTGACCAGGGATATCCCTGAGTTGAAAGCCCTGACCTCCGAGAACCTGACCTACGGGCATTCCAGCGGGAAGGTGCAGGGCAAGAAGGACTTTATCGGTGATATCGAAACAGGGAAAAGCGCGTTCAAGACGCTGGAGATGCAGAACCAGACCATCACCCTGTCAGGTGACGTGGCGTTCGTCCGCCATCACTTTTCGGGACAGGCGATCAAGGGCAGCGAGTTGATTCCCACTGAGATCGAGAACTTCCAAGTCTGGCAGAAGCAGCACGGCAAGTGGTTGCTGGTTGGCCGGCAGGCTTTTCATCTCTGACATATGAGTCATAGAGGGGAGCCTATCGAGTCGGCGCTGAACATGGCCAACGTTTCGCGCTGACGACAGGCTCTGCTGGCTATGGGAAAGCAAACTGTTTCAGTGCCGCCATCATGGCGATAACCAGGGCCGCAAGTCCCACAGCAGTAGTCCATTGAGCTTGCGGTGTATCGGCGAACCATGAGCCCTTGGCTGGGTATTTACCTCGCGTCAGCAACTTCACGACGGGCCAGCCGACGGGAAAGCAGATGGCGCGAACAATTACTTCGGTCAGCATATCGTCGAGCAGGTTCATACGTCCTTGTACCTGGTAAGAGCATCAATGCCTGGAGTCTACAAGTTCACCCTTGAATGCGCACTGATCGCCGCCAATCGGGCTTCAATTGCCGCAGCCTCTTCCCGCAAGGCTTCCTCAAACAGGCTGACCAGCCTGGAAGCCGGGCGGTGCAAAGGTTTGATCAGGCTGACGGTAAAGGGGATCGAAACGGTGAAGGGGCGGATCTCCAGGCCTTGCCCGACGAAGTCCAGGGCTGTCAGCGGGTTGACGATGGCCAGGCCGACACGCTCGCGAACCATAGCGCAGACCGAAGCGGCACTGTGGGTCTCCAGCACCCTGTGTCGCTCGACCTGGGCTTGTCGGAAAATTTCGTCTATCTGTTGCCGGTAGCTATCGAGGCTGGACAAGCTGATAAAGGGTTTCAAGGCAAAGTCTTCAGGTGCCAGAACCGATTTTTCCAAAAGCGGATGGCCAGTCGGTAAGACGCAGACTTCATCCACCGTCATCAAGGGGGACAGCTCTGTCCCCGGCGGCGCATTCGCCACTTCGGTCAGCCCCAGGTCGTAGCGCTGCGCCGACAGCCACTCCTCCAGCAACGGTGATTCCTGCTGCGTGATGCTCATGCTCGCTTTGGGGAACTGCGTAACGAAACGCTGGCACGCCTTGGGCAGCAAGGATTGCGAGAACACCGGCAGGCAGGCAATCGATAGCTGGCCCTGCTCGAACTCGCGCAATGACGCCGCTGTATTGAGAATCCGCCCCAAGCCGAAGTAGGCCCGTTGCACCTCCTCGAACAGCGAGAGGGCCTGTGCCGTCGGTCGCAGGCGGCCGCGCACGCGATCAAACAGTTTGAGTTGAGTCAGTTGCTCAAAACGCGCCAGTTCGCGACTGACCGTCGGTTGGGAGGTATGCAACATGGCCGCGGCCTCCGTCACGCTGCCGCTAGTCATCACGGCCCTGAACACTTCTATATGGCGCAACGTGGCTGACATGGATCTGCTCACCGATTTCGAAAGCCATATCATAAATGAATGATCTTTCTGAATATTGATATTTTATGATTGAGTCTTGTTTCGTCATCATGCCGCCGACTGCGCGATAGCCCCTTGCTGCGCGCGCATTGCTTGCCTGAGACCTGCTGATATGAAAACCCTCGCTGACAACTTGCTGTTGCAACTGGCCGAGCAACATGGCACTCCTTTGTGGGTGTATGACGGTCGCTTGATTCAAGAGCGCATCCGGCAGCTTTGCGCATTTGACACAGTGCGTTTTGCCCAGAAAGCCTGTTCCAACCTCCATATTTTGCGTTTGATGCGCGAGGCCGGGGCGAGGGTGGATGCGGTTTCTCTCGGCGAGATCGAGCGGGCGTTGCAGGCCGGATTCAGTACCGATTCTGTGGCGGGAGCGGCAGGTATCGTGTTTACGGCCGATGTGTTTGATCGGGCCACTTTGCAGCGAGTAGTGGAGACGCAGGTCGAGGTCAATATCGGCTCCATTGACATGCTGCATCAACTGGGGCCGCTTTCCTCCGGCCACCGCGTATGGCTGCGGATCAACCCGGGCTTCGGTCACGGGCACAGCCGCAAGACCAATACCGGCGGCGAAAACAGTAAACATGGGATCTGGCACACCCGGTTGGACGAAGCCCTGAGGCTGGTTCGGGACTACGGCCTGCATCTGGTGGGCCTACATATGCACATCGGCTCCGGGGTGGATTACCAGCATCTGCAGCAAGTGTGCAGCACCATGGCGGAATTGGTCGTGGGCCTGGATCAGGATATCGAGGCCATTTCAGCTGGTGGCGGATTGTCAGTGCCCTACCGGGCGGGCGAACAGCCTGTGGATGTCGATCATTACTTTGCCCAGTGGGACCACGCCCGCAAGCAGATTGAACGCCATCTGGGCCACCCGGTTCGCCTGGAAATCGAGCCGGGGCGCTTCCTGGTGGCAGAGGCCGGTGTGCTGGTATCGGAAGTGCGTGCCACCAAGCCAATGGGCGGTAACCATTTCACCCTGGTCGATGCCGGCTTCAATGACCTGATGCGCCCCTCGCTGTACGGCAGTTATCACGAGATATCGTTGCTGACCCGGCGCGATCAGCCATTGCCTATGCGGGCGACGGTTGTGGCCGGACCTCTTTGCGAGTCCGGCGACGTCTTCACCCAGTCTGAAGGTGGGATCGTCGAGTCTCGCCTGTTGCCCAGTGCCGAGGTCGGCGATTATCTGGTTTTCCATACCGCTGGCGCTTACGGCGCCTCCATGTCTTCCAACTACAACAGCCGTACCCAGGCGGCGGAGGTGTTGGTGACGGGTAGCGAGCATCGTCTGATCAGGAAGCGCCAGACGCTGAGTGCGCTGTTGCTGCTTGAAGAAGACGACTGACAAGGCGGAGAGCGGGAGTTGGCCCCACTCGCCCGCCGACACTGCGGGTGAGTGGGATTGCCGACCTGGGGAGGTGCTCGCCTGGCCCGCCACTAGGCGTCCGACGAAGCGAACACACGCAGTCGATGACCGTCCGGATCAAGGGCGACAAAGGTATAGCCGAAATCCATCTCTACCGGTGTCTGGAGAATGCTCAGCCCCTTGGCGAGCCACGCTTGATAGGTTGACTCAACCAGCGATTTTTCCGCGACGGAGAACGCCACTTCTCCTGCAACCCCGATGTCGGCGACCCGTGGTTCCACCGTGTGCTTCGACCAAAGACCCAACATGACCCCGGAGCCCAAGGCGAACATCGCAAACGTGGCCGAAGCCTCTATCGCCGCGCTACCGAACAAATCGGCGTAGAAGCGGGCGCTGGCTTCCGGGCTGTCGACATACAAGATGAAAAAATTGGGCTTGATCATTGAAGGGCTCCTGGCCTGGGATGGAAGTGGTGCTATCAGCACAGTGCTGGCTGGCGCTTTCTATCCTACGCAGGCCCCTACCCATTTTTGTCAGCAGTCATCGCCTATTGGGGCCTGATTCCTTCCTGTAGACGCCAAGCCTTCAGCAGTGCCTGGCGTCGGCGCGGATATCGCTCCTGGGCCACCTTGAATTCGGTTATCCGGTCACTGCGGAAATGCCGAAAGCCCTCACGCAGTTCGCACCAGGCCACCAGTACGCGGGCTTCATCAAAATAACCCAGAGCAAACGGCCAGATGATTCGGCAGGACTGTTCGCCTTTCAAGTCCTGGTAGACGATGTCCACTTTCAGTTCTGCCCTGATCGCCTGGCGAATCAGCGGCTGCACAATGTCTACCGGCAACGGCGAGGTGCTGGGCCCGATGAGTAGCGCAGAGGCGTCCAGTTCGTCCCTCAGGCCCGATGGAAGGACCGCCGAAATTTTATCCAGGGCATTACGTGCTGCCCGACCCAGGCGTTCATCTGCACGCTCGACTACCCAGCGCGAACCCAGGACGAGGGCCTCTATCTCCTCCTCTGAAAACATCAGTGGCGGAAGTAGAAAGCCGGGGTGCAGCACAAACCCCAGTCCGGCTACCCCCTCGATATTTGCGCCTTGTTCCTTCAAGGTCCCGATGTCCCTGTAGAGGCTGCGCAAGGTGATGCCAAGCTCCTGGGCCAGCACTGCACCGGCCACCGGAAAGCGGTGGCACCGTAAAATCTGGATCAAGGCCAGGAGACGTTGGGAGCGCGACATTGAGGTGAGTTCAAAAAAGGTGATGCTTGAGAGAATTTCATATCAGAGAAGGCACTACAACCACCCTAGGTGGTGACCCATGCGCAGCTCGAACTCAAGGCCCAGTCCGGCGGCGCGTTCGCCCGGGCCTGACCGTCGAACGAGGCGATTCGTCTGGCAAGCCGGTCGACGAAACCATCCAGCTCGACATCCGGTAACGCACGATTGAGCCAGCCATAGCGTTCCGCCGTCAGCGCATCGAAGTCGTCGCCGCCGAGTATGGTTTTATATACATATAAACGTGTCAAAAGTTGAGACGGGGAGGGCGGAAGCCATTCATTTGCGGGCTTATTTTCGTATTCATGAAACTGCCCAAAGCAGGTGTTTAATTCGGTTTCGATGTCAAGTGACGAACGGGGTACAAACTTTACCTAGTCTTTACTTTGGCGCGTTGCGAATTCATCAAAAAGAACTGTCTGAAAGGTATGCCCGGGGATATTATTAAATCCGGTTCGGTGCAAATGCAGAGGACTTATCATGATTAGTCGACTCTCAAAAATGAAAGTAGCTGTCTTGCTTGTTGGCGTACTCGCCATTGCAGGGCAGGCTGATGCCCGGGGTGGGTACGGTTACGGCCACTATGGCTACGGCCACGGTTACGGCTGGGGTTGGGGCGGTCCGGCCCTGTTGGGTGCGGTGGTCGGCGGGCTCGTAGTGGGCTCGGTTGTCGCCAACTCCCAACCGGTTTACGTTCAACAGCCGGTTTACGTCCAGCCGCAGCCGGTGTATATCCAGCAACCGCCGCCGGTCTACTACCAGGCACCGCCTCCGGGCTACTACTACGCGCCACAACCGGTTCCGGCGCCCCGTTAAGTGCTCGCTGGTCACCGTGATGTTCTGAGTGATGCAGGTCCCACCTGAAAACGGGACCTGTTTGTTTGCGCGGCCAAAAGGCAGGACCCGGCTGACACCCTTGCGCCGTCGAGGCGTGGTCAAAATGGCGGGTGCGAGGGTGCAGGCATACTGCTATCGCCGTGCTGCATTTAATATGTCGCGCTGTTTTTTATATCATGTATCGTTTTATATACACAAAAAATAGCCGGAAGTTGGTGTTGGGTCGGTGAGTTCAATCCATTTATGAGGGGGGGTCTGCATTTTTGGAACTGCCGGGCGGCGGGGGAAAGTTTAAGGTAACAAATCGGATACAGAATTTACCAAGTATTTACTTTGGCGCGTGACGTATTCCCCAGGAAAAACGGTCTGATCAGTATTCCCGGAGCGTTTATTAAAATAGCCGGTTTGATGCAGAAAAGAGGATTTATCATGATGACTCCGCTCTCAAGAGCAAAAATAGCCGTCGTGCTCCTGGGCGTGCTCGCCGTCGCGGGGCAGGCTGAGGCCCGTGGTGGGTATGGTTTGGGGGCGGCCTTACTGGGTGGTGTGGTCGGCGCCGCGGTAGTGGGGACGGTCGTCGCCAACTCCCAGCCACCGGTTTACGTTCAACAGCCGGTCTACGTCCAGCCGCAGCCGGTGTACGTCCAGCAGCCGCAGCCGGTTTACTACCAGGCACCGCCACCCCCTCCGCCGCCGGGCTACTACTACCAGCCACAACCGGTTCCGATGCAACAATAGGGGCTTGTGGCTCATGGCCACTGGCGTGATGACTCGGATTGCGCTGTATAACGACAAACCCCGCCGAAGCGGGGTTTGTTGTTTTGACGGGCTTGAGCAGCGCTTAGGCGGTGACGCTGATGGTCTCGCCGATGCTCTGCCCGCTGCCGCTTACAGACGGTTTGGCCGAAGCGGTTGTGCTTTCGCTGTCGCTGCTGGTGCTGCTTTGTGCGGCGTGGCGGTGATGGTGCTTATGGGTTGCCGCGGTGCTGCTGGCGGTGGTGCTGGTGGTCGCGGATTGCGTAGCTGCCTGGTTCGCAGCGGTTGTCGCGGCCTGGGTGGTGGCGGTGGTGGGGGTTGAAATCGAAGCTGAGATTGCACCGATAGACATCGTGACCTCCGGAATATTGGGAAAGCCTGCGTGAGTCGGAACGAGAGGCGCAGGTAGTCATTTGTAGTCTCTGAATTATTTGACCATTCAGAGGGGCCGGCTGCGGGAAAGTCCCGAAGCTGATCAGAGGTTAACACCACTACTTTGTCGGCTTTATCAGCGTAATGTCGGGTCTGTGTGGGGGTTTTTGTACACTGTTTAACTTGCTTTTGATCCTGCGTGCAGGTGCAAGCGAACATGAGTGAGTAGGCGGCCCGACATCGTGTGTCAGTGAGCGTTCAAGTTTCCTGAACGAGAAGTATGGCCCTTGTTATAACGGTCGTTATTTTCACGTAAGCCCTCCCTCCATGTGGCAATGACGATCTGTACCAGCCCCAGTTGGATGAACTGCTGTAGGGTCGATCCCGCCGAAGGTTCGGCTATCGGCGAAAACGTTCTTCAGGGAACACTGGCGTCATTGGCGCTCACCTTCAACCACAGGCTCAGCTCCGTCTTGAGGAGTTCGCCGTAGTTGTTCCTGAGCAGTACGTTGCGCAGATCTATCGGGTAGATGGGCGCGTCGCCATAGATGATTGTCTTGATTCCCTTGCCGTCGTAGCCTTGGCGGCGGGCCTGTTCGACCATGTCTGTGAACATGGCGGGAGCCACGAACAACGTGATATTGCCGAACCTGCTCGCCAGTTCGAACAGCTCGTCGGCCTTGAAGTCGCGGGACTCCGGGACGACATGGCGAGCGCCCCGACGCACATGGATCAGGCTGTAGAGTCCGGCGCAGTGAGACATGGTCGCGGCATACACCATGGCGTCGATCGGATCGACATCGGGCGTACAGTCTTGCGACATGGCCGTCATGTCACCGTGGCTCAGCATCACCCCCTGGGAGTGATCAGTGGGGCTGCAGGTGTAGAATAACCAGGCCACGTCATCGGCCTGACGCGGACAAGGCGTGTCCGGTGGCGAAGTGATTGATGTGAGTGCTCCCATGTCCTCTCGATCCAGCTCTCGACACTCCTGGGGCAGGGCTCCGGGCGCGAACACCTGGCCGCCATCGGTGAAAATCAGCCGAGACTGCGAGTTGCGCACGATCCAGCCGACTTCGACTGGGTGCAGCTTGCAGTTGATCGGCACCGCCACGGCACCGGCCCACCAGATGGCGTAGAGCAGTTCGAGGTATTCGCAACAGTTCTTCATGGACAGCGCGACACGGTCGCCGGGGGCAATGCCGTGCTCGTCGATCAGATACGCAGCTCGGTGCCGGACCAGAGCGACAAAGTCGCCATAGTTGGCGACTTGCTGCCGGCCCTCGAACAAGGCGGGATGCTTCGGGTAGCGAAGGCCGGCTTGGTCCAGCCAGTTGGCGATATTCATGCTCAGCACCTGTATGTCTGAAGGACCGAGGCAAAGTTGGCGAGCGCTATTGCGAGCACTTTGGGATGACTGTCCAGGCTGAGGTAGCCGTATCGGGTGTAATCGATCACCTCCCTTGCGCGGGTGGCAATCTCGATGCGTCGGTTCTCGAAAACTCTGCAAGACACGCCCATCAGGCTTTTTTCATAAGTGCCGTCGAAATGTGGACGGCTTATTTCAGCCATTCTCGACGCATTTCGTGCTTTCAGTTGTGAGGCTTTATTATCCTGGCGGTTGTTGAATTCAGCTGTTTTGTTCACGGCGAGCTCATCCATTGAGTGGGCGTTTTCAAAAGAACGGTGGTTGAAAGCGACGCTAGCGGGCTCATAACTTGATTTATTTAAAGTATTTGAGTGCTTATAGACAGTGATAAATTCGCCATTATTTATTGGCTTGTTGGTGTTTTGTTAGAGAATGGTCAATATCCATGACGTGATATTTTTTACCGTTTTTACCGAAAAACTAAGATCCAGACCGTTGTTTTTTTCACCGTACAACTAATCAGATGGTCATCTGTATGGTGGTTTTTTTTGAAATCTGTACCAAATTCTTTATTCGGTTCCTTCAATCTACACAGATAGGACGGTTACCTCGCTAGACAGGCGCTTCGTGAACAGATAAACACAGTAACGCTTCACCACGCCGAACACCGCCACGATCCGTGTCAGCGCGGTGTCGGTGCTGGTTTTCTGTGCGGGGAATTCGATAATCTAAATAATCAGGAAACAGGCGGCCAACTCATTTAAATAGATAAATCAATTAGACAAATAGGCCGCTAGCGCATGCTTTGCGCGATCTGCCTTGGGCTTAGCCATGCCATATCCTTGCGGCGACGTTGGGCGCTGGCTGGCAAGGAATACGTTTTTCAGGGACAAGGTCAAAGCCCCAGAGCATTACGGGCGCCCGGGGCTTTTTGTGGGGCTAATAGCAAGGGTTTTTGGATGGCAAAAAGGAGAGGGCATTTAGCCTGGTGCCCCCATCACACTGCTCTGTCAGCCCGGCACGGCTATTTCTTCAATCACAGAGTCTACCTGCCGCTGTGCCAGCTCGATCAGATGCACGATACCCATCGCCACCTTGCGGTTGGCACCTGTGAGGTTGTCGGCATTTTCATAGGCGGTGGCGGCAGCGGAGTCGAGGATCGAGCTGGCGTTGACCAGAGCGTCTTCGCGGCTTTGGGAGGTGGCTGGGTGTTTGTGCGGTGCTATCGAGCTGCGAGGCCTTGGTACGTGGCCTTCTGACTGTATGTAGTGAGCCAGGGCGCGGTCGACAGCTTGTGGGTCGATGGTTTCCATGCCGAGTGAGGCGGGTGGATTGGGCGTTACCTTGAACATGATGAATCTCCAATCAAATCGGTTGGAGCCGACACCATCGCTGCTAAACGATTTTGGGGTGGCAGCTGTACGCAGGTTAGCAGACCGGTCGATTGGAGAACCCGGCGCACCCGAAGGTGCCCTGCGCACAGCCACCATAAAAGGCAGGCAATAAAAAGCGCCTGACTAAAGGGGGCGCTGTGCGCCAATCGAATCCGAGCTGCTAAACCCGATCACTGCATTTGGCAGTGACGACTCAAGGCTAGCCAGCGAAATCGGCAGGCGCAACAGGTCGGAAGTTTCTAGGAAATTTCAGACGATGAAAAGAGATGTGTCTTGCTGGTCGAGGAAAAGCGCCGGGGGATAGAGTAAGAGCGCTTGGTTGGATGAGGGCTATCCGTCCAGTCATTGCGGTGAAGTGGTCAAAAATCAGGCGATTTACTGAGGAGTGAAGGTTGGAAGACAACGACTCTATACCAAAGGAATGGCGGATCACGTTGAACCAATTCATAAGCTTTCTGGTAAAGGTTGGCCGCTCAAGCTCTTGTCCGGTATGCCCCCACGATGGAGAGTGGAATTTCTATATCGACAAGTCCCTGGGAATGGGCGTTGAGTCCTGCATGATGATCACCAGGATGGATGGGATGTCACCAGAGGATTTGTTTTCTGAGCGAGTGGCGCATCCAACATTCTCGATGGAGTGCCCAAGCTGCGGCTACATGGCTTACACCAGCGTTAAAAAAGTTGTGGAGGGCTTGTCTGCCATGGAGAAAGAAAATGGGTGATGTCGTTTCTGGTCGCTGGGATGACAAGAAAGAGGGTTCGAGCAATACTGGTGGTGAGGAACCGCCTGGAGATCACCCCATGGAAGCGCGCGTAGCCGCACTGGAGAAAGCAATCCCTGAGATCAGGGAACGGCTTGCTCGCGTCGAGACAAAACTCGACAACGTTGAGAAAAACATGGCAACCAAGTCGGATGTGGAGGCTCTGCGCGGCTCAATCTCTACTGACGTTCAAAAAGTCGTCAGTGACTCGACTTGGCGCTTCGTACAAATCTCAGCTGTTCTCGCGGGGCTTGCCTTCACAGCAGCAAAATTCATTCACCCATAAATCCTGAACCTTGCCAAGCCAGGCCCCGTTCCGGGCCTTTTGTTTTTGCCTTCCTTGCTCATCACTTTTCTCCAGGCATAAAAAACGGCCTACATTTCGGTAAGTCGTTTTTAGTACTTGGTTATCACTGAAATAGCCCGCGACGTCTGTTTCACGCACTATCCCCCTCCCCATACTGCTGCTTCTGGAGCCCACCAAGGAAGCCAATATGGAACAGTATCGAATGCGGTCGCTCATGATCGTACTTGTACATCTCGTGGCATTCGTCCTCGTCAGCCTGGGTTTGCTGAGCCTGACGATGATGATGGCCTTGACTGGACGCTTATTCTTCTAGCTCAACCATTTGAAATGTCTGCGCTCAAAGTACTGATCAGCGCTTGCGCCTGGGCGTCGCGCTGCGCGGTGTAGAGCACGATTTCGCGAGAGGGCAGGGGCGGCAGGTCGATCCGCTGTGCCGCGTCGACGCAGCCGTTTGGAGCCATGCGCCCGACCATCGCGCCTATTCCGATGCCGGCGGCGACGGCTGCGCCGATGGCCAGAATCCCGCTGCCGACAAAGACCTCTTCCCAAGGGCGATTCTGTGTTTGTAGCACCGCCATCACCATGCTCCGCATGCCACAGGGCGCCGGTTGTATAGCCAGGGGTAAAGGTGCTCCGGGCGGCAGTTCGAAGTCGCGTGCAGCCATCCAGCTAAATCGTGCCGCGCCAATCACCTCACCGTCCTGGCGTCGGTTGTCGTGCCTCAGGATCAAGGCCACATCCAGCTTGCCCTGCTCGTAGTTCTCCAGCATGTCCCGGGAAGTGCCCAGGCTGAAGGCGACGATAACCTCCGGGTCGGTGTTCGCCATACGTCGCAGCCATAGGGTGAGATCGGCCCCGACAATGTGATGGCTGACGCCGACCCGCAGGGTGCGTTTCTGCTTGCCGAAGCAGTTCAGCGCTTGCTGGTAGTTATCCAGCAAATGCCGTGCGCTGGCCAAGAAAGTCTGCCCATGGGCAGATAGCGTTACCCGCCGCGGCGTGCGTTCCAGCAGCTTGCGCCCCAGGGTTTCTTCCAGCCGCTTTATCTTCAGGCTGATAGCTGCCTGGGTGCCGCCTATAACATCAGCGGCGCGGGTGAAGCTCTTGAGCTCCGCGACCAGGACAAACGCCTGGATAGCGTCGATGTCGGGCATTTTCATGGTTGAGCTGGAGGTCCTGTCTCGAAGGTAATGAAGTTACCATGGCCAGTGACACCTGTACCGAAGCCGGCTTTCGCTACCGTATGATTTACCTCGAGTCGGCGCTTATCCAGTCGGTCTTGGGCGGTAAATCCCTGCCATTTATCCCGGGCGGGCTTTCCTGGGACGCACGGCTTTTTCAGGCCGCCGAGACCTGCCTTTTTGAGATCGGGAGCGGCTTGCCCGGCCTGGCACTTTTCTCCAGGCATAAAAAAACGGCCTACCTTTCGGTAAGCCGTTTTTAGTACTTGGTGGTACACAGACATTTGAACTCGGTAGGTAAGCCGCTGTATTTGCTTATAATTTATGAGTTTTTGTTTTTAAGGGATACACCATGGGATACACGGTGCTGTCTGCTGAGGTGCTTTTGGCCTGGCTCCGTCCCGGCGAACAAGGCCGGAAAGAGCAGGGTTTGCTCCCGACGAACGGTAAACCTGTTTTGGCCGGAAGGCGCAAGTGTGTGAATCACCGCCACCCTCGGCTCAGTCCAAAAGTGGCCAGGCTGCCTGGCTCCCCACTCTTGAGGAGTCACTGGCCCCGCGTGGCATTTTCACCACACTGAGGCGTTCTTGCCATCACCTCCTGCCAGCGCCACCCCGGATCGGGGCAGTGGTCATTCATGGGGGTGTTTTCGCAACCGGCATCGGTGATCAGGGGAGGGGTGTTCTTACCCATTGTTTAAGCGGTCGGGTGGGAGGTGTTCTTACCCTGTCTGGAAGGCATCATTGCTGGCCACCGCCGAGAATGCCTGGGCTCCCATTTCGGTAGGGTGGGTGATGGAAAATGACTGCGACTCCGGTAGTTCGAGTAAGCGGCTACATGAGCATTTCACTGATGATTCGCCGAGGTTCCTCACCCTGTGAGATGGCCCGCGTAAGCCCTTGGTGAACTGGTCGAGTGCTTGCTCCTCGAATACCGCTATCGTCCAGGTAGGGCAGAACGAAAAAGCCCGGCGCGGGGCCGGGCTATTCCCAGAGGGCGCCGTTCCTTCAACTGGTCCGAGTGTAGGGCAGATGCTGGGCGGTCGTTAGCGAAAAGCCAGAGCGTGTCGTAATCGAATGCTGCTTGCCTGCAAGCGACATCGAGACTGGAGCAGGAACGAAAAGCCGGCACTGGCTTGGCTTTTCTATGGCAGATCAACTATCGCTGGCGGAAGAGGTAGCTCTTCTGAGGCAGCCCCATTGGATTGTGAGATCCATAATCTATAAGGGCGATGTGGTTTTCGTTGAATCTTTGGAAGTGCACGACGTAATTTGATGTTTGGTAGGCGCCTGCCGGATTTCTGGAGGCGTTCCACTTTGGGTAGCCGATGTGAACATGCCAAAGTTGATGCTTTTTCGCGTATGCAATTTTCACTGCGCGGCTAGGATCGGTGATGGGGACGTTATCGGAGGGGCCTTTTTTACCGATAAACGTTTTGAGGCCCTGTGCTTCGAAATGAAAAACAAAGTCCTCGATTAGGGTCTTTTCCTCGTCAGACAAGGTTTCGAATAGCGTTGAGAAATGTGCTCCGACCTCTACCTGGTTTGGCATTTATTATTGTTCTCGCGCATCCAGTCACGAAATTTCTCGCGCGTCATCCCTTCAGGCATTACGAATCTCTGCCCTTCCTCTACCGCCTTCCTCATCCTTACGAGGTCGAAATTGACCTCTTCTTCGGAGGTGTCGGGTTTGTGGGGGTGGTACTCGCGCTTCATGGTCTTGCCCTCTAGGGCTTGCTCTGGTGTTAAATCGATCTCAAGCCGCGATTAACGGCAGGGATTGAGAAATGTATAGCTTATGATCGCCCGCGCCACGATTTTGTTTACAGCATTTCGTGGCGCGCACGGAAATCTAGACCAACGGTACCCCATCAAAAAACGGGCCAACAGCGAGAATTTTTCCGATCAGGGCTATGCGTCCTGTACTTACAAATTTGCGTTCCGCCAGATTACTCGGCCTTCGCCCTGATGAGGACACCGGCCTTCAACTTTTCCGCGTGCCCCACCGGAAGCTGGCCGACACCTTGATCAGCTCCCGCGCCTCAACTCTAGAGCCGTTATAAACGTCGGTGGAGCCTGTCGCTTTCTGCCCGCTTTCTGAGCCTTGTTCTCGCCATCACGGTAAGCACGCAGGAACTCCCGGACGTCCGCCTTCAGCCAACAATGCCTGTTGCCCATTTTGAAACTCTTGGGTAGCCAATCCACGCCGCGGCGAATTCCCTCTCTGACCGACGCCTCAGTTCGGCCAAGCATCCTTCCCAGGCCGGCAACAAACACCACTTCACAGTCATCGTCCATAAGCGATCCTGATTCTGACGTTGGCTCACGTCGCACCTTGTGCCTTCAGTCGAGCCAGCCCCTGATTGATATGTCCGGCGTTTTCGCCGATCACGTCCAAGGCACCCGGAATATTGTCTCCGGCCTGGGTATGTCCCTGGCTTTCGACTAACAAGGTCCGCTCCAGTAAGGCGGCCTCCAAGGCGAGTTGGTTTTGATACATGCGTTCAAGGACATCAGGTAGAGAGTACTCAGCGGGAGGCATAGCCTCGACTCCATTCGAGAAAACGAAAGCGTAGCAGCGTTGCTCAATCGGAGGCATTCATAGGGGGGGGCGAATCGGGGTTGACTGGCCTCATTCATGGGGTTATTTCACAAACCGGCATTCGACCAGTGAAAAGCACTGCAATACCGTGGAAACCACAGTGGAAACCAGCGCCTGGAAACCATAACTTTTGATAACCAGCGCGCGGTCTGGTTCGCGCCTTGGCGGTTGCGAACCAGAAGTGCGAACCTGCTGGGGGTATGCACCCAGAATGCGTACCAGCCGTGCGTACTTGCTGTGCGCAATTACTGCGCAACCAAGCGCCGGGCCTTTGCTGGAGCAGGAATGTATACATGCTCGCGAGGGGGCATCGCGCGGCCCCGATCTGCAGCAACGCGCTCTGCTGTTACACCGGCTGTTACACGGCCCCAGTGCGTGAATATGCTGCGTGAACTGGTGCGTGAAACATTGGCGGGGGAAGGATTCGCGCACGGGCCAGGTGCGCGATAGGCGTGCGCGAAACACTGCGCGAAAATACGCCGGCCGTTGCTTGACTCGGGTCATTCATGCGGTATTTCCACAGCTGAGGGTTTTGATGATTTTGTGGCCGCGGTGGTGGTCACCGCTTCCGCTCACATGGCAGAAACCAATTCAATGTCAACTTTTACCAGGCTCTCATGGGGTTACGCTTCGCCATGTTCTGGCTCTGTGCTTCGGCTTGTTCCTTTCGGCCCGGTAGAAAGCCCACCGTGTAGGCGGCAACGGCCAGAGATGTACAAATCGCGGCGCTTGCAGGGCGTTCCGGCTCGGGTCTTGGCGCCGCAGGTCAGGCGGCGCAACTCGTCGGGAAGCGGCGTGCTCTTCGGTGGTGGATACTGGTAGTCATGTTCAGCCCATGCAGCGCTCCCGGTGGCGCTTTTTTTACAATACTGCCGCCACAGCTTGCGCAGATGGTCTTGATGATCGGTCATACCTGGCTCCAAGGTGTAGCGCTTTGACTGGTCAGGGTGGTTACTTTTGGTGGTTACCGCTGTGGTTATTCCTGGTGGCGACTACGCTGGGTGACGTACTGATGGCTGATGCTTTCGAGGTGGATCGTATGGCAAGGCGTGGCCGGATTTACCAGTGGCGAAACGAAGAGGTCGAAGAGGTCACGCTTGCCGGAGCTTCAGGCTCGACACGCCCCAGGCGGTCAGCGGCGCCTCCTAAGCCCGCAAAGCTTGGCTTTCAGAATGGCCTGCTGCTGTTCATCATCTGCAGCGTAATCATGGTGTTTGCAGTGCCTGCGCTGATTGCCGTTCTATGCGTTATTTACGCTGTGATTTTTGGTGAGTGATATGAGCAAAAAGCTAAGCGTCATTGCGTTTCTGGTTGTGTACTCCTGCTTTTCACAGGCTGTTGAAAGCGAGTATTACGAAAGCCCAAGAGATATTGAAAAAATCACAGACAGA
Source organism: Pseudomonas sp. MWU13-2862 (assembly GCF_023242495.1). Taxonomy (NCBI): domain Bacteria; kingdom Pseudomonadati; phylum Pseudomonadota; class Gammaproteobacteria; order Pseudomonadales; family Pseudomonadaceae; genus Pseudomonas; species Pseudomonas sp. MWU13-2862. The sequence goes on along the minus strand of NZ_JALMEZ010000012.1, from coordinate 232,804 downwards.
ATACCGACAATCGTCGGAACCCTTACTGATCGGGCAAGGCTCAGCGGAGTCAAAATAAAGTCTGTAGCTGTGATGAGGTTTTCTAAAGCAGATGCTGAAGGAGACCCGGACACCAAGGCCGGCGACATTGATTACAGCTTTGAAACCGACTCGGAAGAATGTGCCGCAATCGGCTCGGCTGGATTTTCGTACAGAAAGGGCAAATACACGCCAACAACAAGAACGGCTCTATGGCTTTCTAAGGGCAAATGCCATGGGCCGGAATTCCCTTAACCAGCAAAGACCCCCGACAGGGCTCCGGCTGCCAAGGCATAGGGCCCGGCAGCCGGAAAGCCTATACTTTTATCCTCTTGGATAGGCCGCGCTCGGGGTGCCCGGCATCAGCATGCTGCGTGAAGGGTCGAAGCCCTGGGTGCCGGTTTGCGGCTTGGAGGCCTCTTTGGCCTGGATGTTGGTAACTACCTCCGCGATTTTCCGGCCATCCAAATGAATCGGCTGGGTCAGTTGAGCAATCAAGGACTGTCTCGGCGGCACCGGCGCGATGAGGCGGGTGTCGCCCCCCTGGATGTCGGGGCTATTCCACTTATCGGCAAACGATAGCTGTTTGAACGCCATACTCGCCGGCAGAAGAGTGTTGACGCCTTTGATGAGGGCATTGAACAAGAACTGCCACTGATCCAAGAAGAAGCCGACGAACAGCCTGAAGCCAGTTTTGATTCCGGTCCATATACTGGATGCCGTATCGCTTATCCAATTGAATGCGCCGATGAGGTAGGGGCTGAACTTGGCCCAGATCTCTTTCGTTTTGGCCCAGATGGTGTCCCAGTTGCGATACAGATAAATCCCCGCAGTGACGGCCAACATCACCCACCCAATCACCGGGATTGCGCGCAGCCCGAACATCAGCACTTTGCCGATGATCGACACCCCGGTAAGTACCGCTCCCGTGATCCCGCCCCCTCCGCTCAATACGGTGAATAGCAGGCCAAAGCCTTTCGACGAGGCCGCTATCATGTTGACCAGGCCGCCGGTGAGCAGGACGGCCGATAGGCCCACAAGTGAGTATGTGAAGCCCCTGATCAGCGCCGGATGCCTCCCAAGCTCTTGAGATAGCTCCGTCAGCTTGGTGAGCATGGGGAGAAACACCGGCATCACGTTCTGGCCGATAGACAGGCTCAGATCGTCCATCGCTTTCGACAGTTCCAGGGTCTTCATCATCGGTGAGTCTTTGTTTGCCGCGATGGTCTGGCTGATGCCCTGGGCCTTGTCATAAGCCTCTTCCGAATGAAGCAGAACCGGCATTTGCTGCATGATTCGGGTGTAGATGCTGCCACCAGTTCGACCGAACAGGATGTTGTTCTCTCGACCCATGTCGCTCAGCGACGTGATGTGGTTTTTTGCATAGATGCTCATCATCTCCTGAGCAAATTTGAGCGTGTCGGTGTCCTGCAGGTGCGCAAGTCCGGCATTCATGGGGCTGCCATGCAGGAACCGGGCGCCGCCGCCCTTTGTTCTCGTCACCTTGCTCTTTTCCCATACTCCCAGCCTGAGCGCTTCGTTGGCCATGATGCTGGGCGTGAGCGCCATCATGCCGTGGGTGCGGCTGTAGCCGGTCATCAGGCCCGTGGCAACAGTAGAACCGCCCAGTTCACCAATGATTGGTTCCAAACCAGCGAAGATCGTTTTTTTGGTAAGGCCGGCTACCGCGACGCCACCGTGCGACATGAACAGTCGCAGGTCACGCTCGCTAACCATCTTGCCGCTCGATTGAACGGTCTTGAAAATGCCATCGGCGATCTGGGTTGCCTTGTTTACATCGTTGAGCCCACCCATCAGCTCCATTGTTTTGCTCATCTGCATAAACTGCGCGTGAGCCATTCCCTGCTTGCCTTCAGCGAGCATTCCGCTCGCCACTTGGTACTGCGCAAGTACGGGGGATATGATTTTCGCCGCGTTCAGCGCATCGAGGCCGCTCTTGCCAGACTCCCGGAATGCGCCCTGGGCGTCGGTGAACATCTTGGTTCGATCCATCAGCGATGTGCCGATGATTTTGTTGGCCTCGGAAAACTTCATGGCATCAGCGATCTGAGATTGCCCAAGCCCCATCTGCTGGAGCTTGGCCGTCTCCTTCTGGTACTTGATTGCCTCATTGAGCGGGCCTTTGAACAGGCTGGCGATAGCCAGGCCGCCGCCGAACATTGCACCACCAAGGGCGGCCTGCTTGCCGATGGCCGCAAGCTTGGAGTTCAGCAGGTCTACGTCCATGCCGGTGCCATGCAGGCTTTTGCTGATCGTCATCAGGCCTGCGCTGACATGGTTGATCAACGACAACCGGACCGCGACGGAATATGTTTCAAGTCCCATGGTTAGTTACCTTTTTTGATGTGAGCGTGACGGGGCGGCGTGATGCCCCGAACAACCCGTGGCGAAATAGCTGGAAGCCATTCGCGTTCGTGGAGCGCGTCTTATCCAATGTGTCTTACCTCTCATGTGGTGGGCAGATGCCCGGTGGTGTTGCTCTGTGCCGCGCCACGTTTTCGTGATTCTCAAATCGTGGCGCGGGTGTTAATCGCTATTTGCCGACGATGCTCAAGGTGGGCGGGAGCCTGGGCCCGAATGGCGCGCCAGGAGCGAACGGATCGGGCAGCAGATGCTCAGGGCATTCCCTGATGAAATTCTTGAATGCGAGCTGGCAGGCGTTGAACAGTGGCGCGTCGTTGCATTCCTGGCCTCTGCGGGTGGCGCTTTCCTCGAGCGCGTAGGCGAACACCAGGTCGGCCAAGCTGGCCAAACCGTCCTTGCGCGCCGTCTCTCGCTCCACGCTGTTGATCGCCAGCAGATCGCATAGCCGATCAAATCCAAGCCCACTGGCTAGCCCCTCGGTGTCCAGCACCAGCGAGCGACCGAACGCGGCGAGCACCGTGCGCAGGTCTTCCCACTCCGCTCCGCGGTGGTCGGCGGCTGTCTGCTCAATCTCGGCGATGGCGTTGGCGGTGAATGGCAGGTACTGGCTCAGTTTTCTGGCCTTGCGGCGCATGGCCCGGCGCTCGACACGGATCGAATCAACCCGCTCCCCGAAGATGCGGCAGATTCGCCGAGTGGTGATCAGGCTGGTACTCATGCTGGTGCCAGGCTTTTTGGCGATGTCCACCAGGGCGATGACAAGGCTGCTGCTCATGGGCGGCTCTCCATAGGGGTGCTGTCGTACTTGGTGCGCAGGTCAGCGCCGGCCGTGCAGTGCCGGCCGGTGGGGGCGTAGCAGGAGCGGCAAACCATAATGTGGCTGAGATATTGGTCGCGGGCCTGCCGCCACTCGGGTGTGGCCGTAGCGGCGTTGGCGTGGGGGCTGGTGGCGACCGGGGCAGGGCGCTCGACCAGCATCAGGCGTGCACGGTCCGGATGGCGATTCACCATGGTCGGCTTGTCCGTGCCAGCGGCGGTCGGCGGCATGTGATCGAGGAGACCGGAAAGGAGGCTCATTGCGCCACCTTGTCAGGATTGCTCGTAATCCAATGTTCCTGTGATTTCAAAAACCTGGGGAACGGGGGAACAGTGGTAACAGCTACGGAATACGGGGCCTCCAGACGGGGTACCTGTTCCCCTTTGTTTTTTGGGGGGAACGGAAATAACTGGATCGCATGGAAAGTGCGCGCTCTTATATTGAAAAACCGGTGTGTGTTCCCCCTGTTCCCCAACACTTCCATAAGGGGGAACGCCTGGAAGCCCCGGAAATTCTGGCTGTTCCCGCTGTTCCCCGCGTTCCCCACAAAACTAGGTTCCTGTGTATTTGGGCAGGGCAGGGGGAGCGACGGGTGATTGCTCATTGCTCACCCCCTTCCCGGTCCATCAATTCGGCGTCGACCACATACAGGCGAGCGGTGCCGCCACCAGGCAGACGGTACTTCTTGGACTTGCGGCTGCTCCGGTCGGTGTCGCGCTTGGCGATGGCGCCCGCAAGGTCCAGGGCCTTGATGACCCGACTCAGACCGTACCCGTTGGCGGCCTCAACCAGTGCTGGCTTGTTGAATAGGTGCAGGCGGCGGGTACCGTCCAGCTCCCAATAGCCTGCCCGGTTGAATACCTTGGCGTCGGGTGTCTGTTCATCAATATCGGAGAACCGACTGCTGCCGTGGCGATCGATAAAGTCGAGGATGCCGGCCAGGATCTGGCGGTCTTCGGCGTTGCCACTGCCGACCCGGGCCAGCCACTCGCAATAGAGCAGCCTGCAGTCAGCCAGGGCGCTGCCTGGTACCCACGGCAGCAGGCCGTAGGCAATGGCCATCTCTCCCGCCAGCGCGATCACGGCGAAGCGATCGGCCACCCGGCCGGCCTGGGCGTTATCCTCAATGAACTGGGCGCGGATACCGGCGAAGTCTTCCAGCAGGCCGGGGCGATCATCACTGGCCAGCAGCTTTTCCACGAACGCTGGCCCGAGGTGGCCATGGTGGGCGCCAACGGCCACGGTGAGCTGCCGGTGAAAGTCTGCGCCCTCAAGGCCATGCAGCTCGTCAAAGGCCCTATGCGTGCGGGTACCGGCGTTCACGTCGACCATGCGCAGCTCGGCGCCAGCGTGCGCGGCATTGCCGGATATGGCCGCGTGCTCTGAGAGGGAGCGCTCGCCGCTGGAGAGCGTCAGCAGGCGCCAGCTCAGTTTGCCCCGGGCTTCACGCTCGCGGGTCATGGTGCCTTTGCCCTGGCCGTTGGCGAGAGAGTAGGCCATTTCCTGTACGCGCTTGGGGTCGGCGCGCTTGATCTCGTCCAGTGGCAGGATGGTGTCGTTACGACTCGACGCCTCGATCTCCAGGCCGCCCTTGGTCATGTCCCAACTGGCGGCGAATACGCCCGGGTCACCCCACACCGACGAGCCGATCAACTGCGCTAGCGACTTGCCGCTCGAGCTGTCGCCCACCAGGTGAACACCACCGCCCAGCACGCCGACCAGGCTCAGCAGTGGGCCGGCCAGTGAGCAGCCAATTGCCAGTGTGAGTACTGGGTTACCAGCGCACTTGGCGGCGACCTCCGACTGCCACAGCACCAGTTCGCCGCGGCGGCTGAACAGCACCTGGGCCTTGTTGCTGGCCTGGTACCGAACTTTGTCACTGCCAATCGTCCGCCCGGGCAGCACGAACGCCCCCGACTCATGCCAGCCCGGCCGGCAGGTGGTGGCGAACACTTCGACAGGATGCTGATCGAGCAGGTACTCCATGAAGGTGCCGCGCTTCTTGAGGGCGATGATGACGCCCATGCCGAACAGAGCGCGCCTAGCGTCCTCGCCGCTGCCGCCGAACACCTCCATAGCGATGATCCATTCCTTGATGCCGCCCTCGGTCACCAGGCGCAGCAAGCGGCCCTCGCTACCGTCGTCGCTGTTGGTGGTGCGGGCCACGACCGTGACGGGGCTGGAGATCCATTCATCGGTGATAGGCCGGTCGCCGGTATCGCCCTCGGCGTCATCCTGGTCAGCGGCGGTACGCTTGAAGCTGTGCCAGTAAACGCCCGGGCGCAGCTTGCGGCCCTTTTCATTGGTCACCCAATGCTCATACACCGCCCAGCAGGGACGATCAGGCGCAATGGCCGCGACATCTGGTCGAAGGTTGATCACATTGGTGTCAGGCTTGGACATTGGCGAGCTTCCAGTTGGCGAGATCGTTGAAGTCGGTGAGGTCATCGGGGGCGCCCTCTGGCCACTCAGGAAAAGCCACTTGGCCACCCACGGCCACCGCCGCGGCGTTTGCTGCTTTGCGCCCGGGGTTGCCGTCGGTGAGTCGGTCGTCGTCGCCGGCGATAACGATCGCCTGGTCTGGATAACGGGCGCGAAGGCCCATCGCCACCGGGGTCAAGTTGCCCGCGTTCATGGCTGCGGCCACGACGTAACCGCCGTGCTGATGGAGACTGGCGGCCGTCGCCCAGCCCTCACAGATGCAGAGCCGAGAACCCGGCTCAATGATGCCCAGCGGCGAATAGGTGCCCTTCACACGTCCACCGGGCAAGAAGCGCTTGGCACCGTCCGGGGCGATTCTTTGCAGGTTGACCAAGCGCCCATCTAGGTACAGCGGGATCAGTAGGTCGGCACCACGCTGGCGCAGTCCGTGGGGGCGCACGACTTTGGCGACCAGGTACGGGTGATCCGGAGCGGCCCGGCGCGCATTCCGCCACCAGCGGTTGGCCTTCTCGGCGGCTTGCTGCTGGCGCTGGTGTTGCTCGGCCTCGCGCTGGCGCCGGGCCTGATCGACTCGCTCGCGGATCTGCGCGGCTTCGCGGGCGTCCATTGGCTCACGACTACACCAAGTGCTGGTGCCGCCGGCTTTCCAACTGCCGAACGCACCGGAGGCGATACCGTCCAGATGCAGGACATACCAACCATTGAGCGAGCCGGGCTTGTCGTCCGGGACGCGGAACCGGTGAATGGCACCATCTGGCACGGGCAGCCAGTCAAGCTGCCCATAGACCGACTGGAGCGCGTCACGGAATAGGAGCGTGGCGTCAGTCATGCGACCCCCTTCGGCGGCTCAAACCGCGCCAGCACGGCGTTGAGCTTGGTGGTCGCCTTGCGCATCAGTGCGGCGCGCTCGCGGTCTGGCTCACCGTCACGGAATGCTGTCATGTCGTTAAAGACGCCGATCAGCAAGGTAAAGCTGTACGGGTCGATATGCGGTGGCTCATCATCACGCGCGATGATGCTGGGTGGGTCGAACGGAATCACGTTACTCATGATTCGCCTCCCGGCGATCAGCGTCAGCAAAGGCCCGACAGACCTGGCCGTTGTTCATGCCGTGCCAATGGGTGATGTCGTCGATTGAGTCGACCAGGCAGGCCGTTACTACGGCCTCGGTGCTGCGCATCACGATGCGGCCGCACTCTGCGTCGGCCTGGCTCAAGAACGGCCCTAGCAACGCCTTGGCCACCTTCGGGTGGGTGACATACCAAAGCTCTGTGGCTTTCTTCGGGCAAGCCGATCCCGTCAACGCTGGTGCGCTGTTTTGAATCTTCATGGTTAGGTCCTCAGCTTTTTGAGCTGGTTACAACGGTAAGGTGCGTGCTTACGGCTTGCGCCCGCGGGGTTGCGCTTTTGCCCTCTCGCCGAGGTGCCAGTCCGCCGACTGCTCAATGTCGCGAACACGGCCGCTCATTTGGCCCAGGGTCTCGATCAGCCATCCGATATCAATCACGATCTTGTTGCTGAGGCCTACGTCTTCATTCGATGCTGCAACGGCCAGGATATTGCCAATTGCGGCGATTCCATGGCTCAGGATCATGCCAACGCATTCCCCGGCCAATACTATGTCGCGGAGCTTTTCGTCAGGCAGTGAACTGAATTTCTCGGTGGTGATCAGCATGTCGTTGAGGGTGCTCATTTGGATTTCTCCTCATCAAGGCAGCGCTCGAACATTCCGATTTGACCCTCTAGGTAGACGGCCCACTCATCACTGAGGTGAGTGCCCACCTCAGACAGTCCAGCCACAACTCCGTACTCCCCGTGGTCCACAGCCAAGGTTATGGCCCGCATCACGTAGCCCAACCAGCGAACCTGCTGATTGGTTGCGGAGAGATCTTCCTGGGTGGCTTTCGCGATACCGGCGATAGCGTCGAGATTGTTCATTGCGCACCCCCTACAGTGTCGATCATCCCTTCCATCAGATCGGCCCAGGCCATGGCTGTGTGTTGGGCTACTACCGCTGTAACTCGGGCGACGATGATCGGTGTGCAAGGCGATGCGATAACAGCAAGTGCCAGGCTCAGCAGCACAAGGATGTCTTGCACGTCGCGCAGGTCGTCGGGGCTGCTATCGGTGGGCGCTGCGATAACGAGGCTCATGGGTACGCCCTCCCAATAGCGGGTTGATGGATCGGGATGTAGGTGAATTCATCGTGATCTGGTTCGTACTTCGCGTGCTCGAGGAACGAGGCGATGACACTCAACGGCATCTGCTGGCGCCAGCACTCCACGTAGGCGACAAGGAAGGCGCGACCCGGTGAAGGTTCGGCAAGGCAGCGTTTCATCAGATGTTTCATGCGCTGCGTCATAGATTCAAACACCGTCACGTCGCGTACTGTTTCCGGCGGGCGTTCCAGGCTGTGGAGTGTCGTCACCCGACCAAGCAGGTCACGACCAAAAGTCTCGAACAGCTCCCGTGCGAGGTCGCTGTCTGTGAGGCAAATTTGAAAGCCGAAAACGCCGCGACCATCAGCGACTTGGATGATGAAAAAGGTGTGGGCTTTGGCTGGCGTCTTCATACGGTGCCCTCCGCTGCATCAAGCTGGCTGCCCAGCTCCTCCGCGTGGCAGTCCAGGTAGTTCGCGCAGTCTTCGCCCAGGTACCGCCCAAGGTCGGCTAGATCCTTTACGCCCGTCCCGTTGCTGTGTTCAAGATAAAGCTGGATGGATTTCATCAGTGCGGCCAGCCAGCGTGCTTGATCTTTCCCGTAGCGGACGAAATCCAGAGCCTCTTTGGCGATCATGGTCAGGGGGAGGCGGCTCTGTGTGGTCTTGGCGCTCATACGGCATCTCCTTCAGTTTTTAGGCTGCGAGCGATGTGCATGTGGTGGTTATAGCGATACAGCCGCACTGCCAGACTGTGGTCAGCATGGAGCGCGGCCAACGCCATTGCCCGGTGGGCTTTAGCTCGCATGAAAAGCTTAAAGGCCCCAGCAAGCAGGTTCATTCGGACAGGGGGCTGAGCGGTCTGAAAAGGCTGTTTTGATTTTTCAGAGGTTTGAGTCGGACAAGCTCGATGCGAAGCCGGCGTGGTTCTTACATCCAGGGATGACAGCTGGATGCGGGCCTGGGTGTCTGCACTAGACGGATTGAGGGCGTGTTTCATGAGTGAGGCTCCTTGTACTGAGGAACCGCCACGATCTGCCGCCAAGCAGATTGGGGTGGCGGGTTGCACAGGATTGGCGGACCGGCGTACAAGGAGACCGGCGCACCCGAGGGTGCTCCTGCGCAACTCGCCATAACACGAGAGTGCGGGCACAAAAAAAGCGCCTGCAATCGTAATGGGGGCGCTGTTGCGCCTTGTACAGTTCAGGCCGCCAAGCCCGGTCGCTGATTTTGCAGCGACCCGGAAACCATACCGACGACTACGACCGCTGGCAAGAAAAGTTATCGACCGCTCATCGGCGATCATGAGGGCGGCCTTCACGCGGACACCCCTGCTGGCGGGTTGGTGCTGAGGTAATACAGAGCCATGCCGCTGTGTGTGCGGCCCTGGTCATCCGTTAGAGTGAGGCGGTGCGTCAGGATCTTGTGGCCCAGGCCGCGCAGCTCGTTGATGCGAGCACCCGGGCGGACAATGTTCAGCTCCCGGATGGCGGTGAAGGTATCAACCGGGCCGGCTTGCAGGCGCGCCAAAAGACGAGCGCGCTGGGCTGTTCCGCTGGTATTATCGAGGTGAGAAATTTCGTGGCTGGCCTGTTGGTCGGCCATTTTTTTTGGGCTCATGTTATGCCGCCTCCCCACGCAGAGCGATGCGCTGGCGCACCCATGCCTGGACCTCTGCCAAGACGAACCCTACTGGCGAGCCGCGTGATTTGCTGTTGCTCAGCGGCACAGGGCGGGGGAACGTCGGGTCGTCCTTGAGCCGCTTGTATACGGTGGGACGGGCGAGGCCGGTGATGGCTTCAAGATCCGGCATACGGATCAGCGTATTGGCGGGGTCGAACTGGTTGATGGTCGCAGCGGCTGGCTGCATGTGAGCTTGGGCGATATGCATGATTCTGTATCCCGTGATTGCTGTAGATGACGAGATACAGGTTATGGATGTGGGCGGCTGCTTTCGATCCAAGTTCCGATGGTCGAAAGTTTCCGGAAGGTTTTAGTCCTCAGAAGTTTCCTGGTTTGCTGGTGTTCGGAGCGAGGCCTCCACTGCGGCCAATGCCCTGAGACCTGAAAGATCGCGCATGAGACTCTCTGCTAGTGGGGCAATTGTTTTTCTCAGGTTTGCTTCTCCAGCATCGTAGCTACTGATTGCGGCTGACATGACACGATCAGGTATGTGTGAGCTTGTTTCAATCGACCATATCCAAAGGTCAAGATAGGGCAGTATCCCGTAGCGAGACCATCGATCGTAGAGGGGTTTGCCGGGTCTGAGGTTCTCAGTTTTCTTCTGAGATCTGGTTTCCTTGAGCCATGTAGCAAACGCTTCTTTTAAAACTGAGTCAGGAGCACCTAAATCAACTTGCACAACCGCAGATGTCGGAACGCGCGGATCATGAACATTTATCTCTATAGGGAGATTTGAGACCAGGACTGATGACATCAATGGATAGTTCTTGTCACCGATGGCAGCCCACCGATTTGGAATTTCGGGGCCGCATATTCCTTCACGTTCTGCCATTTCATCTCGATAAGCCTGCATTGCTAAGTCGAAGGTGTAGACGTTACGCACAGGCTGAATACCCGATCTGGAGTAATCACTTTGGCCATCAGCGTTGACAGGGTTCTCCCGAATTTCGGCCGCAGGAACTCCGGACAAGGCTCGCCATAAATCAAACCATAAACCTTGCTCGGCTAACCTAGGAGGGTTTGTGTGGTCTGGATGCGCGTCGAGTATTGCCCGCCTACGAGAAATTTGGTGGTGCCACTCGGGGGCCCCAAACAACTCGCATCCGAGGTACTTTTCTAGATGAAACCAATCAGGTAAATCTTCTACTCGATCAATCTTTGCCATCCTCACGCCCTCCCAGGCGATCCCGCATTGAGTAGATCGGCTGGTCAGGCGGATGGGAAGTCCGCTTTTCGCTCCTTCGAGCTAGGCCAGCCAAAAACCTTTGTCTATGCGGATACTGGGTATCCGAACAGTAATGGATTTCAGTCTATATCTGTCTGCGAGGGAGAGGGAAGCACTCAGTCAGGCCCTCTTGCCGAAGTCGCCTTGCACAACCACTCCACCCGCCAAGCCATCCAGGTAGTTCGCATACCACTGCATCATTGCCGTGCGCTGCGGCAGGTACTGGGCTTTGTTGTAGACGCCAGCAACGCCTGGCTTCTTGTGCGAAAGCTGGGCTTCGACATGGTTCTCGTCGAAGCCGTTTTCATTCAGAACCGTCGACGCGATATGTCGGAAGCCGTGACCGGTCTGCCGGCCTTCGTATCCAATCCGGCGCAGAGCCATCAGAAACACGGTGTCGCTCCGCGGCTTGGTGTGGTCGCTGCGGCCCGGGAACAGAAGGGGGTAGCTGCCGGTGTACTGGCGTAACTCTTCCAGCGCCTCCACCGCCTGAGACGAAAGTGGCACCAGGTGTTCAAGCCCTTTCTTGCGGCCTTTACGCTCGACGGGAATCGTCCAAATCTTCTTGGCAAGGTCGAACTCTGACCACCGCGCCTCGCGCAGCTCACTGGGGCGCACAGCGAAGAGGCTCAGCAGGCGTAAGCCGAGGCGCACGTCGTGGGCGTGGGGGTAAGCGGCTATGGCGCGAATCAGGCCCGGCAGTTCGTCAGGTGAGACGTGGGCGTAGTTCTCGGCCTTGCCGGACTGGAGATACTTCTGCAGGCCGTCGAGTGGATTGTGTGTTGCGCGGCCGGTCACCCGGGCCAGGTCGTAGGCGTCTCTGCAGTAAGCCCGAACTCGACTCATCTGCTCCAGGATGCCTTGCTGTTCCATGCCCCTTAGAAACTCCATCCATTCAAGCGGGGTGATCTCCGCATAGGGGCGCTTACCGAACACCGGGAAGACGTGACGCTCCAGGGCGCCGATGATTCGCTTTGCGGTGCCTGCGTCCCAGTTGGTGAGGCGTGAGGCGTACCACTCCCGAGCCAATGGCTCGAATGTCTCGCCGGCGGTGTCCCTATCCGCTTTCTTGCGGGCCTGTTTTGTGATGATCGGGTTTTTCCCGTCGGCGGCGTCGGCGCGCAACTCGGCAGCTTTCTGCCTGGCCACCGATCCACTCACATCGGGATAGCCGCCCAGGCCCAACCAAGACCATTTCCCGTCGGGCTTCTTGTAGCGGAGCTGCCAGGACTTTTGGCCATCGGTCTTCACGCGGAAATAAAGGCTGTTCCCGTCGAGCTCGCGGTATTCCTTGGCGTCAGGCTCTAGCCCGGCCAGTGCGGTGTCGGAGAGGGGGCGGCGCTTTATCTCGGATCGCTTCATCTGGCTTGTATCCCTTCGGTTCAATTATTGGCCGAGGATACACAGCGGGATACACGGAGGGAAGGTATAGGGGGATACAAGGAGGAACAGCCAGAAACAAGAAAGCCCGCACTAGGCGGGCTTCTTGTTAGCTTCGTAGACATCCAGAGACATCACGAAACAGGTACTTGGTGGCTACACAGGGACTTGAACCCCGGACCCCAGCATTATGAATGCTATGCTCTAACCAACTGAGCTATGTAGCCAAGTGGCGCGCATTATTCGCCGGTAACGCAATTGTGTCAAGCAAATATCTGAAAATTTTCTCTGCGCTATCAACCGGTTAAGGCCCGACGGTGAAAACCGCGGGCCAACGCCGTCTCAACTCAGGCGGAAACGCCCGGTATTGTCGCTCAGGGCCTTGCTGCCTTCGCTCAGGCTGTCCGCCGCGCGGTTAACGGCGCGAGCCCCTTCCAGCAGCCGTACGGCGGCCTGGTCGATTTGCTGGATATTGCCGCTGACCTCATCCGCCGTGCTCGCCTGCTCGTCCACCGCCGTGGCGATCTGCGCCAGGGTGTCGGTGACGGTCTGCACCGCGCCGGCGATTTCCACCAGGCGCTGACCCAGTCCGGTCACCGATTGGGCGTCGGTCTCGGCCTGGATACAGGCCGCTTCCATCAAGGTCACCGCCTGGCTGACCGTGGAGCGCAGGCTGTCGACGGTGCTGGCGATCTGCGCGGTGGACGATTGCGTGCGCTGCGACAGGCTGCGCACCTCATCCGCCACCACCGCAAAGCCCCGTCCTTGCTCGCCGGCCCGCGCCGCTTCGATAGCGGCGTTCAGGGCCAGCAGGTTGGTCTGTTCGGCCACCCCACGAATGGTGTCGACCACCAGCTGGATCTGCTGGCCCTGCTCGCTGACCCGGCCCAGTGCGGCTGCCGTTTCGTTGAGGCGTTGATTCAACTGTTGGATGCTGGCGGTGGTGCGTTGGCTGTCACGGCTGCTTTCCGAGGCAATGCGCTGGGTGTTCTGGGCACTGCCGGAAGCCTGTTCGCAACTCTGCGCCACGCCCTGGGAGGTGGCCGCCAGTTGGGTGGCCGCCGCGGCGATCTGGCTGATCTGCGCCTGTTGCGTCTCGACCTCGCTGAGGGCACCGCTGGAGTGGGTGTTGAGGGTGCGCACGGCCGCGCTCAGTTGCAGGGTTTCATGGTCGACCCCCTGCAGGCTGGTACGCAGTTGCACCACGGCGACGTTCAACGCGGTGCTGATGGCCGCGAGTTCGTCACGCCCCTCCACCGGCACTTGCAAGCAGAGGTTGCCGTCGCGCAGGGATTCGGCCAGCAGGGTGATACCGCTGGCACTACGGCGGATCGAGGCTTGCAGGCAGACGAACAGGTACAGCGCCGCCAGCAGCAGGCAACCGAAGATCGCCGCCAACAGGCTGAACTGGCGGATGGCCGCGCCGTGGTAATAGTCCAGGCGACTATCGAGGGAGGTGAGGCTGTCCTGACGCAAGCTGGCGAGCTCACCCAGCATTTTGTCCAGGGCCTGTTCGAAGCCATCGGGCTTGAGGGTGATGCTGCCGCCGAACATGCCGTCGTCGAGCACCTTGAGGCCCTCGTCCAGGTGCGTCAGGCTGGCATGGTAACGCTCGGCCCAGCTTTTCAGCTCCGCCGGCAGACGGCTTTCCAGCAGGTTGCCGGTCTTGGTCAACTGGTCCCGGGCATCGCCGATACGACTACGCAGGTCCTTCAATTGCAGGCGGCTTTGCAGGCTGAACTGGCCCGAGACCACAGAGGCCTGGCCGACACTGGCCAGCCGGCCGACCCGTTCGATCAGGTCCGGCGCATGCTGGGTGGCGATTTGCGTGAGCAGGTAGGTTTCCATCCAGGGGGCGAGGATCAGGCGACTGTCCATGGCGATTTGTTCGCGCAGCGCTTGCAGTGCACTCAAGGCGCTGGTGAAACGATCGTAGCCGTCCGGCCACCAGCCGACCTTGCTCAGGCTGGCGGAGTCGAGGCCGCTCAGGGCGGCTTGGAGGATCTGGTAGCGCTTCAGGGTGTCGGCATCGGCACCTTCGCTTTGCAGGGTTTTGCCCAGTGCCTCGACGGCCTGGTCGATCTCCGGTTGGGCCTTGTCCAGTGTTGCCATGGCCGCCAGGGTGGCGGGTGTCGGCTGCCGGTTGGTTTCCGTGGCGCGCCAACGAGCGGCACGATCACGCTGGGCCTCCAGCAGGTTGTCCAGTGAATCGAGGGAGAGCAGTTGATGGACGCCGGCGCGCTCTTCAGTGATCAGTGCCAGCTTGCTGCGATAATCCTGGCCGATCAGGTACAGGCTGCCCATCAGTGGGACGATGAACAACAGGAACAGTACCTGAAACTTGCGGGCGAACCCGAAGTGGCCCAGCAGTCGAATCCCCGGTGATAAAAAAGCGTGCATGGTCGACTACTCCTCAGGGCGCCGCGCACGATTTTGGTGCGATCGTAACGGGTGCCGTCATTAGATACTTCGGAAGTCCGGCTGTGAGGCGGTGTAGGTTAGCCGTTGTAGCGAAACTTCCCATTCTCGGCTCCCTTTGTAAGGGGGCGTGCTGTAAGCACTCAGAGCACGCAAGATTCAGACCAATGGCGTTACGCTATCAGCCATTTCATCGGGAAAAAACCGATTGTTAGCTCTGCAAGTATCTGGCGTGAGTGCACCGAAAAATGGCACATTGCTGCACCTGCAACTGTGCATCCATCCGTGTTACGGAATCACTTCATGGCCCTTTCTGAAACGTCCAGCGCTTCGATCTCGACGGCGACAGCGCCGCAAACCAGCCCGTTGGTGATGCGCGTGATCGGTGCCGTGGCACTGGCGCACCTGATCAACGATCTGATCCAGTCGGTCTTGCCGTCGATCTATCCAATGCTCAAGGCCAACTATGGCCTGACCTTTACCCAGGTCGGGCTGATTACCCTGACCTTCCAGGTGACGGCTTCCTTGTTGCAGCCCTGGGTCGGCTTTTATACCGACCGTCATCCCAAGCCCTTGCTGTTGCCGATGGGGATGATCAGCACGCTGATCGGGATTCTGATGCTGTCCCAGGTCGGCAGTTTCCCGTTGATCCTGCTGGCGTCGGCCTTGATCGGTGTTGGCTCCTCGACCTTCCACCCGGAAGCTTCGCGGGTCGCCCGCCTGGCCTCGGGTGGGCGTTATGGGCTGGCGCAGTCGAGTTTCCAGGTCGGCGGTAATGCCGGTTCCGCCTTTGGCCCGTTGCTGGCGGCGGCGATCATCATTCCGTTCGGCCAGGGCCATATCGCCTGGTTCGGCCTGTTCGCGCTGTTTGCCCTGGGCGTGCTCTACGGGATCAGTCGCTGGTACCGCGCGCACCTGAATCTTTTCAAGCTCAAGCAGGGCCAGAAGGCCACTCACGGGTTGTCGAAGCATCGGGTGATCGGGGCGCTGGTGGTGCTCGGCTTGCTGGTGTTCTCCAAGTATTTCTACATGGCCAGCTTCACCAGCTACTTCACCTTTTACCTGATTGAGAAATTCCAGCTGTCAGTGGCCAGCTCGCAACTGCACCTGTTCCTGTTTCTCGGCGCGGTGGCGGCGGGGACCTTTGCCGGCGGGCCGATTGGCGACAAGATCGGGCGCAAGGCGGTGATCTGGTTCTCGATCCTGGGCGTGGCGCCGTTCACCTTGATGCTGCCCTATGTGGACCTGTTCTGGACCACGGTGCTGAGTGTGGTTATCGGCTTTATCCTGGCGTCGGCCTTCTCGGCCATTGTGGTGTTCGCCCAGGAACTGGTGCCGGGCAATGTCGGGATGATCGCCGGGGTGTTCTTCGGTTTGATGTTCGGCTTTGGCGGGATCGGCGCGGCGTTGCTGGGGCATCTGGCGGATATTCACGGCATCGAGTACGTGTACACGATGTGCTCGTTCCTGCCATTGTTCGGGGTGTTGGCGGTGTTGTTGCCGAAGACCAGAAAAGTTTGAGCCTGAAGGGCCGGATCGCTCGAAAAGGGGCGGCCGGTCTTGGTCAAACGGTAGGTCTTCGCTAACGATTGGTACAATATTTTATATTTTTGTATACGAAAAATCGGCGGATATTGTATCTGGTCATCTGATCCAGGTTGGGTGGCAAATCGCTATTTGCCCGTGTAGTCTGGCCATTCGCACCCCACTTGCGCGGATGGTGATTGTCGTAATGAAAATAAAAAACAAGCTTGTCCTTGCCTTTGTATTGGTCGCCTTTATCCCGGTGAGCCTTGTGGCAGTGATATCGGTGCTGAATATACGGGCTCAGGCCGTCGATCAGTTTATCGACGGCAGCACCCGTGAAATACGCCAGATCGACGGCAATATCCGGCAGTTTTTCGATGGATCTCAGCAGAACGTCGATCAAATGGCGGTTGATCCTGTATACACATCGGTCGACAGCCTGAAACACTATGAAACCGCGGATGCCGCCAGCCATCCTCTGCCAGCGGCCGCTCGCCAGGTGATCGATGCGTTCGCCCGTTATGGCGCGACCCACCCGGCCGCCGCCATCCTGTCCATCGGCCTGGAAGATGGCAGCTACGCCAAATGGCCGGACGACCCGCAGCTATCGAACTACGACCCGCGTTCGCGCCCCTGGTACAAGGCCGCCATGGCCAGCCCCGGCAAAACGGTGCGAACCCCCGCTTACTACTATGACAAGGACGCGGTGGCGCTGGTCGGCACTGCCCGGGCAATGCTCGATGACGCCGGCAAGGCCAAGGGTGTGTTTGTCGTCAGCGTTTCGCTGAAAAACCTCACCGAGCTGGTCAAAAGCATCAAGCTCGGCGAAAGCGGCTACGTGATGCTGATCGAAGACGGCACCGTGCTGGTCGACCCCCGTGACGCCGCGCACAGCTTCAAGCAGCTCAAGGACCTGGGCGAGCCCTACGCCAAACTGGCCGCCACCGCGCAAGGTTCCACCGAGGTGGAAATCAATGGGGTCAGGTACATGGCCAATGTCTGGACATCCCCCGGCCTGGGTTGGCGCTATGTCGGTTTGATCGAGTACAACGAAGTCATGGGCGCGGCTACGCGCATGACCTATGTGACGGCGGTGATCGTGGTCGTGCTGGTGTTGCTCTTTGCGCTGCTCGCGGCGGCGTTCGCCAGGGTCATCGTCAAGCCGATCGGCCAGGTCAGCACGGGGTTGCAGTCGATTGCCGAGGGCGAGGGCGATCTGCGCCGTGATCTCGAGGTGCAGGGCAAGGACGAAACCGCGGAGCTGGCCGGCTGGTTCAACAAGTTTCTCGCCGCGATACGCCAGTTGATCCAGCGTATCGGCGCCGCTTCGACCAATTTGCAGGACGCCTCGCGGGTCAACAGCGAAGTGGCCGACAACATGAACCAGGCGGCCGGTCGCCAGCGTGAAGCGGTGGAGTTGGTGTCCACGGCTTTCAACGAAATGGTCGCCACCGCCAACGAAGTGGCCCGTTCATGTAGCACGGCCGCCGACTCCGCCGAGAGCGGACACCAGCGTGTGGCCGAGGGCAAACAGCAGATCGAATTGACCACCCAGAACGTCGGCCGCCTGGGCCGGCGCTTGACCGAGTCTTCCCAGGCCATGGTTGAGCTGGAGGAGGGCAGCCGCAATATCAACCAGATTCTCGGCACCATCCGCGCCATCGCCGAGCAGACCAATCTGTTGGCGCTGAACGCGGCGATCGAGGCGGCCAGGGCAGGTGACCAGGGTCGGGGTTTTGCCGTGGTCGCGGATGAGGTCAGGGCCCTGGCCAAGCGCACGTCCGACTCCACTGGGGAAATCGACCAATTGCTCGGTACGCTCGGCAGCAAGACCCAGGAGGTGTCGCAGAAGATGGAAAGCTGCCTGGACCTGTCGCGCGCCAGTGTGTCCTCGATCGAGAGTGCCCGTGACAGCTTTGAAGGCATCCAGCAGTCGGTGAATGAAATCCGCGATCAGAACCTGCAGATATCGGCAGCGGCGGAGGAGCAGCACAGCGTGGCCGAGGAGATCAATCGGCATATCCAGCAGATCTACGACGAGGCGCGATTGGTCGAAAGCCTGGCCAGTTCCGCACAGGAAGACTCGGGCCGGCTTTCGCACCTCTCGAATGAATTGAACGGCTTGGTGGGGCGCTTCAAATCATAGAGGCAATGTGCCATTTTTGGGCTGGCCGATCCCCGGGCGATTCACTACACTTCAGGCTCTACTTAGCTGTCGGCTATCAGGTAGTCAACCTACATAGGGACCGGGAATCATAACCGGAACCTGAGGTGACAGGTTTGATGTCAGGGACTTCCCCGGAAAACCAGCACAAGAGTTATGCGCGTCCCGAGTTCTGGCAGCTTTCCATGCGTTGCTGCCAGCTGGCTGGTGCCGTGGACGTCGCTTTTCTCTTCATTTTTCTCATGCTGGGTTCACCCATCCTGGCCTGGGTCAACGTGATCAGCGTGGCCATGTATGTCTACGCTTATCGCGCGTTCAGCCAGCGACGCAATCGGCTGGCGATCCTGCTGATCCGCACTGAAGTGCTGGTGCACGCAGGGTTGGGAACGGTACTGATTGGCTGGGAAAGCGGCTTCCATTATTTCCTGCTGATGTTCATTCCGCCCCTGTTCGTGACCATGCGTGCCCGTAGCGCCTGGATCCTCGCGGCTTGCCTGTGGGCCTACTATGTGGGGCTGGATGTGCTCATGTGGTACATCCAGCCCCTGCAACCCATCTCCTCCAATGCCCTATTGGGTGTGCACATTTTCAACCTGACCGTGGTGTTCTGCATGTTCAGCTATCTGGCGCTGTTCTATGTGGTCACGGTGACCCGTGCCCACAGGAGCCTGGCGCGGATGGCAACGACAGATTCCTTGACCGGCCTGTTCAACCGCCGGCACATGATTGCGCTGACCGAGAAGGAACTGGCGCGGCACCATCGATGCCCCAGCAACCTGACCTTGATGTTGATGGATATCGACCACTTCAAGCACGTCAATGATCAGTACGGCCACGATATCGGCGACCGGGTGCTTGATGCGGTGAGCCTGGTACTCAAGCACTCAATGCGCGAACAGGATTTTATCGGGCGCTGGGGTGGCGAAGAGTTTCTGGCGGTATTGCCGGAAACCGATCTTGATCAGGCGGCTGTAAGCGCGGAGCGCATACGCAAGGCGATCCAGGCGTTGGTGATTGACAGTGACGGTCATAAAGTCAGCGTGACCCTGTCCATCGGCATTACCCAATATCGGGCCCAGGAGGCGCTGAGTAACGCTATTGCGCGGGCCGATCGCGCGCTCTACGAGGGCAAGTCAGCTGGGCGCAACAGGGTGGAAGTGGCGCTGGCTTGATGGTGCGCGCAGTTGAAGATACCCATCCTGAGTTCGTCCATCACTAAAGGGCGTAACGGCTCAAATCAGCTCATTTTGTGAGCTGATTTGAGCTGATATGTGAATGAACTCATATCCGTACAAAGCACTTACCGAAGGTTTCTTGTTATCCTGACCATCCTCTTTCATGGACGAGTACCGAGAGAAGCCATGGCTAACTCCACCCCGTCACGCCTCGGGAAGATACTGCAGGGACTGCTTTTTGCCCTGATCGGTATCGTCTTGTTGGGCATTGCCGTCAATCTCACGCTTGATCGACGTGAATTCCTCACCCGCGCACAGACCGCCGATGGCATCGTCAGCCACTTGAATGCTGGCGGTTCGCATCCTGAAATTGCCTTCACCGCCAGCGGTGGTGAAAAGATCTCCTACCCCCAAGGCGGCTTTATCTTCGGGTACCAGAAGGATCAGCCGGTACGGGTGTATTACCTGCCCGAGCAGCCGGCCAGTAGCGCCATTATCGATGACCCGGCCGCACTGTGGGGCACTCCGGGGGTTCTGGGTTGTATCGGTCTGGTGTTCATCATTGCCGGCCTGACAAGGGGCATCCGTCAGCGCGGTCGCGGTGCGGTCCATTCACTAAAAGGACTTTGAACGTATGAGCTACAGCATCCCGATCCCGGTCAATGAAAGTCGCTGGCTGTATCAGACCGCCAGTGGCGGTGGTCTGAGCGTGGCCCTGTTGGCCGGCAGTGGCGGTTCGATCATCCTGCGTTCGCCCCAGGGCAAGGACGTCAGCTACCGCTACGGTGGCGTCGGGGTGGGTGTCGGATTTGGCGCGCGCCTGCCGCGTATCGGCAAGATCAATATCCAGCTCAAGGGCAAGAGCGTGGGGGCAGCCGGTGCGGCGGAGGCTTTTCCCAGTACCGGCAAGGTGTTTGTCAGCGACACTTTGCTCAGTCGTGACCTGACCGATGACGATATCACCGGGCCTTGCCTGTATACCGAGGTGGCGGCGGGTCTGGTGGTCGGCGGTTCGGCCACGGCCCTGTTGTTCGGGCTTGATCCCAAGCTGCTGGCGTTGGCGGCGGCGGTGAGTTCCAACCCGGCGACCTCGCTCATTGCCTCTGCCACGGTCAACCGGCAGTTGCTGCAGTCGGCCAAGGGCGCGGTAGTCATGGCCGGCATGAACGCTGGCGTGCAGGCCGGTGGTAGCGCCGCGATCTACATGGGCTATCTGTTCTAGTCGCGCATAGCGGGTCGATATCACGCCCACAAAAAAGCCGCGTATCAACGCGGCTTCTTCGATTCCAGCAACGCTTACACGTTAAAACGGAAGTGCATCACATCACCGTCTTTAACGATGTATTCCTTGCCTTCCAGACGCCATTTACCGGCTTCCTTGGTCCCGGCTTCGCCCTTGTACTGGATGAAGTCGTTGTAGGCGATCACTTCGGCGCGGATAAAGCCTTTCTCGAAGTCGGTGTGGATCACACCAGCGGCCTGTGGCGCGGTCGCACCGACACGCACGGTCCAGGCGCGGACCTCTTCGACACCGGCAGTGAAGTAGGTCTGCAGGTGAAGCATTTCGTAACCGGCACGGATCACGCGGTTCAGGCCAGGCTCTTCAAGGCCCAGGGCCTCGAGGAACATGTCCTTCTCCTCGCCGTCTTCCAGCTCGGCGATTTCCGCTTCGATCTTGTTGCACACCGGCACCACGACCGCGCCTTCTTCCTCGGCAATGGCCCGGACCACATCCAGCAACGGGTTGTTCTCGAAGCCGTCTTCAGCGACGTTGGCGATGTACATCACCGGCTTGGTGGTCAGCAGGTGGAAACCACGGATCACCGCTTTCTCGTCGTCGCTCATGCTCTTCATCAGGCTGCGCGCCGGCTTGCCTTCGGTGAAGTGGGCGATCAACTGCTCCAGCAGGCCCTTTTGCACCACGGCGTCCTTGTCACCGCCCTTGGCGTTGCGCGTGACTTTCTGCAGTTGCTTCTCGCAGCTGTCGAGGTCGGCGAAGATCAGTTCCAGGTCGATGATCTCGATGTCGCGCTTGGGGTCGACGCTGTTGGAGACGTGAATCACGTTCTCGTCTTCGAAGCAGCGGACCACGTGGGCGATGGCATCGGTCTCGCGGATGTTGGCGAGGAACTTGTTGCCCAGGCCTTCACCCTTCGAGGCGCCGGCCACCAGGCCGGCGATGTCGACGAATTCCATGGTGGTCGGCAGGATGCGCTTGGGCTTGACGATCTCGGCCAGGGCCTGCAGGCGCGGGTCGGGCATCGGCACGATGCCGCTGTTCGGCTCGATGGTGCAGAAGGGGAAGTTCTCCGCCGCGATACCGGATTTGGTCAGGGCGTTGAACAGGGTGGATTTGCCGACGTTGGGCAGGCCGACTATGCCGCAATTGAATCCCATGGTGTTTCCCCTCGGATAAGAGTCAGGCCTTCTGGCTGTGCAGGTTTTTCATCGCGCGGTTCCATTCCCCGGCGAGGATATCCGGCAGCACGCCGAGGGCAAAATCGATGCTGGCATCGAGTTTTTCCTGTTCGGCGCGTGGCGCACGACCCAGGACAAAATTTGAAACCATACTGGCAACGCCCGGGTGGCCAATGCCAAGCCGCAGGCGGTGAAAGGTATTCTGGTTGCCGAGCTGCGCGATGATGTCGCGCAGGCCGTTGTGCCCGCCGTGTCCGCCGCCCTGTTTGAGCTTGGCGACGCCGGGAGGCAAGTCCAGTTCGTCGTGGGCCACCAGGATTTCTTCAGGCGTGATACGGAAGAATCCAGCCAATGCCGAGACGGCCTGGCCGCTACGGTTCATGTAGGTGGTGGGGATCAACAGGCGAACATCCTGACCCTGGTGACTGAAACGCCCGGTCAGGCCGAAATATTTGCGATCGGCCACCAGGTTGACACCTTGGGCGTGGGCGATGCGCTCAACAAAAAGGGCCCCCGCGTTATGCCGGGTCTGTTCGTATTCGGTGCCTGGATTTCCCAGGCCAACGATCAGTTTGATGGCAGTCACGACAGGGGCCCTTCCTAGGAGTTGTGGATAACATCGCGGCTAATCAGCGTAGCGGCGAACGTGGACGAAACATGCTCATTTACATGATGCAAACTTCGCGATCCCGCCCGCTTTACTCGCTACTTGCCAGCTCGCGATGTTTCCATGACTCCAACGTTACGGAGTAAATATTACTCGGCAGCGTCAGCTTCCGGTGCAACACGTGGCGCGTGAACGTTGGCAACAGCCAGGTCGTTACCGTGGGCCAGTGCAACGAACTCAACGCCTTTCGGAGCTTTGAGGTCCGACAGGTGAACGATCGAACCGACTTCGGCATCAGCCAGGTCGACTTCGATGAACTCAGGCAGATCTTTCGGCAGGCAGGTCACTTCGACTTCAGCCACAACGTGGGAAATCTCGCCGCCTTTCTTGATCGCTGCGGCTTCGTTGACGAAGTGCACAGGAACGTGAGCGGACAGTTTCTGACCGGCAACAACGCGGACGAAGTCAGCGTGCAGCACGTGGCCTTTGGCCGGGTGACGTTGCAGTGCCTTGATGATGACGTTCTGCTTGGCGCCGCCGATGTTCAGCTCGATGATGTGGCTGTAAGCCGCTTCGTTTTCGAGCAGTTTGGCAACTTCTTTGGCCAGCATGCTGATGGACTCAGGGGCTTTTTCGCCGCCGTAGACTACAGCTGGAACCAGGCTTGCGAGACGACGCAGGCGGCGGCTCGCACCTTTCCCCAGGTCGGAACGCACTTCAGCATTCAGGGTAAATTCGTTCATGTTGACTCTCCAAATTAACCACATCCACCCTAGCGTTTGCGACCAGCGCTAAAGGCGGTATGGGCAAAAAAGCCCCGCCCCAACAGGTGTTGGGGCGGGGCGCTTTTCGTCAACGAGACATCCGAAAGGGCTGGGCCCTCAGCGGAACATCGCGCTGATCGATTCTTCGTTGCTGATGCGGCGAACCGCTTCGGCGACTACCGGTGCGATATCCAGTTGACGGATACGCGCACAGGCTTGTGCTGCAGCGGACAGCGGGATGGTGTTGGTCACCACCAGCTCGTCCAGCACGGAATTTTCAATGTTCTCGATCGCGCGACCCGACAGCACAGGGTGTGTGCAGTAGGCAAAGACCTTGGCAGCGCCATGTTCCTTGAGGGCTTTCGCCGCGTGGCACAGGGTGCCGGCGGTGTCGACCATGTCATCGACGAGAATACAGGTGCGGCCTTCGACGTCACCGATGATGTGCATCACTTCGGAGTGGTTGGCCTTCTCACGACGTTTGTCGATGATGCCCAGATCCACGCCCAGCGACTTGGCAACGGCCCGTGCACGCACGACGCCACCAATGTCCGGAGACACGATCATCAGATTTTCGAAGCGTTGGTCTTCGATGTCATCCACCAGAACGGGGGAGCCGTAGATGTTATCTACCGGAATATCGAAGAAGCCCTGGATCTGGTCTGCGTGCAGGTCAACCGTGAGAACACGGTCGATGCCGACGACGGTGAGCATGTCAGCAACGACTTTCGCGCTGATAGCCACACGCGCGGAACGCGGACGGCGATCCTGACGGGCATAACCAAAGTAAGGGATCACCGCAGTGATTCGAGTGGCTGAGGAACGGCGGAAGGCATCAGCCATCACGACGAGTTCCATCAGGTTATCGTTGGTCGGAGCGCAAGTCGGCTGAATGATGAAGACGTCTTTACCGCGGACGTTTTCATTGATCTCAGCGGTAATTTCGCCGTCGGAAAACTTGCCGACAGAGATGTCACCGAGTGGGATATGCAGCTGACGTACAACACGCCGAGCCAGATCGGGGTTAGCGTTCCCCGTAAAGACCATCATCTTGGACACGCGCAGTACCTGAAGGCTGAGGGTAACCTGGATGAGTATAGGAAAATGGCAGGGGCGGCTGGATTCGAACCAACGCATGGCAGGATCAAAACCTGCTGCCTTACCGCTTGGCGACGCCCCTGTATCTGTTGCAACGAGTACCCAGTACTCGATTCCTAGAGCAGACTCTGCAGCTTGCGATGCAACATCGAAACATTGCTTCCCTTTGCCACAAACCCTGTTTGGGTCTCTGTAAGAAGGGCCGAGACTTTATCAGCTTCAGCTTTGTTTGGGAAGGCCCCAAACACACAACTTCCAGTTCCGGTTAACTTTGCTTCGGTAAATTTACCTAACAAATTCAAAGCGTTACGTACCTCTGGATAACGCCTTGCGACAACCGGCAAGCAGTCATTACGACTGTTTCCCTTGGGAACGGGGCGCACTTTAATGGGCGCGGAGTCACGTGTCAACAGCGGATCGGAAAAAATTTCTGCTGTACTTACAGAGACTTGCGGAACGAGCACGACATACCAGGGTTCTTCGGGGTCTACCGGGGTGAGTTTTTCCCCCACGCCCTCGGCGAAAGCCGCGTGGCCACGGACGAAAACCGGCACGTCGGCGCCCAGTGTCAGGCCCAGCGCGGCCAGGCGATCTTCGTCCCAGCCCAGTTGCCAGAGGTGATTGAGGCCGAGCAAAGTCGTCGCGGCATTCGAGCTGCCGCCGCCGATGCCGCCGCCCATGGGCAGGATTTTTTCGATCCAGATATCCACGCCCAGGGGGCTGCCCGATTGTTCCTGGAGTTTTTTCGCGGCGCGCACGATCAGGTTGCTGTCGTGGGGCACGCCTTCGAATTCGGTGTGCAACTGGATCACGCCGTCGTCACGCGCGGCGAAGCTCAGTTCGTCGCCGTAGTCGAGAAACTGAAACAACGTCTGCAACTCGTGATAACCGTCCGCACGGCGACCAAGGATATGCAGCATCAGGTTGAGCTTGGCCGGCGACGGCAGCGTCAGGCGGGCGGCGCTCATGTCACTGGCCCAGCTGGCGCGGCTGCCAGTCCTTGATCACCAGGGTCACGTCGAGGTCGCGGCCGTGCAGCTTGATGCGCTCGGGCAACCAGTAGCCGTTCTGCTCGCTGTAGCTCAGGTACTCGACCTGCCAGCCATCCTGTTCGAGGGAGGCCAGGCGGCTGTCGTTGTCCAGGCTCAGGCGGCTCTTGCTGTCCGGAGCGGGCAGGCCACGGACCCACCAGACCAGATGGGACACCGGCAGCTCCCAACCCAATTGCTCCTGGAGCAGGGCCTCGGGGCTGGTGGCGGCATAGCGGCCCTGGTTGGCGACCTCCAGGCTCACCTGGCCGGGACGCCCGGTCAGGCGGGCGGCGCCGCGCCCCAACGGGCCGGACAGGCGAATGTCGTAGTAATCCTGGCGTTGCAGCCAGAACACGGTGCCGCTACCGGAATCCTTCGGTGCGCGGATACCGACCTTGCCATTGATCTGCCAGCCGTCGAGGCTGCTCAATTGCTGTTTGTGCTTGGCCCAGAGGGCCGGGTCGCCGTGCCCTTCAACGGACTCACGGGCACCGAAGCCCGCGCAACCGGCGAGCAGGGCGATCAGGCTGAAAACAACGAGGTGGCGCAAAAACATAAGCTTAAAGAGTCTCGGAACCGGTCAGGCGCTTGATGGTGCTGCGCAGAAGTGGGCTGTCGGGCTGATCCTTGAGGAACTTGCCCCAGATTTGCTTGGCTTCGCGTTGCTTGCCGTTGGCCCAGAGGACTTCGCCCAGGTGTGCGGCGACTTCCTGGTCGGGGAACCGCTCCAGGGCTTGGCGCAGCAGGCGTTCGGCCTCGTCGAGGTTGCCCAGGCGGAAGTTCACCCAGCCAAGGCTGTCGAGCACGGCCGGATCTTCCGGATTCAGCTGGTGGGCCTTCTCGATCAGTTCCTTGGCCTCGGCATAGCGGGTGGTGCGGTCCGACAGGGTGTAGCCGAGGGCGTTCAACGCCATGGCATTGTCCGGTTCGCGCTTGAGGATGGCGCGCAGGTCTTTCTCCATCTGCGCCAGGTCGTCACGCTTTTCCGCCTGCATCGCACGGGTGTAAAGCAGGTTCAGGTCGTCGGGGTACTGCAACAGGGCTTGCTGCAGAACGCTCCAGGCACGATCGCCCTGATGGTTGGCGGAGAGGATCTCGGCCTCGATCAGGTAAAGCTGGATCGCGTAGTCCGGCTGCTCGTCGCGGGCCGTCTTGAGTTTGCTCGAGGCCTCGGCGCCGCGCCCGGTGGTGACCAGGATATCGGTCTGGCGCAGTTGTGCCGGCAGGTAGTCGTTGCCCGGCCCGACCTGGGCGTATTCATCCAGGGCGGTCTGCAGGTCGTTGTGCTCTTCGGCGATGCGGCCCAGGTTCAGGTGCGCCGAGTCGACATGGCTGTCGCGGGCGATCAGTTCGTCCAGGTAACCCTTGGCTTCATCCCAGGCCTTGGCCTCGAGGCAGACGAGCGCCAGGGAGAAACGCAGTTCGTCATCTTCCGGGTATTGCTGCACCAGGCTGGAGAACTGGGTCTTGGCGTCGGCCATGCGATCCTGTTCCACCAGCATGCGCGCGTAAGTCAGGCGCAGGCGCTTGTCGTCCGGGTATTGCTTGATGCTTTTTTCCAGGATCGGCAAGGCTTCCTTGCCGCGGTTCAGCGCTTGCAGCAAGCGTGCGCGCAGCAGGATCGGGGCGATTTCGCCGTCTTCCGGCGGGTTTTTCTCCAGCAGCGCCAAGGCGGCCTGGGTGTCGCCGTCCTGTTGCAGCAACAGGGCCTTGCCGAAAATCAGCTGGCTGTTCTTCGGGTGCTTGACCAGCAGACGGTCGAAACTTTTCTTCAGGCCGTTGCGGGTGTCCTGGTCGGTGTCGGCGGCCGACAGGGCAAGAAAGTCGAAATGGGTGTCGCCCTTGCCTTGCAGGACCTTCTCCATATAGACCATGGAGTCGTCATAACGCCCGCTGCGGGCCAGCTGGATGGCGGCCGCGCGTTGTGCCTCGAGATCATTCGGGGCGTTTTTCGCCCAGATCAGCGAGGTGTCGAGGGCCGCCTGGTCGGCGCCCAGGTACTCGGCAATCCGGAAAGCGCGCTCGGAAACCCCCGGATCCTGGGTGTTGATCGCCTGGGTCACGTAGTTATCCAGCGCGATATCGAAACGATTTCGCTGTCCGGCCAGCTCCGCGCTCAACAGGCTGAACACCGTATCTTCGGTGAACGAGCTGTAGACCTTGGGCTTTTCCGGGGCCGGAGTGGTGTCTTCAGCCGGCGGCGTACGCCCCGGCGACACGGGTGCCAAGGCCTGGCAGCCGCTGAGGAAGACAAAAGCGAGGAGCAACGCGGAGGATCTATTCATATAGGAGAAGGACGACTTACCTGCGGGTCGGGGCATCATGACACAAGCGGCGGGCAGAACCATACCCGAGACGCTCACCAGACACTTATAGCAACGTTACATTAGGACAATAGTCGGCAATGGTTGTTCTGAATCATTCGAAGGTGGACAATTGTCGGCTTCTCGACATCATCAGCGACCCTGAATGGCCTTCCTCGCACTCGGCATCAACCACAAGACGGCGTCCGTAGACGTACGCGAGCGCGTGGCTTTTACCCCCGAGCAATTGGTGGAGGCCCTGCAGCAGCTGTGTCGCCTCACCGACAGCCGTGAAGCCGCGATCCTCTCGACCTGCAACCGCAGTGAACTGTATATCGAGCAGGAGCACATTACGTCGGATACGGTCCTGCGCTGGCTGGCCGACTATCACCACCTGAGCCTCGAAGACCTGCGGGCCTGCGCCTATGTGCACGAAGACGATGCCGCCGTTCGTCATATGATGCGCGTGGCCTCGGGCCTGGATTCGCTGGTATTGGGCGAACCGCAGATTCTCGGCCAGATGAAGTCGGCCTATGCCGTGGCACGGGAGGCGGGCACCATCGGGCCGTTGCTCGGGCGCCTGTTCCAGGCCACCTTCAGCGCCGCCAAGCAGGTGCGCACCGACACCGCCATCGGCGAGAACCCGGTGTCCGTGGCGTTTGCCGCCGTCAGCCTGGCGAAACAGATTTTCAGCGATCTGCAGCGCAGCAGTGCGTTGCTGATCGGCGCCGGCGAAACCATCACCCTGGTCGCCCGCCACCTGCACGAGCAGGGCGTCAAGCGTATCGTGGTGGCCAACCGGACCCTGGAGCGGGCCAAGATCCTCGCCGAAGAGTTCGGTGCCCATGCGGTGTTGCTGTCCGACATCCCCCAGGAACTGGTGCACAGCGACATCGTCATCAGTTCCACCGCCAGCCAGTTGCCGATCCTCGGCAAGGGCGCGGTGGAAAGTGCCTTGAAGCTGCGCAAGCACAAGCCGATCTTCATGGTGGATATCGCCGTACCCCGGGATATCGAGCCGGAAGTCGGCGAGTTGGACGACGTTTACCTCTATAGCGTCGACGATCTCCACGAAGTGGTCGCCGAAAACCTCAAGAGCCGCCAGGGCGCCGCCCAAGCCGCCGAAGAACTGGTGAGCAGCGGCGTCGACGACTTCATGGCACGCCTGCGCGAGCTGGCTGCGGTGGATGTGTTGCGTGCCTACCGCCAGCAGAGCGAGCGCCTGCGCGACGAAGAACTGCAAAAGGCCCAGCGCCTGCTGGCCAACGGCAGCAGCGCCGAAGAGGTGCTGATGCAACTGGCCCGTGGCCTGACCAACAAGTTGATGCATGCGCCCAGCGTGCAACTGAAAAAGTTGTCCGCCGAAGGCCGCCTCGATGCGCTGGCCATGGCCCAGGAACTCTTTGCCCTCGGTGAGGGCTCATCGGATAGCTTTTCGGATAAGAAACCGCAATGAAAGCGTCACTGCTCAATAAGCTGGACATCCTCCAGGACCGTTTCGAGGAACTGACCGCCTTGCTCGGCGATGGCGAAGTCATTTCCGATCAGAACAAGTTCCGCGCCTATTCCAAGGAGTACGCCGAAGTCGAGCCGATTGTCACGGCCTACAAGCAGGTGTTGAAGGTCCAGTCCGACCTCGAAGGCGCCCAGGCGCTGCTCAAGGACAACGACCCGGACATGCGCGAAATGGCCGTCGAGGAAGTCCGCGAGGCCAAGGAACAGCTGGTTGAACTGGAAGGCAGCCTGCAACGCATGTTGCTGCCCAAGGATCCCAACGACGGTCGCAACGTGTTTCTCGAAATCCGCGCCGGCACCGGCGGCGACGAGGCGGCGATCTTCTCCGGCGATCTGTTCCGCATGTACTCGCGGTATGCCGAGCGGCGTGGTTGGCGGGTGGAAATCCTCTCGGAAAACGAGGGTGAGCACGGCGGCTATAAAGAAGTCATTGCCCGGGTCGAAGGCGACAATGTCTACGGCAAGCTGAAATTCGAATCCGGTGCCCACCGCGTCCAGCGCGTACCGGCCACCGAATCCCAGGGCCGCATCCACACCTCGGCCTGCACGGTCGCGGTATTGCCCGAGCCCGACGAACAGGAAGCCATCGAGATCAACCCGGCGGACCTGCGCGTCGACACCTATCGCTCCTCCGGCGCCGGTGGCCAGCACGTCAACAAGACCGACTCGGCGATCCGCATCACCCACTTGCCTTCGGGGATCGTGGTCGAATGCCAGGAAGAGCGTTCCCAGCACAAGAACCGCGCGCGCGCCATGTCCTGGCTATCGGCCAAGCTCAACGACCAGCAGACCAGCGCCGCGGCCAATGCCATCGCCAGTGAGCGCAAGCTGCTGGTGGGGTCGGGCGACCGCTCCGAACGTATCCGTACCTACAACTTTCCACAGGGCCGGGTCACCGACCACCGTGTCAACCTGACCCTGTACTCCCTGGATGAAGTCCTGGCCGGGGGGGTGGAAGCCGTTATCGAACCGCTGTTGGCCGAATACCAGGCCGATCAACTGGCCGCCTTGGGTGATTGAATGACCATTATTGCCAGTCTGCTACGCGCCGCCGACCTGCCTGATTCGCCGACCGCGCGCCTGGACGCCGAACTGCTGTTGGCGGCGGCCCTGGGCAAATCCCGCAGTTACCTGCACACCTGGCCGGAAAAAATCGTCAGCAGCGAAGCCGCGCTGGCCTTTTCCGACTTCCTGCTGCGCCGTCGCGGTGGCGAGCCGGTGGCCTATATCCTCGGCCAGCAGGGCTTCTGGAAGCTGGACCTGGAAGTGGCGCCGCATACCCTGATTCCGCGCCCGGACACCGAACTGCTGGTGGAAGCCGCCCTTGAGCTGTTGCCGGCAACTCCGGCCCGGGTGCTCGATCTCGGCACCGGCAGCGGCGCGATTGCCCTGGCCCTGGCCAATGAGCGTCCGGCCTGGCAGGTGACGGCGGTGGACCGCGTGCCGGAAGCCGTGGCCCTGGCCGAACGCAATCGCCAGCGCCTGGGGCTGAACAACGCCACGGTGCTGAGCAGCCATTGGTTCAGCGCCCTGGATGGCCAGCGTTTTCAACTGATCATCAGCAACCCGCCGTACATCGCTTCGAGCGACCCGCACCTGGCCCAGGGCGATGTGCGTTTCGAGCCGGCCAGTGCCCTGGTGGCCGGTGCCGATGGCCTGGACGACCTGCGCCTGATCATCGCCCAGGCGCCCGCGCACCTGGAGGCCGATGGCTGGTTGATGCTCGAACATGGTTACGATCAGGCTGAAGCCGTGCGTGAGTTGCTCTCGGCGCAAGGTTTCAGCGACGTCCACAGCCGCACTGACCTGGGCGGCCATCAACGCGTCAGTCTGGGGCGCCTATCGTGCTGAGTGACCAGGAGCTGTTGCGCTATAGCCGGCAGATCCTGTTGCAACAGGTCGATATCGACGGCCAGTTGCGTCTGAAAAACAGCCGGGTGCTGATCGTCGGTCTTGGCGGTCTTGGCGCCCCGGTGGCGCTTTACCTGGCGGCCGCCGGGGTCGGCGAACTGCATCTGGCGGATTTCGACACGGTCGAGCTGACCAACCTGCAACGCCAGATCATCCATGACACCGCCAGCATCGGTTCGACCAAGGTCGATTCGGCGCTACGCCGGTTGGCGGCGATCAATCCTGAAGTGACCCTGGTCGCCCATCGCCAGGCCCTTGACGCGGATTCCCTCGGTGTCGCGGTGGCAGCGGTGGACCTGGTGCTCGACTGCTGTGACAACTTCGCCACCCGCGAGGCGGTCAACGCCGCCTGTGTCGCCGCCAGCAAACCGCTGGTGAGCGGCGCGGCGATTCGCCTTGAGGGGCAACTCTCGGTGTTCGATCCGCGGCGTCCGGAAAGCCCCTGCTACCACTGCTTGTACGGGCACGGCAGCGAAGCCGAACTGACCTGCAGTGAAGCCGGCGTCATCGGCCCGCTGGTCGGCCTGGTCGGCAGCCTGCAAGCCCTGGAAGCCTTGAAATTGCTCGCCGGTTTCGGCGAGCCGCTGGTCGGCCGCCTGCTGCTGATCGATGCCCTGGGCACGAAATTCCGTGAACTGCGGGTCAAGCGCGATCCGCAATGCAGCGTCTGTGGTGGCGGCGATGCGTGACGCACCGATCGCGGTAATCGACTCTGGCGTCGGCGGCCTGTCGGTGCTCAAGGAAATCCAGGCCCTGCTGCCCAATGAGTCGCTGTTCTATGTCGCCGACTGCGGGCATATCCCCTACGGCGAAAAAAGCCCGGAGTACATTCGCCAGCGCTGCGCGGTGATCTCCGGTTTCTGTCGCGAGCAAGGCGCCAAGGCGCTGGTAATTGCCTGCAATACCGCCACCGTGGCGGCTGCCGCCGATTTGCGCCAGCGTTACCCGGACTGGCCGCTGGTGGCCATGGAACCGGCGGTCAAACCCGCGGCGGCGGCCACTCGCAGTGGTGTGGTCGGCGTGCTGGCAACCACCGGGACCTTGCAAAGCGCCAAGTTCGCCGCCTTGCTCGACCGCTTTGCCAACGATGTACGGGTGATCACCCAGCCTTGTCCCGGCCTGGTGGAAATGATCGAAGACGGCGATTTGCACAGCGAGGCCTTGCGCCAGTTGCTGCGCAGCTATGTCGACCCTTTGCTGGCGGCAGGCTGCGACACCATCATCCTCGGCTGCACCCACTATCCCTTCCTCAAGCCGCTGCTGCTGGAGATGATTCCGGCGTCCATCAGCCTGATCGACACCGGCGCCGCCGTGGCCCGGCAACTTCAGCGTCTGTTGGAAGCGCGTCATCTACTGTCCCAAGGGCCGGCGCGCGAAGCGCAATTCTGGACCAGCGCCGATCCGGATCACTTCAGGAAAATTCTGCCGCTGCTCTGGCAGAAGTCCGGGGTTGTGCAAAGCTTCACAGGGTAAACGTCGGCGTAGAGCGGCGAATCCCTCGTGAACCCAGGCTTAACGCCAAGCTTTCATTGCGAGGAGCTTGTTGGTCGCACCTGAAATGCGTTGGAAATAGGATATTCTCATGAAGCAATTGTTCTGCTTGGCTGCGCTTGCGGCCGCCCTGGGGTATGGCACCATGGCACAGGCGGCCGGTGTCGAGTTCTCCGTTGGCCAGACCAGCGATTCGACCCGGTCCTATCGCCTGGGCCTGCAATCGGACTGGGACAAAGGCTGGCTGCAAAGCGATGCAGGCCGCCTGACCGGCTACTGGAGCGGTGCCTACACCTACTGGGAAGGCGACAAGAGTCCCGGCAATCACAGCCTGTCGTTCTCCCCCGTATTCGTCTACGAATTTTCCGGGGCATCGATCAAACCCTATATCGAGGCGGGGATAGGTGTCGCCCTGTTTGCCCACACCGAAGTGGAAGGCAACAAGCTGGGCTCGGCCTTCCTCTTCGAGGACCGCTTGGGTTTCGGCCTGCGCTTCGCCGGCGGGCATGAAGTGGGGATCCGCGCGACCCACTATTCCAATGCCGGCATCCGCACGCCGAACGAGGGCATCGAAAGCTACGCCTTGCACTACACGATGCCTTTGTAACGGCCGTTCGTTCGGCGTCAGCCTCCTTCGCTCTGGCGTTTGAGGCTGGCCAGCGCGGCAAACACATCATCGTCATCGATGGGGTAGCGGTCGATCTGGATCATCGTCCAGTCGCCGTTGTCCCCGAGTTTTTCCAGCGCCTCGTCCGTTCCGGTGTAGCCCCAGAGGGCACTGTGATTACTGGCGCGACAGCTGCGCGGAAAGTGTTCCTGTAGCTCCTGGCGCGTCGCGTCTGCGGCGGCCAACCTTTGCACACAGGCCTTGAGCCCGCTGACGCCACTGAACTCGCTCAATGCCGGGGTTGACGCCGGCACCCACAACAGCAGCGTGCCCTGCTGGGGATCGCCGAGTACCAGGATGTCATCGGAGGGATAGCCGTTGATGCTCAAGCGGTGCACCTGCACTTGGCGCGGCCCCGGAGCCGGGTGCTCGCGTTCGTGCCGGGGCAGCAGTTGCAGCATCATTGGGTAGGCGGTGTCCGAGTAGCCGCCTTGCAGGCGCGCGCGCTGGACCTCCAGCCGGTATTGCGCCCGCAGATAATCGCCATAGCACTGCTCGTTGCCGAACACGCCGTCGGCGGGGTGGGCACTCCAGAATCCCGCCGAACGCCCGCCGAATTTCCGATACTCGGCGTTCAGATAGGTCGTCAGTTCGGCCAGTGTCGCGGCGGCCTCCAAGACTTTCTCGCGCTGCGGGCTGGGGGCGATCACCAGCATGTCGGGCGACACCGGGATCTGGTACAGCTCGTCGCCGTGATCCTCCCCGTCCACGGGAATGGCCGCGAAGCCGCCATTGGTGGGCCGATAATAAATCCCCCGACCCGGACACTCGGGCACCGACAGGTCTTCGATAGGCACCGGCGCGCCCAATTGCTGGCGGCCTTGCAGTGCTTGCAGGCGTTGCACCAGCGTATCGATATTCTCGTGGTCCCGGGCACTCAGTGTTGCCAGCGTGCAGCGCCCGCCGGCAAGATCCAACCGGAAGGCCTCATCAAGCTTGTTGACCGTATACAGGACCTCCTTGTCCTGAACCTGCACCACGACACCGCCCACCGTCAGCCGACCGGGCTCAAGCCGGATGTCGTCAGGGCGGCTCAGGTGATCGGTGTGCAGCACCCAGGTGGAGGGCCGTGACGTGGCACAACTGGACAGATTGATCGTCGCGCCGTCACTCAGGTAGAGGTCATATTGGCTGCCCTGGCCTTCGATGTCGTAGCGCAGGTACCGACCGCCTTCCGCCAGATCGTCCATGACCAGCGGCGGCGCGACCTGTCCCAGGCTGACCCGGATACGCGTGGCGTGGTAGCGGGGCTCGAGCTTTTCCACGACCTTCTGGAAGGCCGCGACCCATTCGGTTTCGATGAATTTGCCTTGGGTCTTTTGCTCGAGCGCCTTGAACAGCTGCAATTCCGCGTCATTGCGCTGGGTGGCGCCCACTAGCCAGCCGTATTGCGGCAGATAGGTGTGCTCGGGCGTACCCGGCAGATGCAGGGTACGGAGGCTTTCCGAAACGGGTAACGGCCTCTGCCCGGGAAGCTCCAAGACCTGGCCGACATCGATCGCCTGCTGT
Source organism: Pseudomonas sp. MWU13-2862 (assembly GCF_023242495.1). Classification (NCBI taxonomy): domain Bacteria; kingdom Pseudomonadati; phylum Pseudomonadota; class Gammaproteobacteria; order Pseudomonadales; family Pseudomonadaceae; genus Pseudomonas; species Pseudomonas sp. MWU13-2862. The sequence continues at coordinate 198,098 of NZ_JALMEZ010000012.1, read as the reverse complement.
TCGTCCAGGATCACCCGTGGATCGCCCGAATGCGAATTGTCGACGGCGTAGATCTTCGGGCTGCCCAGGTAGACCTGGCCGTTGCGCTGATCCAGATGGGTCACCACCACGGGACCGGCCATCCGCAGCGCATGGCTTTCAGGATCCTCGATATAACCGCTGCGATAGGCCTGGATCTCCCGGGTGAATTGCTCACCCGTGGCCAGGACCTTATGGGCCTTGGCAAAGAACACCGACACCAGGCTGCTGGCGCCCAGGCCCAGGCCGGCCAGGGGTATCGACAGTGGCCCGAGAAATTCGGCGCCCTCGGCAAACCCGGCCAGTACCGTGCCCAGCGCGAGGGTGTCGAGCCCGACGTTGGTGCCGTAGGTGGCTTTTTCCTCGGCGCTCTCGGCATGGGCCAGCAGATAGCTGTCCACCCCCAGGCTCGCGAGGAGCAGCAAGGCATTGCCGGCGGCCAACAGTCCACCCAGGGTCAGTGTCTTGCCGCCCAGGCTGATAACTCGGCCGGCCTTGTCCAGCAGGCTGATGCTTTCTGTACCCAGGTGCCCGGCCTCCTTCAGGCCGAGGTAAATCGCCTGGGCGAGTATTTTTCCATCGCAGGCTACGCCGGCCACCACCTGGGCCAGTTGCGTGTAGAACTGCACCTGGACCGCGCTGGCCAGTTCCGTCGACAAGACATGGCGCCTGCCGCTATTGAGCAGCAACAGGGCGAAGCCGGTATTCAGGCTGTTCAGGCCATCGAGTTGCGCCAGGCCATGGACCACCTCGTGATGGGTGACGCCAGGGCGCGGCAACATCTGACCGTCCTGGAACTCGAAGTCGTGGTGGAGCGTATCGACGGTGCCGCGGATACGTGCCGAGAGCCTGGCCAGTGCGCTGCCTTTCTCCAGTTCCAGGTGCTGGCGTGGTGCACCAGCCGGGCCGATCAGTTCCATCGTGTCGCCAGCGGCGCTGGATTCGATGGCGTTCAGGTCGGGGACCCGGCCGGACACTGCCGAGTCGGCTCCGAGCCTTTGCCACTCCTGTTGTGCGGCCTGGCCCAGCTCGGCGAACGCGTTGCGTTGCATCCGCGATTGCTCGCTTATGGCGGGATAGGGCCTGCGTACATCGCCGCCCAGACCGGGAGTGTCCATGATCTGCCACGAGCCGTCGGTACGGCGTTGCACCTCATAGGTCGAGCGCCTGAAACCTTCGGTGGCATGGATGATCCGGAACCTGTCGCGGAAGGCCCGGACTTCGTAGCGCAGGCCCTCGTAGAGGATGTACGTCCTGCCGTCCGGCGTGAGATACAGGCCTCGCGCATCCGGTCCGGTCGGATCCAGCGCCGATCGGCTGCGCATCTCATATCCCCTCAGCCAGGCCGGCTGCGACTGCGTCGAAGGTCCGGCTTCTCCTGTGTTCGGAAGAGCTGCGTTCAGAACTCTGTTCAGTTGGGCCAGGCTGCTGAGCGTGTGGAACGGGTTGGCCAGTGCATATCGAATCCTGGCATTGTCATGGGTGTTGCTGGTCAGTTGGGTCCACATCTTGTCGACGACCCGGCCCGACTTCTTCCTGAGCAAGGTAAACAACTCGGGTGTATCGAGCAGAAGCTGGAGCCTGGCATTGGCGAGATAGGCCGATCGGAAGCAATGTCGGCTCCATGCAGTAGCATTGGTCTTGAAGGGCAAAAGCAGCGGCGCGATTTCCTGGAAGCCCATTTGCCGGGCCACCGCCAGCAGTTCCTGCTGATGTCCGAGGAGCCGGCTCAACACGTCGTCGGTCAACGACTTTATCCCGTCGGCGTTCTCCAGCAGGTTGATACGGATGATGCCGGCATCCGCGCAGCGGGCGATCAATCGTAGCCTGTCCGTTGAAATTTGCGGATCGTGGAGCAAATGGGCGATTTGATTGGTATTGAGCCCCTCTTCCAGGGGCGGGGTCAGGTTCGCTGAACTGAAAATGATATCGACCCGCTCAAGCAGCGCCGGGACACGACCGAGCACGGCCCTGATCAGGTCACGTCGTGCGCTGATCTGATTGCCCACGTGCTGGGCGGCATACAGGCGTAGCTGGGTGGCCGTCACCCCATACTCCAGCAGAATATGCCGGACGCTGTCATTGAAAATGAAGGTGTGGTGAGTCAGGAAGTCGATGTCTGCCGCTTGTGAGGGGCCGTTCAACAGTGTTTCCAGCAACCGCCTGCGCCTCGGCTCGTCGACCCACAAGGACAGTTCCGGACGAGGGTCGCTGTCAATGTAGCGATCAACGATCTGACGTATTTCGGCGGGCAGCGGGCGCAGGTCATGGCGCTCGCGAACGGAGTTGAACGCATCATCGACGGCGGCGCGGATCCTTTGTGAGCGGGCCGGCAAAGTCGTCTCCAGGTAGCGGATGGCCGGCTGAAAGAGACCGTATGGATTGGCGGCCCCCTTGAGGATGGCGGTCAACTCTCGATAGCTGCTATCGCCCAGCCAGATATTCAGTTCCAGGCAATGCTCCAGTGCCTGGGCATAGAGAGGCAAATGCTCGGCGGTCACGAAGGGCGCGATATCCGGATTGTGTTCGATATGATCGGCGGCGGCATTGCGCAGTCTCTCGACCGTGAATGTGTCGGGCTCATGGCCCTGGTTCAGTGACAGGGCCACGGCATGAAAGAAGCTGTCCTCTCCGGCGGGGACGTCCACCGGGTTGCCGTCGAGCCAGACGCGATAATGATTCGGACTGTATCGGTACAGCACCACATCATGGAGGGCACCGAACAACTCCGGGTTCACCCGGTATCCATAGGTGTCTTCGCGCAGTCCCTGCCGGTAGCGTACTGACCAGCCAAATCCCGGATCGCGGGCGTCGATAATCACCAGGTTGCTGTCTTGCGGCCACTCCGCCAGGCTGGGCATGAGGGGCGCAATGATGTCCATGACCTGTGAGTTCCAGGACCCCAGGCGAATCAGGCCGGCCAGGGTTGAAAGTCGCGCTGATACGGCAGGAGGCAATCGCCCGCCGAGGGATGGCCCCGTCGGCGCACCGCCTCGCAACCTCAGCCGCACGGTGCCGAGGGTTTGGCGTGGCTGGGGCATCGCTTGCAGGACCGGGCCGGCAGTCAGCAAGGTCTTGCCGTCGGCACCCGTCCGGCTGACCAGGGTCGCAATGTCCGTGCTCGCAGGTGGCAGGGTGTCGGTACTGGTTGTGCCCTGGCGATCTGTTGCCCGGCTGCCCGGCTGCACTGCAATGTCTGTTTGCCCGGTCGCCCTTATTCGTGGCAGCCAAACCTTTGCGGGCAGGAAGGTGCTGATCAAGCCGGCGTTCTTCTGAGCGACGACATTGCCAAACGCCCACTGATCGATGAGTGCTTGCCGGTTACTCGCGGTCCCGTCGGGGATACGGTGGCGGGCCTGCTCGATCAGCGCGTCACGCTGTATTTCGTAGAGGCACTGATGCACGTTGCCCGGCATCGGGATCAGTTGGACGTGAGCGGCGTTTGCCGGGGGCGGAGACTGCAGGGTTGGCGTACTGGATTTTCTCAGTCGCGCGGCAACATAGTCCCGCCATGGCGGTTCCTGGAAATACCGGTCCAGGTCACCGCGTTGGCTCAGTACCTTGAGGTCGTTGTCATCGGCTGAATCCGGGGTATGCAGCACCACACTCGGGTCGTCCGGGTCCGCGCTGGTGATCGCGAGTACGCCGCCGCCAATGATATGGAGCGTGCTCTGGGCATTCTTGTGATGTACCCACAAGCCCAGCGCGTTGGCGCTGATGACGTGTGTACCGATCGTGGGGCGAGTGGCCGGGGTCGGATAGTCGAGCACCACCTGGACCCACTGTCGCTGGCGCGTAGCGATTCGGCCGTGGAGCGTGGCGTCCAGGAGCGCCAGTTGCAGGCACGCGGCATTGGCGTATTGCCAGGTATCGCGTATCGCCTGCGCCCGCTGCGCGGTGGCCGAGGCCGACGGCTGCTCGCTCAGGGCCTGGACGATGGCCTCCAGTGCCGCCTGATCCGGGATGATCGGCCCGTCGTAGCTGTCGTTGGGCGAGGTTGGCGGCAGTACATTGATCAAGGCCAGGGCCAGCGCCAGGCGGCCGGCCTGCACTCGGCCGGCGGCGGTGCTGTAGCGTTGCCAGTCTTGCCTGTCGGCCGCCTTGAAGACTTGCCTCCAGATGCTGTATTGCAAGGCTTGCGCGCGTCGATTCACTCGCGTGCCGATATCCAGGACGTCACGTAGGTCCGCGGCGGCTTCGAGGCGTTCCAGCATGGCCTGCGACGCGTCCGCCGGGGAGGCGGCAAACACATCGTTCACCTGCCGTTGCTGGGCATTGCGCAGTGACCGGACCTGCCAGGCGAACAGGTTTTCGTGCTTGTCATCGCTGGCGCTGAAACGGTCAGCGATTTTTTGCCCGGTTCGCACCAGCAGTGTCGTGTGCAGGATCCTGAGGGAGGCAAAGGTTTCGAGGCCATATTCCAGGGTGTAGAGCACGACCGGCCCGAGATCACTGTGGATCTCGACCGCTTTCTTGCCCTTGAACTGCTTCGGGTCGGGATCGCTGCCCTGCAGCACCGCACCGTCTCGGCTGGTGATTACGAATGCGCCAGGCCATGGGGTCGGGGCCGAGGTATTTTCTTCCAGGAAGGCGATGCAGTAGACCCCGGGTCGATAGACGACGGGCAGGACAGGCAGTGCACTTTCCCGTTGTTCCCGTGTGGGCAGGTCCAGTACCTGATCGATCAGTTGCCGGTCATCGGCGTCCAGCGTCCCATCGACGCCGCGCAGTTGCGCCTCGGTCCGCAGTTGCGTCTCCAGGGTCAGTGCGAGCCATTGATCGGCGGGCAAACCGTCGGTGGCGCTATTGGGTTGTGTCCAGAACTGTTGCAACTGCGCCAGATAAGCCTGCTGGAGTTGGCGTATCTGCTCGGTCTTGTCAGTCGCCGGATTCACTTCGGGCATGGCCGGGCGCGGCAGCTCATCGAGCAGGGCGGCCACTTGCGCATTGGCGCTATTGAGCGACAGCAGCAACTGCGACTGGAGCTGCGCGGTGTCGATCGGCGCCGGGGGGCTATCGGCGGCGCCGGGGGGCGAAATACGGGGAGGGTCGAGGGTTTTCATGAGCCAGTGATCTCAGGGTCCGGGGGCAACATTGAGTTGCCCGCTGCTTGTGACGTGTGGTCCCAAGTGTGGATTGAGCGGGTTCACTGGATATATGAGACGTGTCTTTGACTCAGGGATGAAATCGCCCTGATTCGGTCCTTCGATTCAGCGATAGGCCGTGGTGATTCCTTGGCGTTCCTCCATGCACTCCTCCGAGCCGGTTTCGAACTCCCGGCAGATCAACGGGCGTTTCGCGTAGATGGTGCAGCGCATGGTGTCGCGATCCAGCGCCGCGCACCAGCCGTCGTCCAGGCGCAACATCACTTCGCCGCCCCAATCGTCGATATCGATATAGCGCTCGGGCACACCGGTATCGGTGATCAGCAGCACCTCCAGCCGGCAGCAGCAGGCCGCGCAGGAAGAGCAACTGATTGCCGGTGTGGTGAGGTCGGTCAGGGGGATAGTGGTCATGGGCGCCAGTGTATGCCAGTGCCACGGTGCTGTATGCCCGGGGAGCGGGTCTCGCGATAGCCGGGCATGCAAGGCGCCAGGCCAGGCGCGGTCCTATCGGGCTACCGCCTTCAGACGAGTTTCCCCTGTGTACTGGCTGCAAAGCCGTGCCGGTTTGCGTTTGTACCGGCACTTTTCTGCTCCCGAAGGGAATCCATCATGAACACTGAAGCCACGCCTGCTGCAAATGCGACATCACCCTTGGTCGGCTCACAAGAAGAACAACAGATAACGCAACTGGACCTTCTGGATCAGTCGGACCAGAGAGTGGCTGCGCTGCTGGCCAGCCAGCCGACTTTCGACACTGTGCTCGGCCATTATTTGATTGCGCAGATCCGCTTGAGATTTACCGAAGAAGACTTTCCCGGCCTCCACCAACGGGTGCTTGATCCGGATGCCTTGTACATCAACACATTTTCCGTGGGCGCGGACGGCACGCGAAAACAGATGGCCTCCCAAACATTCATGGCGGCGATGAAGGAGGGGCTGATCACCGATACGGCGGCGACCTATTCTCCCGGTGCCGTGGTGTTGTCCGATCACCCGGAGGCGATCGAGGAGGCGGACAGCCTTTTGGGTTGTCCGGCGAGTGCGGAAATACTGCGTACGCTGGCGACCGCGCTCTATATTGCCGAACCCGGCAGCAACCGAGCATTGCACGAGCAATTGACCGGGGATTACCGGCAATGGAGGACTTGCCGTTGGGGCGAGGCGCTTGATAATCCGCAAGGGCTTACGGCAGAAGCCTTCCTCGCCCATGAGTTTCAAGGGCAATACCAATACGCGCTGCAACTCTATAAAACCGATCGCCCCCCGCAGAGCCAGCTCACCTCCACGGAACGCACTCAGCAACAGCGGGACGATAACCTCCTGGATGACCTGGCGGCCCACCCTTCCCGAGACGCGCGCAATCGCCTGGGCACAAGCCCCGTTGCCCAGGCCCATGCTGTCAGGTTGATGGCGGGTGACGGAAAGGTACGCAAATGGCCCGCTGCCATGGTCTTGAAGCTGCCGGGGCAGACGCGTCTTTTTCTTTACTCCCGGGAGGGCGGCTTCCAGAGATTCTCTTCGCCAGAGGTATTGAAAGAAGAGGTTCAACTCCACCATGCCGGGACCGCCTGGACGATCCAGGGGATTGACGATGAACCCCTCGAGCAGGTTTTTGAACAGGCCGCCCGCGACCTGTTCGATCAGCAGTACGCCACGCTGGTCAATGTGCTGCATGAGGCCAGTCGCGCAACCTTGACGATAGAGTCGCTCGCCAAAAAACTCGAAGACGCTTCGTCGATGCCCATGGCGGGCGTCGAAGGCCTGGTGGCCGCGCATAACCGGGATGTGCTCGAATCCATGCGTCCGGCTTTTTATAAAACCGCCACGCGAGCACGGCAGAAGCAGTATCGGGCGCTGGAGAAAAAGATCGTTGCCGCGCAACGGGTATTGAGCGAGTTGACCCGGGATATCCCGACGCTGAATCAGTTTGCCCGACAGCAGGCCAGGGAGTACCTGCACAAAAGCTACCCGGGACTGGATCCCGACCCGGACCAGATGGTGATTCGTTTCGATGTGCCCGAAGTCAAGTGGCACCATTGGATGACCGTGATCGACCGCGCGATATTCGGTGATCAGTCCCACGCCATGTCGTTGACTGAACTGGTGATCAATAACTTGCCGGCCTGGAAGGCTGAGGCCAGCAAGGACATCGTGGTGCTGATGCCGACGAAGCTGCGCGACAGCAAGGGCGATGAACTGGTCAATCCGGCCAATGGTTATCACATCGTCCTGGGCCCCGATTACATCGAGACCTTGGTGAAAACCTGCGATGTCGATAAAAACTATCGGGCGCTGCTCCACAAGACCTTGCAGGACGACACGCCAACCAGTCGCGCCATTGCCAGTGCCACGCAAGCGCTGACCCTCCTCACGCTGAAATTGAAAAGCCTGGAGGCGGCCCTGAAGGACAATGGCGAGGTGTTCAGGGCGCAGGTGTGTACCGAGGTCAATGGCATCACGCTCACGGAGAAACAGGTTCCACGCTGGCTGGAGACAGTCCTGTTGTCACCCGAGCCGGCCTCGCGCCTGCAGGTCAATGGCCGGGATGTGCAGGTGTGTCGTCTGTTCCTGGGTAACAGTTTCATGGCGCGTCCACCTGCCGGCTACTGGGTACCTGACCCCGCCAGTATCGATGGCGTGCTGGTGTTTTCCGATCACCTCCAAGGCGGACAAACCGTGGGAACGGTGGGGGTTTATTTTCCGGACAGCCCGGATGGCAACGATATCTGCGAGTTTGCCGATTTGAAGACGGGTGTCCGGGAACTGCTGAACAGCGAAGAGTGGCAAGGCTACTTCACCCAGCGCATCGCCACCGCGAACAAAAGCGAGATCAAGCATTTGCTGGGGCTGACGGGCTCGGGAGCGTTGGTGAGCTGCCTGCCATTGCGCGGGCATTTCATCAGGGAACTGGCGCAGGCGAGCGTGCGCTTTCAGATCCGGCATGCGGATCATCGCGCCAGGAGCAACGCGGAGGTCGAGCTCCGGACCCGTCTCAACCTGGTGCTGACCGCGGCTGAAGTACTTCCCACCGTGAGCACGCTCGGGGCGGTGGGCTTGCGGGCGGCCAGGGGAACCTTGATCACCTTCAATACGCTAAGGGCCACGGGGCTTTTACCGCAAGACAAGGGCGTCTTCGCCCTGGTGTACCGCGCCACCGAGGGTGGCCGAAAGGTGCTGGCCCCCGCGCCCAGGGCCGTGGCAACGGCGCGGGTACCGAAGAGGCCGTTCTTCAATGCGCCCCGGCGTCAGCCCGAGGGGCGCTTGGGCTATGAGTTGGGCGGTAAACGGCCCGCCGCTTCTCCCCTGACCCCCCAACCCGGCCCGTCAAGACCAAGGCTGGAAACGCCGACCCCGAACGTGCCTGTCGTGCAAACCACTGCCGGGCGCATTTCCGACGCCATACGCAGGCCCGGAAACTGGAACACCCCTATCATGGATCTGGTCCCCTCGCTGATGACCGAGCTTGCGGACTGGCCACGGCACAGGGCTTTGCTGATTCTCGACGAGATCAGTGCGGGACAGGGTTGGTCGGTTCGCTATAGCCCGGGACGTCACCAGGTGACGCACCCCACGGTTCGCCACCCCGAGCGAACCGTGAGTGATGTCGTATTGCGCAGGATCGAAAGCAATCACTACCAGATGTGGAGAAACCGGCGCTGGGAGGACGTTCCCGCCGATGGCGATTGTTTCTTCAATGCGCTGGCCGGTGCCCTGGCGGGCAGGGGGCACTCAGGGCACTCAGGGCAGAACCTGCGGGCCAGGGTCGCGGATCATATCGATCAACACCCGCAAGTGGCTGACTATGTGGTCTCGCGACGCACTCCCGTGCAGCAGGCATTGTTTGACGTGGCCTACCCGCTGGAGGGCATTCTGGGCAACCATGCGTTCGCGGTGCTGACCCGGATCGTCAATGGACAATCCTACGAGTCACAGCTGGCATCGGCCATGGCGAATAACCCGGAGCTTATCGACGACTGGCCAGACAGCGCACGCCAACTGATAGCGCTGCGCGCCGAAAACAACGGTGTCTTGCCGGTCGATCTCCTGTCGAGGATCGAGGAGCACCTGGCGGTGCTCGGTCTTTTCAGGCCGGCTATCCGTTATCTGAACAACATTGCGAATTGGCCAAACGACCGGCAGAACCGGCAACTGCTATGGACGACCCGCACGGGAGAGGCGCACCTGCCTGCTGAATTACTGCAGATCATCGCGGCTTATCTGCCGTTCAGAAATCCCATGCAGGGGTTGTTCCAGCGTGATCGTGATATCCGGGCGTTTCTGAACCATACCCTGCTTCCCGGGCCGCAACTGAGCCAAGGGCTGGACAGGCTGCTGCAACGGTTCGCCCGTCGTTATATCTGGCCGAGCAATGAGGTCATGTACATCCTGCTGGAGTACGGCCTGACGGTTCAGGAACTGACTGATCATTATCGGGCAATCGGCTTCGATGATGCCGGCAATCGCCTTGAACCGGATCCGGCCGAAATCGACAGGTTTCTGGATGACTACCTGGCTTTTTTCGAGAGGAACCCCGAGCGTAACAACAGGGACGATCTGTTCGTTGACCGGGAGGCGCTGCTGAGCAACTGGAGGGCCTACGATGAAGGGCAAAGGAGCGTTGCCTCGCTGAGAGTGGCTCTGGGGCGCTTTGCCGATTTATCGGCGAGGGCGGATATTGTCCTGCGCTCGGACGTCTTCAGCTTTCATCTGGGCTGGAGTGTCGGGCTGGAAGAGTTGGCGTACTTGATACGGGACCCGCGCCTGTCAAATGCCCGCTTGAGGATTATCTCCGATTACCTGGAAACCCGTGCGGGCGAGATGCAGGAACACGAGATCGTCGATACGGAGTGGATGCGCCCGTTCGACGATCACAATCTGCGCAATATCGTCGAGCGCGCCCTCAACCGGCGCCGGCATCCTGGCGACCGGGCCTTTGCCGACACACTGCTTGAGTTTGTCGCGTATGTGAGTGAACAGACACTCAACGACTCGTTCGCCATGTCTTATGTCACGGCCGCGTTCACACCCGCCTCAGGCAGGTTGTCCAACAGTCGGGTGGCCTTGTTGCTGGACACCCCCGATCTGTTCACGACCTTGTCCCGGCATCCTCGAACGGTGGCGCAGCCACTGTGGGGCCTGCTGATCTCCCCTGAATACAGCGACGAGACTATGCGTCTGGCCCTGGGCACTTCAACCGCCGACGCGCTACGCGATCTCAGGCATTTTTCCATGCGACTGAAGATAGCTTCCTGGGTACCCGAGGTGGACTAGTTTCACCCATTGAACCCTCCGAGCAAGTGGTGCCGCTGTTTTGGCTGGCGGATAGCGGTATGGAACATTTCCACGATAAGCGGATACCGCATGGGCCTGGTGTGTCAGGCGTCTACTGGCCCTGTACCGGTGTTCGGTGCCGGGCATGGCGCTTGAACCCAGACCTGTCGGATCTGCTTGAAGGGAATAGTCTGTATGAATGACACAGTCACACTGCCGGGCCTGTCGCTTGAGCACGAGATCGAGGCGGCCAAGGCGCTTTTTGCCCAGCCGCCGACTTTGCGGGAAGTGGCCTTGTCGGCCATCCAGGGGTATTTTTTCAGCCGCTGGAATCCGCAGCGCAATGCCTCGCATCTGTATGTCGGCAAACTCCAATGGCTTGAGCGCGACGGAAAAAGGTTCTCGGGCGGCTATCAATATCGCGCCGTGATCGACCTGGTGCTCGAGCATTTCATGACCGGCGTGGCGCCGGTCTTTACCGCCGAGCATGTGCTGGAGATCAAGCTCGACAGTTTGCCCGGTGACCGGCTTGTGGTGGATGCGCCGGCCATCCAGGCTGTGCTCGGGTCCTGGGGCGATATCCTGCTGAAACTCTATCAGCAGGCCTTGGTCGACTATTGGAACGCCGAGGATGAGGACGGCTACAGCCGCTTTTATCGGCTTGGCAGGATACTGGGGCGGATCCTGTCCGCCGATCGTGAACAGCATCGTGCCTTTATGTCGATCAATCTGGAACGGCCCGAGGAGCAATTTTCTCTCTATGGCGTACAGGCAGTGAGCAAGGACACCTGGGGCGGCGCTTATCCGGAAGCCTTGCCCGTGCTGGTGGCCCGCCGCAAGGAACGGGGGATCGAGCAGAACCCGCTGGTGCTCAGTCTGGCCAAAGGCCTTTTCAGGGCCAGCACCACGGATCTCGGAGAACTGGTGCCCTTGTTCATGAGTGCCCGGGCCAATGGTCGCAATATCGAGTACCGCGAACATCTGCTCTGGCAGAAGGGCGACCCGGATATGCAGTTGGAGCAAGCGCTCGCCAGCCTCGCCGAAAGCCTGCTGGAAAACCAGCTCCAGGCGATTTCGCTGATCGGGCCCGATAGCGAGTGGACGCTCGAGGACTACCAGCGCCGGCTCGACGCGATCACCCGTCCCGATAACTGGTTTTTCACGCCGGTGCGGGCAGAGCCCCATACGGTGGTCGAGTTGCCCGAAGCGCTGGCGGCGCTCAGTGACGGCTTGCCACATTGGTTGCTGGGGGCGCCGAGCGAAGACCTCGGGGCCTACCGCGCCCTGCTGGAAAAACTCGCCGATGTGCAGCGCGCGTCGGGCGGCAAGGCCTATCTTGATGACGTGGGCGATCTGCCGGGCTTCGCCGCCAAGGCGCTGCTCAAGCAGATGGGCGAGGATCATCCGCAAACCGTCGATATCGCCAACCCCGACGATATTCGCCTGGAGCTCGACAAGGTCATTGCAGTGGCCGTTGCCGGGGGCGCGGGTGGGGCGCTGGGGACGGTGGTCAAGGTGCGGATGAGCCTGACGGAGTTTGCCCTGGAGAATCTCGGCGGTTTTCGGCATGCGAAGATGAAGATCGGCATCCGCCACTGTGGCGTGGAAAAGCCGGTGCCCGAATGGCTGACCCCGGACTACGTCAAGGGGCTGGTCACTGCCGTGGACATCGGCAAAACCTACCTGGATGCACTGCGGGCCAAGCTTATCGACGACGCCGACGAGGCCCGGCGCCGGGAACAACTGTTCAGCGAGCAACTGCGGGTGCAATTGCCCATGGCGGCCCTGGAGCTGAAGATTCGCGGCGAAGCGAACTTCGACGAATCGGGATACCGCTATGTCGAAGCGCTAGTGCAGCCCGACGCAGCAAAGCGCCAGGTGAACGGCCAGGAGATTGTCCTGCGTCCCCTGGCCTTCAAGGCCGAAGCCGATGCGGCCGCGGATGTGGTGGCGTCCATGTTCATTATCGGCCCGAGGGACACTCGCCACGGCCCGTTCATTCTCTATCGGCCCCTGCTCGCCAAGGCCGACCCACAGGCGTCGGTCTTCCAGCAGTTCCAGTCGGCGCCGGGCAAGGCCTTTTGTCCCCACGACAATGACGCCCGCCCCACGCCTCCCGTCGAGCCGCTCCTGCAATACCCGACGTTGGCGGCCCTGTTCGCGGCGCTCAAGCAACCCGGGGCCGTGCAGGACAGCATCCTGGCCTGGTTGAGCGATGAGGCCCGGCGCACCTATGCCAATGGCGGCTTTGTCGAGCCCCATCTGCGGCGCTCGTTCGAGGACGACTTTGCCGCGCTGTTGCCGGTGGCCCCGGCCACCCTCGATGACGCGGTGGTCCAGGGCGACTACCTGCATCACCTGTTCGGTTCGATGGCCAGGACCCTGATCGCCCTGGCGGACCGGCAATCGGTGTCCAATGCCGAGTTGCGCTGGAACACCTTGAAGGAGGGCGGCTGGCAACTGTTCAACGTGGCGCTGATGTTTATCCGCGGTCCGGCGGCGGTGGCCGGCTGGATTTTCGCCGTGGTCGCCAGTGTCGATACCGACTTTCGACGCTTGCAGGAAAAGGACCCTGGGGCCAAGGCCAGTGCCTGGGCCGATGTACTGGTGAATATTGCCTTTATTCTCGGGCATCGCTTGACCCGTCAGCAGGCGCACGCCGAGACACCGCAGCAGATCCCGATGGAGGAGGGCCAGCGCTCGCCGATCCGGGCAACGATCAGCGAGGGGCCGGACCGGCCACTGCCGATGAAACTGGACAACCCGGTGGCGCCCGGCACGCTCTCCTCGCGCCCGACGGTCAGTTCGTTCACCTTGAAGATTTACCCGTATCCCTGGCCCGAGCCTGAGACCCTGGGGGAAGTCATCGCCTCTGGCGATTTGCAGGGACTGATCCGATTGAAAGAGGCGAGCCGGCTGGCAGCCTACTTCGGTGGCTGGCTGTTTGCGGTAAAGGTGGATACCGAGGGCAATGTCCGGGTGGTCGCGCCGGACGGTCGTAGTGAAGGGTTCTATCTGAAAAACGATGGCGCGGGAAGCTGGACGCCGGACTTGAAGCTACGCCTGCGCGGCGGCTCGGGGCGTTCGGGAAATGTCGGGAAAAGAAGAGCCGCCCTGCTGGAGGAAAAACGCCGGGAGCAGGAACAGAGGGACCAGGTCAGTTCGCGCTTCATGGACGAGTGGAATGAGGGGGTCCAGGCGCAGGGGACGCGGGCAGAAGCGCTACTACCCGAGGCGCAAGCCTTGAGGACGATGGAAGGCAATCCCGAGCGTTATACCAACCAGCAGTGGTTCGCTCGAATGGACCGCCTCGGCGACCGGGTAAAAGCCTTTCTCGACGGTTACGAGCAACAGATCAACAAGCTGCGGATGAACGAGACGGTATTCCTGCGGGGCTACAAGGGGACACTCTTTGCCTGCTTGCATCGGTTCGTCGTGGGGATGCAGTTTGCCCTGGACTCGATAAGGATCGTCGAACGTCGTTGCCTGCTGATCATTGAGCGCTTGCCCTATCAGGACGCCGCGGGCCGGGTATCGCTGGAAAGGCAGCAGATAGAGCAACGAGAAAACCGTGCCGCAGACCTGTATATCGACTGGGCGGAGCGGGAGAAACAGGCGTTTTCCGAACTGGGCCGTCATCGCAACCGGGATTTGACGGAATACCAGGGCATCCGCGAGGTCAGGGGGCAAGGGAGTGATGTGGCTGGATTGAAAGCCATCAGAACCTGTCGGCTCGGGCTGTATTGCTTCCGGGAGCTGGATCCGCAGCAGCTTGATAGCGATATCTGGATGAAGTTCGAGGATCTGCGCAGTGCCTTGGCCTCCCAGTCCATTCTCGATGAGCGAGCCGCTTCGCCGCTGTCCGCCGAGGCGGACATGGCGGTGCTCAACACCTGCGTGAGCCAATATAACGAAGTGCTGGCCATGGTCGAGTACAAGGCCGGCTTCTTGCCGCAAGGTAGCCGTCTGGTCTGGGGCGATCTGTTTGTCCGGCGCCTGGTCGAGTTGCAGCAGGAGGCCGAGCGCAGCCTGGTCGAGCGCATCGAGGCGCAGGCTCCGGAGCAAGACGAACCTGAGGTACCGTCGCGGCAACCCGGCAAGACCCGGAAAGTCATCCGTACCCGCCGCAAGAAAAACTACCTCGGTTATGTTCGGGACACGCGCCAGGATGGCCATGAGGTCGTCGAGTTGATGGATCCCCAGACCGGTCAACCGATCGATTCCTTTGTTGAAGAAGAGGACGGCTACTGGCAGCCGTTGCCCAAGCCGGCGGCGGCCCCCTTGCCCAGGCCCCTGCCGCAGCCGGGCCTCAAGCGCCTGGTACAGATGGCCGAGAGCCAGATCCGCCAGGCCGGTCGGGAGGTCGAGATGGCCAAGCGGCAGATCCCGGTCGCCAAGGACCCGGTCTATCTGCAGGATGTGCTCGAAGTGCAAGCGCGGGCGCTGGAGGCGCTGGCCGGGCAAATCGACCGGGCGCTGGTTGAGTCGAACGGTTCGGTGAGCCAAAGCGAAATCTCCGCCGCCAAGGTTCAGGCCTCGGAACTGCGTCTCCAGGCCGGGACGCTCAGGCATGAGGGATTGCTGGCGCGAATCGCAGTGACCAAGTCGAGTGCGCCGGACACCGAACGGCTGCTGTTTCTCAAGGAACACAACGAGGTCGAGATCTTTCGCAACGGGCCGCGCACAAGACTCGGGAAAGATGACTTTCTCCAGGAGTATGTGGTTCGCGACAAGGCGGCCGGCAAGAATATCTGGGTGGCGCATTTCCACTATCCCGAAAAAAACACCCCGGAGGAGTTGTTCGTGATGCGCGGCGCCCTGGGCAAGGACGGCAAGCCACAAGCCCATGGCGCTCATCTGAAGCGCTGGGACGAGCGTTTTCTCGGGGTCAAGGCCCAGGCCCGGGCCGAGCAGGAGCGCTTTGACCGTATCCGCCAAGGTCAACCCGGGCGGGCCCTGGAGGTGTTCCGGATCTGGCGCAGCGAGATCAGCCTGAACATGGCGCGCCAGCTGTTTTTCAATGCCGCGGAACGCGAAGCCGTGGTGCGTGAACAACTGCGCCAGCTTTAGCTGATCCGGACCGGGGCGCGGCCAACCGCCATTCGGGAAACCTAACTATCGAAGCGCCCGAGCAGCGGCTGCGTTCGGGCTGTCGGCCTGGCCAGCAGCAGCTGCGCGGTGCCGATGCTGCGTTCGAGGAAACCGCCTTCGCAGTAGCACAGGTAGAACTCCCACAAACGCAGGAAATAATCGTCGTAGCCCAGTTCGCTCAGGCGCCCGTGGGCACGGCGGAAGTTCTCGTGCCACAGGCGCAGGGTGCGCGCGTAGTGCAGGCCGAAGTCCTCCATGTGCAGCAGGTTCATGTCGGTTTCGCGGCTGACCACCTCGAGCATCTTCTGCACGCTGGGCAGGGCGCCACCGGGGAAGATATAACGCTGGATAAAGTCGACCGTGCTCCTGGCCTGCTCATAACGTTGTTCGCGGATGGTGATGGCCTGCAGCAGCATCAGCCCATCGCTCTTGAGCAGGTGCGCGCATTGCTTGAAGTAGTTATCGAGGAACTGATGGCCGACGGCTTCGATCATTTCGATGGACACCAGTTTGTCGTACTGGCCGCTGAGGTCGCGATAGTCTTCGAGCAGCAGGGTGATCTGTTCTTGCAGGCCCAGGCTGTCGATGCGTTGCCGGGTGTAGGCGAACTGTTCCCGGGACAGTGTGGTGGTGGTGACCTTGCAACCATGGTGCTGCGCGGCATAAATCGCCATGCTGCCCCAGCCGGTGCCGATCTCCAGCAAATGGTCACTCGATTGCAGGTCGAGCTTCTGGCAGATGCGCTCCAGCTTGTTCAACTGGGCCTGTTCGAGGCTGTCGTCGGGACTGAGGAACTGCGCGGCGGAATACATCATGGTCGGATCGAGAAACTCTTCGAACAGCTCGTTGCCGAGGTCGTAATGCGCTTCGATATTTTTCCGCGAGCCCTTGCGGGTGTTGCGATTGAGCCAGTGCAGGATCTGGATGAACGGCCGTCCGAGGCGGGCCAGGCCACTCTCCATGGCATCGAGCACGTCCAGGTTGCTGACAAATACCCGCACCACCGCGGTCAGGTCCGGGCTGCTCCAGTAGCCATGGATAAAGGCCTCTCCGGCACCGATGGAACCGTTGCCGGCGACCATGCCCCAGACCGCCGGGTCCTGGATATGGATCTCGCCCAGCAGGCTGGCGCCGGCCTGGCCGAACAGTTGTTGCTCGCCGTCTTCGACCACCAGCAACTGGCCATGGCGCAGCTGGTTCAATTGGCGTATCACACCCCGGCGCAAGACGGCGCTGGAGAGGCTGTTGGCGCTGAACCGATTGGCCCGGGTCACCAGGCTAGAACTTTTCATGGCGTTGCTCATGGTGTCGCTCCTCGGTTTGCGTGGCGGCCAGGCTGAAGGTGCCGTCGGCGGCCTTGTGGGAGAAGATCGGTGTGCGTTTGAGAAACAGGCGCAGGGCTTGCCAGTAGATCGCCAGGCAGGTCTTGGCGGTCATCCAGGGGAAGCGCCGCAGGTAGCGGTGCAGACTGGCGCGATCAAGGACTTCGCGGTGCAGGCTGAGGGTCGCGTCGAAGACCTTGAGGTCGCCCTGCCAGTCGGCCATGTGCACGCCGAGTCGTTCGGCGGGCGGGCTGAAGCTCATGCGGTATTCCAGATCCCGGGGCAGGAACGGCGAGACGTGGAAGGCCTTGGCCACACTGACGTGCTGGTGGCCGTCGCCCTCGGCGGGCAGCACGTAGTGGTAGTGCTCGCCCCAGGGTGTGTTGGTGACTTCGCAGAGAATCGCCAGCAGCTTGCCGTCGAGGTCATGGCAGTAGAAGAAGCTCACCGGGTTGAACGCCAGGCCCCAACTGCGGGCCTGGGTCAGCAGGCGGATCGGGCCTTGTGGGGTTTGCCCGAGGGCTTCACCGACTTGCAGGCGAACCGCATCGATCAGGCGCATGCCCTGGCGCGTGAAGCTGCGCAGGTAGTCGGTTTCGCGAAAGGCAAAGGGCGCCAGGCGCTGGCTGCCGGCCAGGGGCGACAGCCCGAGCACCGTATCCTGTTCGTCGAGATCCAGGTACAGCAGGCCGATCCGGTAGCGGAATGCATGGGCCCGCGGTGAAAAGCGTCGGTGGCTGATCCAGCCGCTGTACAGGGCGCTGTTCACAGTGACTCACCAAAGGCGGCGCAGACCCGCAGGGCGCTGGTCACGCCGTCTTCGTGGAAGCCGTTGGCCCAGTAGGCGCCGCAATAGTAGGTATGTTGATCGCCATACAATTCTTCCCACCGATTCTGCGCGGCGACAGCGTTCAGGCTGTACTGCGGATGGGCATAGGTGTAGCGGGCGAGGATCTTCAGCGGATTGATCTCTGCACGCTGGTTGAGGCTGACACAGAAGGTGATGTCGCTCTCGATGCCCTGCAGGATGTTCATGTTGTAGGTGACGGCGGCCAGGCGCTGGCCTTCACCGCCCAGGCGATAGTTCCAACTGGCCCAGGCCAGCGGGCGATCCGGCAGCAGGCGGGTATCGGTATGCAGCACCACCTCGTTGTCCG
The DNA here is from genome assembly GCF_023242495.1 of Pseudomonas sp. MWU13-2862. Classification (NCBI taxonomy): domain Bacteria; kingdom Pseudomonadati; phylum Pseudomonadota; class Gammaproteobacteria; order Pseudomonadales; family Pseudomonadaceae; genus Pseudomonas; species Pseudomonas sp. MWU13-2862. Next base: position 180,134 of record NZ_JALMEZ010000012.1, on the reverse strand, counting down.
CGTAGGGCAGGGCGCCGAGGATCTGCCGTTCGGCCTTGCTCGGTTTGGCGAGCAGGCGTAGCGCCTGGTCACTGTGACAAGCGAAGATCACCTTGTCGAAGCGCTCGCTGCCGGCGCTGCTGTGGACCGTTACGCCCTGTGTATCGCGCTCGACCCGGCTCACCGGGCAGTTGAGGCGGATATGCTGGCGAAATCCGGCGACCAACGGCTCGATGTACTGGCGCGAACCGCCTTCGATCACCCGCCATTGCGGGCGGTTGCTCACCGACAGCAGTCCGTGGTTCTTGAAGAAACGCACGAACAGTTGCAGCGGGAAACCGAGCATGTCGGCCAGGGACATCGACCAGATCGCCGCGCCCATGGGCACGATGTAGTGCTGGATAAAGCGCTGGCCATAGCCGCCGTTGTTCAGGTAGTCGCCGAGGGTGGTGTCGCTGGCGATGCGCTGCTGTTCGAGGTCTTCCAGTGCCTGGCGGTTGAAGCGCAGGATATCGCGCAGCATGCCCCAGAACCCTGGCGACCAGAGGTTGCGCCGCTGGGCGAAGAGGCTGTCGAGGTTGTTGCCGTTGTATTCCAGGTTGGCGGCCGGGTCGCGCACCGAAAAACTCATTTCGGTGGCTTTGTAGCTCACCCCCAGGCTGCCCAGCAGGCGGATGAAGTTCGGGTAGGTCCAGTCGTTGAAGACGATGAAACCGGTGTCCACGGCATACTCTCGGCCGTTGACCGTCACATCCACGGTATGGGTGTGGCCGCCGATCCAGTTGGCGGCTTCGAACAGGGTGATTTCGTGCTGGCGGCTTAATAGATAGCCGCAGGTCAGCCCCGAGATACCGCTACCGATCAGGGCAATCTTCATGGCTTGCCCTGATCGGTAGCGGAGTTGCGGGCCATGTGTTTGCCGATGGCCAGTTGCAGCCGTCTGGGCAGGCACGACAGGGGCCAGAGCGCGGCCATGAACAGCGCCGGAAAGGCAATCTCCAGGGGACGCTGCTTGAGCTTTTCGCAGATGTAGGCGGCGGCTTTTTCGGCTGACCAACTGAGTGGCATCGGGAAGTCGTTTTTCCGGGTCAGCGGGGTGTCGACGAATCCGGGACTGACCACGGTGACGGTGATGCCTTCATGGGCCAGGTCGATGCGCAGGGATTCGAACAGGTAACGCATGCCGGCTTTTGAGGCACCATAGGCTTCGGCCCGGGGCAGCGGCAGGAAGGTGACCGAACTGGCGATGCCCACCAGATGCGGCTGGATGCCGGCGCGCAGCAGCGGCAAGGCGGCTTCGATGCAGTAACTGCTGGCCAGCAGGTTGGTGCGTACCACCCGCTCGATGATCGAGGCATCGAAGGCCTGGGCATCGACATATTCACAGGTGCCGGCATTGAGGATCACCGTGTCCAGGGCACCCCAGGCCTGGGTGATGCGCTCGCCGATTTCGCGGACCTGCTGGCTGTCGGTCAGGTCACCGGGCACCAGCAGGACCTGGTCGGGATAACGCTTATCCAGGGCTTGCAGCGGTTCGAGGCTGCGGGCGCTGACGGCCAGGTGTACGCCGGCCTTGAGCAGGACTTCGGCGATGGCCGCGCCGATACCGCTGCTGGCGCCCGTCAGCCAGATACGTCGTGGAGGTGTAATGCTCATCCCAATCTCCTTTTCAACCAGGCCGTTGCGTGGCCCAGTAGCGGCACATGGTCATATAACAAGGCCCCGGCATCGAAGTAATCGCGATGCCGATAGACCTTGTCGAACCACAACAGATGCGAACACCCATCGACGTGAATAGGCCTTCCTCTGGCCAATCTCGGATGACGATAGCTCATGTGCCAGCGCAGATAACCTTCGCCTTCACCGACGTGATCGAGGCCGTGGATGTTGTATTGCAGCTCGCTGATCGAGGCGTACATCCGCGCAAAATAGTGCTGCAGGTCCGCGAGGCCCGTGATTTCGTGCAGCGGGTCGGTGAACAGCACCTCGTCGCTGTAGAGTTCGCCGAGGCGTGACAGGTTGTCCTTGTCGAGCAGGACGAATTGCTGGGCGAAATGGTGCAGGAACTCACTCATGGGCACCTCCGGCCTCCAGCCGTTGTGGCAGGTTCCTGAAGGCGGCGAGGGCACGCTCGCGACTGCGGCCCAGATCGACCATGGGCTGTGGATAACTTGCCAGGCCGAACAGGCCGCCGAGTGCCGCCGGGTTATGCACGGCCTTTTTGTCCAGGCCGGCCAGTTCCGGTAGCCAGTGCTTGATAAACAGCCCTTCGCGATCGAATTTTTCCGATTGGCTCAGCGGGTTGAAAATCCGGAAGTAGGGCGCCGCGTCGGTGCCGGTGGACGCGCTCCATTGCCAGCCGCCGTTGTTGGCCGCCAGGTCGCCGTCAATCAGGTGACGCATGAAAAAACGTTCGCCTTCGCGCCAGTCGATCAGCAGGTTCTTGGTCAGGAACATCGCCACCACCATCCGCAGGCGGTTGTGCATCCAGCCGGTTTCGAGCAGTTGGCGCATGGCCGCGTCGATGATCGGCAGGCCAGTGCGGGCTTCTTGCCAGGCCGCCAGTTCCTCCGGCACCTGACGCCAGGCCAGGGCTTCGGTTTCCACGCGGAAGGCGCGCTGCTTCGAGACCCGTGGATAGCCCACCAGAATGTGTTTGTAGAACTCGCGCCAGAGCAGTTCGTTGATCCAGGTGACGGCGCCGATACTGCCGCTTTCGAACTCGCCCTGGTTGCTTTGCAGCGCCGCGTGCAGGCACTGGCGAGGCGAGATCACACCGGCGGCGAGGTAGGCGGAGAGTTGGCTGGTGCCTGGTTTGGCCGGGAAATCCCGTTCGCTCTGGTAATAGTCGATCTGCTGCTCGGCGAAGGTGCTCAGGCGCCGCCGGGCTTCATCCTCGCCGGCAGGCCAGAGGTCGCGCAGGGCCTGGCTGGGGCGCGCGAACCCGTCGACTTCGCCAGGCACCGGATCGGCCTTGAACGCCAACTCTGCCTGGGCTTTGGGTATTGTGACCAGGCGCGGCAAGGCACCGTGCAGACGGCTGTAGCAGACCTTGCGGAACTGGCTGAAGACCTGGAAGTAGGTGCCGGTGCGGGTCAATACGCTGCCGGGCTTGAAGAACAGTTGATCCAGGTGGCTATGGAAGCTCACACCTTGTGCTTCAAGGGTGTGCGCCACGGCTTGATCACGGCGGCTTTCGTGAACGCCATATTCTTCGTTGACGTGCACGGCAGCGATCTTCAGTGTCTGGCACAGGGTGCCCAGCACCTCGGGCACCTGCTCCCAGGTCTGGGCATGACGAATCAGCAGCGGGATATTCAGCGCGGCCAGGGCCTTGCTCAGTACCTGCAGGTTACGCAGCCAGAAATCCACCTTGCACGGGGCATCGTCGTGCAATTGCCATTGCCCGGGCGTCACCAGGTAAACAGCGACCGTCGGCCCTTGCCCGGCGGCTGCGGCCAGGGCGGTGTTGTCATGCAGGCGCAGATCGGTGCGCAGCCAGAGCAGTTGCATAGTCATTCCTTGATTCGTGGGCGAGGGCGCTAGATCAGGCCGAGCCGGGTCAGGCTCTGGTAAGCGGACAACGGGTCTTCGGCCAGGGTCATCTCAGCGCTCTCCCGGGTACTTACGGATAACTCGGCGAAATGGATGCATACCGTTGGTCCGGCAATCAGGATCGGGCAGTTGATACCCACCAGCAGCCTGGGTAGCGCCGCCAGGTTCATGGCCTTGCTCGAATACAGCAGCACGGCGCGACTCTTCAGGTGCTCGCTGGCCAGGGCCAATTCGTTGGCCGGCAAGGGCCAGTCGAATACTTCCACCGGGCAGTCGGCGCTGCTCACCAGCCAGGCGGTCAGCCACAGGTGTGGCTCCATGGGCAGGTCCGAATGGTTGACCAGCAAGACCGGTGCGCCCTTGAGTTGCCTATTGTTGTGATAGATCCGCGCGCCCAGCTTGCTGCGCAGCCAGGTGTAGAAGAACGCCCGCTCCATCTGCCCGCCGAACTGGCCTTGCCAGCGTTGCTCGAGTTCCGCCAGCAGGGGCATCAGTAACTGTTCGCACAAGGTGCGCGGCGGGTACAGCGACATGGCCTGGTTGAAACGGTCATCGACCTGGCGTTCGGCCAACTGGCTGATGGCCCGCGCCAAGTCCTGGCGCAAGGCCTGCCAATCGTTGGTGGCAGGCTCGGCGAGGGTCGGGCCGGCATCGAGCAGTTGCTTGATCTGGCTGACCGCGACGCCGCGATTGAGCCAGGTGACGATGGCCTGGATACGTTGCACGTGCTCGGCGGAAAACAACCGATGGCCCTTGGGGGTGCGGTGCGGCACCACCAGGCCATAGCGGCGTTCCCAGGCCCGCAGGGTCACGGCGTTGACGCCGGTCTGCCGGGCCACTTCGCGAATGGGCAACCAGCCCTGTTCCAGTGCGCTGGCGTAATCGACGGGCGCTTCAAGGGAGTCGGTCATATCAGATGGCATTTCGCAGGCTGAGGTTTTCCGGATGCGGTTGCAGGTACACCTGGCGGGCGATATAGGGATCGGGGTGCTGGCGGAAATGGTGTTTGAGCAGGGTCAACGGCACCACCAAGGGCACGATACCCTGGTGGTATTGGCCGATGACCTGCAGCACTTCCTGTTTGTCTTCGGCGCTGATGGATTGCTTCAGGTAGCCGGTGAGGTGTTGCAGGACATTGGTGTGGGTGCGGCGGGTCGCGCATTTTTTCAGGGCGGCCATCAACTGGCTGAAATAGCGTGGCCCGATGGTTTCGGCATCCGTGTTGCCCATGCTGCCCAGCAGTTTGCCGAGCACCTTGTACTGCAATGGGTTGTGAGCCATCAGCAGGTATTTGTAGCCGGCGTGGAACTCGGTCAGGCTGCGTCGCGTGAGGCCGGCCTGGCGCAGGTCCTGCCAGGCCGCGTAGGCGAAGACCCGGGTCAGGAAGTTTTCCCGCAGCACCGCATCGTTCAGCCGGCCGTCCTCTTCCACTGGCAAGTCGGGATGTTGCGCGCAAAACGCCTGGGCGTAGATGCCGCGTCCGTCTTCGGCGGGCCGCCCGCCCTCCTGGTAGACCTTGACCCGCTCCAGTCCGCAGGACGGCGACTTCTGCATGAAGATGTAGCCGCTGATATCCGTGAGTTCGGCGGCCATCTGATTGCCATAGTCGACCAGTGCCCGGGTCACATCCGTCTCGGCGTGCACGCTGCCCACGGCCCGTGGTTGCTGCGGGTCACCCACCAGGCGAATCGGCTCGCGGGGGATGCCCAGGCCGATGGCCGCTTCCGGGCACAGCGGGATGAAATCGAAATATTCGCTGAGGGTGCGGCTGCACAGTCGCGATTCCTTGTGCCCACCGTTGTAGCGCACCTCAATGCCCATCAAGCAGGCGCTGACAGCGATTTTGGGTTTGCGCGGCAACTCGGTGGTGGCGGGCATGGAGAACCTCGAGAGAAATACTTGTACAGGCAAGAATGCTTGTACAACTAAAGCTCATCATAGGTTCTGTGTTGTACAAGTCAAATTATTTGTACAGGTTTTTCTGGGGCGTTTACTGCCAGCCCATTCGCCAGGTCTCGGCATCTTGCAGATGGGTCCAACTGATGCGCTGGTTGCGTTGGCTCATCACCGCTTGCAGCTCGACTTCGAGCACGGCGCCTTGGTTATCGCAAAACAGTTCGGTGACCAGGAAATGTTTTTCCCGATTCAGAGGGCGGGCTGCCGTCCATTTCGACAGCAGCAGCTTGCGCGGGTTGATGCGGTTCAACCCAGGTGTTCCATCAGTCGCCGGGCGGCTTCCTGGCCGCTGAGCCAGGCGCCTTCGACACGTCCCGACAGGCACCAGTCGCCACACACGTACAGGCCCAGGTCGGCATCGGCCAGCGCCCCCCATTCCCGTGCGCCGGCCGGGCGAGCATAGAGCCAGCGGTGGGCGAGGGTGAAGACCGGGGCCGGCATGCTGGCGTGGAGCAACTCGGCAAAGGCGCCGTGCAACTGCTCGATCACGGCCTCCTTGGACAGGTCCAGATGCTGCTTGCTCCAGGTGCTGGTGGCGTGCAGGACCCAGGTGTCGAGCTGGCTGTCGCGCGCCGGCTTGCTGCGGTTGCGGGCCAGCCAGTCGAGGGGGCTGTCCTGTACGAAGCAGCCTTCCATCGGTGTGTCCAGCGGCGTGTCAAAGGCCAGGGCGATGGCCCAGGTCGGCTCCATCTGCACGCCGGCGGCGGCCCCGGCGAGTTTCGGCGCGGCCGCCAGCAGGGCGGTGGCCTGGGGTGCGGGCGTGGCGATGATGACCTGGCTGAACGGGCCGTGGGTGTAGCCTTCGGCATCCTGCAGGTGCCAATGCTGTTCACCGCGGAATACCTCGGTGATCCGGCAACTGAAATGCGCCTGGAGACGGCCGAGCAAACCGCGGGTAATGGCGCTCATGCGCGGCGTGCCGACCCAGCGGGTCTGTTCGTCCGGCGACAGGCTCAGTTGGCCGTTCTGGAAGTTGTAGAGCTGCGGATCCCATTCGGCGACCCAGCCTTCACCCTGCCAGCGCTGGACTTCCTTGACGAAGCGGCGATCGCGGGCGGTGAAGTACTGCGCGCCCAGGTCCAGCGCACCGGCATCGCTGCGTTTGCTGGACATGCGCCCGCCGCTGCCGCGACTCTTGTCGAAGATTTCGATGGAATACCCGGCATCGTGCAACGCCCGGGCAGCCGAAAGTCCGGCGATGCCGGCACCGATTATTGCGATAGGTACAGTCATGGGTGGGCCTCGTTACCTGTAAGCACAGACTACGCCGTCAGCAAAACCTGTACAATCTTGTTTTTTGGTATAACTTGCGACCTGCCTGTCGGTTCACACTGTCCTATTGTTAAAACATATTTCGGTCGAGAGAAAAGAGCCCTGTTTTAAAAATAGACTAACGCTTTCGACAAAACGTTACGCGAGGACGCACTCATGCACATATTGCTGACCGGCGGTACTGGTTTGATCGGGCGCCAACTGTGCGCGTACTGGTCGACGCAGGGACATCGGCTGACGGTGTGGAGCCGTCGCCCCGAGCAGGTGGCGCGTTTATGCGGTGCCCAGGTGCGTGGTGTGCGGCATCTCGAGGAACTGTCCGGTGAGCCGCTGGATGCGGTGATCAACCTGGCCGGCGCGCCGATTGCCGACCGACTCTGGACCCACAAGCGCAAGGCCCTGCTCTGGAGCAGCCGGATCCAGCTGACCGAAACCCTGCTGGCCTGGCTGGAGGGGCGTGAGCAGCGTCCAGCAGTCCTGATTTCCGGCTCGGCGGTGGGCTGGTACGGCGATGGCGGCGAGCGTGAGCTGACCGAGGATTCGCCGCCGGTGAGCGAGGATTTCGCCAGTCGCCTGTCGATTGCCTGGGAGGAAACCGCGCAGCGCGCCGAGGCCCTGGGGATTCGTGTGGTGCTGGTGCGCACCGGCCTGGTACTGGCGGCCGAGGGCGGCTTTTTGTCGCGCCTGCTGCTGCCGTTCAAACTGGGGCTGGGCGGCCCGATCGGCAACGGTCGGCAGTGGATGCCGTGGATACATGTGCGCGATCAAATCGCCGCGATTGATTTTCTTCTGCATCGCAGGGATGCCCGTGGTCCCTATAATGCCTGCGCGCCCAAGCCGGTTCGCAACAAGTCATTCGCCAAGGCGTTGGGCAAGGTCCTGCATCGCCCGGCGCTGGTGCCGTTGCCGGCCTTTGTCCTGCGCCTTGGCCTGGGTGAGCTGGCGTTACTGTTGCTCGGCGGCCAGCGCGTGACGCCGGCCCGGTTGCTGGCGGCAGGATTTGTTTTTCAGTTTAACGATCTGCCCGCGGCCCTCGACGATCTCTCGAGCCGCCTCTGAAATAGGACGTTGCATGACCGATCACGCCTTGCTTCTGGTCAACCTGGGTTCTCCGGCTTCCACTTCGGTGGCGGACGTGCGCAGCTACCTCAATCAATTCCTGATGGATCCCTACGTGATCGACCTGCCCTGGCCGGTCCGCCGCTTGCTGGTGTCGCTGATCCTGATCAAGCGCCCGGAGCAGTCGGCCCATGCCTACGCCTCGATCTGGTGGGAGGAGGGTTCGCCGCTGGTGGTGCTCAGTCGTCGTTTGCAGCAGCAGATGACCACCCAGTGGACCCAGGGGCCGGTGGAGCTGGCGATGCGTTACGGCGAGCCGTCGGTCGAGACGGTGCTGACCCGCCTGGCCAAGCAGGGCATCCGCAAGGTGACCTTGGCGCCGCTGTATCCGCAGTTCGCCGACAGCACCGTGACCACGGTGATCGAGGAAGCCCGGCGAGTGGTGCGCGAGCGCAAGCTCGATGTGCAGTTCTCCATCCTGCAACCCTTCTACGATCAACCGGAATATCTGGAGGCCCTGGTGGCCAGTGCCAGGCCGCATCTGGCCCAGGGTTTCGATCACTTGTTGCTGAGTTTCCACGGTTTGCCGGAGCGGCATCTGACCAAGCTCGATCCCACCGGCAGTCATTGTTTCAAGGACGCCGATTGCTGCAGGAACGCCTCGCCGGCGGTACTTGCCACTTGCTACCGCGCCCAGTGCCTGCGCACGGCGTCGGCGTTTGCCGAGCGCATGGGCTTGGCGGACGGGCAATGGTCGGTATCATTCCAGTCGCGGTTGGGTCGGGCGAAGTGGATCGAGCCCTACACCGAGGCGCGGTTGGATGAGTTGGCCAAGGCCGGGGTGAAGAAGCTGCTGGTGATGTGCCCGGCGTTTGTCGCCGATTGCATCGAGACGCTGGAGGAGATCGGTGATCGCGGACGCGAGCAGTTTGTCGCGGCGGGGGGCGGGGAGTTGGTGCTGGTGCCGTGTCTGAACGACGAGCCGCAATGGGCGGTGGCGTTGAATACCCTGTGCGAGCGGGCGCCGTTGGCTCTTTAAACGCAAATCTCGAAAACGCCGCAGAACCTTGTAGGAGCAGGGCTTGTCGGATCGCCGCACCGCCGCGAAGGGGCCCTTGAAGCCGCCAAAAGCTTCGCGGGCAAGCCCTGCTCCTACAGTTCTGTGTTGAATAGCCGATTTGCATACAACACAGAACTGTAAGAGCGAGGGGGAGCCTTACAACAACGGCTCATCCGCCTTCTTGTTTTTCCAACCGTCATTACCCGGCAACAGCAGGTTCAGCGCAATCGCCACCACGGCGCACAGCGCAATGCCCTTGAGGCCGAAGTCATCCGGCCCGGTGCCCGTTCCCACCAGCACGCCACCAATACCGAACACCAGCGTCACCGAAACAATCACCAGGTTGCGCGCCTCGCCCAGATCGATCTTGTGACGGATCAGGGTATTCATCCCCACCGCGGCAATCGAACCGAACAGCAGACACAGAATCCCGCCCATCACCGGCACCGGAATGCTCTGCAACAAGGCGCCGAACTTGCCGATAAACGCCAGGCTGATAGCAAAGATTGCCGCCCAGGTCATGATTTTCGGGTTGTAGTTCTTGGTCAGCATCACCGCGCCGGTCACTTCGGCATAGGTGGTGTTGGGCGGACCGCCAAACAGGCCGGCCGCCGTGGTCGCGATACCGTCACCCAGCAAAGTGCGATGCAGGCCCGGCTTCTTCAGATAATCGCGACCGGTCACGCTGCCCACTGCGATCACCCCACCGATATGCTCGATGGCCGGCGCCAGCGCCACCGGGACAATAAACAGGATCGCCTGCCAGTTGAATTCCGGTGCCGTGAAGTGCGGCAGGGCGAACCAGGGCGCGGCGGCGATCTTCGCCGTGTCGACCACGCCGAAATAGAACGACATGGCAAACCCCACGAATACCCCGGAGATGATCGGCACCAGGCGGAAAATGCCCTTGCCGAACACGGCCACGATCAGGGTGGTCAGCAGCGCCGGCATCGAGATCAGCATGGCGGTCTGGTAGTGAATCAGCTCGGAACCGTCACCGGCCTTGCCCATCGCCATGTTCGCGGCAATCGGCGCCATGGCCAGGCCGATGGAGATGATCACCGGACCGATCACCACCGGCGGCAGCAGCCGGTCGATAAAGCCGGTGCCCTTGATCTTCACCGCCAGACCCAGGAAGGTGTAGACGAAGCCGGCCGCCATCACCCCACCCATGGTCGCCGCCAGGCCGAACTGGCCCTTGGCGAGGATGATCGGGGTGATAAAGGCAAAGCTCGAAGCGAGGAACACCGGCACCTGACGCCCGGTGACCACCTGGAACAAGAGAGTCCCCAGGCCCGCCGTGAACAGCGCGACGTTCGGGTCGAGACCGGTAATCAGCGGCATCAACACCAGGGCGCCAAAGGCCACGAACAGCATTTGCGCGCCCGACAGCACCGTGCGCCAGAGCGGGTCGTTGAACTCATCCTGCATATCAGCCGTCCTTCTGTTTGGTGCCGAAGATCTTGTCGCCGGCATCGCCCAGGCCCGGAATGATGTAGCCGTGTTCGTTGAGTTTTTCGTCGATGGAAGCGGTGTAGATGGTCACGTCCGGGTGCGCTTTCTCGACCGCGGCAATCCCTTCCGGCGCCGCCACCAGGACCATCGCGCGGATGTCCTTGCAGCCGGCTTTCTTCAGCAGGTCGATGGTCGCGACCATCGAGCCGCCGGTGGCGAGCATCGGGTCGATGATCATCGCCAGGCGTTCGTCGATTTCCGGGACCAGCTTTTCCAGGTAGGTGTGGGCTTCGAGGGTTTCCTCGTTGCGGGCCACGCCGACCGCGCTGACCTTGGCGCCCGGGATCAGGCTGAGCACGCCTTCGAGCATGCCGATACCGGCGCGCAGGATTGGCACCACGGTAATCTTCTTGCCGGCGATCTTCTCGACCTGGACGGTGCCGCACCAGCCTTCGATATCGTAGGTTTCCAGGGGCAGGTCCTTGGTCGCCTCGTAGGTCAGCAACGCTCCGACTTCCTGAGCGAGCTCACGGAAGTTCTTCGTGCTAATGTCAGCGCGGCGCATCAGGCCGAGCTTGTGGCGGATCAGCGGGTGGCGGATCTCACGGATGGGCATGGGAATAGGCTCCGACGGCGGGCAAAAAACGGCTTAGATTAATCTATCCGCAGGTGTTGTCCTATAGATCAGCCGTACGTTAGTCCAGAAACCCTTGATCTGGTCGCGCGGGGTGCGTACCTTTGCCCGCTTTTCTTACATAAGCCCCCTTTTGGAGAGCGCCATGTCCGCTGATCTCGAGCATATCCGTCAAGTCATGCGCGAAGCCGACTGCCTGTACAGCAACGCCGAAGTCGAAGCGGCCATCGCCCGTGTCGGCGCGCAGATCAACGCCGAACTGGCCGAGAGCAACCCGGTGGTGTTCTGCGTGATGAACGGCGGCCTGATCTTCTGCGGCAAGCTGATGACCCACCTGGACTTCCCGCTGGAGGCCTCGTACCTGCACGCGACCCGCTACCGCAACGAAACCAGCGGCGGCGAGCTGTTCTGGAAGGCCAAGCCGGAAGTCTCGTTCATCGACCGCGATGTGCTGATCATCGACGACATCCTCGACGAAGGGCACACCCTGGGCGCGATCATCGATTTCTGCAAACACGCCGGCGCACGTCGGGTGCACACAGCCGTACTGATCGACAAGGACCACGACCGCAAGGCCCGTCCGGACCTCAAGGCGGACTACGTCGGCCTGCCGTGCATCGACCGCTACATCTTCGGCTACGGCATGGACTACAAGGGCTACTGGCGCAACGCCGCCGGCATCTATGCCGTCAAGGGGATGTAAGGGATGAGCAAGCCCAGCTTTCTCGATGCAACCTTGTTCGCCGAACTGGCCGGGAAAGCCGCGGCGAGTCCCCGTGGCCGGGTTCATCACAATTTTCACCAGATGGACGAACCCTGCCATCGCCTGGCGGTCGGGCTACAGCCCAATACCTATATAGCCCCCCATCGGCACCTGAGTGCCGACAAGGCGGAAACCTTGCTGGTGCTCAAGGGCAGCCTGGGTTTGCTGGTATTCGATGAGGCGGGGCAACTGCTGGCCAAGCGCGTGTTGCAGGCGGGCGGTGAATGCCCGGGTGTCGACCTGCCGGCCGGGGTCTTCCATGGCCTGGTGGTGCTGGAAGCCGACAGCGTGATGTTCGAATGCAAGGCCGGCCCTTATCGGCCGGTGGGCGAAGGCGAGCTGGCCGACTGGGCGCCGCGTGAAGGGGATGCCGAGGTGGCCGTGTACCAGGCCTGGATGCGCGCGCAGTTCGATTGAACGAGGACCCATGGACGGGTGTAAGGGTAACTTTGCCCTATCATTAGCTGTCTGACGACAGGCAACGGGTTCCCAGGGCATGCTGGCCATCTTTCTCGGTATCTTGACCATCACCGCGCCGGTTTTCGCCATGTTGTTCCTGGGCGTGTTGCTCAAGCGCGTGGGCTGGATCAACGACAGCTTTATCCACACGGCTTCGGCGCTGGTGTTCAACGTCTGCATGCCGGCGCTGCTGTTTCTCGGCATCCTCCATGCCGACCTGCATGCGGCGTTGCAGCCCAAGGTGCTGGCGTACTTCTCCGTCGCGACCCTGCTGGGTTTTGCCGGTGCCTGGTGCTGGGCGATCTGGCGTTGCCCCGAGATTGATCGCGGGATCTATACCCAGGGTGCCTTTCGCGGCAATAACGGGGTGATCGGCCTGGCCCTGGCGGCGAGCATGTACGGCGCCTACGGGATTTCCCTCGGGGCGATTCTCGCGGCCCTGGTGATCCTGTTCTACAACACCCTGTCGACCATTGTCCTGGCGGTCTACAGCCCGGTGATCAAGTCCGATCCCTGGAGCATCTTCAAGAGTGTGCTGAGCAATCCGCTGATCATCAGCGTGATCGCGGCGGCGCCTTTTGCCTATTTCAAGATCGGCTTGCCCGGCTGGCTGGAAACCTCGGGTAATTACCTGGCGCAGATGACTTTGCCGCTGGCGCTGATCTGTATTGGCGGGACCCTGTCCCTGGCGGCATTGCGCAAGAGTGGCGACCTGGCGTTGAGTGCGAGCCTGGTGAAAATGGTCGGCATGCCCCTGCTGTCGACGCTGGGGGCCTGGCTCTGCGGCTTTCGTGGGGCGGAACTGGGGATTCTGTTCCTGTACTTCGGCAGCCCGACGGCCGCGGCCAGTTTTGTCATGGCCCGGGCGGCCAACGGCAATCACGAACTGGCGGCGGCGATTATCGTGATCACCACCCTGATGGCGGCGATCACCACCAATATCGGGATTTTTGTGCTGCAGTGGGGCGGTTGGATCTGAGGTTTGGCGTCTGCAAGGGACGCTGTGATCCTTGAGTCTTGCATCGCTTGAGCTGACGTCTTCGCGGGCAAGCCCTGCTCCTACAGTTCTGAGTCGTACACAAAACCGGTGATCGACACAAAATTGTAGGAGCAGGGCTTGCCCGCGAAGAGGCCCGCGAGCCATGCACTGCCAATACGGACGCCGCCAGTAACAGGTTGTCAGTCTGCCTTCTGGTAGGCGTCGATCACTTCCTGGGCCGCGCGGAACGCGTCGATAGCCGCCGGCACCCCGGCATACACCGCGCAATGCAGCAGCGCCTCACGAATCTCTTCCACCGTGCAACCATTGTTCAAGGCGCCGCGTACGTGGCCCTTGAGTTCCTGCGGGCACTTGAGCGCGGTGAGCGCGGCGAGGGTGATCAGGCTGCGGGTCTTCAGTGACAATCCTTCGCGGTTCCAGACACTGCCCCAGGCATGTTCGTTGACGAAGTCCTGCAGCGGCTGGCTGAATTCGGTGGCATTGCCCAGGGCACGGTCGACGAACGCATCACCCATGACCTGACGACGCATCTCGACACCGGGTTTCTTCTGATCGGTCATTGCAGCAGCTCCTATGAGTGTTGGCGACGCCAGGCCCTGAACGTACTGAAGAGCAGGAACGCACAGAGCACCGGCAGGATGAAAAACAGCATCAGGCGCTCCAGCTTGTCCGCCATCGGCATGCCGGTGGTGAACCACACCACATGCAGGCCGTAGGCCAGGTACAAACCGAGAAACAGCAGTCCCTCGGCGCGGGTGATGCGGTAGCCGGAGTAGAAAACCGGCCAGCACAGCATGGCCACCCCGAGCATCACCGGCAGGTCGAAGGCCAGGGCATTGGGTGACACCGACAGCGGCGTGGGGGCGAGCAGCGCGGTAAGGCCAAGCACCCCCAGCAGGTTGAACAGGTTGCCGCCGATCACATTGCCCACGGCGATATCCCGTTGCCCGCGAACCGCGGCGATGAGCGAGGTAGCCAGTTGCGGCAGGGAGGTGCCGACCGCCACCACGGTCAGGCCGATGATGCGTTCGGACAGGCCCAGTTCGGTGGCCACGTCTATGGCGGCGTCCAGCAACAGGTGCCCGGCCGCCACCAGCAGCGCCAGGCCCAGGCCCATCCACGCCAGGCTGCTCAGCCAGGGTGTGGATTTATGCGAGGTGGTCGGCGGTGCGGCGTGGTGATGGCGGGACTGGCGCAGCAGCAGGCCGAGGTACAGCGCGAAGGCGCCCAGCATCACCAGGCCGTCGAGACGCCCCAGCTCCTCGTTGAATGCGAGGCCGAACACCAGCAGGCTGGCGAGGATCATCAGTGGGATGTCCAGGCGGATCAGTTGGCGTGAGACCCGCAGTGGGATGATCAACGCAGAGAAGCCCAGGGTGACCAGGGTATTGAAGATATTGCCGCCGATCACGCTGCCCACCGCGATATCGGCATTCTCTGCCGCGGCCGCCTGCACGCTGACCGCCAGTTGCGGCGCGCTGCTGCCGAAGGCGACGACGGTCAGGCCGATCAGCAACGGGCGCACGCCCAGGCTTGCGGCCAGGCGCACGGCTGCGCGCACCAGCAGTTCAGCGCCGACGATCAGCAACAGCAGGCCACCGCCCAGTTGAATCAGGCTTAGCCAGGGAAGGGTGGTCAATCCGAAAATGGCGGGGGCTCCAGCGGTCAGTCGTCGAGGCTTTGGATGCGTACGCGGGCAGTGCCGCCTTGCAGCATACCCAATTGGGCGGCCGCTTCGCGCGAAAGATCGATCAGGCGTCCACGGGTATGGGGGCCGCGATCGTTGATGCGCACTATGACCGATTTGTCGTTGGCCAGGTTGGTGACTTTCACCCGGGTGCCGAAGGGCAGTTGGCGGTGGGCGGCGGTCAGGCCGTGCTGGTTGAAGGGTTCGCCGCTGGCGGTGCGTTTGCCCTGGTGTTGGGCGCCGTAATACGAAGCCATGCCGGTTTCGTCATAGCCGCGGGGATTGATGTCGTGGCTGGCGCAGCCGGCCAGCAGGCTGAGGAGGGCAAGGGCGGCGAGCAGGCGCTTCATCGGATGTCCTCTACACAGGTGTGTTTGCCTGAGGGCCTTTTGGTGATCTTGAAGGCCTCTTCGCTGGCAAGCCAGGCTCCTACAGTTCATCGTCGAACACAAATTTTGTGTACGGCGAGATTTTGTAGGAGCAGGGCTTGCCCGCGAAGCTTTTAGCGCTCTTGAGAGCCTAGTCGCTGTCAGCCTTCGAGCTTGCTTTTCAGCAGTTCGTTGACTTGCTGCGGGTTGGCCTTGCCCTTGGAGGCTTTCATCGCCTGGCCGACAAAGAAGCCGAACATCTTGCCGCGCTTGGCTTCATCCGCCGCCCGATACTGTTCGACCTGCTCGGCGTTGGCCGCCAGCACTTCGTCCAGCACCTTCTCGATGGCGCCGCTGTCCGTGACCTGCTTCAGTCCACGGGCCTCGATCACCTCGTCCGCGCTGCCTTCACCATTGGCCATGGCTTCGAAGACCATCTTGGCGATCTTGCCGGAGATGGTGTTGTCGCTGATCCGCAGCAGCATGCCGCCCAACTGCTCGGCCGTGACCGGCGCCTGGTCGATGTCCACGCCCAGCTTGTTCAGCAGGCTGCCCAGCTCGACCATGACCCAGTTGGCCGCCAGCTTGGCGTCGCCACCGATGCTCACGACTTTTTCGAAGTAGTCCGCCTGCTCGCGGCTGGAAGCCAGCACGCTGGCGTCGTAGACCGACAGGCCGAACTGGGCCTGGAAGCGCTCGCGCTTCTGCGGTGGCAGCTCCGGCAACTGTGCGCGGACTTCATCGAGGAACGTGTCCTCGATCACCACCGGCAACAGGTCCGGATCGGGGAAGTAACGGTAGTCGTTGGCTTCCTCCTTGCTGCGCATGGCGCGGGTCTCGTCCTTGTTCGGGTCGTACAGGCGGGTCTGCTGGATCACCCGGCCGCCGTCCTCGATCAGTTCGATCTGGCGCTGCACTTCGGTGTTGATCGCCTTCTCGATAAAGCGGAACGAGTTGACGTTCTTGATCTCGCAGCGGGTGCCGAACTCGACCTGGCCTTTTGGCCGGACCGAAACGTTGCAGTCGCAACGCAGCGAGCCTTCGGCCATGTTGCCGTCACAGATGCCCAGGTAGCGCACCAGTGCATGGATCGCCTTGACGTAAGCCACGGCTTCCTTGGCGTTGCGCATATCCGGTTCGGAAACGATTTCCAGCAGCGGCGTGCCGGCACGGTTCAGGTCGATGCCGGTGGCGCCGCTGAAATCCTCGTGCAGGCTCTTGCCGGCATCTTCTTCCAGGTGCGCACGGGTAATCCCGACGCGCTTGACCGTGCCGTCTTCCAGGGTGATATCCAGGTGGCCCTTGCCGACGATCGGCAGTTCCATCTGGCTGATCTGGTAGCCCTTGGGCAGGTCCGGATAGAAGTAGTTCTTGCGCGCGAACACGTTGTGCTGGCCGATCTCGGCGTCGATCGCCAGACCGAATTTCACCGCCATGCGCACCGCTTCCTGGTTCAGCACCGGCAGGACGCCGGGCATGCCCAGGTCTACCAGGCTCGCCTGGGTGTTCGGCTCGGAACCGAAGGTGGTGGCACTACCGGAGAAAATCTTCGATTGGGTGGCGAGCTGGGTATGAATCTCCAGCCCGATCACGACTTCCCATTGCATGTGTTTCTCCTCAGAAGCCTTCAGGTGTGCGGGTGTGCCAGTCAGTGTTGAGCTGATACTGGTGCGCAACGTTGAGCAGACGGCCTTCCTGGAAATACGGCGCCAGCAGTTGCACGCCCACCGGCAGGCCGTCGACGAAACCGGCCGGCATGGACAGGCCCGGCAGGCCCGCGAGGTTGGCGGTGATGGTGTAGACGTCTTCCAGGTACGCGGCGACCGGGTCGCTGTTCTTCGCGCCGATCTTCCACGCCGGGTTCGGCGTGGTCGGGCCAAGGATGATGTCGACCTCGTTGAAGGCGGCCATGAAGTCGTTCTTGATCAGGCGACGGATCTTCTGCGCCTGCAGGTAGTAGGCGTCGTAGTAGCCGGCCGACAGCGCGTAGGCGCCGACCAGGATGCGGCGCTGGACTTCCGCGCCGAAGCCTTCGCCACGGGAGCGCTTGTACAGGTCGGTGAGGTCTTTCGGGTCTTCGCAGCGATAGCCGAAACGCACGCCATCGAAGCGCGACAGGTTCGACGAGGCTTCCGCCGGGGCGATCACGTAGTACGCGGGAATCGCGTGCTGCATGTTCGGCAGGCTGATTTCCTTGACGATCGCGCCCAGTTTCTCAAGCTCCTTGATGCTCGCCTGGATCAGTTCGGCGATGCGCGGGTCGAGGCCGGCGCTGAAGTATTCCTTCGGCACGCCGATGCGCAGGCCCTGGATCGAGGTGCCCAGGCTGGCGGAGTAATCCGGGACCGGCTCATCGATGCTGGTGGAGTCCTGCGGGTCGAAGCCGGCCATGCCTTGCAGCAGCAGGGCGCAGTCTTCGGCGGTGCGCGCCAACGGGCCGCCCTGGTCGAGGCTGGAGGCGTAGGCGATCATGCCCCAGCGCGAGACACGACCGTAGGTCGGTTTCAGCCCGGTGAGGTTGGTCAGCGCCGCCGGCTGGCGGATCGAGCCGCCGGTGTCGGTGCCGGTGGCCGCCGGCAGCAGGCGCGCGGCAACCGCGGCCGCCGAACCGCCGGACGAACCGCCCGGTACATGCTCCAGGTTCCACGGGTTTTTCGCCGGGCCGTAGTAGCTCGATTCGTTGCCCGAGCCCATGGCGAATTCGTCCATGTTGGTCTTGCCCAGGGTCACGGTGCCGGCGGCGGCCAGCTTGGCGACCACGGTGGCGTCGTAGGGCGCCTTGAAGTTGTCGAGCATCTTCGAGCCGCAGCTGGTGCGGATGCCCTGGGTGCAGAACAGGTCCTTGTGGGCGATCGGCGCACCGAGCAGGGCACCGTTCTCGCCGGCGGCACGGCGCACGTCGGCGGCCTTGGCCTGGCTCAGGGCCAGGTCCTCGGTGAGGCTGATGAAGCTGTTGAGCTGCGGGTCGAGCTGGGCGATACGCGCCAGCAGGGTCCGGGTCAGCTCTTCGGAGGAGAATTTCTTGTCGGCGAGGCCACGGGCGATCTCGGCCAGGGTCATTTGATGCATTGCAGGCTCTTTCCCTTTAGTCGATGACTTTCGGAACCAGGTACAGGCCGTTTTCGACCGCTGGCGCGATGGACTGATAAGCCTCGCGGTGATTTCGCTCGGTCACGACGTCGGCGCGCAGGCGCTGATTCGCTTCCAGAGGGTGGGCAAGGGGTTCGATGCTGCTGGTATCGACGGCCTGCATCAGGTCGACCAGACCCAGAATGCTGTTCAGGGCCTCGGTGGTGCGTGGAAGATCGGCTTCGACCAGGCCCAGGCGGGCCAGGTGAGCGATTTTTTCCACGTCGGAGCGTTCAAGCGCCATGGGGATCTCCAGTGGAAAACCGGACGAAAGGGGTCCGTTCGGTTAGGCAATACACAATAAAGAGTGTCAATAAGTGCGGGCGCGACTTACGATTGTCGGAACACTACCGCATTTCTACGGTCACATGGCCGCGATTGTATGGGATGGTGCTCGGAAAAACGCCTAATTTAACATATTGGCGCCTTGCCCAAAATCCCCGTCGTTGTTAGAGTTTGCCGCACTTTTTTACCCACGCGTTGCCCAGGGTCCCTTTCCAATGTTCAAGAAACTGCGTGGCATGTTTTCCAGCGATCTCTCCATCGACCTGGGCACAGCCAACACCCTTATCTACGTGCGCGAGCGCGGTATCGTCCTGAATGAGCCATCGGTCGTTGCGATTCGCACCCATGGCAACCAGAAGAGCGTCGTCGCTGTCGGCACCGAGGCCAAGCGCATGCTCGGCCGTACGCCGGGCAATATCGCGGCCATTCGTCCGATGAAAGACGGCGTGATCGCCGACTTCAGCGTCTGCGAGAAGATGCTGCAGTACTTCATCAACAAGGTGCATGAAAACAGCTTCCTGCAGCCCAGCCCTCGGGTGCTGATCTGCGTACCGTGCAAGTCGACCCAGGTCGAGCGCCGTGCCATCCGTGAATCGGCCCTTGGTGCCGGTGCCCGTGAAGTGTTCCTGATCGAAGAGCCGATGGCTGCTGCTATCGGTGCCGGTCTGCCGGTGGAAGAAGCCCGCGGTTCGATGGTCGTGGATATCGGTGGTGGTACCACTGAAATCGCGCTGATCTCCCTGAACGGCGTGGTCTATGCCGAATCCGTACGGGTTGGCGGCGACCGCTTCGACGAAGCGATCATCACCTACGTGCGCCGCAACTACGGCAGCCTGATCGGTGAATCCACCGCCGAGCGCATCAAGCAGGAAATCGGCACCGCCTACCCGGGCGGCGAAGTGCGTGAAGTCGACGTACGCGGCCGTAACCTGGCCGAAGGCGTGCCACGTGCCTTCACCCTGAACTCCAATGAAGTCCTGGAAGCCTTGCAGGAATCCCTGGCGACCATCGTCCAGGCGGTGAAAAGCGCCCTGGAGCAGTCGCCTCCGGAACTGGCTTCGGACATCGCCGAGCGTGGCCTGGTGCTGACCGGTGGTGGCGCATTGCTGCGTGACCTCGACAAGCTGCTGGCCCAGGAAACCGGTCTGCCGGTGATCGTCGCCGAAGATCCGCTGACCTGCGTGGCCCGTGGCGGCGGTCGTGCCCTGGAAATGATGGATAAGCACACCATGGATCTGCTTTCCAGCGAGTAAGTTCGCCGGGAAGCTCTATGCTGTTCCGCTCGCAGGCAGCACTTTGCATAGGCAGTGCTGCCTGTTGCGTTTATCTTCTGTCAACTTCATCCAGGCCGGTGTGATGCCGTATGAATAAAATGACTCATTGCCTGGGAGGAGCGGCTCATTAAACCGCTTTTTGCCAAAGGCCCCTCATTGGGCGTGCGCTTGCTGGTGCTGGTCGTGCTATCGGTCGCGCTGATGGTGGTCGATGCCCGTTTCACGCTGCTCAAGCCGGTGCGTAGCCAGATGTCGCTGGTGTTGATGCAGTCGTACTGGATCACCGACCTGCCGCAACGCTTGTGGCAAGGCGTGGCCAGTCAGTTCGGCAGTCGTACCGAGCTGGTCGCCGAAAACGAAAAACTCCAGACCGAAAACCTGCTGTTGCAAGGGCGCCTGCAAAAACTCGCGGCCTTGACCGAGCAGAACGTACGCCTGCGCGAGTTGCTCAATTCCTCGGCGCTGGTCAACGAGAAGGTCGAAGTGGCCGAGTTGATCGGCATGGACCCGAACCCGTTTACCCATCGCATCATCATCAACAAGGGTGAACGTGATGGCGTGGTCCTCGGCCAACCGGTGCTCGATGCCCGTGGCCTGATGGGCCAGGTGGTCGAGTTGATGCCCTACACCTCGCGCGTGCTGCTGCTCACCGATACCACCCACAGCATTCCGGTGCAGGTCAACCGCAACGGCCTGCGGGCGATTGCCAGCGGGACCGGCAACCCCGAGCGCCTGGAACTGCGCCATGTCGCCGACACCGCCGATATCAAGGAAGGCGACCTGCTGGTCAGTTCCGGCCTGGGCCAGCGCTTCCCGGCGGGCTACCCGGTGGCGACGGTCAAGGAAGTGATTCACGACTCGGGCCAGCCTTTCGCTATTGTCCGCGCCGTGCCGACCGCCGCGTTGAACCGCAGCCGTTACCTGTTGCTGGTGTTCAGCGACGGCCGTACCCCGGAAGAGCGTGCCAACGAAGCGGCGCAGGCCCAGGAAGCGGATCGCCAGGGTGGGGACGGCGCGCCCGTGGTACCGGCCACCGTGCCCAAGCCCGGGACCGCACCGGCCAAGCCGAGCGCACCCGTCGCACCTGCCGCTGCACCGGCAACCCCGGCCAAGCCGGCGGCCCATGCCGTCAAGCCAACCCCTGCCAAACCTGCTGCCAGCAAACCGCCGGCGGCGACACGGGCTGCGCCCCGGACGGAGGAATAATGGCTGGTACCTTTTCCCGCAATGGCTGGATCGTCTGGCTGACCTTCGCCATCGGCCTGCTGCTCAGCGTCTCGCCGCTGCCGCAGTTCATGGAGATCCTGCGTCCGCTGTGGCTGGCGCTGTTGCTGGCGTTCTGGGCGTTGTACCTGCCGCACAAGATCGGCATGGTCACCGCGTTCCTGCTGGGCCTGGCCGAAGACGTGCTCTACGGCACCCTGCTGGGGCAGAACGCGTTGATCCTGACCCTCATCACTTTCCTCGTGCTGTCGCTGCAACAACGCCTGCGGATGTTCCCTATGTGGCAACAGAGCCTGGTGATCCTGGTGATCTTCGGCTTGGCGCAGTTGGTGCAACTCTGGCTCAGCGCCTTGACCGGCAACCGCCAACCGACCCTGGCGCTGGTGCTGCCGGCCCTGGTCAGTGCCTTGCTCTGGCCCTGGGTCAGCTTCGGCCTGCGTGGACTGCGCCGCCGCTACAAAATCAACTGACGGGATGTCACCTGCTATTTGCAGGTGGGCTGCTGATTCTGCTGACATAGCTCCTATAAAGAGCCCCGACACGGAGATGTCTCCATGACCTCGCTCTACCTGGCTTCCGGCTCACCGCGTCGGCGTGAACTGCTGACACAGATCGGCGTGCCGTTCAGCGTCATCAGTGCCGAGATCGACGAAACCCCGCTGCCCGATGAAAGCCCGCTGGTCTACGTCGAGCGCCTGGCGCGGGGCAAGGCCGCGGCCGGCCGTGCACGGCTGGGTGCCAGTCAGGCGGCGGCCGGGACCTGTGTGCTGGGGGCCGACACCGCCGTGGTGCTGGACGGTCGGATTCTCGGCAAACCCGTGGATGAAGCCGATGCGCTGACCATGTTGCTGGCCCTGTCCGACCGCGAACACGAAGTGCTGACCGCCATTGCCGTGCTTGACGGTGAGCGCTGCGAGTCACGGGTGGTGCGCAGCCTGGTGAAATTTCGTGCAATACACCCGGAAGAAGCTCATCTCTACTGGTCCGGCGGGGAACCCCGGGACAAGGCGGGCGCCTATGCTATTCAAGGCCTGGCGGCGGTTTTCGTTGTGGGCTTGAATGGCAGTTATTCCGCCGTCGTCGGCCTGCCCTTGTGCGAAACCGCAGAACTGCTTGGCCATTTCGGCATACCCTGTTGGCAAAACCTTGTCGTGCGCTGATTGCCGCACGCCCGCGATACGGCAACTTTATTGTGAATACGCCTGAACGAGACCCAGCCATGAGTGAAGAGATCCTGATCAACATCACGCCGATGGAATCGCGCGTGGCGGTGGTAGAGAACGGCGTGTTGCAAGAGGTTCATGTCGAGCGTACGCAGAAACGCGGGATCGTCGGCAATATCTACAAGGGCAAGGTGGTGCGGGTGTTGCCGGGCATGCAGGCGGCATTCGTCGATATCGGCCTGGACCGCGCGGCGTTTATCCACGCCTCGGAAATCTCCATGCGCGAAGGGCCGGCGGTGGAGAGCATCAGCGCCCTGGTACACGAAGGGCAGAGCCTGGTGGTGCAAGTCACCAAGGACCCCATCGGCACCAAGGGGGCGCGCCTGACCACACAACTGTCGATTCCCTCGCGTTACCTGGTGTACATGCCACGTACGGCCCACGTCGGCATTTCCCTGAAGATCGAGGACGAAGCCGAGCGCGAGCGCCTCAAGCAGGTGGTCAGCGACTGCGTGGCCCGTGAAGGCATCACCGAAGCCGGCGGCTTTATCCTGCGCACGGCGGCCGAGGGCGCCGGGGCCGACGAGATCATGATGGACATCCGCTACCTGCGGCGCCTCTGGGACCAGATCGGCGCGCAGATCAAGACCATCGGCGCCCCCAGCGTGATCTACGAAGACCTTGGCCTGGCCCTGCGCACCCTGCGCGACCTGGTCAGCCCGAAGATCGAGAAAATTCGCATCGACTCTCGGGAAACCTTCCAGAAGACCACGCAGTTCGTCGCCGAACTGATGCCGGAAATCGCCGACCGCCTGGAGCATTACCCCGGCGAGCGGCCGATCTTCGACCTCTATGGCGTCGAGGATGAGATCCAGAAGGCCCTGGAACGCAAGGTCCCGCTCAAGTCCGGCGGCTACCTGGTGGTCGACCCGGCCGAAGCCATGAGCACCATCGACGTCAATACCGGGGCCTTTGTCGGCCATCGCAACCTCGAAGAAACCATCTTCAAGACCAACCTCGAAGCGGCCACCGCGATTGCCCGGCAACTGCGTCTGCGCAACCTCGGCGGGATCATCATCATCGACTTCATCGACATGGAAGACGAGGAGCACCAGCGCCAGGTCCTGCGGACCCTGGAAAAGCAGCTGGAGCGCGATCACGCCAAGACCAATATCATCGGCATCACCGAGCTGGGCCTGGTGCAGATGACCCGCAAGCGCACCCGCGAAAGCCTCGAACAGGTGCTCTGTGAGCCCTGCAGCAGCTGCCAGGGGCGCGGCAAGCTGAAGACCCCGGAAACGGTTTGCTACGAGATTTTCCGTGAAATTTTGCGTGAAGCCCGCGCCTACCAGGCTGAAGGTTATAGAGTGTTGGCCAACCAGAAGGTGGTCGATCGCTTGCTGGACGAGGAGTCCGGCAATGTCGCGGAGCTGGAAGGCTTTATCGGCCGCACCATTCGTTTCCAGGTCGAGACCATGTATTCCCAAGAACAATATGACGTGGTGCTGCTCTGATTTCCCGTACTGAGAACCTGCAAGCCCGGCCCGGTGTCGACCTGTTCATTGAACCATGCCTCAAGGGGGCACTGACATGGAGCGTCTGACACGCTTTGTTGCCGGCTTGACCCGTTGGACCATGGGCCTCTGTGCGTTCTTGCTGGTGCTGGTGGCGTTGTATGCCAGCCTGGGCCGGCAACTGGTGCCGCTGGTGGCCGAGTATCGCGCCGAGATCGAAAGCAAGGCCCAGGCCGCCGTAGGTTTGCCGCTGTCCATCGGCAGCCTGGAAGGGCGCTGGCATGGCCTGGCCCCGGTGCTGTTGGCCCATGACGTGAAAGTCGGCGAGGGCGCTTCGGCGCTGTTGCTGGACAAGGTCCAGGTGGTGCCCGATCTCTGGGCCAGCCTGCGCGCCCGCGAAGTGCGGATCGCCCATCTGGAACTGGGCGGCCTGCAACTGAGCCTGAAAGAAGACCAGGACGGCCACTGGGCCCTCCAGGGCTTGCCGGTACAGGACGATCAGCCGCTGGACCCCGCGCAGTTGCTGACCCGCATGCAGATGGTCAAGCAACTGTCGGTGCTCGACAGCCAGGTGACCTTGCAGCCGTTCGGCGAGTCGCCGCTGACCCTGACTTATGTCGGTCTCAACCTGGAAAGCGGTATTTCCCGCCAGCGCCTCGATCTGCGCCTGAATTTGCCTGACGGCCAGCCCCTGGCCCTGAACCTGAAGACCCGCCTGCGCGCCAGTGACTGGCGCAACGGCACCGCGCAAGCCTACCTGAGCCTGCCGCAAAGCGACTGGGCGCGCTGGCTGCCGGCGCGCCTGACCGGGCAAATGAAAATCACCGAACTCAAGGCCGGTGGCGAATTCTGGTTGAACTGGGGCAATGGCACGGTGCAGAACGCCGTGGTCCGCCTCAATGCCCCGCAATTCCAGGGCGCCTATGCCCAGCGCAAGGCGATCAGCATCGACAACCTGGCCCTCAACGCCTATGTCCAGCACACCGGGCAGGGTTTTGACGTGCAGCTCAATTCCCTGGCCATGAACCTGGGGAAGACGCGCTGGGAAAGCCATCTGCAGTTGCAGCAACTCGCGGCCACCGACAAGGATTCGGAACGTTGGCACCTGCAGGCCGACCGCCTTGACCTGACACCCATCACCCCCTTGCTCGACGCCCTCGCACCCTTGCCTGAAGGCCTGGCCACGGCCATCGATCACCTGAAGGTCATCGGTACCCTGCGCAACGTGCTGCTGGATTACCGGCCCCAGGAAACCGGCGATCAAAAGCTGAGTTTCGCCGCGAACCTGGAGCGGGTCGGCTTTGACGCCTACCATGGCGCCCCGGCGGCGCGTAACGTCAGCGGCAGCATCAGCGGCGACCTCGGCCAGGGCGAACTGCGCATGGACAGCAAGGATTTCTCCCTGCACCTGTACCCGATCTTCAACAACCCCTGGCAGTACCTGCAAGCCAATGCCCGGCTGACCTGGCGCCTGGACCAGGAAGGTTTCACCCTGATCGCGCCCTACATCAAGGTGCTCGGGGAAGAAGGCAAGATCGCCGCCGACTTCCTGATTCGCCTGCACTTCGCCCAGGGCACCGAAGACTATATGGACCTGCGGGTCGGCCTGGTGGATGGCGAGGGTCGTTTCACCCCCAAGTACCTGCCGGCGGTGTTGAGCCCGGCGCTGGACGAATGGCTGCGCAGCTCGGTCCTGCATGGCGCGGTGGAGCAGGGCTTCTTCCAGTACCAGGGGTCGCTGAACCACGATGCCTCGGCGGCGGCACGCAATATCAGCCTGTTTTTCAAGGTCCATGATGCCGAACTGGCGTTCCAGCCGGGCTGGCCCCATGTCAGCAAGGTCAAGGGCGACGTCTTTATCGAGGACAGCGGGGTGCGGATCAAGGCCAGCGAAGGCCAGTTGCTCAACACCCAGGTCAGCGACATCATGGTCAATATTCCCCATGTGCCCAGCGGCCAGCACAGCCGTATGTTCCTCGACGGCAACTTTGCCGGCGGCCTGGGCGACGGCCTGAAGATTCTCCAGGAGGCGCCGATCGGCACCGCCGCGACCTTTGCCGGCTGGCAGGCCACGGGTGATCTGTCGGGCAAGGTGAGCCTCGATGTGCCGCTGGTCAAGGCCGAGGAACCGAAGATCCTGGTGGAATTCAAGACCGACAAGGCCACGCTCAAGCTGCCTGATCCGGTCCTCGAACTGAGCCAGCTCAAGGGCGACTTCCGCTTCGACAGCGCCAAGGGCCTCAGCGCCGGCAACATCAGTGCCCAGGCATTCGAGCGACCGATTACCGCGCAGATTTTCGCCGATGGCAAACCGGGCAGCCTCAATACCCGGGTGGTGGCCAAGGGGCAGGTGGCGATCAAGAAACTCACCGATTGGCTGAATGTCAGCCAGCCGTTGCCGATTTCCGGCGACCTGCCTTACCAGTTGCAACTGACCCTGGACGGTCCCGACAGCCAGTTGATGATCAACTCCAACCTCAAGGGCGTTGCCGTCGACCTGCCGGCTCCGTTCGGCATGCCCGCCGGACTGGGCCGCGACAGCGTGTTCCGCATGACCCTGCAAGGCGCCGAGCGGCGTTACTGGTTCGATTACGGCACCCTGGCCAATTTCACCTTTGCCGCGCCGAGCGGCAAGTTCGGCGATGGCCGTGGTGAGTTGTTCCTTGGCGAAGGCGATGCACAACTGCCGACGACCCAGGGCTTGCGGATCCGTGGGGTGTTGTCGGAGCTGGACCTGGCGCCGTGGAAAGCCGTTGCTGACCGTTATGCCGGCCAGGATCCGGGCGGCAGTGCCAAGCAATTGCTCAGCAGCGCGGATTTCAAGGTCGGCACGCTCAGCGCTTTCGGTAGCCAGTTCGACCAGGTGAGTTTGCTGATGGCTCGCAGTGCCAATGCCTGGGGCCTGCAGATCGACAGCCGGCAGGCCAAGGGCAGCGTGACCTTGCCGGATGCCAAGGGTGTGCCGATTGGCGTCAAGCTGGCCTATGTGCGTTTGCCAGCACCGGACCCGAGCGTGGTCGCCGATGAGAATGCCCCGGACCCGTTGGCGTCGGTCGACCCCCGGCAGATTCCAGCGGTGGACGTGAGCATCGAGCAACTGTTCCAGGGCAACGACCTGCTCGGTGCCTGGTCGCTCAAGGCGCGCCCGACCCCCAAGGGGATCAAGCTCAATGACCTCGATCTCGGCCTCAAGGGTCTGCAACTGCGGGGCTCCGGTGGCTGGGAAGGCCTACCCGGCGCCAGCGGCAGCTGGTTCAACGGGCGCCTGGAAGGCAAGAACCTGGCGGACGTGCTCAAGGCCTGGAGCTTTGCCCCGACCGTCACCAGTGAGGATTTCCAGCTCGACGTTGACGGTCGCTGGCCCGGTTCGCCGGCCTGGGTCGGTCTCAAGCGCTTCTCGGGCAGTCTTGATGCGACCCTGAACAAGGGGCAGTTCGTCGAGGCTGACGGCGGTGCCCAGGCGCTACGGGTGTTCGGCCTGCTGAACTTCAACTCCATCGGCCGCCGCCTGCGCCTGGACTTTTCCGACTTGCTGGGCAAAGGCCTGAGCTACGATCGGGTCAAGGGCCTGCTGGTGGCCAGCGATGGCGTCTATGTCACGCGCAAGCCGATCACCCTGACCGGGCCTTCGAGCAACCTGGAACTCAACGGCACCCTCGATATGGTCGCCGACCGGGTCGATGCCAAGCTGCTGGTGACCTTGCCGGTGACCAACAACCTGCCGATTGCCGCGTTGATCGTCGGTGCGCCGGCCATCGGCGGCGCACTGTTCCTGATCGACAAGCTGATCGGCGACCGCGTGGCGCGCTTCGCCAGCGTCAAATACAGCGTCACCGGCCCCTGGAAAGAACCGAAGATCACCTTCGACAAGCCGTTTGACAAGTCGAAGTAAGGCCCGGCGCGACTCTGTTGCGCCGACATTTTTCGTACTGGGCGTGCAGCTGCATGGAGTAGCATGACGCTATGTCTTTGAAGGAGTGCGCCATGACCTTTTCCGTCATCCAGATGGTCAGCCAGAGCGATGTGCTGGCCAACCTGGCCCAGGCCCGCGCGCTGCTGGAGCGGGCGGCCGAAGGCGGGGCGCGACTGGCCGTACTGCCGGAAAACTTCGCCGCCATGGGCCGTCGCGACGTCGCCGAGATCGGCCGCGCCGAGGCCATGGGTGAAGGACCTGTCCTGCCCTGGTTGAAACAGGCCGCCCGCGACCTCAAGTTATGGATAGTGGCGGGCACCTTGCCGTTACCGCCCGTTGACCAACCGCATGCCAAGGCCAATGCCTGCTCGCTGTTGATCGATGAGCAGGGCGAGACGGTGGCACGTTACGACAAGCTGCATTTGTTCGATGTGGACGTGGCGGACACGCGCGGACGTTATCGCGAATCCGATGACTATGCTTATGGCAGCCAGGTGGTGGTGGCCGATACCCCGGTAGGTCGGCTGGGCCTGAGCGTGTGTTACGACCTGCGCTTTCCCGAGCTCTACAGTGAATTGCGCAAGGCCGGTGCCGAATTGATCACCGCGCCCTCGGCCTTTACCGCCGTGACCGGTGCCGCGCACTGGGAGGTGCTGATTCGCGCCCGGGCCATCGAGACCCAGTGCTACCTGCTGGCGGCGGCCCAGGGTGGGGTGCATCCGGGGCCGCGGGAAACCTTCGGGCATGCGGCGATTGTCGACCCATGGGGGCGCATAGTCGCCGAACAGGATCAAGGCGAAGCGGTGTTGCTGGCCGAACGCGACAGTAATGAACAAGCGTCCATCCGGGCGCGGATGCCGGTGGCGAGCCATCGGCGCTTTTTCTCGCAGGGCGCGCAGCGACCTGCATCGGAATGACGAAATAAGGCGCAAAACCATGAGCGAGTTGTTGTCCTCAGTCAGCGAACACCTGTTGGCGCCGGGTGGCGTGACCATCGAAAGTCTGCAAGCGGTTCTGGGCGACCTGGCCGGGCCGGGCATCGACGCCGCCGACCTGTATTTCCAGGGGCAGATCTCCGAGTCCTGGGCCCTGGAAGACGGCATCGTCAAGGAAGGCAGTTTCAACCTTGACCAGGGTGTCGGCGTACGCGCCCAGTCCGGTGAAAAAACCGGTTTTGCCTACAGCAACGCCATTACCCTCGAAGCCCTGGGCTCGGCGGCGCGTGCCGCCCGTTCGATTTCCCGGGCCGGGCAGCATGGCAAGGTCCAGGTGTTCAGCAGCCAGGAAGTGACGCAGTTGTATGCGCCGGACAACCCGCTGGATGTGATGAGCCGTGCCGAGAAGGTCGAGTTGCTCAAGCGTGTCGATGTTGCCACTCGCGCCCTTGATCCGCGTATCCAGCAGGTTTCGGTGAGCATGGCCGGGGTCTGGGAGCGGATTCTCGTGGCCTCCACCGACGGCGGCCTGGCGGCGGATGTGCGGCCGCTGGTGCGCTTCAATGTCAGTGTGATCGTCGAGCAGAACGGCCGGCGTGAACGCGGCGGCCATGGCGGTGGCGGGCGTACCGACTATCGTTATTTCCTCACGGAAGACCGGGCCATGGGTTATGCCCGCGAGGCCCTGCGCCAGGCGCTGGTCAACCTTGAAGCGATTCCCGCGCCGGCCGGCACCTTGCCGGTGGTGCTCGGTTCCGGCTGGTCCGGGGTGCTGCTGCACGAAGCGGTCGGCCACGGCCTGGAAGGCGACTTCAACCGCAAGGGCAGCTCGGCCTACAGCGGGCGGATGGGCGAGATGGTTGCCTCGAAACTCTGCACCATCGTCGATGACGGCACCCTGGCTGGTCGTCGTGGTTCCCTGAGCGTCGACGACGAAGGCACACCGACCGAGTGCACCACGCTGATCGAAAACGGCGTGCTCAAAGGTTATATGCAGGACAAGCTCAATGCCCGGCTGATGGGTGTGGCGCGCACCGGCAACGGTCGTCGCGAATCCTATGCGCATCTGCCGATGCCGCGCATGACCAACACCTACATGCTCGGTGGCGAAAGCGATCCAGCGGAAATCATCGCCTCGGTGAAACGCGGGATCTACTGCGCCAACCTCGGCGGCGGCCAGGTCGATATCACCAGCGGCAAGTTCGTGTTCTCCACCAGCGAGGCCTACCTGATCGAAGACGGCAAGATCACCGCACCGGTCAAGGGCGCGACCCTGATCGGCAACGGCCCGGAAGCCATGAGTCGGGTGTCGATGGTCGGCAACGACCTGGCGCTGGACAGCGGCGTGGGCACGTGCGGCAAGGATGGGCAGTCGGTACCGGTGGGTGTCGGTCAGCCAACCTTGAAAATCGATGCGATCACCGTGGGTGGCACGGGGTCGTAGGAAGAGGTGGAGCGTCGGGTGAGCGCCAAGGCGACTCACCCGGGGCGAAGATCAACGCAGGCCGCGTTGAGCGTCGTCCAGCTCACGGATGTACTTGAAGATTTTACGGCTGGAGGCCGGCGCCTTGTTCTGCGCAAGCTCGTGTTGAGCCTGGCGGATCAGGGAACGCAGTTGCTGGCGATCAGCGTCCGGGTAGTCGGCGACGAACTTTTCCAGCACATCGTCGGCGCCTGCGATCAAGCGATCACGCCAGCGTTCGAGATTGTGGAAACGTTCGTTGTATTGCCGGGTGGAGGCGTCGAGTTGATCGAGCAGAACCAGAATGGCGTCAGTGTCCTGATCGCGCATCAGCCTGCCGATGAACTGGATATGCCGTTTACGCGCGATATTCGCGGTGTGCTTCGGCGCTTCGGCCAGGGCACGGCGCAAGCCGTCGGTCAGTGGCAGTTTTGCCACCAAGTCGGGCTTGAGTGTTGTCAGGCGCTCGCCGAGATCAACCAGAGCATGCAGCTCGCGTTTGACCTGGGTTTTGCTTTTCTCCCCATCGAGGGAGTCGTCGTAAGAATCAACCATGGTGGCAGTCCGCAAAGAAACGCCGCCATGATAACCAGTCGGGGGCCGCTTGTCCGGCCCGGTCGCTCGAAGACCTTGACCGAAAGCAGAATTTGAGTGGAGAAAGCCATGAGTTCAGCACAAAGCGTCGGCCCGCAGGCGTTGCCGGTCCTGCAGGAGCAGGTCGAGCAGATTCTCGCCGAAGCCAAACGCCAGGGCGCCAGTGCCTGTGAAGTGGCGGTATCCCTGGAGCAGGGGCTGTCGACTTCGGTGCGCCAGCGGGAAGTGGAAACCGTCGAGTTCAACCGCGACCAGGGTTTCGGCATCACCTTGTACGTGGGGCAGCGCAAAGGCTCGGCCAGCACCTCGGCCAGTGGTCCTGAAGCGATTCGCGAAACCGTGGCGGCGGCCCTGGCCATCGCCAAGCACACCTCGGAAGACGAGCACTCGGGCCTGGCTGATGCGGCCCTGATGGCCAAGGAGCTCAAGGACTTCGATCTGTTCCATGCCTGGGACATCACCCCTGAGCAGGCCATCGAGCGCGCATTGATCTGCGAGGCGGCGGCGTTTGACGCCGACAGCCGGATCAAGAATGCCGACGGCACCACCTTGAGCACCTCCCAGGGTTGCCGCGTGTATGGCAACAGCCACGGGTTTATCGGCGGTTCGGCTTCGACCCGGCACAGCCTCAGCTGTGTGATGATCGCCGAAGGCGACGGCCAGATGCAGCGCGATTACTGGTATGACGTCAATCGCCAGGGCGAACTGCTCGCGGATGCCTCGAGCATTGGCCGCAAGGCCGCGCAACGGGCGGCCAGCCGCCTGGGCGCGCGTCCGGTGCCGACCTGCGAAGTGCCGGTGCTGTTCTCGGCGGAGTTGGCCGGTGGTTTGTTCGGCAGCTTCCTTTCGGCGATCTCCGGCGGCAACCTGTACCGCAAATCTTCGTTCCTCGAAGGGGCGATGGGCCAGCGCCTGTTCCCGGAGTGGCTGACCCTCGACGAGCGTCCACACCTGATGCAGGCCATGGGCAGTTCGGCGTTTGACGGTGATGGCCTGGCGACCTATGCCAAGCCGTTCGTCGAAAATGGCACCCTGGTCTCCTATGTGCTGGGTACCTACTCGGGGCGCAAGCTGGGCCTGCCAAGCACGGCCAACGCCGGTGGCGTGCACAACCTGTTCGTCACCCATGGGGTCGAGGACCAGGACGCGCTGATCCGGCGCATGGGCCGCGGCCTGCTGGTGACCGAGTTGATGGGCCATGGGCTGAACATGGTCACCGGCGATTACTCGCGTGGGGCGGCGGGCTTCTGGGTCGAGAATGGCGAGATCCAGTTCCCGGTCCAGGAAGTGACCATTGCCGGCAATATGCGTGACATGTTCAAGCAGATCGTCGCCGTTGGCAGCGATCTTGAGCTGCGCAGCCATATCCGTACCGGTTCGGTGTTGATCGAGCGGATGATGGTCGCCGGTAGCTGATTCGGCGTATCGGTTGTAAAAAAAGGGTGTCATCCAATGGATGACACCCTTTTTTTGGCCTCACGGGGACCTTTGGTTGTACTGGACCCGTGGCGAGCGGGCTTGCCCTGATGCCGTTCAGTTAAGGCCAAACACGGTCCCTATGGGAGTCGGCTTGCCGGCGATGGCGTCTGAATAGGCGCTGCAGGATCCGAATGTCTTATCGGGCTTCATTCGCCTTCGTCGAAATAGTTGTTGATCAGCTTGACCAGTGCCGCCATGGCCGCGTCTTCCTGTTCGCCTTCGGTCTTCAGGTGAATCTTCGTGCCCTTGCCAGCGGCCAGCATCATCATGGCCATGATGCTCTTGCCGTCGACCATGCTTTCCGGTGTACGCCCGGCGCGGATCTGGCAGGGGAACTGGCCGGCCACGCCGACGAATTTCGCCGAAGCACGGGCGTGCAGACCCAGTTTGTTGATGATTTCAATTTCCAGAGCGGGCATCGCGGTGGTGGTCCTTTCAGCTAAGGTCGCGGTGGCGGACCTGGACGTTCTTCAGGGATTGTTGCAGGGCCTTGCCCAAGCGTTCGGTGAGGTAGACGGAGCGGTGATGCCCGCCCGTGCAGCCGATGGCAATAGTGACATAAGCCCGGTTGCTGGCGGCAAAACGTGGCAACCATTTAAGCAAATAACTGGAAATATCCTGGTACATTTCCTCGACGTCGGCTTGTGCGGCCAGGTATTCGACCACCGGTTGGTCGAGCCCGGACTGCTCGCGCAGTTCCGGTTTCCAGTAGGGATTGGGCAGGCAGCGTACGTCGAACACCAGGTCGGCATCCACCGGCATCCCGCGCTTGAAACCGAACGACTCGACCAGGAAGGCGGTACCCGGTTCCGGCTGGTTTAGCAGGCGCAGCTTGATGGTGTCGCGCAGTTGATAGAGGTTCAGGCTGGTGGTGTTGACCTTGAGGTCGGCCAGGTCCGAGATCGGCCCCAGCAGGTTGCTTTCGTCGCGGATGGCCTCGGCCAGTGAGCGATTGGCATTGCTCAGCGGGTGGCGTCGACGGGTTTCGGAAAAACGCTTGAGCAGGGTTTCCTCGTCGGCGTCCAGGTACAGTACATCGCACTGGATATGCCGGCTGCGCACTTCATCGAGCAGTTCCGGGAAGCGTGACAGGTGGCTGGGCAGGTTGCGTGCGTCGATGGAAACGGCGACCAGCGGTTGCGCCAGCTCGGTATGGATCAGCGCACGTTCGGCCAGCTCCGGCAGCAGGCCGGCCGGCAGGTTGTCGATGCAGTAGTAACCGTTGTCCTCGAGGACATCGAGGGCGGTACTTTTACCCGAGCCGGAGCGGCCGCTGACGATGATCAAGCGCATGGTCAGTGACCGCTCTGCTCGTCCAGGACTACCTGGTACAGGGCCTGGTTGGAGGTTGCCGCACGCAGTTTGTCGCGTACGTCCTTGCGGTCGAGCATGCTGGCAATCTGCCGAAGCAGTTCCAGGTGGGCATCGGTGGCGGCTTCCGGGACCAGCAGGACGAACAGCAGGTCAACCGGCGCGCCGTCGATGGCGTCGAAATCGATAGGGGCGTCCAGGTGCATCAGGGCGCTGATGGGCGCCACGCAACCCTTCAGGCGGCAGTGCGGGATGGCAATGCCATTGCCGAAACCGGTCGAGCCGAGTTTCTCCCGGGCGATCAGGCTGTCGAAGACATCCTGCATGGCCAGGTAAGGAACTTCGTGGCTGATCAGGTTGGCAATTTGCTCGAGGGCTTTCTTTTTACTGCCGCCCGGCACGTTCACCAAAGAACGGCCGGGGGTCAGGATGCTTTCAAGTCGGATCATGGATGGGTATCAGCGACCTGTACCTTGGAGCAGGTGCAGGTTCTTTTCCTTATGCTTTTTCAGTTGTCGGTCCAACTTGTCGGTGAGCAGGTCGATCGCCGCATACATGTCGTCATGCTCGGCGTTGGCGACCACTTCACCGCCGTGGATATGCAAGGTGGCTTCGATTTTCTGCTTCAGTTTTTCGACGGCCATGGTCACCTGTACGTTGGTGATCTTGTCGAAATGACGCTCCAGTCGGTCGAGTTTTTCGCCGATGTAAGCACGCAGGGGTTCGGTCACTTCCAGCTGGTGTCCACTGATATTGACTTGCATACAGCTTCTCCTTCGTTGCCAGTGCATAAAGCGGCAGGCTTGTGCCTACCACTGGAACGCTGTAACGGGGCCCGTCCACTACATCAGTCGCTTCCGTTCGCTGGAGGGGGCTATCCCCAGGGACTCACGGTATTTGGCGACAGTACGACGGGCCACCTGAATGCCTTGTGCCTCCAGTAAACCAGCGATCTTGCTGTCACTCAACGGCTTTTTCTGATTTTCCGCTGCAACCAGTTTCTTGATGATCGCGCGGATCGCCGTGGACGAGCATTCGCCGCCTTCGGAGGTGCTGACGTGGCTGGAGAAAAAGTATTTCAGTTCATAGATACCGCGGGGGGTATGCATGAATTTTTGCGTGGTCACCCGGGAAATCGTCGACTCGTGCATGCCCACTGCTTCGGCAATGTCATGCAGGACCAGCGGCTTCATCGCCTCGTCACCGTATTCCAGGAAGCCACGCTGGTGCTCGACGATCTGGGTGGCGACCTTCATCAGGGTTTCGTTGCGGCTCTGCAGGCTCTTGATGAACCAGCGGGCTTCCTGCAACTGGTTGCGCATGAAGGTGTTGTCGGCACTGGTGTCGGCGCGGCGGACAAAACCGGCGTACTGCGGATTGACCCGCAGGCGCGGCACCGATTCCTGGTTCAGTTCCACCAGCCAGCGCTCGTTGTCCTTGCGCACGATCACGTCGGGGACGACGTATTCGGCTTCGCTGGACTCGATTTGCGAGCCCGGGCGCGGATTGAGGCTCTGGACCAGCTCGATGACCTGGCGCAGCTCGTCTTCCTTGAGCTTCATGCGCCGCATCAGTTGGCTGTAGTCGCGGCTGCCGAGCAGGTCGATGTAGTCGCTGACCAGGCGCTGGGCTTCGGCCAGCCAGGGCGTGCGCGCTGGCAGCTGACGCAATTGCAGCAGCAGGCATTCGCCGAGGTTGCGCGCGCCGATGCCGGCCGGTTCGAATTGCTGGATGCGATGCAGTACCGCTTCGATCTCGTCCAGCTCGATATCCAGCTCCGGGTCGAAGGCGTCGAGGATTTCCTCGAGGGTTTCGTCCAGGTAGCCCTGATTGTTGATGCAGTCGATCAGGGTCACGGCGATCAGCCGATCGGTGTCTGACATCGGCGCCAGGTTCAGTTGCCAGAGCAGATGGCTCTGCAGGCTCTCGCCGGCCGAGGTACGGGTGGTGAAGTCCCACTCGTCGTCATCGTTGCTCGGCAGGCTGCTGGCGCTGGTCTGGTAGACATCTTCCCAGGCGGTGTCGACGGGCAGTTCGTTGGGAATGCGCTCGTTCCAGTCGCCTTCCTCGAGGTTGTCCACCGTCGGGGCGGTTTCCTGCTGGAAGGAGGGTTCCTGGATTTCAGTGTTGGGTTTGTGCTCGGCGTTGTCGGCCAACGGGTCGGTATTGTCGAAGTCGTCGCCTTCTTCCTGGCGTTCGAGCATCGGATTGGACTCCAGGGCCTCCTGGATTTCCTGCTGAAGGTCCAGGGTCGACAATTGGAGCAGGCGGATGGCCTGTTGCAGCTGCGGTGTCATCGTCAGCTGCTGGCCCATTCTCAGGACTAGCGATGGTTTCATGGCAGGGGCTTAACACCTTATTCGCCGGCGCGCATGCGCCATCCACTCTACAGGGCGCCGGGGCGCCAAACATAAGCAAATTATATGCCTGAAACCCGAGCCTTTGCCTAGAGCGCTGTAACAATAAAAATCTTGTGGTTTTTATTGAACAGGGAGCGCTCTGGCGGTTGATCCGTTACCTCGATGTTTACAGGCGGAACTCATGGCCCAGGTAGACTTCCTTGACCAGTTCGTTGGCCAGGATAGTGGCTGAATCGCCTTCGGCGATCAGCTGTCCATCATTGACGATATAGGCGGTTTCGCAGATGTCCAGGGTCTCGCGGACGTTGTGGTCGGTGATCAGTACGCCGATGCCCTTGGCCTTGAGGTGATGGATGATCTGTTTGATATCGCCAACGGAAATCGGGTCGACCCCGGCGAAGGGCTCGTCGAGCAGGATGAATTTCGGCGCGGTGGCCAGGGCGCGGGCGATTTCCACCCGGCGCCGTTCACCACCGGACAGGCTCATGCCGAGGTTGTCGCGAATGTGGCTGATGTGGAATTCCTGCAACAGGCTTTCCAGCTCCTTGCGGCGGCTGTTCTTGTCGAGCTCCTTGCGGGTCTCGAGGATCGCCATGATGTTGTCCGCCACCGACAGCTTGCGGAAGATCGATGCTTCCTGGGGCAGATAGCCGATCCCGGCGCGCGCGCGACCGTGCATCGGCTGGTGGCTGATATCCTGGTCGTCGATCAGCACGCGACCCTGATCGGCCTGGACCAGGCCGACGATCATGTAGAAGCAGGTGGTCTTGCCGGCACCGTTGGGGCCGAGCAAGCCGACGATCTGCCCGCTGTCGATCGACAGGCTGACATCACGCACCACCTGGCGACTTTTGTAGGCCTTGGCCAGATGCTGGGCTTTCAGGGTTGCCATTACTGCGCCTTCTGCTGTTCGGTTTTCTGCTTCGGCTGGATGACCATGTCGATGCGTGGGCGCGGGGCGGTGATCGTGCTGCCGTTGGCGCGGCCGGCCTGGGCGATCTGCTTCACCGTGTCGTAGACGATTTTCTCGCCTTCGGTGGTGTTGCCGTCGTTGATCACCTTGGCCTTGTCGATCAGGATGATGCGGTTCTGCTGGGCGTGGTACTGGATGGTCACGCCATAGCCCTGCACCGGCTTCGGATCGCCGACTTTCTGCAGTTGCTCGAAGTAGGCCAGGTTACCCACGGAGGTCACCACGTCGATGGCGCCGTCCTTGGTCCGGGTCAGCGTCACGGTGTTGCCCTTGACGATCATCGAGCCTTGGGTAATGACCACGTCACCTTTGTAGGTGGCGATGCCTTGCTTGTCGTCCAGCTGAGCGTCGTCGGCCTGGATGCGGATGGGCTGCTGGCTGTCGGTCGGCAGAGCCCAGGCGCTCACGCTTCCCAGTGCCGCACCGAGGCCAAGCAAAATAGGGAGGGTTTTAACGAGACTCATACTGTCCTCTTACATTGGACAGCAGGTGTATCCGGCTGTCGTTTAAATACGCTTTCATTCCCTTGCCAGTGGTCACGCCGTCGGCGCCGTCGATTCTAACGGCTTGCTCGGTCTGCGCATATTGCTTCTGTGGGAATACTGTCATACGACTGCTGGTAATGATGACTTCCCGCTGTAGTTCATCAGTCCGCGCCACCCGTACCGAGTCGATCAGTTCGATTTCGGTGCCGTCCGGGTTGACCTCGGCGTGCTCGCTCTGGACATGCCAGGGATAGACCGTGCCACGGTAGATGTGCATGTCTGGCTTGGTCACCAGGGTCACGTCGGACGCCTTGAGGTGTTCGACCTTGTCGCCGGTCAGGTCGTACTGTACTCGACCGTCGGGCATGTACTGAATGCTGTGGGCGTTAATAGCGTAGTAGTCGATCTGGGTTTCATCGACCTGCGCCACCGGGCGCTCGAGGAAACGTTCCGGGCTGATGTTCCAGTAGCCAACGGCCGCGAAAATGGCGGCGATGACTGCGAACAGCAGAATATTGCGAATTTTCTTGCTCAGCATAAATAGCTCTACAGGTAGGCGGCGTGAGCCGCTTCAAGACTGCCCTGGGCTTGCAGGATCAGCTCGCAGAATTCGCGGGCGGCGCCGTCGCCGCCCCGGGCCCGGGTGATGCCGTGGGCGTGTTCGCGGACAAAGCTGGCGGCGTTGGCCACGGCCATGCCCAGGCCGACGCGGCGGATCACCGGCAGGTCCGGCAGGTCGTCACCCAGGTAGGCGACCTGTTCATAGCTCAGATTGAGCTGGGCGAGCAGGGTGTCGAGCACCACCAGCTTGTCCTCGCGGCCCTGGTAGACGTGGGGAATGCCGAGGTTCTGCGCCCGTCGTTCGACCAGTGCGGTTTTGCGACCGCTGATAATAGCGGTTTGCACGCCGGCGGCCATCAGCATCTTGATGCCCTGGCCGTCGAGGGTGCTGAACGACTTGAATTCGCTGCCGTCCTCGAGGAAGTACAGGCGACCGTCGGTCAGTACGCCATCGACGTCGAAGACCGCCAGCTTGATGGCCTTGCCGCGTTGCAACAGATCGTCGTTCATTTACATCACTCCCGCGCGCAGCAGATCGTGCATGTTCAGGGCGCCCACCGGGCGGTCGTCGCTGTCGACCACCACCAGCGCGCTGATCTTGTGGTCTTCCATGATTTTCAGGGCTTCGGCGGCGAGCATGTCGGCCCGGGCGGTCTTGCCGTGAGGGGTCATGACGTCTTCGATCAGGGCCGTATGGATGTCGATGGTGCGGTCCAGGGTCCGGCGCAGGTCACCGTCGGTGAAGATCCCGGCGAGGCGCCCGTCGGCTTCGGCGATCACGGTCATGCCAAGGCCTTTGCGAGTCATTTCCATCAGCGCATTTTTTAACAGGGTGCCGCGCAGGACCTGCGGCAGCTCATCGCCGGCGTGCATGACATTTTCAACTTTCAGCAGCAGGCGCCGGCCCAGGGCACCACCCGGGTGGGAAAAGGCGAAGTCCTCGGCGGTGAAGCCGCGGGCCTCGAGCAGGGCCACCGCCAGGGCGTCGCCCATCACCAGGGCCGCGGTGGTGGAGGAGGTCGGCGCCAGGTTCAGCGGGCAGGCCTCGTGCTCGACATGCACGTTGAGGTTGACTTCGGCGGCCTTGGCCAACGGTGAGTCGGGATTGCCGGTCAGGCTGATCAACTGGATGCCCAGGCGTTTGATCAAGGGCAGCAGGGTGACGATTTCCGCGGTCGAGCCGGAGTTGGACA
The DNA here is from genome assembly GCF_023242495.1 of Pseudomonas sp. MWU13-2862. Taxonomy (NCBI): domain Bacteria; kingdom Pseudomonadati; phylum Pseudomonadota; class Gammaproteobacteria; order Pseudomonadales; family Pseudomonadaceae; genus Pseudomonas; species Pseudomonas sp. MWU13-2862. The sequence continues at coordinate 141,032 of NZ_JALMEZ010000012.1, read as the reverse complement.
GGGCCAGGATGATGTCATCGCGGGTGATCATGCCCATGTCGCCGTGGCTGGCTTCGGCGGGGTGGACGAAAAACGCTGTGGTGCCGGTGCTGGCCAGGGTCGCGGCGATCTTGTTGCCGATGTGCCCGGACTTGCCCATGCCGACCACGACCACACGGCCCTTGCTGGCCAGAATCATTTCGCAAGCGCGTACGAAATCTGCGTCGATATGGGCGAGCAAGCCTTCTACGGCTTCGCGTTCGAGGCGGATGGTGCGTTGTGCTGATTGAATCAGGTCGCTGGATTGGCTCATGTCAGAAATCGGTTAGCCTGATGAAAAGGCGCGATTATAGCGGTAATGCCTTCTCCACTCCCACTAGATCATTGCGTTTTGCGTGGTGCCTATAGGACTTTGCCTCGCAAGCCGTCAAGCCCGGCTGTATTTATACCGAACAAGGGTGGCTTCGGCCTTGGGCGGGTCGTATCAGCGGTGATATAGTTCGCGGCTAGTTCGGCCCGCTCAGGAAGTATGCGCCTCTTCTAGAGAGGCCTGGTGTCCGAGTCCGAGGCTGTATCGCAAGGAGTTTAGATGAGCGCCGATAACGCCTACGCGGTCGAGCTGAAGGGTGTGACCTTCAAGCGCGGTGCGCGCAGCATCTTCAATAATGTCGACATTCGTATCCCGCGAGGCAAGGTCACCGGCATCATGGGACCTTCCGGGTGCGGCAAGACCACCCTGTTGCGGCTGATGGGCGCGCAACTGCGCCCCAGCGGCGGCGAAGTCTGGGTCAATGGTCAGAATCTTCCCACCTTGTCGCGCGGCGATCTGTTCGACGCGCGCAAGCATATGGGCGTGCTGTTCCAGAGCGGTGCGCTGTTCACCGACCTGGATGTTTTCGAGAACGTCGCCTTTCCGCTACGGGTTCATACCGAACTGCCGGAAGAAATGATTCGTGACATTGTTCTGCTGAAATTGCAGGCGGTGGGACTGCGCGGGGCGGTCGACCTGATGCCCGACGAGCTGTCCGGTGGTATGAAACGGCGTGTGGCCCTGGCCCGGGCGATTGCCCTGGACCCGCAGATCCTCATGTATGACGAACCGTTCGTCGGCCAGGACCCGATCGCCATGGGCGTCCTCGTGCGCCTGATCCGACTGCTCAATGACGCCCTGGGCATCACCAGCATCGTGGTTTCCCACGATCTGGCCGAAACCGCAAGCATCGCCGACTACCTGTATGTGGTCGGTGACGGCCAGGTGCTCGGGCAAGGCACCCCGGAAGAACTGATGAACGCCGATAACCCGCGTATCCGCCAGTTCATGAAGGGCGATCCCGACGGTCCCGTGCCGTTCCACTTTCCGGCGACGGACTACCGCGCCGACCTGTTGGGGAAGCGCTGACAATGCGCAAGAAATCACTTATCGAGAGAGTGCGTCTGTTCGGCCGTTCGGGCCTGGACGTGCTCGCCGTGCTCGGCCGTTCGACGTTGTTCCTGTTCCATGTGCTGTTCGGCCGCGGCGGCATTGGCGGCGGTTTCGGGCTGTTGATCAAGCAATTGCATTCCGTGGGTGTGATGAGCCTGGTGATCATCGTCGTCTCCGGCGTGTTCATCGGCATGGTCCTGGCCTTGCAGGGCTTCAACATTCTTTCCAGCTACGGTTCCGAGCAGGCGGTGGGGCAGATGGTCGCCCTGACGCTGCTGCGTGAACTCGGGCCGGTGGTCACCGCGCTGCTGTTCGCCGGACGGGCCGGTTCGGCGTTGACCGCCGAAATCGGCAACATGAAATCCACCGAGCAACTGTCCAGCCTGGAAATGATCGGTGTCGATCCGCTCAAGTACATCGTTGCGCCGCGGCTCTGGGCCGGCTTTATCTCCCTGCCGCTGCTGGCGATGATCTTCAGTGTGGTCGGGATCTGGGGCGGTTCTTGGGTGGCGGTGGACTGGCTGGGGGTCTACGACGGCTCCTACTGGGCCAACATGCAGAACAGCGTGACCTTCAGCAGCGACGTGCTGAATGGCATTATCAAAAGTATCGTGTTCGCCTTCGTGGTGACCTGGATTGCCGTGTTTCAAGGCTACGATTGTGAACCCACTTCCGAGGGGATCAGCCGCGCCACGACCAAGACCGTGGTTTATGCCTCCCTGGCAGTGCTGGGCCTTGACTTTATTCTGACCGCCTTGATGTTTGGAGATTTCTGATGCAAAACCGCACCCTGGAAATCGGTGTCGGCCTTTTTCTGCTGGCTGGCATCCTGGCTTTGCTGCTGCTTGCGTTGCGGGTCAGTGGACTGTCCCCTACGACAAACACTGAAACGTATAAATTATATGCGTACTTCGACAATATCGCCGGTTTGACTGTCAGAGCCAAGGTCACCATGGCCGGTGTCACCATCGGCAAGGTGACGGCGATCGATCTGGACCATGACAGTTTCACCGGCCGGGTGACCATGCAAGTTGAAAAACGCGTGAACAACCTGCCGACTGATTCCACTGCGTCTATCCTCACGGCGGGCTTGCTCGGCGAGAAGTACATCGGTCTCAGCGTGGGCGGGGAAAGTGCCGTGCTCAAGGATGGTGGGACCATCCACGACACCCAGTCGTCGCTGGTACTGGAAGATCTGATCGGTAAATTCCTGCTCAATACCGTGAACAAAGACGCCAAATGAGGAGTTTTTCCATGATCTCGATGTTGCGACGTAGTCTGTTGGTGCTGCTGGCGACCTTGCCTCTTATGGGCAACGCCATGGCGGACACGTCGGCCCATGACCTGGTCAAGAGCACCACTGACCGGATGCTGGCCGACCTGACCGCGAACAAGGCCCAGTACAAGCAGAACCCCCAGGCCTTCTACGATGCGCTTAACAGCATCGTCGGCCCGGTGGTGGACGCCGAAGGTATTTCCAAAAGCATCATGACGGTCAAGTACTCGCGCAAGGCCACGCCCGAGCAGATGAAAACCTTCGAGGAGAACTTCAAGAAGGGTCTGTTCCAGTTCTACGGCAACGCCTTGCTGGAGTACAACAACCAGGGCATCACCGTCGACGCGCCGAAGGATGAGTCGGGCGATCGCACCAGCGTCGGCATGACCGTCAAAGGCAACAATGGCGCCGTCTATCCGGTTTCCTACACCCTTGAGAAAATCAATGGCGAGTGGAAACTGCGCAACGTGATCATCAACGGCATCAATATCGGCAAGCTGTTCCGCGATCAGTTCGCCGACGCGATGCAGCGCAACGGTAACAACCTGGACCAGACCATCAACAACTGGGCCGGTGAAGTGGAGAAGGCCAAGGCCGAATCCGAGAAGAACCCGCAGAAGGGGGCGCAGAGTGAGTGAAGCCAGCGTTCGCGCCGGTGAGGCAGGTGAAGTGCTGCTGGCCGGCGTGATCGACTACAGCACCGGCCCGGCCTTGCGCAAGGACGGGCAGGCGCTGATCAAGGCCAGCACCGCGCCGGCCCTGGTGGTCGACTGTTCCGCGGTGGAGAAATCCAGCAGTGTCGGCCTGGCCTTGCTGCTGGCATTCATGCGTGACGCCGCCGAGGGCGGCAAATCCCTGAGTATTCGCGCCATGCCGCAAGACATGCGTGAAATCGCCGAGGTTTCCGAGTTGACGGAGATCCTCGGCGTTCATTGACAGTGCCATGAATAAAGAAGCCCCCCGTCAGAGTCCTGCAATGCGGGGTTCGCAGGCGCGGGGCTTTTTTGTATGATGGCCGACCCGCGCGCGTTGGGCGCCGATTGAGGTTGAGCATGCAGGCCATAGAAGTGAAGAGCTTCCTTGAGGGAAAGCTGCCGGGAAGCCGTGTTGAAGTTGAAGGCGAAGGCTGCAACTTCCAGCTGAATGTGATTAGCGACGAACTGGTGGCCCTGAGCCCGGTGAAGCGTCAGCAGAGCATCTATGCCCATTTGAACCCGTGGATCGCCGATGGCAGCATCCATGCGGTCACTATGAAATTTTTCAGCCGCGCGGCCTGGGCCGAGCGCACCTGAGCCTGAATTGGCGTCGAGACCCTTATGGACAAACTGATTATTACTGGCGGCGTTCGTCTTGATGGCGAAATCCGCATTTCCGGGGCGAAGAACTCCGCCCTGCCGATCCTGGCCGCCACGTTGTTGTGCGATGGCCCGGTGACCGTGGCCAACCTGCCGCACCTGCACGACATCACCACCATGATCGAGCTGTTCGGGCGCATGGGCATTGAGCCGGTGATCGACGAGAAGCTCAGCGTGGAAATCGATCCGCGCACCATCAAGACCCTGATCGCGCCTTACGAGCTGGTGAAAACCATGCGCGCCTCGATCCTGGTGCTGGGCCCGATGGTCGCCCGTTTCGGTGAAGCCGAAGTCGCCCTGCCTGGCGGTTGCGCCATCGGCTCGCGTCCGGTGGACCTGCACATTCGTGGCCTGGAAGCCATGGGTGCGGTGATCGACGTCGAAGGCGGCTACATCAAGGCCAAGGCGCCGGAAGGCGGCCTGCGCGGGGCAAACTTCTTCTTCGATACCGTCTCCGTGACCGGTACCGAGAACATCATGATGGCCGCTTCCCTGGCCCGTGGCCGCAGCGTGCTGCAGAACGCCGCGCGCGAGCCGGAAGTGGTCGACCTGGCGAACTTCCTCAACGCCATGGGCGCCAAGGTCAGCGGTGCCGGCACCGACACCATCACCATCGACGGTGTGGAGCGCCTGCATTCGGCCACCTACAAGGTGATGCCGGACCGTATCGAAACCGGTACCTACCTGGTGGCCGCGGCTGCCACTGGTGGCCGGGTCAAGGTCAAGGACACCGATCCGACCATTCTCGAAGCCGTGCTCGAGAAGCTGAAGGAGTCCGGTGCTGAAATCACCACCGGTGAAGACTGGATCGAGCTGAACATGCATGGCAAGCGTCCGAAGGCCGTCAACGTGCGCACCGCGCCGTATCCGGCATTCCCGACCGACATGCAGGCCCAGTTCATTTCGCTCAACGCCATTGCCGAAGGCACCGGCGCGGTGATCGAGACGATTTTCGAAAACCGTTTCATGCACGTGTACGAGCTGCATCGCATGGGCGCCAAGATCCAGGTCGAAGGCAACACCGCCATCGTGACCGGTACCGAACGCCTGAAAGGCGCGCCGGTCATGGCCACCGACCTGCGGGCTTCGGCCAGCCTGGTGATTTCGGCCCTGACCGCTGAAGGCGACACGCTGATCGACCGCATCTACCACATCGACCGTGGTTATGAGTGCATCGAAGAGAAGTTGCAGATGCTCGGTGCCAAGATCCGCCGCGTTCCGGGCTAGTGTTGTCCCCCTTTGCCGGTGCGAGCCTGCTCGCGCCGACAAGGGAGAATGAGCCTTACTGATACAGGTTGAAGGACTTAGTTTCCCCATGCTGACCATTGCACTGTCCAAGGGCCGCATTCTCGACGACACCCTGCCGCTGCTTGCAGAAGCGGGCATCGTGCCGACCGAGAATCCGGACAAGAGCCGCAAGCTGATCATTCCCACGACCCAGGCCGATGTACGCCTGCTGATCGTCCGGGCCACCGACGTGCCGACCTATGTCGAGCATGGTGCGGCCGACCTCGGTGTGGCCGGTAAAGATGTGCTGATGGAATACGGCGGCCAGGGTCTGTATGAACCCCTGGACCTGCAGATCGCCCAATGCCGGCTGATGACCGCCGGTGCTATCGGTGCCGTCGAGCCCAAGGGCCGCCTGCGGGTGGCGACCAAGTTCGTCAACGTCGCCAAGCGCTACTATGCCGAACAGGGGCGTCAGGTCGATATCATCAAGCTCTACGGCTCGATGGAGCTGGCACCGCTGATCGGCCTGGCCGACAAGATCATCGACGTTGTCGACACCGGCAATACCCTGCGGGCCAACGGTCTGGAACCCCAGGAGCTGATCGCGACCATCAGTTCGCGCCTGGTGGTGAACAAGGCCTCGATGAAAATGCAGCACGCCCGCATCCAGTCCCTGATCGATACCCTGCGCAAGGCAGTGGAATCGCGACATCGCAGCTGATTCAATTGCGCGGCCTTGAGCCGCGCCCATCTATCCGTGTCATAGCCAGAATTCTCAGGTGCCCACGCGGATGGCTTGGTAGTCTTGCGGCGCCTGAGATCTGCTGTTCCCAAGCATTCGCCAATTATTGAGGCCCACGCTATGACCACGTCCAACGCAATTCGCCGACTCAACGCTGCCGATCCCGACTTCGCTCATCATCTGGATCATCTGCTGAGCTGGGAAAGTGTGTCCGACGACTCGGTCAACCAGCGGGTGCTCGATATCATCAAGGCCGTGCGCGAGCGCGGCGATGCAGCGCTGGTGGAGTTCACCCAGCGTTTCGACGGCCTGGAAGTCGCTTCCATGGCTGATCTGATCCTGCCCCGTGAGCGCCTCGAACTGGCCCTGACGCGGATCACCGCGCCACAGCGCGAAGCCCTGGAAAAGGCCGCCGAGCGTGTGCGCAGCTACCACGAAAAACAGAAGCAGGACTCCTGGAGCTACACCGAGGCCGATGGCACGGTGCTGGGCCAGAAGGTCACGCCGCTGGATCGTGCCGGCCTGTACGTGCCGGGTGGCAAGGCGTCCTATCCGTCTTCGGTGCTGATGAACGCGATTCCGGCCAAGGTGGCGGGGGTTGCCGAAGTGGTGATGGTGGTGCCGACGCCCCGTGGCGAAATCAACGAGCTGGTGCTGGCGGCGGCGTGCATCGCCGGGGTCGACCGGGTGTTCACCATCGGCGGCGCCCAGGCGGTGGCGGCTTTGGCCTATGGCACCGAGAGCGTGCCCAAGGTCGACAAGGTGGTCGGCCCCGGCAATATCTATGTGGCCACGGCCAAGCGCCACGTGTTCGGCCAGGTCGGTATCGACATGATCGCCGGCCCGTCGGAGATCCTTGTGGTCTGCGACGGCCAGACCGACCCGGACTGGATCGCCATGGACCTGTTTTCCCAGGCCGAGCATGACGAAGATGCCCAGGCCATCCTGGTCAGCCCGGACGCCGCGTTCCTCGACCAGGTCGCCGCGAGCATCGCCAAGCTGCTGCCGACCATGGAGCGTGCGGCGATTATCGAGACCTCGATCAACGGCCGTGGCGCCTTGATCCAGGTGCGAGATATGCAGCAGGCGATTGATGTGGCCAACCGCATCGCCCCGGAGCACCTTGAGCTGTCGGTCGCCGACCCGCAGGCCTGGCTGCCGCAGATCCGTCACGCCGGGGCGATCTTCATGGGGCGTCACACCTCCGAGGCCCTGGGCGACTACTGCGCCGGTCCCAACCACGTGTTGCCGACTTCCGGCACCGCACGCTTCTCGTCACCGCTGGGGGTGTATGACTTCCAGAAACGTTCGTCGATCATTTTCTGCTCGGAGCAGGGCGCGTCCGAGCTGGGCAAGACCGCTTCGGTACTGGCCCGTGGTGAGTCGCTGAGCGCCCACGCCCGTAGTGCGGAATATCGGATTGTCGCTGATAAGGAACAGGGGAAACCAGCATGAGCAAGTTCTGGAGCAAATTCGTCAAGGACCTGGTGCCCTATGTGCCGGGTGAGCAACCGAAGCTGACCAAGCTGGTCAAGCTCAACACCAATGAGAACCCCTACGGTCCTTCGCCCAAGGCCCTGGCCGCGATGCAGGCGGAAGTGAACGACAATCTGCGTCTGTACCCGGACCCCAACGGCGACCTGCTCAAGCACGCCGTGGCCGAGTACTACGGCGTGAACACCAACCAGGTGTTTCTCGGCAACGGTTCCGACGAGGTCCTGGCCCACATCTTCTACGGTCTGTTCCAGCAGGATCGACCCTTGCTGTTCCCGGATATCAGCTACAGCTTCTACCCGGTGTACTGCGGCCTGTACGGGATCACCTTCGACGCCTTGCCGCTGGACGAACAGTTCCAGATTCGCGTGGTGGACTACGCGCGGCCCAACGGCGGGATCATTTTCCCCAACCCTAACGCGCCGACCGGTTGCCTGCTGGCACTGGACGCGGTGGAGCAGATACTCAAGGCCAGCCCGGATTCGGTGGTGGTGGTCGACGAGGCCTATATCGACTTCGGCGGCGAAACGGCCATCGGCCTGGTGGACCGTTATCCGAACCTGCTGGTGACCCAGACCCTGTCCAAGTCGCGTTCCCTGGCGGGATTGCGGGTCGGCCTGGCGGTCGGGCACCCGGACCTGATCGAGGCCCTGGAGCGGATCAAGAACAGCTTCAACTCCTACCCGTTGGACCGCATGGCGATTGCCGGTGCGGCGGCGGCGTTCGAGGACAAGGCGTACTTCGAAGAGACCTGCCGCAAGGTGATCGACAGTCGCGAGTGGCTGGTGGCGCAGTTGCAGGCCAAGGGTTTCGAGGTGCTGCCGTCGGCGGCGAACTTCATCTTCGCCCGTCACCCGCAACACGATGCGGCGGCGCTGGCGGCCAAGGTCCGGGAGCAGGGCGTGATCGTGCGGCACTTCAAGCAGGAGCGCATTGCCCAGTTCCTGCGGATCACCATCGGTTTGCCGGCTCAGAACCAGGCGCTGATCGACGCCTTGGGCGAACTCTAAGCCTGTAGCCCCACCCCGTAACGCATCGGTTGCGGGGTGGGTCTCTGTGATGCAGCGCAACAAACCCCCTTATTGATTTGAACGACGTGCTTGGGCCGGGGCGGATGCTGTCGCTTTGCTGAACGGTCCTCATATTCATGACGTCGACGAAATCATCAGCTCACGTGAGCTCATTTTCAAATGGCACAATGATATGAGCCTTCGAATGATTGCCTGTTGTGTTTCGAATGGCCGCTCATGGGCTTGGTTACGCCGTTTGAGGTGAGCTTACATATCCAGGCAGTTGGGGTTGCAGTTGTTCAGGATGCTCGTGCCGCCATCGGCAAGGGTCACTCGCGTCACACGTTTGGTGAGCCTCAGTGGACTTGCCAAGTCAGACATTCAGGGAATATGTGATGCTTAAAACACTATCTGCCGCTGTGCTTGGTTTGATGTGCGGTTCGGCGTATGCCCAATCGGTCGATGCGCCGTCCTTGAAGGCCGGGGATAGCTGGGTCTATGCCGAAACAGTGGAAACCGGCCCACAGGGTTTCTCGAGCAAGAACACATTGATGACGGTCGAACGCGTCAGCAGCCAGAGCATGCTGATCAGCAGCAAGCAGGACGGGTCCAACCAGCCAACGGTTGAAAGCCTGGCGGGCCTGGACTGGAGTCGCTCCCGTGATATCAACGGCAAGCAGCAAGTGGTCAATCGCCCGTTGGCGTTTCCCTTGAGCGAAGGCAAGACATGGACGGTCGAATACACCGAGCTGAACCCTAATCGCCAGCACTCCAGCGAGACCATTCATAACGACTACGTCGTCACCGGTTGGGAGGATGTCGAGGTGCCTGCAGGCAAGTTCAGGGCACTGAAGATCGAATCCGAAGGCCAGTGGTCGGCGATGCTGGCACCCGTGGCGGTAGGCGGTGCGCAAGCTGTCGTGACACCCGGTCAGGTGACAACGATCTCCAATGCTCAACGTGTTGCGGCGCGCCCTGCCAGTGGTCGCTTGTACAAGGCGTTCTGGTATGTGCCCGCGCAAAAGCGCTTTGTAAAGTCGGTCGAAGAGTATTACGACAACAAGGGCGTGCGTTCGCAGCGCTTCAGTGAGGAACTGAAGTCGTCCAAGATGGCTGGCTGATACTGTGTTATTGCGCTGGGACAGCGACTTGCAGGAGCCGGCTTGCTGGCGATAGCGGCCTGATAGGCGACGCTGGACTTGGAGTCAAGTCCAGCGTCGGCACGATTGCCTTATTCCTCTTCCTGCGGCGGCGTCTGCTGCGGTGGTCGCAGGCCGATTTCCGCCATCAGCTTGAGCTCCTTGCCGTTGCGCAGCACCTGGATGGCCACCTTGTCGGTCGGCTTGATCCGCGCCACCTGGTTCATCGAACGACGACCGTCCGTGGCCGGCTCGCCGTCGATGCTGAGAATCACATCCCCCAGTTGCAAACCGGCTTTCTGCGCCGGACCGTCACGGAACACGCCCGCCACCACGATGCCCGGACGCCCGCTGAGGCCGAACGACTCCGCCAGGTCCTGGGTCAGGGGCTGCACCTCGATCCCCAGCCAGCCGCGAATCACCTGGCCGTGCTCGATGATCGCCTTCATCACTTCCACCGCCAGATTGATCGGAATCGCAAAGCCGATGCCCTGGGAACCGCCGGACTTGGAGAAGATCGCCGTATTGATGCCGGTCAGGTTACCGCTGGCATCCACCAGCGCGCCGCCGGAGTTGCCCGGATTGATCGCCGCGTCGGTCTGGATGAAGTCTTCATAGTTGTTCAGGCCCAGCTGGTTGCGGCCGGTGGCGCTGATAATGCCCATGGTGGTGGTCTGGCCGACCCCGAACGGGTTGCCGATGGCCAGGGCGATATCGCCGATGCGGATCTGGTCGGAACGGCCGATGGTGATCGACGGCAGGTTCGGCAGATCGATCTTGAGCACCGCCAGGTCGGTTTCCGGGTCGCTGCCGACCACCTTGGCCAGGGTTTCGCGGCCGTCCTTGAGGGCCACCACTATCTGGTCGGCCCCGGCGGTCACGTGGTTGTTGGTCAGCAGGTAGCCGGTGGAACTCATGATCACCGCTGAACCCAGGCTCGACTCCATGCGCTTCTGCTTGGGCAGGTTGTCGCCGAAGAAGCGCCGGAACTGTGGGTCCTCGAACAGCGGATGAGTGTTCTTGTTGACCATCTTGGTGGTGTACAGGTTGGCCACCGCCGGAGCGGCCAGGTCCACCGCGTCGGCATAGGAGTACGGACCCTGCTGGTGGAGGGTGGTCTGCGGCGCCTGTTGCAGGTTCACATCGAGGTTGGGCAGGCCGACCCATTGCGGGTAGCGCTGGATGATCAGCAAAGCGACCAGCACACCGGCCAGCAGCGGCCAGCCAAAGAAACGCAGAGCCTTGAGCATTGAGCAAAGTCCTGGAAGGTTGCAGGCCATGTCGGACGGCCCATAATGTGGCGCATTATACGAGGCCGCGGGCGCCTCTGAATGGGATATTCAGGAGTTTTTATGGCGGTTTCATTGAATACGCTGGTCGAGGAAGCGGATCGCTTTCTGAACAGCGCGCGGATTGCCGACTATTGCCCCAATGGCTTGCAGGTCGAGGGCCGGCCACAGGTGATGTGCATCGTCAGCGGCGTCACCGCCAGCCAGGCGCTGCTGGATGCGGCCGTCGAAGCCCAGGCCGACCTGATTCTGGTGCACCACGGTTATTTCTGGAAGGGCGAGGACCCTTGTGTCACCGGCATGAAGCAGCGCCGGTTGAAGACCCTGCTCAAGCACGACATCAGCCTGCTGGCCTATCACCTGCCGTTGGACCTGCATCCGGAGGTCGGTAACAACGTGCAGCTTGCAAAGCAGCTGGATATTACCGTGGAAGGCCCGCTGGACCCGGACAACCCGAAGATTGTCGGACTGGTGGGCTCCCTGACCGAGCCGATGACCGCCCGTGACTTCGCGCGCAAGGTCCAGGAAGTGCTGGGGCGCGAGCCGTTGCTGATCGAGGGCGACGACATGATCCGCCGGGTCGGCTGGTGCACCGGCGGCGGCCAGGGCTATATCGACCAGGCGGTGTTGGCCGGTGTCGACCTGTACCTGAGTGGCGAGGCCTCCGAGCAGACTTTCCATAGCGCGCGGGAGAATGGCATCAGCTTTATCGCCGCCGGTCATCACGCTACCGAGCGTTATGGCGTGCAGGCGCTGGGCGAGTACCTGGCGCGGCGTTTCGCGGTGGAGCATCTGTTTATCGATTGTCCGAACCCGATCTGAGCGGTCAAACGCCCCGGTATATTCTTATACCGTTTCGATCTAGTCGGCCCCCTCAATAGAATAGGGTGCTGTGCTAGCATGCCTCGCTCGAACACGGCCCGCTGGCCGTCCATAAGAACGCTTTTCGTGAGTAGCCATGGTCGACAAACTGACGCATCTGAAACAGCTGGAGGCGGAAAGCATCCATATCATCCGCGAGGTGGCCGCCGAGTTCGATAACCCGGTGATGCTGTACTCCATCGGTAAAGACTCCGCCGTGATGCTGCACCTGGCGCGCAAGGCGTTTTTCCCGGGCAAGCTGCCGTTTCCGGTGATGCATGTCGACACCCGCTGGAAATTCCAGGAGATGTACAGCTTCCGCGACAAGATGGTTGCCGAGCTGGGCCTGGACCTGATCACCCATGTGAACCCGGACGGCGTGGCGCAGGGCATCAACCCCTTCACCCACGGCAGCGCCAAGCACACCGACATCATGAAGACCGAGGGCCTCAAGCAGGCCCTGGACAAGTACGGTTTCGATGCGGCCTTCGGCGGCGCCCGGCGTGACGAAGAGAAGTCGCGGGCCAAGGAACGCGTCTACTCCTTCCGTGACAGCAAGCACCGCTGGGACCCGAAAAACCAGCGTCCGGAGTTGTGGAACGTCTACAACGGCAAGGTCAACAAGGGCGAGTCGATCCGCGTTTTCCCATTGTCGAACTGGACCGAACTGGACATCTGGCAATACATCTACCTCGAAGGCATCCCGATCGTGCCGCTGTATTTCGCTGCCGAGCGCGATGTTATCGAGAAGAACGGCACCCTGATCATGATCGACGACGAGCGGATCCTCGAGCACCTGTCCGACGAGGACAAGGCGCGAATCGTCAAGAAGAAGGTGCGTTTCCGTACCCTTGGCTGCTACCCGTTGACGGGCGCGGTGGAGTCCGAGGCTGAAACCCTCACGGACATCATTCAGGAAATGCTCCTGACGCGTACTTCCGAGCGCCAGGGCCGGGTCATCGATCACGATGGCGCAGGCTCAATGGAAGATAAAAAACGTCAGGGCTATTTCTAAACAGGGTCTAAGCATGTCGCATCAATCTGATTTGATCAGCGAGGACATCCTCGCCTACCTGGGCCAGCACGAGCGTAAAGAACTGCTGCGTTTCCTGACCTGCGGTAACGTCGACGACGGCAAGAGCACCCTGATCGGGCGCCTGCTGCACGACTCCAAGATGATCTACGAAGACCATCTGGAAGCCATCACCCGCGATTCGAAGAAAGTCGGCACCACCGGTGACGACATCGACCTGGCCTTGCTGGTCGACGGCCTGCAGGCCGAGCGCGAGCAGGGCATCACCATCGATGTCGCCTACCGCTATTTCTCCACCGCCAAGCGCAAATTCATCATCGCCGACACCCCCGGCCATGAGCAGTACACCCGCAACATGGCCACCGGTGCGTCCACCTGTGACCTGGCGATCATCCTGGTGGACGCCCGCTACGGCGTGCAGACCCAGACCCGTCGCCACAGCTTTATCGCCTCGTTGCTGGGGATCAAGCACATAGTCGTCGCCATCAACAAGATGGACCTCAAGGACTTCGACCAGGGCGTGTTCGAGTCGATCAAGGCCGACTACCTGAAGTTCGCCGAGGGCTTGAAGCTGAAGCCGACCAGCATGCACTTCGTGCCGATGTCGGCCTTGAAGGGCGACAACGTGGTGAACAAGAGCGAGCGCTCGCCCTGGTACACCGGCCAGTCGCTGATGGAGATCCTCGAAACCGTGGAAGTGGCGGGCGACCGTAACTTCACCGACCTGCGTTTCCCGGTGCAGTACGTCAACCGGCCGAACCTGAACTTCCGTGGCTTTGCCGGCACCCTGGCGAGCGGCATCGTGAAGAAGGGCGACGACGTGGTGGTGCTGCCTTCGGGCAAGAGCAGCCGGGTGAAGTCCATTGTTACCTTCGAAGGCGAGCTGGAAAGCGCCGGTCCCGGCCAGGCCGTGACCTTGACCATGGAAGACGAGATCGACATCTCCCGTGGCGACCTGCTGGTGCATGCCGACAATGTGCCGCCGGTGACCGACAGCTTCGAGGCCATGCTGGTCTGGATGGCCGAGGAGCCGATGCTGCCGGGCAAGAAATACGACATCAAGCGCGCCACCAGCTACGTGCCGGGTTCAATTGCCAGCATCGTCAACAAGGTCGATGTGAACACCCTGGAAGAAGGCCCGGCCAGCGCCTTGCAGTTGAACGAGATCGGCAAGGTCAAGATCGCCCTGGACGCGCCGATTGCCCTGGACGGTTACGACAGCAACCGCACCACCGGCTCGTTCATCATCATTGATCGTCTGACCAATGGCACCGTCGGCGCCGGCATGATCGTCGCCCAGCCGCTGGCCCATGGCAGCGCCACCCATCACGGCAAGCTGGCCCATGTGGCCACCGAGGAACGTGCCCAGCGTTTCGGCCAGCAACCGGCGACGGTGCTGTTCACCGGTCTGTCGGGCGCGGGCAAGAGCACCCTGGCTTACGCCGTGGAGCGCAAGCTGTTCGACCTGGGTCGTGCGGTGTTTGTGCTGGACGGCCAGAACCTGCGTCATGACCTGAACAAGGGCTTGCCGCAGGATCGTGCCGGGCGTACCGAGAACTGGCGGCGTGCGGCGCATGTGGCGCGTCAGTTCAACGAGGCGGGTTTGCTGACATTGGCCGCGTTCGTCGCGCCGGATGCCGAGGGCCGCGAACAGGCCAAGGCGCTGATCGGTAGCGAACGTGTGTTGACGGTCTATGTCCAGGCTTCGCCGCAGGCGTGCCAGGAACGTGATCCCCAGGGCCTGTACGCGGCCGGTGGCGATAACATTCCGGGCGAGTCGTTCCCCTACGACGTGCCGCTGGATGCCGATCTGGTAGTGGATACGCAAGCACTGTCGTTGGAAGACAGCGTGAAGCAAGTCCTGGAGCTGTTGCGCCAGCGCGGCGCGATCTAAGGACCGGTCGCATCAGAAAGCCCGCAGTCGAGTGATCGGCTGCGGGTTTTTTTGCGCTCTGGAGATTGTCTTCGCGGGCAAGCCCTGCTCCTACAGGTTTGTGTCGTACGCAAAATCCGTGATCGACTCAGGACTGTAGGAGCAGGGCTTGCCCGCGAAGAGGCCCTTACAGACGGCTCAAGGTTTGGCGGGATATTCGCGATGCATCTGCGCCAACAACGCGTCCTTCTCTTCCCACAACTGGTTGATCCAGCCCTGGAACGCCAGGCGGTATTCGCCGTCCTGGTCGTAGTTCCTGCCGACAAACTGCGGCGGAACCTTCAGTTCTTCAAAGTGCACCACCACGTCGCGTACATTGCCACACAGCAGATCCCAATACCCCGGCTTGCCGCCCGGATAGTGGATGGTCACGTTGACGATGGACTCCAGTTGCTCGCCCATGGCATCCAGCACAAAGGCGATACCGCCTGCCTTGGGTTTCAGCAGATAACGGAACGGTGACTGCTGCTGCGCGTGCTTGCCCTTGGTAAAGCGTGTGCCCTCAGCAAAATTGAAGATACCCACAGGGTTGTCGCGAAACTTCGCGCAGGTCTTGCGGGTGGTTTCCAGGTCCTTGCCTTTCTTTTCCGGGTGCTTCTCCAGGTACGCCTTGGAGTAGCGCTTCATAAACGGAAAACCCAGGGCCCACCAGGCCAGGCCGATCACCGGGACCCAGATCAGCTCCTGCTTGAGAAAGAACTTCAGTGGCTGGATCTTCCGGTTGAGCACGTACTGCAAGACCATGATGTCGACCCAGCTCTGGTGGTTGCTGGTGACCAGGTAGGAATGCTGGTAGTCCAGGCCCTCCAGGCCGCTGAGGTGCCAGCGGGTGCGGCGGACCAGTTGCATCCAGGCCTTGTTGTTGCTGACCCAGGCCTCATGGGTATGGTTCATCAGCCAGTGGGTGAAACGCTGGGTCAGGGCAAAAGGCAGCACCTTGAGCAGCGCCACGCAGAACAGGAAGGAACACAGCAGCAAGGTATTCAACGTCAACAGCAGCGAGGCGATCACACCCCGCAGCGGGGCCGGGAGAAAGTCTAACATTCAGATATCCACAGGTCGGTTGGCGGCTTGGATCGCGGTGAGGGCGATGGTGTAGACGATGTCGTCCACCTGGGCGCCGCGCGGCAGGTCGTTGACCGGCTTGCGCAGGCCTTGCAGCATCGGCCCCAGGCTGACGCAGTCGGCGCTGCGCTGCACCGCCTTGTGGGTGGTGTTGCCGGTGTTCAGGTCGGGGAACACGAACACCGTGGCGCGTCCCGCCACCTGGCTGTTGGGCGCCAGTTGCCGGGCCACGGCTTCGTTGGCGGCGGCGTCGTACTGCAACGGACCGTCGATCAGCAACGTGCTCTGGGACTCATGGGCCAGCAGGGTGGCTTCGCGGACTTTCTCCACTTCCTCGCCACTGGCCGATTCGCCGCTGGAGTAGCTGATCATCGCCACCCGTGGCGTGATCCCGAAGGCCTGGGCCGAGTCGGCGCTTTGCAGGGCGATTTCCGCCAGCTCCGCCGCTGACGGATGGGGGTTCATCACGCAGTCGCCATAGACCAGCACCTGGTCCGGGAACAGCATGAAGAACACCGATGACACCAGGGTGCAACCCGGCGCGGTCTTGATCAGTTGCAGGGCCGGGCGAATGGTGTTGGCGGTGGAGTGGATCACCCCGGAAACCAGACCGTCGACCTCGTCCAGCGCCAGCATCATGGTGCCGATCACCACGGTGTCTTCCAGTTGCTGCTCGGCCATCGGCGTGTTCAGGCTCTTGCTCTTGCGCAGGGCCACCATGGGCTCGGCGTAGCGCCCGCGAATCAGGTCCGGGTCGAGAATCTCCAGCCCCGGCGGCAGTTCGAAACCATGGGCCCGGGCCACCGCCTCGACTTCCGCCGGCTTGGCCAGCAACACGCAGCGGGCGATGCCCCGGGCCTGGCAGATGGCCGCCGCCTGCACGGTCAATGGTTCGCTGCCTTCGGGCAGGACGATACGTTTGTTGGCTTCCTGGGCGCGCTGGATCAACTGGTAGCGGAACACCGCCGGGGTCAGGCGCATTTCCCGTGGGGTGCCGCAGCGCTGGTGCAGCCAGTGGGCGTCGAGGTGCCCGGCGACGAAATCGGTGATGATCTCCGCGCGCTCGCGGTCATCGATGGGGATTTCCTTGTTCAGGCCATTGAGCTGGTTGGCGGTGTCGTAGGAGCCGGTGCTCACCGACAATACCGGCAGGCCCGCGGCCATGGCGCCACGACAGAGTTCCATGATGCGCGGATCGGGCAGGGTGTCGCTGGTCAGCAACAGGCCGGCCAGGGGCACGCCGTTCATCGAGGCAATGCTCACGGCGAGGATGATGTCGTCGCGGTCGCCCGGGGTCACCACCAGCACGCCGGGCTTGAGCAGGTCGATGGTATTGCGCACCGTACGGGCGCAGATGATGATCTTGTTCATGCGCCGCTGCTCGTAGTCCCCGGCGTTGAGCACCTGGGCGCCGAGCAGTTCGGCGACATCGCGGGTGCGCGGCGCATTCAGGTCAGGCTGGAACGGAATGCAGCCCAGCAGGCGGAAATCGCCACTGCGCAGCAACGGCGAATGCTCCTTCAGACGGGCAGAGAAGTCGGCCATGCTCTCGTCGGTGCGGACCTTGTTGAGGATCACCCCGAGCACTTTCGGGTCCTTGGGACCTCCGAACAGTTGCGCCTGCAATTCGACCCGGCCGGAGAGCTCGCTGAGCACTTCGTTTTCCGCCGCCGAGACCAGGATCACCTCGGCATCCAGGCTCTTGGCCAGGTGCTGGTTGACCCGGGCCGCATAGCTGGCGCTACGGGTCGGAACCATGCCCTCGACCACCAGCACATCCTTGCCGACGGCGGCCTGTTGGTAGAGGGTGATGATTTCTTCCAGCAGCTCATCGAGCTGGCCGTCGCCGAGCATCCGCTCGACATGGGCCAGACCCAGGGGCTGGGGCGGTTTCAGGCCATGGGTACGGGCCACCAGTTCGGTGGAGCGCTCCGGGCCCAGGTCGCCGGGATGGGGCTGGGCGATGGGTTTGAAAAAGCCGACTTTCAACCCGGCGCGTTCCAGCGTACGGACCAGCCCGAGGCTGATCGAGGTCAGACCCACACCAAAATCGGTGGGCGCGATAAAAAAAGTTTGCATGCGTATTCTCTTGAGGAAGCGCAAGTGCGACGGCCTATGTCTGGCTGTCTGCGAAGTTCAGTCGCCAAGGTTATCGTTAACCGAGCCTCGAGCGCACCAACCACATTCAAAGCCCTGAGCGATTTTTTCCGCGCGTTGCACAGGATCGAGTACCCAGGCGCGCGACTGCCAGGGTGGTTGATGGCGCAGGTGCTGGGTATGGCCGCAGGACAGCTCGGCCACCCAGTGCCCGTCCTCGTCCTGATGAAAGCCGATAATGGTTACAGGCATGGTCTTGGCCCGTCTGTCCGGGTTCAGTTCGCTTTCGGACGAATCCTTGTTTAGACTTGTCCGCTCTTTATTCCTATGCAAAAGGTCTCGCTCATATGACGATCGCTGCCAACAAGGCTGTCTCCATCGACTATACCCTTACCAACGATGCTGGTGAGGTCATCGACAGCTCTGCCGGCGGCGCCCCGCTGGTGTACCTGCACGGTGCCGGCAATATTATCCCAGGTCTGGAAAAGGCCCTGGAAGGCAAGAACGTCGGCGACGAGCTGAAAGTTTCCGTCGAGCCGGAAGATGCCTACGGTGAATACTCCGCTGAACTGGTCAGCACCCTGAGCCGCAGCATGTTCGAAGGTGTCGACGAGCTGGAGGTCGGTATGCAGTTCCACGCTTCCGCTCCGGACGGCCAGATGCAGATCGTCACCATTCGCGACCTGGACGGCGACGATGTCACCGTTGATGGCAACCACCCCCTGGCTGGCCAGCGCCTGACTTTCCAGGTCAAGATCATCGAAATCCGTGATGCCAGCCAGGAAGAAGTCGCCCATGGTCACGTCCATGGCGAAGGTGGCCATCACCACTGATTTCTGCTGCTAAGCTCTGGTAGTTGGAAGGCGCCCATGGGCGCCTTTTTTAGTCAGCCGCGGTTTTTAACTGGAAACCGGTCAGGCTGTCAGGCAACAATGTTCGCGTATAAGTCCGGGAAAAACGGGAGTTCGTCATGAGTGCTTTTCACGATCTGACACTAAAAGCGCTGGATGGTCAGGAACTGCCGCTGGCGCCTTTCAAAGGGCATGTAGTGCTGGTGGTCAACGTGGCTTCCAAGTGCGGCTTGACACCCCAATATGCCGCCCTTGAGCACCTCTATCAGCAATACAAGGCCCAGGGCTTCAGCGTGCTCGGTCTGCCGTGCAACCAGTTTGCCGGGCAGGAACCGGACTCCGAGGAGGAGATCCAGGCGTTCTGCAGCCTGAACTATGGCGTTAGCTTTCCGTTGAGCAGCAAGCTGGAGGTCAACGGTCATGACCGTCACCAGTTGTACCGTCTGCTGGCGGGCGAGGGCGCGGAGTTTCCGGGGGACATCACCTGGAATTTCGAGAAGTTCCTCATGGGCAAGGATGGCCGCGTATTGGCGCGTTTCTCGCCGCGCACCGCTCCGGATGATCCGGCAGTGATCCATGCGATCGAAAAAGCCCTGGCTTGATTCTCGCCCGGTTCGGGCTGCACGCAGGAGCATGTCGACCGGCTGCTCCTGCAACGACTTCTAAAGCTTAATCACTCAGATCAATAGTGCTGGGCGGCGCGTTCACGGCGGAATATTATCCTGATCATAAATTCCCCTTGCGCCGTGGAGTGCTCCCATGCCCGTTAAAGCCCTGTTCCGACCTTTCCATCTTGGCGCGCTGGAGTTGCCGACCCGTGTGGTCATGGCGCCGATGACCCGTTCGTTTTCCCCGGGTGGCGTGCCCAACTCGAAAGTCATCGAGTACTACCGCAAGCGCGCGGCGGCCGGTGTCGGCCTGATCGTCACCGAAGGCACCACGGTCGGTCACCAGGCGTCCAACGGTTACCCGAACGTGCCGCATTTCTACGGCGAAGCGGCCCTGGCCGGCTGGAAAAAAGTCGTCGATGCGGTGCACGCCGAAGGAGGCAAGATCGCTCCGCAGCTCTGGCATGTGGGTAATGTACGGCGCCTGGGCACCGAGCCGGATGCCAGCGTGCCGGGCTATGGCCCGAGCGAGAAGCTCAAGGACGGTCAGGTCGTGGTGCACGGCATGACGAAACAGGACATCGACGAGGTGATCGCGGCGTTCGCCCAGGCGGCTCGTGATGCCCAAAGCATCGGCATGGACGGTGTCGAGATCCATGGTGCCCACGGTTACCTGATCGACCAGTTCTTCTGGGAAGGTACCAACCTGCGGACCGACGAATACGGTGGCAGCCTGGCCAACCGTTCGCGTTTTGCCATCGAGCTGATCCAGGCCGTGCGCGCGGCGGTGGGACCGGGCTTCCCGATCATCTTCCGCTTTTCCCAATGGAAGCAGCAGGACTACAGCGCCCGCCTGGTGCAGACGCCGGAGGCCCTGGGCGAGTTCCTCAAGCCGTTGTCTGACGCCGGGGTGGATATTTTCCACTGTTCCACGCGGCGTTTCTGGGAGCCGGAGTTCGACGGTTCCGAGCTGAACCTGGCGGGCTGGACTCGCAAGCTGACCGGCAAGCCGACCATCACCGTGGGCAGCGTCGGCCTGGACGGCGAGTTCCTGCAGTTCATGGTCAACACCGACAAGGTCGCCCAGCCGGCAAGCCTGGAGAACCTGCTGGAGCGCCTGGGCAACGATGAGTTCGACCTGGTTGCCGTGGGCCGCGCGCTGCTGGTGGACCCGGATTGGGCGGTGAAAGTGCGCGACGGCCGCGAGCAGGACATCCTGCCGTTCAGCCGTGAGGCGTTGATGAGCCTGGCGTAAGCCGGGTTACAGGTTGCGCGGTGTTTTCAGGATGCCATTGGTCACAACGGCATCCACCGGCAGGGCCGGAGCGCGTCGCTCCACGAGCGGCGCGTCACAGGCCCCACGCAACTGCTTCTCGAACTGCTCGACTATCGCTCCCCAACCTTGCCGGCTGGCATGCTGGCGGGCATTGAGGCGGACATTGCGCAAGGTCTCCCGACCTTCCAGCAACCAGCAGGCGGCATCGCAAAATGCGTCCTCGTCGCCGGGCATGGCCAGCACGCCGTTGTAACCATGGCGGATGTGCTGGGCCGCCGCGGCCTCATCGTAAGCCACCACCCCCAACCCGGATGCCAGCGCCTCGAGCACCACATTGCCGAAGGTTTCGGTCAGGCTCGGGAACAGGAACATATCCGCCGACGCATAGTGACAGGCCAGGGCCTCGCCCCGCTGTGTGCCGCAGAACAACGCCTCGGGCATTTCCTTTTCCAGCACGCCACGTTGCGGACCATCGCCGACCACCATCAGCTTCATCCGCCGCTGTGGATAAGTTTCCCGCAGACGCTCGTAGGTGCGCTTGAGCAAGCCGAGGTTCTTCTCGGTCGCCAGTCGCCCGACATACAGCAAGGCGATATCGTCGTCCGCCAGCCCCCAGCTGTCGCGCAGGGCGCTCAAGCGCTTGGCCGGATGGAACAACTGGCTGTCGACGCCGCGGGAGAGCAGTTCCAGGCGCTCGAAATGCCGCCGCTCCAGCTCCATGCGTTGGCTGACGCTGGGCACCAGGGTCAGCTTGGAGCGATTGTGGAACCAGCGCAGATAGTGGGTCAGTACCCGCGTCAGCAAGCCCATGCCGTATTGATGGGAATACTGCTGGAAGTTGG
The DNA here is from genome assembly GCF_023242495.1 of Pseudomonas sp. MWU13-2862. Classification (NCBI taxonomy): domain Bacteria; kingdom Pseudomonadati; phylum Pseudomonadota; class Gammaproteobacteria; order Pseudomonadales; family Pseudomonadaceae; genus Pseudomonas; species Pseudomonas sp. MWU13-2862. The sequence goes on along the minus strand of NZ_JALMEZ010000012.1, from coordinate 119,529 downwards.
TGTGGAAACCGCTGACCACCGAAATCCCCAAACGCCTGGCCGCACGCAGGGCCGACAAGCCGAGCGGACCTTCGGTGGCGATATACAGCACATCCGGGCGCTGGTTCTTCCAGCGTCGCAGCAACTTGTGCATCGACGACTGCCCCCATTGCAGGCCGGGGTAACCGGGCAGCGGCCAGCCACGGCAGAGCAGCAGTTCGGTATCGCTGGGGCGGGACTGGTCGCAGCTCTGGCGCGGGCGCACCAGCTCGATCTGGTGTCCGCGGGCGCGCAGTCCGTCGCACAAGCGGCCAAGGGTATTGGCCACCCCATTGATTTCCGGTGGGAAGGTTTCGGTGATCAGGGTGATATGCAGAGCTGTCGTCATGTTTACAGTGTCGCCCCGGGCGGTTGCGACACTGTGGCTGTTTGATGATGGATTTGTGACGAGGCCGCGTTGCGGGCGCCTCAGCGCTTCTCGCCGGCCACGGCCTCTTCACCGCGCTCACGGACCCAGAACAAGGTCGCCCCGGCCACCGCCGCCGGCATCATCAGCAGGTTGACCACCGGTACCAGCAGCACCAGGTAGACGATCCCGCCAAAACTCATGCACTGCCAGCGTTTCTGCCGCAGCCAGGCGAGCATGCCCTGCCAGCTCAGCTTGTGGTTGTCCGCCGGGTAGTCGATGTACTGGAAAATGGGCATACATCGTCCGAAAGCCACGTCGTTCACAGCCCTTTCCCAAGGGAGTGAGTGGGAAATGTATCAGTGATATGGATGTCTTGAAAAGCTGTCGTCATAGAGCTTTACGCAGACCGAGATGGGTCACTGTTCGGAGCTTTTGGTAATGAATTGCGTGTGACTGGTAAGTCCATGGATACGCAGACCCCATCGGATCGAAGCCTTCGTATTGCTAAGGTGAAGTCAAAGGGCGCCGCAACAGTGGCGACATTGTGTGCCGGGGGGGCAGGGGTGGATCTCTAAGTTATTGATTTTAAAATAATTTATATTAGGTGAAACTCAAAATGCGGCAGTGTTCAGGTACACCCACGCGGTGCATTATGCTGGTAATCTACTTCGTTAGTTTTTTCTCGCCAATGAGGATGCTTGGTAGTGCTCGAGTCGTACTCAGTTGGCGGTGATCCCAGATCAGCAGGTTGCGACGCTCAAGCTCATTTGTGGCCTCTATCGCCATCTTAAGAATCCGTGCATTTTCCTCGAATGCTTATGCCTCATCAGTGCAGCTATGCAGCACACCTCCCTTGGAAGGATCAGTAACAACGCTGCCGGCGTATTGGTAGACGCTTACAACCAATCTCGCATCATCCGCCTCCAGCATGTCCAGCTTTGATAGGTGAGCAACGTAGAATCGGCAGTAATGATCGGGGGACTCGTACCCGATTGGTAATTACTTGTCACTCAGTCATCGGCAAGCTTGCAAGGTCATTCGACGTTTCCCGCAACTCCCCCAAGCCGAGAATGTCTAAGACTTCTGTCTCGCAGCCCTAGGCTGCTGGTTGAGTTCGTTAAAAAAGTGGGCGTTGCCCTATGGACTCTGCCAAAAATCCAATGATGACGTTATAGTGATACGTAACGCCCGAAATATGGCGAGTATCCCGGATTGGTCAGTAAACGCCAATGAGAGGGGAATGATCGATGCGCAAGAGAAAGGAGCTCACGCGACATATGAATACACTAAAAATCAAGTCAGCTTACCTTCGATACGGATTTTCCATCGAGGAAGACCGGCCAGAGGAGGGGTTGCTGGCGTTTTTGTTGGTTACGGGGCCGTTTCGAAATGTCGAAATAGTTAAAACTCGCGCAGATGCGGACGCTTCTGATCTAGTAAAAGAGCTCAGTGATTTTGGGTATTCTTGCAAGGTTTTAGAATCGGTTGAGTCTATTGAAGATCGCCTGTTTGATAGCTTTTTCTCTGTCGAATTTTATAGAAGTAAAATAGATCAGGATTATAAGTCTTTCACAAAAGCTATTAGTAGGAAGTATAGCGATTCGTCGGAGTATAATTACTTAAGTGCTCCGTACTTAATTAACGGCCATGTCGGGTTGAAGGAAATTTCAGACGAAATCCTTGCTCGAATTGAAGAGCCATTTCCTATTTTGTTTGTTGTGGAGGCCGCTGCGGGGTACGGTAAAACTTGTGCGGCTTATGAGCTTGCGTCTAAAGTGAATAATATGTCTGGACGTATACCTCTGCTAGCCGAACTTTCAAAAAATCGGCAGGCACGAATATTTAAGCATGTTCTGCTTGATGAGATTGACCGCTCGTTTCCAAGCTTATCGTCGAAACTTGTTAAGGACGAAACTGGAAGTGGTCGAATAGTTACGATATTAGACGGATTTGACGAGCTTCTTAGGGATAACGAGGAGTCCGAAAAAGATTTTGACAGTAAAGAACCAATGCTGGAGACAATTGGTGAGTATTTAAAAGATAATGCAAAAATAATCTTGACTACTCGAAAGACGATGCTTTTTGATGGTGATGGATTTCATACTTGGGTTGAGAATAACAAATCTGAATTTACGCTTGTTAAAATTCAAATAAATGAGCCGAAAGTAACTGATTGGCTTGATGCGTCTAGGCGAGAGATGCTGGAAGTTGCCGGCATTGAAATTCAATCTATTGCTAACCCTGTTCTTTTGTCTTTTCTTCGGTATATATCGAAAGAGGAGTTGCAGGGGATTTGTAGGTATCCTGAAAGTTTGGTAGATAGTTATTTTAACTTTATTCTTGAAAGGGAGCGAATTCGTCAAGATCTTATTATGACTGCCGATGAGCAGAATTCGATACTTGATATAGTGGCGCACGATATGGTGAGCGGCGGCTATAAGTCAGAAGATAGAAGTTACATAATGGATTTGATTCTTTCTGAGGGGTTGGATCTAATAGAAAGGGCAGTTGATAAGTATCCTTCTGAAAATAAACCGACGCCAGAAGGAATAGCAAATAAGCTAGCTAGTCATGCATTTCTAGATAGAAGCTCGCGAAATCCGACGAAAATTGAATTCATAAACGAGTTTGTTTTTGGGCACTACGTTGCTCGCGACGTTAACCAAACGACTGGTTGGATAAATGACGACTGGCGCTACCTAGAGCCAGCTATTTTTTCCTATAAGACTCGGTCTCGGGAAACTAGGGTTAAACTCTGGGATAAATTGCAAAGCTCTTTAGATTTTGTAACCTTAACCAATAGGGTTAGCGCTGCGTTGAGTTTGTTGCAATATATTGACTTTGATATTATTGATGGGGAGATTAATTCAGTAATTTTTCGCGGGTTAAAACTCGGCTCTGATTTCAAAATTGCCAATGCTCAGTTTAATGGTTGTCAGTTTGATAACTGCACTTTTTATGCGAGTAATATCTCAGATGTAAGCTTTTTTGAATGTAAATTTTTCAATTGTGAGTTGGTTTCTGGTCAAGTATTTGGCGGGTTGATTCATGTTCCTGGCTGTGTCGCAGATAACTCTTTGCTTTCTGAGTTTTTGCTGTCACGAGAGGATCGGAAAGTTGTGCCTACTGAAGATAAAATGATGAGGGCAGAAGCCGCAGTTCTAGAGAAGTTTTGGCCGGTTGGAAGGGAGTCGATGACTCACAAACATCGCCCAATCCGAGGCATCTGCAATTTTGCTGATTCAGGTGCAATTTCTCCACAAGAAATGTATGACGCAATAAGCTCACTCAAAAAGAAGGGAGTTTTATCGGAGGCTAGGTCTTCTCTATTTGTGGAGATCAACATAGCCGCTATCAATGAAATCAGAAGGATGCTGGGGCGCTAATATGGGAGGCAGTGATTTTCGTCATGCAGCTGAAGCTATTCGTTCAGACATAGAACGGAGGCTGACATCTTGTGGAATATTATGCAGGGTTTTTGGTCGAGGTAAAGATGTGGCTTCTTTAAGTAGTAAGCTAGCCGCATTGGATGACGATGGCGAAACTCCAAAGTATTCTTTGGGGGATAAGATGGTTCAAGATGCAATTGGAATTCGGGTGGTATTATATTTCTCAGATGATATTGATATTGCTCGAGAAATACTTTGTGCATCATATGTTTTTCATGAGGGTTCCTCAGCTATTGATAGGCCGAATAATGCAGAATTTGCGGTTACACGATATAATTTGATTTTCGATGTTCCCGACTTATATAAAACGGATGTGCTTAGGTCGATAGCCGGTCGCCCAATAGATTCGACATTTGAAACGCAAGTAAGGAGCGTACTCTCCGAGGGGTGGCATGAAGTCGAGCATGATTTAAGGTATAAACAGAAGCAACATTGGGTGGGTAATGAAGATCTGTCTAGGGCATTAAATGGAATAGTGGCTGCCTTGGAAACAAGCGAGTGGGGCATGCGCAAAATATTTGATGACTTAGCGTATCGTCAATATAAAGGTGGTAACTGGGATGCGATGCTCACTCTTAAAATGAGGATGAGGGTTGTAGGAGAACTTGATCCCAGTATTAAAGTTGTATTTGATTCTGATAATGATGTGGCGAAAAAAATGCTCCGTATAGATAGAGCGTCATTTTTGATTGCTTATGCTGAACGATTTATGGCTGTTCCGTTGACGCTTAGTAATGTGGTTTATGTGATGAACGCCATAAGCGAAATATCAGTTAAAATTACTAGCATAACGCCAGCTAGGGTTTTGAGATTGGCTAGCTAATTTTATCGGTCGTCAATTAAATATTTTTGAAGTGAGTTGGGCTGTGCCGATATTGTAGGTGTTAAATGAGTGGTAAACCTCGATATTCCTCTATGGTCAACAGCCTGACGCACATCCATCGCATTTCGATCCAGTCGGTCCAGTCGGTCCAGTTTGGTTGCGATTAGGACATCCCCCGTTTCCATGCGATCTAATAGTTTTTGAAATACCGGGCGTTCGCTGGCAGCGATGCTGCCCGATATAACCTCCTCGCTCACTCAACCCATCTGTATATCAAATCCTGCGCTTTTCACCTCTTGCACTTGGTTTGTGGTGAACTGACTAGACGTGGAGGCGCGGCAATATAGGAAGGTGCGGGACATAATGGGGGCACGTATCGTTTACCATAATGCGGTGTCATAATATGTGCAATCCTATTTTAATGATGCCGTCAGGTTCATAGTTTTTAGGTGTCATTAAACATCCATTTAATGATGCTCTACTTGCATAGATATGTGGGCACTTTTGTTTCTGCATTCTACGTAGGTCTTGTGCTTAAATTTCGCAGCCGAAAAACTCTATAGTGTAAAAAATATAGCGGCGATTTTTTGATTTGACCATACCAATAAAGTGGACCCATTTAGCCCCTTTAGACCGTTCTGAGAGCCCGTAGTCAGTCCCCGGTGGTACCCCTTCGCGTAGCCCCGTCCAAGCTGGTTAATCGGTGTAAAGTGGTCCAGCTTGTTTCATCGGATTTGACTAGCGCGTTTCTTGGGCATGACCGGCAGAGAACGATCCATCACAGCCAAACGTAACGACTTGAAAAAAGATCGCCGAGCCACTATTTAGCTATCGTGGTGAACCACCTAAAGAAGGCAGGCACCGCTCCCAATTGTCTTTCAGCTAAAGAGGCTACGCAATGGCTCAGAAATCAAGGTTCTACAACGTTTTCGTCAGGAATGGCTATGGCGAGCAGCAGTACGTGGTGCCTGCTCAAACCGAAGCCCACGCGCGCGAATATTTCAGATCCAGTACAGAGAACGCTTATAAGGCCCAACATCTGGGATTCTTTTATGTAACCCTCCAGGGGGATCCATCGAGTGGCATTCATTTTTGGGCGACAATTGGAGATTATGTTTACCGCTATGAGCACGGCGACGCAGGTTTCGAGTACCTAGAATTTTTGTTCAAGAAGCCTTTTGACAGCATGCTCGACGAGATGCTGGGGTAATGGTGGCCTTCGGCTGAGTTCTGCGGTTGCTCAATACAGGCTCAGCTGACCTGGCGAAATTGCATCGTATGCAGATAGAGGACACCCATTAGCCGGTCTCAAGTCAAGGTTACAAGCCACCGCCCCCTCCAGGTTCATCTGCTCCCATGAGTTCCACGCAAGCCAAAACATCCATTACGCGGGTATGCGAACCACCACAATGGCTATTTCGTCTCACGCTTGATCCGGTACACCGTTGCAACGCCACAGTCAGCCAGTTTGGCTACCTGATCGGCTGACATGGTTGGGTGCTTGATCATCAGTGCACGTACCTTCGCCCACAGCACAGCATCTTTACCCTTACCTGATGGTTTCCAGTCCGGGTCTACGGTACGTTTGTTTGCCAAGCCTTGCTTGATCCGCTCTACCCTTTTTTCTTGGTCCAGACGCGACATGGTTGCCATGAGGTCCAGTAACATGTTGTTGATGACCTCCATAATCTGGCCGGTGATGCCGTTGTCTTCGACCATCATATGAGAGGTGGGCAGGTCAGCGATTACAAGCCGAAGGCCTTTGGCTTTGATCGTGGCTTTCAGGGTTTCCCAGTCACACTGCGACAACCGGGACAGCCTGTCTACAGATTCACACAGGATGCACTGACCAGCTTCAGCTACATCGAGCAGACGCATCAGCTCAGGGCGGTTCAACTTCGTGCCGCTGATGTTCTCGGCATAGACCCCAGCGATGTTCAGGCCCTTGTCAGCAGCAAACGCTTCCAAGGATGCCTTGGCGCGGTTGGCATCTTGATCCTTTGTGGATGCTCGTAGGTAGAGGTGAGCGATCATGACTATCCTTTATGGTTTAACCGAATAGACAAATGATAATTCGATCGGATAGCTATATACAATAGATATTTGATAGTGGCTGGCGGAAAGTTATCGAACTACCAGAGAAGTAGAGTTCTTTGATAGCTAACGGCGTAGCAATTTGATTGCGTTGGCGATGCCTTCGGCGTTGATGTCGATTGTTTGTAGCGCCGACAAGACATTGACGTGGACGTTCTGGCTACCGCGTTCGAGGACCCAACGAGAAATCTCTTCTATCGCGGCACCCAGCGCGTTCTGATTGAGTGCAATCAGCTCAAGGGCGTCGGCGATGGTGGCATCACGGTCTGGCACTGGATGTGTTCCTTGATGTGGGATGAATATCTATTTTCCAAGTAAAGATGCCTCCACATCACGGTGCTTCATCATCTTGGGCCAGCAAGGACCCGAGCTCACTGGTGGTGTATCACTTTATCCTTTGAATCCCATCGGTAAAATCCTGGATCAGCTCCACAAGGTCGCATCCAAGCACCTCACACAGGTCGTGAATCTGGATGATATCCAATCGGCGGGTGCCTCGCTCCACGTCGCTCATGAAGGACTGCGGGCGTCCCAGTGCGTTTGAGCATTCCACCTGTGTCAGACCGGCCTTGATCCGTCGGTCTTTCAGCAAGGTCAGAAACACCTCGTATTCGGGTCGGTAAATGGCCTTGGGCATACGGCTATCCATTGAAAATAGCCCTACACGCTATATCCGCTTTTCAGATATCTGATTTTCAGATAAATTTGGAAGCACATGGCAATCGGCCATGCATAACCCTGAAACGGATCAAAATGAAACGGCACATCGGGATGCTTCTATCGTCATTGAGCCTACAACCGGCCCATCTGACGGGCGTAAGGACAATGGTGCCCAGCCAATTGGTGTTCTGCGGACTGGCCTTTGTTGCGATCAATGCATGGGCCGATGTCGACAAAGAGAGCTTTGACAAAACGGTTCATGATGATGTGACCTATCAAAAACAGCTTTTACATCCTAGAAGCAACTCGGCGAATGTAGGCGGCCTTCAGGTTGTTGCAAATGGTTGTGTAGCACGTCGGAAGATCGGAACTCTGAATCCCGTCTTAGAACCTCAATCGTGGGCTGGTTCAAGGTTTCTGATTCTCAACGCCAGTTTCAAGAACATTTCGACTACCAGCAGGTATCCATCGCCGGGGAGTGTAATGATTCATAAAGGTGGGAGGACTTATAAGTTTGATAAGGTCGAAATGGTTGGTGGAGATGGCTTTGGTGTTGCAGTCGAACCTATCAATCCATTAATCACCTATCACACTAAGCTGATCTATCGGATTCCCGCCGATTTGACCGGTCGTATCGTTTGGCAACCTGACGAAAGGACCGCCGATGTCACCGTATCATGTGGGTCGATCTAATTACTCAATTTGTAGGGGGATGTTATGAACAAATTCGCGTTGATGGTTATTGTAGTTCTTACGGGATTTGCACGGTTTGCGCTTGCAGGAACCAAGGCCAATCAAGAACCTGGTATGCTCTTCTGGATACTTGCGGCTATTGTTGCACCGATGGTGATGTATTCGGCAAATAAGTGGAGGTTGTGGGGGTTAGGATTTAGGTTCGGGATGGCCAGTAAGACCACCTTTCTGTCTTCGGTCAAATGGACAGTTGCATCAGTGGTCGTAACTATTGCCTCACTATTGATACTTGCTGCATTTGGCTAGGTTTGAAAGCCGGATAACACAGTAGTACGAAGCCCCGCTTTTAGGGGCTTTTTCATGTGTGCCGCTTTTGTTGTGTCATCCAAGATACCCTTGATTTAATAGAGCATGAGATAGAATGGTGTAACGTCTAAGTATGCGAAAGATACATAGCACTTGTACCGGATGGTCTGGTGAATGACATCCAATAAAATCTGCCTAAAACAGATGCTTTGGTGTACTGGTGTAACAGATGTGCTGCTAAAGTTTGGTTTTCTAGGAAGAACTGAGATAGATGTTTGGAAACCAAAATGCTGCAAAACATTTATATAAAAATATTGATGCTTTCGGCGAGGGGGATGTGATATGGCTGCATAGGAGGGGGCTTGATGTTTCTGGTGTTCGTCAAGTACACCCGAAACAACGCCGTAGGCGAATGGAACGGACTCTCTTCTCGGAGGTATATACCGTTAAAAGCGTTTAAATGAACTGCTAGGATTCTGCGAAGTTGATATGGGTATGCACGAGCTTGCGAGTGCACCCGCAGGGCTGGGTAGACCCATATGAACCGATTGCTATTTTAAGGTTTGATAGAATTCAAATGCTCCTAGTTTTTTAGCGGTATTCGAAGATCCAAGCCGTCTGCTGAGAATTGATGGTTCTAGTGGTTTTGAAATCTAAAATCACTATAGTGTTCAGTTCGTCAGGTTGTTCTAGGTGCACGCTTCGCGCAGAACACACTTCGTGCGTTCTGATCTTCTCTGTGCTTGGAATGGCTATTCTGGTTTTAGAATATGCTTGAAGATTTTAAAAGTTGGCTGTATCTCTAAGAAGTATTCTTAGGGATGCGGCCGTTTTTATGCAGGCTAGCCGCCCAGCTTTCACCGGGCGGAATCTATTATACGAAGAACTGTTCCAGGCCTTCGGCAGGCTTGACTGGTAAGCTTTCGCGTACGTTTTTTGTCCATGTACGGGCAGTTCTCTCTGCTACCTTCCAAAGCTCCGTCACGGCCTTGTTGATATCGGCTTGTTTAAATCCGTTATTGAACCCATGTTTGATGAAGTTAATAGCTTTGGTTTTTTCATCGGGTGGGGTTTTAGACCTGCCGTCTGGTTTCGCAGAAATGGTCAACGCCAAACGATGATCAATAATAGCGTCCGTCATATACGTTTGCTTGAAGTAGTTCGCGACTTCTGTATCCTGCACGTAAAAGTACACCGGCTTGGTATTTCCCCAAGTCCGGATTGCAGTGCGGGTGACAGCTTGCAAGCTTGCCTCATTCTTATTTCTAACGATCCAAGCTTTAATTAGCTCAGTTAAATTAATATCGTACCTGTCACCTACAACCTTTAGACAGATTGTATCGTTTGGGCTTGGTTTTCCGGAAAACAACAGTAAGGCAGCGGTGCTGTCCTGATAACAGTTCAATCCGCGACAATCCATCGGGACAAATTTAATTTTAGTATTCACTTTTTGAGCCGATGGTTGATATTTTTCGCTGAATTTAGACCATGAGTTCTGAATGACCAAAAAGCTTTCATTGGGCGAATGCTGAATTGCTGTTTCGAATACCCGATCAATGATTTGATTGTTCTGCCCGTCATGAGTGTATCCCAGGTTTCCTTCTTCATTTGCTAGTACTTTTGTTTTTGACCAGCTACCGTTTAACATCGGATAAATATAGATGGGGCAGTTATATTTTGACGGTTCTGGAGTGAACTTCGAGCGTGTGTATTTGTAGCCCATTCTCTTCGCAAAAAGGTCAAAGAATCCCCCTTCAATATTCGCAGCCAAGATATGGGTTTCCCTTGCCCGATCAATCTGATTAAACACGGTTTTATCAACAATAGTGTGGAAGTTGATAAAACCACTTTTTTCAGTTTCAAAGAGTACGATATTTCCGGTCAAGATTGTGTCATAAATTTTATGTTCAACTGCCGATAATGTAGACGCGTTATCCTTATTCGACATTGATGATTTGTACGTTTTTACCCGAGCCTTTATTTCCGTAAGCAGACCATCCTTGATTTGCAGTTGATTATTAAAAGCTTTGGTGGTTGCAAAGATTGTTTCTGCTTCTTTGGATTTCAAGGTGAAATGATTGATATCCATAATTTCGGGAATTTCGTCAATGATCAGGATATAACCTTTGAGAAGAATAGGGTCGGTACGTCTCAAGGAGTCGTGGGTCGTGATAATCAACGGATGAGCCTTGCTCTTAAGCGCTTGGGCCAGGACCCTTGTTACTGATGTTTTATTGTGTTTGATTTCATCCTGATCACTGTTAATGATCAGAGGGGTTAGATTCGCTTTTTTCATGCTTTTCAAAATGTCGTCGTTTAATTTTAAAGTTGGAAGCGCCATGATGACGTTGTACCCGCTTCCAATATAATCTGGAATCTTATTGATTACGGCGTTCGTTTTTCCAGCCCCTGGGGCGGCAATGGCGGTGTGAATATACTTGATGGGCATTACGAATGTACCTTTTTGTGGTTGAGTTAATCCCTGCTGATAATGACGGTGATCATCGGTATCAGCGGGAATTTCGTTTTGGTTGAGTGGAGTATGAGGCCAAATCGTCCCAATCTAAACAGTTTCAAGAATTATTTTTAATTTTAGGGGGTGATGATGTTGTTTGGGATTTGCTTGCTTGTATTGAATGATTATTTGATTGAAACGTTGTGGGCGCTGTTTTGTTGGTGGTGTACTGTGGTGTTAATTATTTGTTTTTGAATTGATGTAATTGTCTGGGGTGCCTTCTCGGTGGAAACAGCTTTGAGATGCACCCCTTTTTTATTTTTTGGGGATTAGTCCGGCGGCCCTCGCAATACTCGGAAGCTTCTGGATTTCTTCTGCCATCCGGGACAAAGGGTTCACTCCATAACGATCACCTTCATTCGTGCATGCGTGCCCGGTGATCCAATCGCTTACCTCTTTGGGTATCCCGTGCTCCCTGGCAAGCGTCTTGAAGCTGTGTCGAAAGCCGTGGAGCGGATTGCAGTCTGGTCGGTATACCCCGCAGCGTTGGCTGATCGGACGCCATGTTTTGGATACGATCCCCGCAAAACCGTCAGATACCTTGATCAGTTGTGGAAAAATCCTTGAGTCAGGCTCTCGGCCCAGCACCAGTGTCAGTAAGCCCAGGACGATCAAATCGTCATGAATGGGGATTTCCCTACGGCTACTGTCGGTTTTGACTGATTTATCCGGACGGTCATCGATGATCCTGATGAACCATTGGCTACTTTCGTGCTGGTGGAAATCTCCGACATACAGTTGAGCTATTTCCTCACGGCGAGCACCCGTATATGCCGCAATCAATGGTAGCCAGAACACGGCACTTCCTGGACGGCCTTGTGCATACCTCAGTCGTTGAAATTCAGGGTGGCCAAACAGAGTGATCAGCTCATTCCAGGTGTAACCCCTATTGTCGTTTAGTCGACGTTTGGGTTTGCTCGGGCCGAGACGCTTGTGAATGCGAGAGACGAGGACGGGGTTCGATTCGAGCAAGCCGGAATCCACCGCGAACGCCAGAACCGATGACAGCCTCGCCAGCAACAATCGCGTGGTTGAAGTCGCAAGCGGTTTTTCATCTGCGTCTTTAGGTTGGATGAGATCGGCCGCAAACGCATGGATGTCAGAAGGTTGAATCGCCGTAATGGGTTGGTCTCCCATCTTCGTGATGAACCGATTGACGGCACGGCCATAATCGACTGTATGACGCTGTAGAACGTATTCAGACCTGCCAGACATCGATACGGACTGGATGTAGCGGCCTAACACCTGTGACAGCTTTACAAGGGGTTCTGGGGACGTGGATAGCGCTAGTCTAGGTGAGGTCGGCGGGGGTGTCTCTGGTTGGAACCATTCGATGCTAAGCCCATTGCGGGCATCACTGAATACGCGTTCGGATTCCGTAAAAGCGATGGCGAATGCGGCCTTGGCTTGGTGGTGATTTCGCGTCTTCAGCGAACGGCGAATTTCAGTTTTGCCGATCACTTGTCGGAGGTCATCCGGCACCCTGCGTCGAAGGTAATAAATACCCGAATCAGGGTGCCGGAACGGTTGGGCTATCAGTGCCATGTGTACCAGCCTTGTGTATCAGTTGGCTGGGAAAGGGCAGTTCAAGCGTGATTAGCGAACGGTCTCTAAAGGGTTTGCGGGCGCCTCAGCGCTTCTCGCCGGCCACCGCCTCGTCGCCGCGCTCACGGACCCAGAACAAGGTCGCCCCGGCCACCGCCGCCGGCATCATCAGCAGGTTGACCACCGGTACCAGCAGCACCAGGTAGACGATCCCGCCAAAACTCATGCACTGCCAGCGTTTCTGCCGCAGCCAGGCGAGCATGCCCTGCCAGCTCAGCTTGTGGTTGTCCGCCGGGTAGTCGATGTACTGGATCGCCATCATCCACACCCCGAACAGCAACCACAGCGGTGCGGCGATGATATTCACCACCGGGATGAACGACAGCACCAACAGCGCGATGGCCCGCGGCAGGAAGTAACCCAGCTTGCGCATTTCCCGCGCCAGGGTGCGGGGAATCATCGCCAGCAGTTCGGCCCAGCTGAAGGCCGGGAAATTGTCGGTGCCGCGCACCACCACTTCGACTTTCTCGGCGAGAAAACCATTGAAGGGCGCGGCGATGACGTTGGCAATCATGGTGAAGGTGAAAAACACCATCAGCACCACCAGCGCCACGAACAGCGGCCAGAGGATGTAGTTGAGGAAACTCAGCCAGCCGGGCAGGGTCGGCATCAGCGTATCGACCCAGAGACTGAAATAATGGCCGGCCAGGTAGATCAAGCCGACGAACAGCACCAGGTTGATCGCCAGCGGCAGCAGGACGAACAGGCGCAGGCCCGGGCTCAGGACCAGCTTCAGGCCCTCGCGCAGATATTGCGGGCCGGACAGGACGGGTGCGGGCATAACGTGCTCCGAGATGGGGGAAACGCGCCGACCTTACCGGCTTTGCAGGGCCGGTGAAAGGTTCGACATTTACAGTAACAAAGGCGTCTTGAAGAACACCGCTCAGGATAGAGACCTGCTATGAGCTGGATTGTTATTGCGTATTTCCTTAATCTTCGCCTCCTCGATACGCTGCACCTCATTATTTTTCAGGACTGTGTGCTACAAGCCTTCCCCAAGTGCTTTCGCAGTCCTTTTTTATTCCAGCCGGTCCGCCGGCGTTCCGCACCGGTAGCTGACGGGCGGTCGATAGGAGTGAGTCATGTCTGAAGTACGCCATTCGCGAGTGATTATTCTCGGTTCCGGCCCTGCCGGTTACAGCGCCGCGGTCTATGCCGCGCGTGCCAACCTCAAGCCGCTGCTGATCACCGGCATGCAGGCCGGCGGGCAATTGACCACCACCACCGAAGTCGACAACTGGCCCGGCGACGTGCACGGCCTGACCGGCCCGGCGCTGATGGACCGCATGAAAGAGCACGCCGAGCGTTTCGAAACCGAAATCGTCTTCGACCACATCAATGCGGTGGACCTGGCGAAAAAGCCCTACACCCTGGTGGGCGACAGCGGCACCTTCACCTGTGACGCCCTGATCATCGCCACCGGCGCCAGCGCTCGTTACCTGGGCCTTCCGTCGGAAGAGACGTTCATGGGCAAGGGCGTTTCCGCTTGCGCCACCTGCGACGGTTTCTTCTATCGCAACAAGGAAGTCGCCGTGGTCGGTGGTGGTAACACCGCCGTGGAAGAGGCGCTGTACCTGGCCAATATCGCCAGCAAGGTGACCCTGGTGCACCGTCGCGAGACCTTCCGTGCCGAGAAGATCCTGATCGACAAACTGCATGCCCGCGTCGCCGAGGGCAAGATTGTCCTCAAGCTCAATGCCACCCTGGACGAAGTCCTGGGCGACAACATGGGCGTCACCGGTGCCCGTCTGAAGAACAACGACGGCAGCTTCGACGAGCTGAAAGTCGACGGCGTGTTCATCGCCATCGGCCACACCCCGAACACCTCGCTGTTCGAAGGCCAGTTGGCGTTGAAAGACGGCTACCTGGTGGTGCAGGGCGGCCGTGACGGCAATGCCACCGCCACCAGCGTGGAAGGTGTGTTTGCCGCCGGTGACGTGGCCGACCACGTTTACCGTCAAGCCATCACCTCGGCCGGCGCCGGCTGCATGGCCGCACTGGACGCCGAGCGCTACCTCGACGACCTGCAGAACGCTTCGTTCTGATTGCATCGTTATGAAGAAACCGGCCTCGGCCGGTTTTTTTTTGCCCGCGGATTTCAGGTAAGCCTGGCCAGGCACGCCTCGAGGATATCCAGCCCTTCTTCCAGCACTGCCGCCTCGGTGGTCAAGGGGGCCAGGAGGCGAATGATGTGCCGCGACTTGCCGCTGGGCATCAGCAGCAAACCGGCCTCGCGGGCCAGGGCCAGCAATTGCGTCAACTGTGCCGACGCAGGGCTGCCGTCGGGGTTGATCAACTCGATGCCGCGCATGGAGCCAACACCGGTCAGGCGCCCCAGGTAGGGTGAAAGCTGCTTGGCGCGCCAGGCCTGGTGACGGCCGACAATCGCCTCTTCCTGTTGCGCGCCCCAGGCCTGCAAGTTCGCATCAGTCATTTCATCCAGGGTCGCCAGGGCCGCGGCGCAGGCAATCGGGTTGCCCGAATAGGTGCCGCCCAGTCCGCCTTTGGGCAAGGTGTCGAGCAGCGCCTTGCGGCCGACCACCGCCCCCAGCGGCACACCGCCGGCAATACTCTTGCCCAGCAGGATCAGGTCCGGCTCAATCCCCAGTCGCGAGAACGCAAAACGCTGGCCGGTGCGACCGAAACCGGACTGGATTTCATCGATGATCAGCAGGATCTTTTTCTCATCGCAGAAACGTCGCAGGGCCTGGGCGAACTCCACGTCCAACGCCAGGAAGCCTGCTTCGCCCTGCACCGGTTCGAGGATAAAACAGGCGACGTCCTCGACATCGATTTCGACGCTGAACAGCCGCTCCATGGCCTTCAGCGCCTCGGCGCAGGTCACGCCATTGTCCTGGCTGGGGAAGGGCAGGTGATACACCGGCCCGGGCAGTACCCCGACTTTCTGTTTGTAGGGGGCCACCTTGCCGTTGAGATTGAGGGTGGCGAGGGTGCGGCCGTGGAAGGCGCCGTCAAAGGCGATCACGGCGGTGCGACCGGTGGCGCCACGGACGATCTTCAAGGCGTTTTCCGCCGCCTCCGCGCCGCTGTTGGTGAGCATGCCGCTGACCGGGTAGGTCACGGGAATAAACGCCGTCAGGCGATCCATCAGTTCGAGGTAGGGCGCATGGGGCGCGGCGTTGAAGGCGTAGTGGGTCAGCCGGGTGGCTTGTTCGCGAATGGCCTCGACGATACGCGGGTGGCAATGGCCGAGGTTGAGTACGCCGATGCCACCGACAAAATCGATATAGCGTTTGCCGTGGGTGTCCCAGACCTCGGCGTTCTTGCCGTGGCTGAGGCTGATCGGGTGAACGATGGAAATCGACTGGCTGATGGTTTCGCTGCTCATGGAGACCTGACTCGAAAGAAGGAAGACTTCTTTTTATCTAAGCCGTGAGCAGCGGTCCCCGGCAAACGAAATAAAGTCGCCGGGTCAATCTTAAAAGTTGCGATGTGCCGGCCGGGCGCTTGAATCAGCGCCGGGTCAGCGGCGCCTGGGTGAACTTCACGCCGGCCAGGCCGTGGGCAATCAACGCGCGAATATTGCCGTGGTCGCTGCCTTCAGGGGTGGCGAGGACCGAACGGTAATGCTCGCCGAAGGCCAGCAAGGTTTCCTGGTCGCTCAAGCCTTCCAGCAGCGCCAGGCCCAGGGTCTTGCACGAGCCTTCGTTCTGCCCGGCGGCGTTTTCCACGCCGCCGTTGTTGAAGGCTTGTGGCTGATAGTCGTAACCGGCGGCCACGAAAGCCAGGGTGTCGGCAAAAACATGTTCGCCGCTGTTGAGGCTGGCGCGCAGGGTGTTCAAATCACTCATGGGGTTTTCCTTTGGCGAACGCCGCCTGTTGTTCGGCGCTGGCTTCTTGCTGGTATTGGGCCTTCCACTCGGCATAGGGCATGCCGTAGATGACTTCACGGGCGTCGTCGAGGCTGACCTCGACCCCGCGTTCGTCGGCTTCGGCTTTGTACCACTTGGACAGGCAGTTGCGGCAGAACCCGGCGAGGTTCATCAGGTCGATGTTCTGCACATCCTTGCGGCTGTCCAGGTGGGCGACCAGCCGGCGAAAGGCGGCGGCTTCGAGTTCGAGGCGTTCTTGCTCGGTCATGATGGGCTCTGTGCGGGTGAAGTAGGGCGCGATGATAAGAGCCTGGCGCGGCGAACGCCAGACGGCTCAGTGGCTCAACGGCTCGCCGCGAGCGTAATCGATACTGACTCGGCAAAGCGCAACGCATGGGGCTTATCGACTTCGACCTCGGCATAGAGCACGGCTTCGTTGCTCATTACCAGGTCCAGCAGTTCCTGGGTCAGGCGTTCGAGCAGGGCAAAGCGATTGCCCTCCACATGCTGGATGATCGCCTTGGTGATGGTGCGGTAGTTCAGGGCGTGATCGATGTCGTTGTCGCGGACCGCTTCCTGGGCCGCATAGAGGATGGTCAGGTTGATCCGCACATCCTGCTTGTTGAGGATCTCGTCCTCGTTGATGCCGATAAAGGTCCGCAGGCACAGGTCCTTGACCCTAATGCGTGCCATGCCGGGTTGAAGTTGTGGCATTGCTACTTGCTCCGTCCAATCAGTTGCAGGAACTCCATGCGGGTGGTGCTCGAGTCGCGCAGGGCGCCGAGCATCACCGAGGTATTCATGGTCGAATTCTGTTTTTCCACGCCGCGCATCATCATGCACATGTGCTGGGCTTCGATCACCACCGCCACGCCGGCGGCCTGGGTCACCTGCTCGATGGCGTCGGCGATTTGCCGGGTGAGGTTTTCCTGGATCTGCAGGCGGCGGGCGAACATGTCGACGATCCGGGCGATCTTCGACAGCCCCAGAACCTTGCCGGTGGGCATGTAGGCGACATGGGCCTTGCCGATAAAGGGTAGCAGGTGGTGTTCGCACAGCGAGTACAACTCGATGTCCTTGACGATGATCATCTCGTCATTGTCGGAAGCGAACAGCGCGCCGTTGACCACCTCGTCGAGGCTCTGCTCATAGCCATGACACAGGTACTGCATGGCCTTGGCGGCCCGTTTCGGGGTGTCCAGCAGGCCCTCGCGGTCGGGGTTTTCGCCCAGCCCCAGAAGGATCTCGCGGTAATGCTCGGGCAGTGTGGCACTCATGGAAAGGATTCCTCGCGGGGCGGCTTATTTAAGGTGCCGGCCGCCGTTGACGGTCAAGGTTGTGCCGGTGACATAGGGGTTGTCCAGCAGGTAGCGCAGGCTCTGGTAGACCACCCCGGCTCCGGGCTCGATACCCAGGGCCGATTTGGCCAGGGTCCTGGCGCGGTACGCCGCGTCGTCGTCGGGGTTGAACATCAGCAGCGCCGGGGCGATGCCGTTGACCTTGATCCGTGGCGCGTAGCGGGCCGCGAAGGACAGGGTCAGGCTGTCCAGGCCGGCCTTGCTGGCGCAGTAGGCCATGTGCTGGCTGCTGCCCTTGCGGGTGACATCGTCGCTGATGTGCACGATATCGGCCATTGGCGAGCGTTCCAGCAGTTCGGCGCAGTGCAGGTTGATCAGATAGGGCGCGAGCATGTGCAGGCTGAACATCCGGGTAAAGGCCGCGGTTTCGTTACCGGGAGTTTCCGCCAGCCAGGCCGAGGCATTGTGGACGATCGCCCGCAGGCAGTCGGTGTGCTGCTTCAGCGTTTCGATAAAGGCCAGGATCCCGGCTTCGCTGGAGAAATCGGCGAACAGCGCGGTGGCGCCGAGGTCGCGCAGGGCCTGGACGCCTGGGCGCTCGCTGCGATAGCTGAAGATCACCGGGTAGCCGTCGGCCAGCAGTCGCTCTGCGCAATGCAGGCCGACACGCTGGCCGGCGCCAGTAATCAGGATGGGGGCACAAGACGATGGCATCGAAGGCTCGTGGCAGCGGTGGAGAGGCGTCGGTTGACGTTGAAGTCAAAGCTATACCAGCCACACCGCTTGTACAACTGCCAAGCCGGATACTGCGTACCGTCAATGCCGGGCAGTGGCCGTGTCGCCGGGCAGCGCCTTGGCCTGGGTGCTGTGCAACCAGCCCGCGAGGAGGTGGGTCGACAGCGGAATGAAGAAGTAGACCATCAGCGGGGTCAGCACCAGGGTGCTGACCAGTACCCGTGGCAGCAGATTCAGCTCGGCGAGCAACGGCCCGAGGCCAAAGTTGAACAGTAGCGACACGGGAAAGAACGCCAGCCAGATCGCCACCGCCTGCTTCCAGCGCGGTGGACGTTGGCCGACGACGCCGAACCAGCCGTCGATGCCACTGACCCGGCGCTCCTGTGGCCCGGCGAACAGGTCGCTGCCGCGCGCCAGCCAGGCCTTGCGCGAAGCGGAGTGCTCCCAGGCGCCCAGGGTCGTGGCATCGCTGAAGCGGAAAATCATCTGGAATTCGTTGTCCCCGGGCGGCGGGGCGAGCACGCCGGAGCCCAGGTAACCGGGGAAGTCGGTGGCGAGCAGTTCGCCTTCGTGCAACCAGGCGAGCAGGTCCTGGTAGCGGCCATCGGCAACGCGCCGGGCCACCATCATGGTGACGGGTGAGGTAGACATCATGTATCTCCGTAAGACAAGCATGCCGCCCGGATAGGGCTGATGCGCAACGCAGCGCCGGGGTGGTGGGCTGCGTGTTTGGACAGGCAAGAATTATTCCCTATTCCCGGGAAATGCACCAAGCCAGTAAGTCGCATTGCGTATGATTTGCAGGGTGTTGGATCCAGTGGGCTAGAATATCGGTTAAATCCTACCCATAAATGTGTGACAGATGCCCGTCATGACCGAACTTGAACCTGCCGCGCCGCTGTTGCGGGCGCTGAAACAGGAAGAGTTGTTTCCCATTCGCGAAGTTTCGCGCCTGACCGGCGTCAATCCGGTCACCCTGCGGGCTTGGGAACGGCGCTACGGTTTGATTCAGCCGACCCGCACCGAAAGTGGGCATCGGCTCTATGCCATGAGCGATATCGAGACGGTCCGCACCATCATGGGCTGGATCGAGCGCGGCGTGGCGGTGAGCAAGGTCGGCAAGATCCTGGCGAAGACCGCCGCCCAGGCAGCGCCCATTCACACCCCTTCCGGCATTGCGGTGCAATCGATTGCCCAGACGGAATGGGACGACTGGCAGACGCAATTGCGCGCGGCGGTCAGCGCTTTCGACGAACCGGCCCTCGAACGTCTCTACGGACAGGTGTTTTCCAGCTACCCGCTGACCGTGGTGTTCCAGAATATCCTCCTGCCGCTGTGGCAGCGGCTGCAGTT
This sequence comes from Pseudomonas sp. MWU13-2862, assembly GCF_023242495.1. NCBI lineage: Bacteria > Pseudomonadati > Pseudomonadota > Gammaproteobacteria > Pseudomonadales > Pseudomonadaceae > Pseudomonas > Pseudomonas sp. MWU13-2862. The sequence goes on along the minus strand of NZ_JALMEZ010000012.1, from coordinate 99,777 downwards.
GCAGAGCGGTGAGTTCGGCCAGACCAGCGAGTGGCTGTTTCTCGATACCTTCCTGCGCGCGCGGGTCCTGCAGCGCCTGCACGTGGTTCGCGGGCTGCCCTCCCAGCGCATCGTGCTCGCCGCTTTACCGGATCAATGTCGTGAGCTCGAATTGTTGGTGGCCGGCCTGTTGCTGGGTGACGGCGACCGCTGCGTCAGTGTCCTGGCGGTTGGCCAGCCCTTCGATGAACTGACCCTGGTCTGTGAAAAGGTCCGGCCCGAGGCGCTGGTGCTGTATTCCAACCGTTCGCCGACGACGGATCTGCCACGCCGCCTCAACCGCCTGGCGCTGTCGGTGGACTGTGCGGTGATGTTGGCCGGGGATGTCTCGGAACTGTTACAGGAGCGCCTGGAAGGCTCAAGCATCGGTTGCCTGGGCAATGACGGCCGGCTGATGCGCCGGCGCCTGCAACAACTGTTGGCGGGCCGCCTCGACACCTGATCGCCGCTCAGGCGTCTCCTGCACCGGCCGGCCGCGCTGATCGGTCATGGCTGGTTTGTGCCTGCCGCCTTGAGCGCCGCCAGTTGCGCCTGGACCTCGGCCAGTTGCGCTTCCAGCTGGGCCACCCGCTGCTGCGCCTTGACCTGCACCGTCACGTCTTTTTGCACGCCGACGAAGTAGGTCAGTTGGTCGCTTTCGTTGAACACCGGGGACAGCGACAGCTCGTTCCAGAAATGGCTGCCGTCCTTGCGGTAGTTGCGCAGGATCTGCCGGCACGGCTTGCGGGTGTGCAGGGCTTCGCGGATCAGTTCCAGCGCCGGCTGGTCGCGGTCGCCCGACTGCAGGAAGCGACAGTCCTGATAGAGAATTTCTTCGTTGGTGTAACCGGTCAGGCGTTCGAACGCCGGGTTGGCGTAGATCAGGATATGGTCTTCGCCTTCCTGTTCGGACACCACGATGCCGTCGTTCGACGCGTCAATCACCATTTGCAGCAGTTTGGGATTTATCATTGTTCAACGCCCGCGCAATCCATTGACATGTCCGGCAAAGTTTAAGACATCGTCCTGAATAATCCATCCCATTTGCGAGCGGCGAGGGGCGGGTTTTGTGAGAAAGTCTCTCATCTGCTGGTATCCTGGGTTTTTTATCAAGCATCAGGATCAGATTGATGAAAGTCGCCATCCTTTCCGGCTCGGTCTACGGCACCGCCGAAGAAGTTGCCCGTCACGCTGAAAAAATCCTTCGCGAGGCCGGTTTCGAGGCCTGGCACAACCCGCGGGCGACCCTCGCCGATGTCCAGGCCTTTGCCCCGCAGGCCTTCCTGGCCGTGACCGCCACCACTGGCATGGGTGAGTTGCCGGACAATCTTCAACCGTTGTACAACGCCATCCGCGACCAGCTACCGGCAGCGTGGCGCGGCTTGCCGGGCGGGGTGATCGGCCTCGGTGATTCCAGCTACGGCGACACCTTCTGCGGCGGCGGCGAGCAAATGCGCGAGCTGTTTGCCGAGCTGGGCGTGCGCGAGGTGAAGGGCATGCTGCGCCTGGATGCCAGCGAAAGCGTCACCCCGGAAACCGACGCCGAGCCCTGGCTGGCCGAGTTTATCAGCGCGTTGCGCTGAGGCTGGGTCGCTCGCGCGCCAGCGCCAGCCAGGCCTGGGCGGCCTTGGACAGGTAGGCGCCGCGCCGCCAGACAAAGGCGATGTCCCAGCGCAGGTCGGTCGGTGAGCTCAAGGTCAGGCGCACCACCCCGGGCCGTATCAGCGAACGCGCGACCACGCTGGGCAACAACGCCACGCCTTGCCCGGCGGCCACCAGTGCGGCGAGAAAGTCCGCCTGGCCGCTGCGCCCGCTCTCCTTGGGGGTGAACCCGGCTTGTCGGCAGGCCTCCATCAACCGGTGGTTGAGTACGAAGCTGCGCTGGTACAGCAGAAACGGCGTATCGGCCAATTGTTCCAGGCGGATGGAGCCTTCCTCGGCCAGCGGATGATCGGTCGCCAGCAACACATCCAGGGGCTCATCGCAAAACGGCTGGTAGTCGAGTGCCGGATCGCTCGGCTTGAGGCCCGCCCCCAGTTCCAGCTCGCCGCTCAGCACCGCCGGCTCGATCGTCAGGCTACCGCCTTCAAGCAGGTGAATGCTGATATTGGGGTAGCGCCGTCGGTACTCGGCGAAGAGGCTGGCGAACAGGGCCTCGCCGCCCAGTTGCGGCAAACCCAGGCGCAGTTCACCGCGGGCCAGGTGGCTCAGGTCATCCAGTTCGCTGAGCAACTCGTTGCGCAGGCGCAACATGGCTTCGGCCCGTTGCATGACCACGCCGCCCGCCGCCGTCAGCAGGACCCGCGAGCCGTGGCGGTCGAGCAACGGCGTACCGAGGTCGTGCTCGAGCTGGGCGACCTGCTTGCTCACCGCCGACTGGCTGATGTGCAGGGTTTTCGCCGCCTGGGTGAAACCGCCTTGGCGGACCACCTCGATAAAGCTGCGCAGTTGCTTGAATTCCATGGCCTGATTCCAAAGTGGAATGGCTGCCAGTCTAACAATTCGCTTTTGGGATGACAGTGACAACTTTAAAATCGGCTTCCTGAGAGGACTGAATCCGATGAACCGTCTGTTGCTGAAAAAATCCTGCCGCCTGCTCGCCGAACTGGCCGTGTTGCTGGGGCTCTATCAGCTGGGCACGCTGTTCGCCGCCTGGAGCCACTGGCCGATTCCCGGCGGGGTGATCGGCCTGGCGCTGCTGTTGCTGGCCTTCGCCACCGGCCGGGTCAAGCCCGCCACCCTGCAACTGGGGGCCGGGCTGCTGATGGCGGAGATGTTGCTGTTCTTTATCCCGGCGGTGATGAGCCTGCTGGACTACGGCGCCATGGTCCGTCAGGACGGCTGGCGGATCCTCTTGGTGATCGGCGTCAGTACCCTGGCGGTGATGCTGGCGACGGCCTTTACCGTCGAGTTTGTCTGCCGCTGGAGCAGCCGTCATGAAGCTTGAGTGGATGTCGCTGTTCTGGCTGGGGCTGACCTTGGCCGCTTATGTGTTCAGCCGTTGGGTGTATGGCCGCACGGGCCGCTATCTGTTGTCGCCACTGATCCTGGTGCCGTTCGTGCTGCTGGCGGTGGCGCTGCCGCTGCACACGGCGTACGCCGAATATTCGCGCGATACCCACTGGCTGATGCTGATCCTCGGGCCGGTCACCGTGGCCTTCGCGGTGCCGATCTGGCAGCAGCGGCAGATGCTGATGCGCCATGGCCCGGCATTGCTGCTGGGGATGTTCGCCGGTAGCGCGGCGTCCATCGGCACTTCCTACGGATTGGCCAGGGCGCTGTCGCTGGATAACAGTCTGGCCCTGTCGCTGGTGCCGCGCTCGATCACCACGCCCTTTGCCATGCCGCTGGCGCAGGACCTCGGCGGCGTGCCGGAACTGACTGCGGTGTTCGTGATGGTCACCGGGGTGTTCGGGGCATTTCTCGGCGGGCTGCTGCTCAAGTGGTTGCCGTTGCGCAGCAGTCTGGCCCGCGGTGCGTTGTTCGGTGTGGGGGCTCACGGTGCCGGGGTCAGTCGCGCCCGTGAAGTCGGTGGCGAAGAGGGCTCGGTGGCGGGCCTGGTGATGGTGTTGACCGGTTTGCTGAACCTGTTTGCCGCACCGCTGTTGGCGGCAGTGATCTGATGACTCGCTGACCCGCTGAGTCATCAAGCTGGCTGGCAATGCGACTCCGTCGGGGTAACCGGCTGTTCTAGACTGGTCGGTACTAGAATAAAAACCGCAAACCCCGAGGTCAGTGCCGTGAACGCAGCCCCTGTTACCGCCGCACCCGATGTGAAGAGCCAAGTCAGCGCCGCCGAATGGCAGACCCGCGTGGACCTGGCGGCCTGTTATCGCCTGGTGGCGATGCACGGCTGGGACGACCTGATCTTCACCCATATCTCGGCCAAGGTGCCGGGTACCGAGGATTTCCTGATCAACCCTTATGGGCTGATGTTCCACGAGATCACCGCGTCGAGCCTGGTCAAGGTCGACCAGGCCGGCAACAAGCTGTTGGACAGCCCCTACGAGATCAACCCGGCCGGCTACACCATCCACAGCGCTATCCATGAGGTGCGGCACGATGTGACCTGTGTGCTGCACACCCACACCGCCGCCGGTGTCGCGGTTTCGGCACAGCAGCAGGGCGTGTTGCCCATCAGCCAGCAATCGCTGTTCGTGCTGTCGAGCCTGGCCTATCACGCCTACGAAGGGGTGGCCCTCAACCATGAGGAGAAAGCGCGGTTGCAGGCCGATCTCGGCGAAAACAACTTTCTGATGCTGCACAACCACGGCCTGCTCACCTGTGGCTCGACCATCGCCGACACCTTCCTGATGATGTTCACCTTCCAGCGCGCCTGCGATATCCAGGTGCTGGCGCAAAATGGCGCGGCGCCGCTGATCGCCATCGAGCCGCAGATACTCGCCGGAGCCAAGGCCATGGTCGCCGCGGTCACCCGTAGTGCCCAGGGCATGGGCGGGGCGCTGGCCTGGCCGGCGCTGCTGCGCAAGCTGGACAAAGAGGACTCCGGGTTCCGGCTCTGAGGCCGCTGCTCGGCGTGCGTCAACAGGGACAGGCGCGGCCAGGGCCGGACTATCCCTCTGCCTTATCGCGTACCATTCAGCCCTGGCCGACTTTATTGTGACCAAAGGCCGGGTGTCAGACACTCGGCGTCTATTTCCATCGGCCCTGGCTGGAGTCCTGTATGAGTGAGTCTGTGCGCTTCGAAGATAAAGTGGTGATCGTCACTGGCGCTGGCGGCGGCCTGGGACGTGCCCATGCACTGCTGTTCGCCCGCCATGGGGCCAAAGTGGTGGTCAACGACCTCGGCGGCTCGGCCCACGGCGAAGGCGCCAATGCCTCGGCGGCGGACAAGGTGGTGGCCGAGATTCGCGAGGCCGGCGGTACCGCAGTGGCCAACCATGACTCGGTCACCGATGGCGACAAGATCGTGCAGAACGCCCTGGATGCCTTTGGTCGTATCGATGTGGTGGTGAACAACGCCGGCATCCTGCGGGACAAGACCTTCCTGAAAATGGAGGATGCCGACTGGGACCTGGTTTACCGGGTGCATGTCGAAGGTGCCTACAAAGTTACCCACGCTGCCTGGCCGCATATGCGTGAGCAAAACTATGGCCGGGTGATCTTCACCGCATCGACTTCCGGTATCTACGGCAATTTCGGCCAGTCCAACTATGGCATGGCCAAGCTTGGCCTGTATGGCCTGACCCGGACCCTGGCCATCGAGGGGCGCAAGAACAATATCCTGGTCAACGCCATTGCCCCGACGGGTGGCACGCGCATGACCGAAGGCCTTATTCCGCCGCAGGTCTTCGAGCTGCTCAAGCCGGAGCTGATCAGCCCGCTGGTGGTATTCCTCGGCAGTGAGCAGTGCGATGAAACATCCGGCCTGTTCGAAGTCGGTGGCGGCTGGATCGGCAAGACCCGCTGGGAGCGCAGCCTGGGCGCCGGCTTCGATCCGCACAATGGTTTTTCCGTGGAGGACGTGGCGGCCAGCTGGAAGCAGATCTGCGATTTCGACGGTGCCGTGCACCCGAAGGACACGCCTGAAGCCCTGCGGGAAATGATGGCGAATCTGCAGAAATACCTGGCCTGAAAACAGGGCTGCCTGACACAACGCAGCATCTGAGCTGGCTTGCCGGCGATAGCGGCCGCGAGGGCGATACAAGGCTCAAAGTCCTCATCGCCGGCAAACCGGCTCCTACAGGGGGGGGTAATAACCGGACAGGGGCAAGCCCTGCACCGGTTTTGCCTCAGTTGGCCTGTATTGCCCCCGGGAAGTACTTCTCCACCAGTGCCGCGAGGATCGCCGCGGTCTCGGCATCCAGCACCCCATCGTAATTCTCCGCTCGGAAATGCAACTGGAAGGCCCTGACCAGTTGTTTGAACCCCGTTTGCGTGTCGGCTCCCGTCACGTCATACCCGTACTTCTTGAACCGCTCCAAGGTTGTTTTCTGAGGGGGCAGGCCCGCGCGCAGATAGTGCTGCAGGTAGCGGTCGCGGGTGCTTTCGTCAAACCAGGCGCCGATGCCCGACAGGTACAGATCGTGCCAGGGAAAGGCGGCTCCCGGATCACTCTTGCGGCTCCAGGCGATATCCGAATGTCCGACCACCTGGGTGGGCGTGATCTCGGGATGGCGGGCGAGGATATTCAACGACAACTGCTTGAGCGCCTCGATCTGCCGGGGCTCATAGGGCGGAAAATGAAACTGCCCCCCGCTGTCTGAAGCCAGGTTGACGATCTCGATGCCGATCGAGGTGTCGTTGAGCTGCGTTCTGCCAGCCCAGGCACTGGCACCGGCATGCCAGGCGCGCTTGTCTTCGTCGACCAGATTGAAGATTTCCTGCTCCTTGAAACCGGCCTGGAGATAGCTCGGGTCGGTGACATCGGGCACCAGGTAATGGCTGCTGACCTGGGCGCCGGTGAGGGCCTTGACCGAGCTGGCGAAGTCGATGGCGGTGTAATGCAGCACCAGAAAGCGAACCCTGTCGTTGAAACCCCGGGTGCTGCGATAGGTGTTGTAATTGATCGATTTCATAAGCGACTCCTTCCCTATCCCGTGATGTTGTTGAGTGGAACAGGGTGAGTCGTGGTGTTGAGCCGGAATAGCGGCCTGGGTCTTTCCAGATTGTAAGAAGGGTCCCTGGTTGCTTGTGAAGTTTCAGCGGTCCTGAAAGCCTGTCGTGACCTTGAATGGCGCGGGCATAAAAAAAGCCACTGCAAACGCAGTGGCCAAGGGAAGACGTTCGATCAAGGAGTAAATCAACGTCAGTAAAGAGTAGATGACGTTCATAATAAGGCGTTCGGTTTCGTTGAAACAGCCTGCTTTGCGACAATCACTGTTACCGTTGGAGTAACAGTCGTCTGCGCAAGTCACTACACCCGGAGCCGTCCCGGCTGCCCTCCATCCATATGCGCTATGACGCGTTATCCACAGGTTCGATGGCGCGCTGCAAAGCGCGCCGCAGGCACTCGTTCATCCTTTCGAGGTACAGCACGAATACCTCCTTGGTGCGCTTATCGCTCCCGTTGGTGGTGAGTAGGGTGAAGCCTTCTGTCACACACCGGGGAAGACGCATGACAAAAACAACAATGCGCGCCATCTTCACGCCGCAGGCTCTGGCCATCGCGGTTGCCATGGGCGTCAGTGCGCAGGCGCAGGCGGTTTCGTTCAATATCGGGGAAATCGAAGGCAAATTCGACTCATCCCTGTCGGCCGGCGTGAGCTGGGGCCTGCGCGATGCCGACAAGAGCCTGGTAGGGGTGCCCAACGGCGGTACCGGCCAGGCCTCCACCGGTGATGACGGACGCTTGAACTACAAGAAGGGCGAAGCCTTCTCGAAGATCATCAAGGGCATTCATGACCTGGAATTGAAGTACGGTGACACCGGCGTCTTCGTCCGGGGCAAGTACTGGTACGATTTCGCGACCGCCGACGAAAGCCAGGACTTCAAGGACATCAGCGATCACCATCGTGATGAAGCGGCACGTTCTTCGGGCGCGCAAATCCTCGACGCCTTCATCTATCACAACTACTCCATCGCCGACCTGCCGGGCACTGTGCGCCTGGGCAAGCAGGTGGTCAGTTGGGGTGAAAGTACCTTTATCGGTAACTCGATCAACAGCATCAACCCCATCGACGTCTCGGCCTTCCGCCGGCCGGGTGCCGAGATCAAGGAAGGCCTGATCCCGGTCAATATGTTCTTCGCTTCCCAGAGCCTGACCGACCAACTGACGGTCGAAGGGTTCTACCAGTTGAACTGGGAAAACACCGTCGTCGACAACTGCGGGACCTTCTTCGGCAACGATGTGGTGCAACACGGTTGCAACAACAACTACACCGTCGGCAGCCCGGCGATCGCGCCGTTGCAACCGCTGGCCGCGGCGTTCGGCCAGGGCTTTCAGGTCACTCCGGAAGGTGTTGTGGTGCAGCGCGGCGATGACCGCGATGCCCGTGACGGTGGCCAATGGGGCATGGCCTTGCGCTGGCTGGGCAGCGACACCGAGTACGGCCTGTATTTCATGAACTACCACAGCCGAACCCCGACCGTCGGCACCACCACCGCCAGTGCCAGTACCATCACGGCGCTGGGCAGTATCCTGCCGCTGACACCGGCACCGTTCCGTAGCGGCCTGGCGCAAAGCATCATGCTGGGACGCGGTCAGTACTATCTCGAGTACCCGGAAGACATCCGCCTCTACGGCGCCAGCTTCTCCACCACCTTGCCAACCGGTACGGCCTGGAGTGGCGAGATCAGCTATCGTCCCAACGCCCCGGTGCAGCTCAACACCACCGACCTGACCCTGGCACTGGTCAATCCGATTGCCGGTGGTGCTGCCTCACCGATCCAGACCAGCCCCGGTTCCGACAACCCCGGCTACCGCCGCAAGGAAATCACCCAGATACAAAGCACCCTGACGCAGTTCTTCGACCAGGTCCTGGGTGCCGAGCGCCTGACATTGGTGGGCGAGGCGGGAATGACCTACGTCGGCGGCCTGGAGACCAAGGACAAGCTGCGTTACGGGCGTGACTCGGTCTACGGTGCCTACGGCTTCCAGGGTGATACCAGTGGTTTCGTCACCGCCACCTCCTGGGGCTACCGTGCCCGGGCGATCCTCGACTACAGCAACGTGTTCGCCGGGATCAACCTCAAGCCGAACCTGTCCTGGTCCCATGACGTCAAGGGTTATGGCCCCAACGGCATCTTCAACCAGGGCGCCAAGGCGGTCAGCATCGGTGTGGACGCCGACTACCGCAACACCTACACCGCGAGCCTCAGCTTCACCGACTTTTTCGGTGGCAACTACAACACCCTGATTGACCGTGACTTCGTGGCGCTCAGCGTCGGCGCGAACTTCTGATCCAGGCTTGAGAAGGACAACTTTATGCGCAAGATGATTTTGCAATGTGGCGCCCTGGCCCTGAGCCTGCTGGCCGCCAACGTCATGGCGGCGGTTTCCCCGGAGGAAGCGGCCAAGCTCGGCACCAGCCTGACCGCCATCGGCGCGGAAAAGGCCGGTAATGCCGACGGCTCGATCCCGGCCTACACCGGCGGTATCCCGAAAAACGCCGGTGCGGTGGACAGTAAAGGTTTCCTGGCCGACCCATTCGCCAATGAAAAACCCTTGTTCATCATCACCGCGGCCACCGCCGAGCAGTACAAGGCCAAGCTTTCCGAAGGCCAGCTCGCTATGTTCAAGCGCTATCCGCAGACCTACAAGATCCCGGTCTATCCGACCCACCGCACGGTGGTCCTGCCGGACGCGGTTCTCGAGGCGGCCAAGCGCAGCGCCTTGAACGTCACTACGATCAATGACGGCAACGGCCTGGCGAACTTCACCGGCAACCGCTACTACGCCTTCCCGATTCCGAAGACCGGCGTGGAAGTGCTGTGGAACCACATCACCCGCTACCACGGTGGCAACCTGCGTCGCACCATCACCCAGGCCACGCCGCAGACCGACGGTTCCTTCACCCCGATCACCTTCGAGGAAGAAGCCGCCGTGCCGTCGGAGATCCCCGACCTGGGGCCGGACAAGGGCGCCAACGTGCTGACCTTCTTCAAGCAGGAAGTCACCGCGCCGGCGCGCCTGGCAGGCAACGTGCTGCTGGTGCACGAAACCCTCGACCAGGTGAAGGAACCGCGTCTGGCCTGGATCTACAACGCCGGCCAGCGCCGTGTACGTCGCGCCCCGCAAGTCGCCTATGACGGTCCGGGTACCGCCGCCGACGGCCTGCGCACCTCGGACAACTTCGACATGTTCTCCGGCGCGCCGGACCGTTACGATTGGAAACTGATCGGCAAGAAGGAGATGTACATCCCCTACAACAGCTACAAGCTCGACTCGCCGACCCTCAAGTACACCGACATCATCAAGGCCGGTCATATCAACCAGGACCTGACCCGCTACGAGCTGCACCGGGTCTGGGAAATCGAGGGCACGGTCAAGCCGAGCGAGCGGCATATCTATGCCAAGCGCCATATGTACCTCGACGAAGACAGCTGGCAGGTCGCGCTGGTGGATCACTACGACGGTCGCGGCCAACTGTGGCGGGTGGCCGAAGGTCATGCGCAGTTCTACTACGACCACCAGGTGCCGGCTTATACCGTTGAAACCCTGTATGACCTGATTGCCGGGCGTTACATCGCCCTGGGCATGAAGAACGAAGAGAAGCACAGCTTCCAGTTCGGCTTTGTCGGCAAGGCGGCGGACTACACGCCGGCGGCGCTGCGGGCGAGCGGGGTTCGCTAAGCCTCCATCGTCCTGTAGGAGCCGGGCTTGCCCGCGAAGAGGCCCGTGAGGGCGCTAAAAGCTTCGCGGGCAAGCCCGGCTCCTACAGGTTGCGTGGTGCTTTCAAGGTCCCGTTCATCGGCCTTTCGGGGCCTTTTTTTATGGTCTGCGATAAGTTTCCTGAATATTTGTTCATCTCCAGGCGCTAACAGGGCTAGGGTGACTGGATAAAATCAAGAAAGGCCGCCGCAATGACCGCCATGACCCCGCGTCTGGACCGTCCCGGGTTCCTGCCTCGTTTATCTTCCCGCCATTTGCCACGTTCGCGGCTAAGCACACCCTTGATCGAGTCCCAGGCACGGGTCCGCCTGCTCTGCGCGCCCGCCGGCAGCGGCAAGAGCGCGTTGCTCGCCGAATGCCTGCTGCAAGCCCCGCCCAGCTGTGGCGTGTGCTGGCTACCGCTGTCCGGTGCGAATCTCACCCCCGACGCCTTCTGCGCGGCCCTGGCCCAGGCACTTGGGCTGGACGAGTTCCAGGACGAATCGAGTCTGTTGGCGCGACTGGCGCGCTGGACCACCCCTACCTGGGTTTTTCTCGACGACTATTGCCGTTTGCCTAACCCGGCACTGGATCAACTGCTCGATCGCTTGCTGGCGCTCAGCAGTCCGGTCCTCAACTGGTGGCTGGGCGTGCGGCGGCGGCCTCACTGCAACTGGCCACGGCTGTTGCTCGAAGGTGAACTCTACGAGGTCGAGGGCCCGAGCCTGGCGTTCGAACGCGGCGAAATCGAACAGTTGGTCAGTCACCCGTCGATCACCCTGACCCCACAATGTCTCGATCGAATGGAGCAGTTCACCGCCGGTTGGTGCGCCGGGGTGCGGGTCGCCATGCTGGAAGCGCCGGCCTGGATCGCCAATGTTCCCGACGCCGGATCGCGACGTTCGGCGACCTTGCTCGACTACCTGCAACACGAACTGTTCGATGCCCTGGCACCGGAGCTGGCCGAAGCCTGGCGCGTGCTGGTGCATCTGCCGCGCTTCAATGCCGACCTTTGCGAGCACCTGTTCGGTGCGGGGGAGGGCGCCCAGTGGATGCGTACCCTGCAGGAACTGGGGTGTTTTATCGAACCCTGGGAAGACTCCTCGGAATGGCTGCGGGTGTTCGCGCCGCTGGCCCTGCTGCTGCGCGACGAACCCTGGCCGGCCGGGCGTTCCTGGCATCGCCGCGCCTGCCAGTGGTTCAGTGCCCGCGGCGACTGGCAGGCGGCGGTGGAACAGGCCCTGGCCGCCGAAGAGTTCGAGGTGGCGGCCAGCCTGTTGCACAACTTCACCTTCGATTACCTGTTCCAGGAACAGAACGTGGCGCTGTTGTTGCGCCTGCACGAGCAGCAGCCGGATGACCTGATGTTCGGCACGCCGCATCTGGTGGGGTTGATCACCACGGCGTTGTTGTTCGCCGGACGCTTCGACGAGGCGGCCCACAGCATCGAGCAGATGGCCCGTTTCTCCCCGCAATCGTCGGCGGCGGCACAGCGGCAACTGGTGGCGCGCTGGCAGGCCCAGCAGGGCTGGTTGCTGCACTTGCAGGGGCAGGCGCAACGGGCACGCGGACATTTTCTCGAAGCCTTGCAGGACCTGCCGCCGGTCGCCTGGCCGGCGCGGTTGTTCTGCCTGTCGGGGCTGACCCAGCAGGCGCTGCTCGATGGCGAGTTGGAGCAGGCCCATGCCTTGAGTCGCGAAGCCCTGTGCCTGGCACGGGCGCAAGGCTCGCTGTTGTTCGAGGCGCTGCTGGAACTGGACCATGCGCAGTTGCTGGAGCAGCGCGGTGCCCTGCATCGCAGCGAGAGCCTGCTGGACAATATGCATGCCCTGTTGTCGGCCAAGCGTTACCTGGCGGGCCCGTTGCTGGGGCGGATCGCCTTGCGCCAGGGACGGATCGCCCTGCGCCAGGGCCGTGATCAACAAGCCGCCGAGCATTTCCAGGCAGGCCTGGATGAATGCCTGCGCAGCCAGGATAAACAGGCCTTGTACGGTTTTCTCGGGCTGGCCTTGCTGGATGCCAACCACGGCAACTACGCCCAGGCGTTTGTGCGCCTGCGCGATGCCGAACGCTTGATGCAGCAACGGCATATTCCGGATGTGGTGTATCGCGCGGTGCTGCTGATGGTCAGCTGCCATTTCTGGTTGCAGCAGGGGCGGCCGGAGTTGGCGGAAGAGGCGCTGACCCGGGTACTGCGTCACTACAGCGGCGCGGACGGGGTGCAGGCGCCACCGGCGACGCTGGAGTTGATCCCGCGTCTTGAATACCTGTTGGTGTTGGCGCAGGTCTATCTGCACAAGGCCCTGGCGCCGTTGGAGGCGTTGGCGCTATTGCTTGAACAGGCCCAGCGACGGGGCATGCAGGGCATGGAAACCGAACTGCGCCTGGCGCTGGCGGAAGTGGCTTTTCTGCAAGGGCGAGCGGCGCTGGCCAAGAGTCACCTGGAGGAGGGGCTGGCGCTGGTCAGCCGCTGTAATCTGCAACAGGCCTTGCGCGAGTTGCGCTTGCGCCAGCCGGGCATGCTGGCGAGCCTGGGGTTTGAAGAGGCGCTGATCGCCACGGGTGACAATCCCTTGAGCCAGCGTGAGCTGGAGGTGCTCAAGCTGATTGCCCTGGGCAGCTCCAATCTGCAGATCGCTGATCAGCTGTTTATTTCACTGCACACGGTGAAAACCCATGCGCGGCGGATTCACAGCAAGCTGGGGGTGGAGCGTCGGACCCAGGCAGTGGCCAAGGCCAAGGCCCTGGGCTTGATGGGGTAGCGGCTGGGTACTCAGGTCTTCTGATAACCCATCCGCCAACTGACCGCCTCGCTCGCCGCCAGCAACCGCTTGGCCGCCGGGCCGTCTTCATCGGCGTGGAACAGTGACGTCGGCCCCACCACCGTCAGCACCGCCACCACCTGGCCTAGCGCATTGAACACCGGCGCCGACAAGGCATCGACTCCCGGCATCAGCAAGCCATGGACGAAATGCAGCCCGCGCCGGCGGATCTGTTCACAGGTCGCGGTATATACGCTGACATCGGCCAGCGGGTGAGGGTGGCCGGCCTTGAGTTCCGCTTCCCGCAACTCGACCGTTTCCCGATCCGGCAGGAACGCGTTGAACACCAGCCCCGTGGACGAACTGAGCAGCGGCAGCACCGAACCCAACTGCGTTACCACCGTCACCGCGCGCACGGCCGGTTCGATATGCACCACGGTCGCCCCGTGGTTGCCCCAGACCGCGAGGAAGCAGCTTTCATTCAGGTCGTCGCGCAGCTCCGCCAGTGGCATCGCCGCCACATGCAGCACCTCCATGCTGTTCAGCGCCGCCAGGCCGACCCGCAGTGCTTCGCGCCCCAGGCCGTAGTGGTTGGTCGCCCGGTTCTGTTCGGCGAAGCCGCTGGCGATCAAGGCCTGCAGATAACGGTGGACCTTGCTCGCCGGCATCTGCACATGCTCGGCCAGGCGTGAGAGCGAGGTGCTGGGTGACAGTTCGGCCAGTGCCTTGAGGATATCGGTACCGACCTCCGCCGAGCGGACTTTCTGTTTACCGTTGCTGTCGCTGGTAGGACGCGGCTTTTCCATGGAAGCGATGTAATCCCGGGACGAATGGGCGTCTTTATAGCTTGACGGGCACTGTCAATCAAATTACGTTCTGCATAATCAAGTCACGTTATGCATAATTTCGTTTCCATAAAAATAAACCGACCCGTGCTGCATGCCTCTCGAATCAGCAGGCAGCCCCAGGTCCACTCCCTCCAGGAGGCTCCATGAGTCCCGATTCCACGGTGCTGGCCTATCAGTCCGGCTTCGGTAACGAATTCAGCAGCGAGGCCTTGCCCGGCGCGCTGCCGGTCGGCCAGAACTCCCCACAGAAAGCGCCTTACGGTCTGTATACCGAACTGTTCTCCGGCACGGCCTTCACCATGGCCCGTAGCGAAGCGCGGCGTACCTGGATGTATCGCATCCAGCCGTCGGCCCGGCACCCGGCGTTCGTCAAGCTGGAGCGGCAACTGGCCGGTGGCCCGCTGGGTTCGGTCACCCCCAACCGCCTGCGCTGGAACCCGCTGGAGATCCCGGGCGAGCCCACGGATTTCCTCGACGGCCTGGTGAGCATGGCGGCCAACTCGGCGGCGGAGAAACCGGCCGGCATCAGCATCTACAGCTATCGCGCCAACCGCTCCATGGAACGGGTGTTCTTCAACGCCGACGGCGAATGGCTGCTGGTCCCGGAACAGGGGCGGCTGCGGCTCGTCACCGAACTCGGTGTGCTGGAAATTGAACCGCTGGAAATCGCCGTCCTGCCCCGTGGCCTGAAATTCCGCGTCGAACTGCTCGACCCGCAAGCCCGTGGTTACCTCGCCGAAAACCATGGCGCGCCGCTACGCCTGCCGGACCTCGGGCCGATCGGCAGCAACGGCCTGGCCAACCCGCGGGACTTCCTCACGCCGGTCGCCCATTACGAAGACCTGCGGCAACCGACCACCCTGGTGCAGAAGTTCCTCGGTGAGCTCTGGGGCTGCGAGCTCGATCATTCGCCCCTCAACGTGGTCGCCTGGCACGGCAACAACGTGCCGTACAAATACGACCTGCGCCGGTTCAACACCATCGGCACGGTCAGCTTCGATCACCCGGACCCGTCGATCTTCACCGTGCTGACTTCGCCCACCAGCGTGCCGGGCATGGCCAACCTCGACTTCGTGATCTTCCCGCCGCGCTGGATGGTGGCCGAGAATACCTTCCGTCCGCCGTGGTTCCATCGCAACCTGATGAACGAATTCATGGGCCTGATCCAGGGCGCCTACGACGCCAAGGCCGAAGGCTTCCTGCCCGGCGGCGCGTCGCTGCACAGTTGCATGAGCGCCCACGGCCCGGACGGTGAAACCTGCACCCGGGCGATTGCCGCCGAACTGGCGCCAAGCAAGATCGACAACACCATGGCCTTCATGTTCGAGACCAGCCAGGTATTGCGTGCGAGCCGCTTTGCCCTCGATTGCCCGCAGCTGCAAAGCAACTACGATACTTGCTGGGCCACCTTGCCCGTCACTTTCAACCCGAATCGGAGATAACCCATGAGTCAGCCAACCATCCTTCGCAGCTGGGTTGCCTCTGCCAACGGCCATACCGATTTCCCGTTGCAGAACCTGCCGCTGGGGGTGTTCAGTTACCAGGGTTCTACCCCGCGCAGTGGCGTGGCGATCGGCGAGCAGATCTTCGATCTGGAAGCAGCCCTGGAGTTCGGCTTGTTTGACGGTCTGGCCAAGGCCGCTGTCGAAGCGACCCGTGGCGGTCAGTTGAATGCCTTTTTCGAACTCGGCACCGCGGCTCGCGTGGCCTTGCGTGCCCGCCTGCTGGAACTGCTCGGCGAAGGCAGCAGCCTGCGTGGCAAGATCGAAGCCCAGGGTGCGAAGCTGCTGCACCTGGCTGCCGATTGCCAGTTGCACCTGCCGGCCAGGATCGGCGACTACACCGATTTTTATGTGGGCATCGAGCATGCGCAGAATGTCGGCAAGCTGTTCCGCCCCGACAACCCGCTGCTGCCCAACTACAAGTACGTGCCCATCGGTTATCACGGCCGCGCTTCGACCGTGCGCCCGTCCGGCGCCGAGGTGCGGCGGCCCAAGGGCCAGACCTTGCCCGCTGGGCAGACTGAGCCGACTTTCGGTCCCTGCGCACGACTGGACTACGAACTGGAGCTGGGCATCTGGATCGGCCAGGGCAATGCCATGGGGGAGTCGATTGCCATCGGTGATGCCGCCGAGCATATCGCCGGTTTCTGCCTGCTCAATGACTGGTCGGCACGGGATATCCAGGCCTGGGAATACCAGCCGCTGGGGCCGTTCCTGTCCAAGAGCTTTATCACCAGCGTCTCGCCCTGGGTGGTGACGGCCGAGGCATTGGCGCCGTTCCGCCAGGCCCAGCCGGCGCGTCCGCAAGGCGATCCGCAGCCGTTGCCGTACCTGTTCGACGCGGGCGATCAGCAGGGCGGCGCCTTTGATATCGAACTGGAAGTGTTGCTGCTGACCGAGGCGATGCGCGAGCAGAACCTGCCGGCCCAGCGCCTGACCTTGAGCAACACCCGGCACATGTACTGGACCGTGGCGCAGCTGGTGGCGCACCACAGCGTCAACGGCTGCCAGTTGCAGGCCGGCGACCTGTTCGGCTCGGGCACCTTGTCCGGTCCTGAAGCGGGGCAGTTCGGCAGCCTGCTGGAGATCACCGAAGGGGGTAAAAAAGCGGTGGAGCTACCATCGGGCGAAGTGCGCAAGTTCCTTGAGGACGGCGACGAAATCATCCTGCGGGCGCGGTGCAACCGTGAAGGTTTTGCTTCCATCGGCTTCGGCGAATGCCGCGGCAAGATTGTCTCGGCGCGTTGAGAGGAGAGGACCATGGAGCTTTACACGTATTACCGTTCCACCTCGTCCTACCGCGTGCGGATCGCCCTGGCCCTCAAGGGCCTGGATTACCATGCGCTGCCGATCAACCTGATCGCCCCGGGTGGCGGTGAGCAGCGTCAGGCGGAGTACCTGGCGATCAACCCCCAGGGCCGGGTGCCGGCCTTGCGCACCGATGCCGGGGATGTGCTGACGCAGTCGCCGGCGATCATCGAGTTTCTCGAGGAACGTTATCCACAGCCACCGCTGCTGGCCTCGGACCTGATGACCCGTGCCCGCGCGCGGGCGGTGGCGGCGGTGATCGGTTGCGATATTCATCCGTTGCACAACTCCGGCACCACCAACCTGCTGCGCCAGTGGGGGCATGACGATGCCCAGGTGCAGGAGTGGATCGGTCATTGGGTCAGCCAGGGGCTGACGGCGGTGGAGCAGTTGATTGGCGAGGTCGGTTATTGCTTTGGCAAGGAGCCGGGGCTGGCGGATGTGTACCTGATTCCGCAGCTGTATGCGGCGCAGCGTTTCAAGGTATCGCTGGAGGCTTATCCGCGTATTCGCCGGGTGGCGGCGCTGGCGGAACAGCATCCGGCGTTTATCCAGGCGCATCCGGCGAACCAGCCGGATACTCCGTTGTAAGGCATGCCGCCTAATGCACCACCGCATTCGGCGGCAATTGCCCCAGCCGTTCCGTCAGCCTTAGTCGCTGCAGCGGGTCTTCGCTGAGCAGCAGCGCCCGTTCCAGATCATGGCGTTCGGCCCGTGGGCAATCGAGGCGCTGGTACAGGCTGGCGCGGGCCAGGTAGTCGCCAGCATTGGCCTGGCCCAGTTCCAGGACCCGCTCGGCATCCACCAGGGCCCCGAGGAAGTCGTCGTTGGCCTGGTGCAATTGCCGCAGATTGCGCGACAGGCGCTGGAGCATCTGCACTGGCGTTGCGTTATGCATGTGCTCGGCCTTCAGCACCGTGCTCGGGCCGTACTGGCGGACCAGCAGTTCGCGGCAGTCGTTGGGGTAAAGGCGCCGGCCGCCACACGGGTCGAGCAGATGGTCGGCCCCCGGCACCCGCAGCAGGAAATGCCCGGGAAAATTCACCCCCACCAGCGGAATCTCCAACTGCCGGGCCAGTTCCAGGGCGATCAACGCCAGCGCCAGCGGTTGCCCGCGCCTGCGCTGCAGGACCTTGTCGAGCAGTGCCGCGTGAGGCCGCAGTGGGGTGAACTCGTCCTGCTGGAACCCCAGTTCGTTCAGCCGCCGCAACAGCGGCTGGCCCAACTCGCTGACCGGCAGCATCGGCAGGCCGGCGCTGACCCGTTGCTGCAGGTCGCGGAAATCGCGCAATACGGATTCAGGCAGGACCTGCGGGTCATGTTCGGCTGCTATCCACACGGCTGCTTCAAACACGGCGGGCGGTGTACGTTGCAGGCAGGCGAAAAAGGCTTGGCGGGGGTTCATCGAGATCTCCGGCAGAGTCTCTGTTTTAGCCCCGTGATGGGCTTTCGTCCAGTCCGCTTGCAGCGCTCGAGGGTTATGTCGCAAAAACTGCAAACGCCAGGGGCTTATTCCTGCTTGCTTCTGCAAGCTTTCCCACGAAGCCTATACTCGCTACAGGCAGTATCCAGGGGGCCTCTCGATGTTCGCTCTCATGCAAAGCACTCGTCTTGAGTCGCTGCACCTCAGTGTCGATCCGGTAACCGGGTTGAAGGCGGTGATTGCCATCCACAACCGTCGCCTCGGGCCGGCGCTGGGTGGCTGTCGTTACCTGGCCTATCCCGACGATGAAAGTGCCATGGTCGATGCCATTCGTTTGGCCCAGGGCATGAGCTACAAGGCCGCGCTCGCCGGGTTGCCGGTGGGCGGTGGGAAAGCGGTGATCATTCGTCCGCCCCATGTGGAAAGCCGCGCCGCCTTGTTCGAAGCCTTCGGCCGTTGTATCGAGCAGCTCAACGGGCGCTATATCACCGCCATCGACAGCGGAACCTCCACCGCCGACATGGACTGCATTGCCCAATACACCCAGCATGTCACCAGCACCACCAGCGCTGGCGACCCGTCGCCGCACGCGGCCATGGGCGTGTTTGCCGGGATTCGCACCACCGCCATGGCGCGGCTGGGCAGCGACAACCTGGAAGGTTTGCGAGTGGCGGTGCAAGGGTTGGGTAACGTCGGTTATGCCCTGGCCGAGCAGTTGCACGCGGCGGGTGCGGAGTTGCTGGTCAGCGATACCGACCCGGGCAAGGTGCAACTGGCCATGGAGCAACTGGGGGCCCATCCGATTGCCTGTGAAGCCTTGCTCAGTACCCCATGCGATATCCTCGCCCCTTGCAGCGTGGGCAATGTGCTCACCAGCCAGAGCGTGGCGCAGCTGCGTTGCGCGGCGGTGGCGGGTTCGGCCAGCACCCAGCTGACCCATATCAGCGTTGCCGATCAGTTGGAAAAACGCGGGATTCTTTATGCGCCCGACTACGTGATCAGCGCTGGCGGATTGATCTATGTCACCCTCAGGCACCGGGGCGAGGAACTGTCGACCATCACCGCCCACTTGTCCCGTATCGGCACGCGCCTGACCGAAGTCTTCGCCCATGCCCAGGCGGAAAAGCGCTCGCCGGCGCGGGTGGCCGACGAACTGGCGGAGCGCCTGCTTTACCGTTGAACGAACCGGTTCCTGCCGTCTGGCGCTGTTTTATTCGACAGGGGTAGGGGGCGAGAGCAATTCGCTCAGCGCATCCGGCTGGCTCTTGAACGCCCGGGCGAACACATCGCGGTTTTTCGCCATGTAGATGCCGGCTTCTTCCACCTGCTGCTCGCTCAGCGAGGGCACGGCTTTTTGCAGGACTTCGGCCAACAGCTCGGCCAATTCGAGCATTTTGTCATGACGGTCAGCTTCGGCTTTATCCATGAACAAACGCTCCAGATCTCGGCTGCTGCGGTATACCACTTCGACGGCCATTCACCACCTCACATGCCTTCACGATAGTTGTGTTTTGCAATTACTGTATTTATATACAGCTAAAAGCATAAGCGAATCCCCAGGGTTTGGGTAGTGGCTTTTTAATGTAGACCTATTTCGTGGTTTTTCAGGTGGACTGAGCTGCCTTTGGCGATCTCGCGGACACCGTTCCCCCTTGAGATAGGGGATGGGCAAATGGGGATGTTTATGACTGACAGCGACGATAAGGGGGGCGAGCTGCTCGGCCAGGAACACGCTGACCGCGCTAGCAAATGCAAGGTCAATCCTGCTGCTCCCGCTTTGCTACGGGAGGCTGAGTCTCACTGGAGACAAGCATTTGCGATCTCGCCCTGGCCGGTGTAATGCCACTCCAGGACTGAAATGCTCGAGCAAAGGAATTGGAATCATCAAACCCTAGAAGGAAAGAGATCTCAGCGCTCGACATGGCCGTGTTCCGTAGATAGTGACGCGCCAACGAAGCGCGTAGCGTATCTAATGTCTGTTGAAACGTTGTCCCTTCATCGTGCAATTTACGCTGCAATGTACGGGTACTGACCGCGAGCTTTCGACTGACCGACTGCATCGATACCTCGCCTGCGGGCAAGGATTCAAGCAGGACACTGCGTACCCTATCGGCCATGCCGCACGTCCTCTCCAGGTCGGACAATCGCTGACGCAGGCTAGGTTCGAAGAACAACCACATCTTGTGGTTCTCGGTCAGAAAAGGTCGTTCGACGTCTGCTGCAGCGAATACTACGCAGGCCAGGGGGCTTCTAGTCACAGGAATACCGAAGTAAGCCTGATAGGCATCTGAATCCGACTCAATAGCTAGCGAGGGCCAGCTCACTTGCAATGGTTGCACATGGCTACGAGTCGCTAACCTTGCCAGTTGCACGAAGAACACGATTTTAAAGGCTAAGAAAACTTCTGGTGGCGGCTCGGAAGGATCTAGAAAGTCCATGGTTACCGTGGTGTGCGCGTCAGTACGAACGACCCGAATCGTCATAGGTGCTATTAGCCGCACGTACTGGGCAATCCGTTCGAGAGCGCCGCCTAAATGGGTACTGCACAATGCTGCGAAAAGCTCCGGATCGAACCAGTCGGAGGACATTACCCTCGCGATCTGCAACGGCGCAGGCAACTCTGCGCAAACAGCCGCAGCCTCAGCATCAATCGCCCGCCACAGCTTGAAAAAATGTGCGGAATCCAAGCGCACGTTTTGCCGCGTGAACAGATCGCCTGGCATCTGTGCGCGACGCAAAACAGGTGCAGTGGCCAATCCGGCATCATGCATCAGCAATCGCCATCCGGGCCAAACAGAGAAGTCCAAAACGGAGCTGCGCTTGCCTGCCATGAAATTTAATTCCTCCTTTTTGGGGGGTATTTCCAGTATCCAGGCACCCCAGTCTAGTGAGCCGATCACGCCACGACAACGACAGATCGCGCCAATATGCCAGTGCGATCTTGGCGGGTTTTGCAGTCATATAGGCGTGTTAGGCGAGTGCCAAATTGTGGTATCCCCAGCAATCTATATGTCATCCGGGGTCCGGGAGCGTCCGTTCGATGAAGTTATCGATGCGACAAATCCCGACCTGCCGGAACCAACCGCGTACTTGAAGGGATGAGACCTCCCATTACTGGTAGACATATGAAAAAGACAATCCTGATCACTGGTGCATCGTCCGGCTTTGGATTGAGGCTGGCGAAAAACCTGCACCAGCAAGGTTTTAATGTCATCGGCACCAGCCGTACACCCGAAAAACACGCAGCGCAACTGCCGTTCAAATTGCTTGAACTGGATGTTGATAATGATGTTTCTATCAGACGGTTTACGGAAAATTTGTTCCAATACATTAAGCATTTGGACGTTCTGGTAAATAACGCCGGTTACATGGTCACTGGTATCGCAGAAGAAACGCCTATGGAGCTTGGTCATCAACAGTTTGAGACCAATTTTTGGGGCACTGTCAAGGTGACCAATGCCTTGCTCCCCTATTTCAGACGTCAAAAGCAGGGGCAGATAATTACTGTCAGCTCTATCGTCGGTTTGATTGGTCCGCCGAATCTTTCATTTTACACAGCCTCTAAGCACGCGGTTCAAGGTTACTTCAAATCTCTGCGTTTTGAGCTGGATCAATTCAACATAAAAGTCAACATGGTCGAGCCGGTATGGTTTAAGACCAATTTGGCTGTCAATGCGATTTCTGTAACAAACAACCGCATTGCTGACTATGACGCTTATCGGACGAAAGTCAACGCGGCCACGCAGAAGGGCATTGATGACGCCGAGGAACCAGGCGCCGTTGTGGAAAAAATCAGAACGCTCATTGAAGCCAAGAGCTCCAAATTCAGTAATCCGGTAGGGAAAATGACTGGCATGATTCTTTTTCTGCAAAGCTACATGCCTAAAATGTTTGAAGGCTCAATATTGAAGAGCGTGCAGTCGGCAAAGTAAGCCAATCCAAACTTAATACCTGACATAGGCAATGTCCCCCTGGATATATAGAACCGGAGATGAAAATGAAGAAAATTGACCAGCATACTGCACATTCTATCCAAACAGCTCGGCCACATGCGGCCGCCCAGGCAGGAATCAAGGAGTGGCATCGCATCGTTGCCGAGTCAGATTGGAAAGAGCTTCCAAGCTTGCTCGCCGAGGACGTTGTCTTTCGCAATCCATCTACCTTCGAACCCTCTCAAGGTAAGGGCCCAATGCACGTGATTCTGCCTGCGGTGTTCAGCGTTCTCGAAAACTTTGAATATCACAGGCACTTCGGTAGTGAAACAGGCTACGTACTGGAGTTCAGTGCGACTATAGGCGATGACCGTGTAACGGGTGTCGACCTTATTGAGTTCAATGATGAGGGCAAGATTGCTGACTTCATGGTAATGATGCGACCAGCAGGCGTCGTGCTGGCATTATCCGTTGAGGTGGGCAAGCGAATTGCTGCTATTCCAGTTGCTGTCGAGTGAGTAAGCTTTTTTAAGTCGGGCCCGATAGTCTGCTCATCATATCTGGCGTGCCCCAAAGCCAATCGGTTTGGCTTTTCAAGTCGCGGCTGCACTTTTAATTTGCGAACGGCCGGAGCGCGAGTTGTACTCCATGGCAGCACTTCGCCTGGAAAAACTCTTTTCTATATATCGCGGAGCCAAGGCATGAAATATTTTTTGTGTAAATTCATTCCTCCTCGCGCAGACTTCCTGGCAACCATGTCTAGCAATGAGCGGGAGTGGATGAAGCAGCATGGTGTGTATATGAATGACCTGCTCAATAAAGGATTGATTGTCGCTCACGGTCCTGTAATAGATGAGGCGGGAGGTTATGGCGTCTCACTTTACCAACTTGCTGACGACCAGGATGTTATTGAGTTGACATCGCAAGACCCCATCATCAAGAACGGAGTTGGCCATTACGAGCACTGCACCATGCTGCACCTGACAGCGCGTCCTTGACCCCCCCCATGTACGTCGCAATACCAATTTACCATACGACTTTATAAACGCTAGTAATTTACAAATTACAGTGCAGGACATTGTAATTTTATGAGGAATCTTTTTATGTCGACCGCCCTTATCACCGGCGCCTCAAGCGGCATTGGTGCAATCTATGCACGCCGCTTGGCAGCGCGAGGCCATGACCTGGTGCTTGTCGCTCGTGCCACTGATCGACTCAATGCGCTTGCATCCGAGTTGCGCGATGCGCATGGTGTTTCAGTTGAAGTCATCACTGCCGACTTGACCGACTCGATCCAACTTGACCCTGTTCTGAAGCGCCTGCGCAGCGTACCAGTGATCGATATCTTGGTGAATAACGCTGGGGCGGCACTGGTCGGTGACTTTGCCTGCGCTGAGCCTGACAAGATGCAAACCTTGCTGCGCCTCAACGTCGTCGCTCCAACCCTGCTTGCCTCTGCCGTCATCGATAATATGCTGGCGCGTGGCAACGGCTCGATCATCAACATTGCTTCGGTGTTGGCGCTGCTACCGGAGTATTCTCATGGGATCTATGCAGCCACCAAGGCCTACGTGCTGACGCTGTCGCAAAGCCTGGCGGCCGAAGTTTCAGCAAAAGGGGTGTACGTGCAAGCTGTACTGCCCGCGGCAACGCGCACTGAAATATATGAGCGAGCGGGTGGTGACATCAGCAAGGTGCCAGACGTCATGGAAGTAGAGGCTTTGGTGGATGCTGCGTTGCTCGGCTTTGATCGCCGGGAGTTGGTGACAATTCCTCCTGTGCCTGAAGTGGCCGCCTGGGAGGCTTTCGAGCAGGCAAGGAGTGTTCTCGCTTCCGGCTTTAGCAACTCCGAGCCAGCAGAGCGTTATCGATCCTCAGTATGAATAGTTAGAACTGCATTGCGTGGTGGTCGAGTCATGGATAAGCGCCGGCCACCTACTATCATCTCACCCCTGTCTCTGGCCTTTTTTCTGCATGCTTGTGCAGAGAGGGACAACAGTCATCTTCCACCCGCATCATTCGATCAAGCCGAACCAAGGAATCTGTACCGTGAAAATCAATTGGGCCGAGAACCTGCGACAGAACGTGCATCAGGTGGCCGAATCCCTGGGCAACCTGTTCGTCGAGTCGTTTCATTACCTGGCGCTGTTCGCCATTGGCGGGGTGACTGCCTGGGCGGCGGTGATGGAGTTCCTGACGATGATCGAAGAGGGTCATCTGAAGATCGACGACATCCTGCTGCTGTTCATCTACCTCGAACTGGGGGCGATGGTGGGGATCTACTTCAAGACCAACCATATGCCGGTGCGCTTCCTGATCTACGTGGCGATCACCGCGCTGACCCGGCTGCTGATCTCCAACGTGTCGCACCACAATCCACCGGACATGGGCGTGGTTTACCTTTCCGGTGCGATCCTGTTGCTGGCGCTGGCGATCCTGGTGGTGCGCTATGCCTCGTCGCAGTTTCCGTCGGTGAAGATCGAGCACCCGCAACGCAAGACCGGCGAGGGCTCCAGCGAGCATCCGGAAGTGGAGAAGGGCGAGCTTTGAACCCCCTGCAGGAGCGAGCAAGCTCGCTCCTGCAGGAAAAGGAAGCCTATCGGTGGATCAGTTGATCCAGGCCCCGGCACGCAAATGCCAGCCATCGTTATGCCGTTCCCAGTGCGGGTGTACATAGCGATAACCCTGGCGCACCGGTTCCCAATGACCGTGCATCGCTACATAGCGTCGCCCGTCCCAATGCCAGTAACCCCGTGCCCAGATAAATCCAGGGCGATAGGCCGGCTCCACTTCGATCACTTCCTGCGGTGGTGGCTGCGGAGCCACCACTTCCACGTATTGCGGCGCGGGCCGTTCGACCACCACCTGGCGATCGTGAACCACGCGTTCCTGTACGCAACCGGAAGCCGCCACGACTACCGCTGCAAGTGCTGCGTAACGTAAAAACATGTTGCCTCCTCGGGATGGTCCGCCCACGGCACGCGCCTGGCGAACGGATCGTTGCCGTGTTTTCTCACCGGCTACGCTTGTTGTAACAGTATGTATCTGTCCGGTTCCTGAACCCGACACAGTCTTTTTGCGGCAAGAGCCGCTTGTCACAGACCTCTGGCAGGATAGAACTGAATGCGCATTTGTCAGCATTGGTACAGCCAGTTCGACAGACACTGGGGATGAAAGGATTACTGCCGTTCTCACCTTTGGAAGCCTCTTGATATGCCAGTACCGGGTGCTGTTCTACGTTGTCTGGGGTTGTCGGTGTGTCTGGCGGCGGGCCTTCCCGTCGTCGCCGTGGCGGCACCTGTCGTGCCGTTGAGTCCCGCCGATTCGGCCTGGCTGCGGCGCGATGGTTACGACCTGGACGCGGCGAACGTCGCGCGCTTTCGGGCCATGGGCCGTAGCGGCTTGCTCGAGGCGCAACTGAGCGACCGTATTCGTGACCCGTTGCCGCCGGGTATCGACGCACAATTGCGGGCCTTCCCGATCCTTGCGCAACCGCTGCAGGCTACCTTGCTCGCCTTCAAGCAGGGCCAGGAGCAACTGCAGTCGATGCCGGACGGCGATGCCAAGGCCGATGCCAAGAAGACCCAGCAGCAACAGCTCAATGACGCCGCCGACCAGGCCCGGCAAATCACCCTGCTGCGGGCGGTCTATGGCAGCAACCAGCTCAAGGAGCAGATGGTCGGCTTCTGGCTCAATCACTTCAGCGTGTTTGCCGGCAAGGGCGCGGTACGCCTGATGGCGGCGGACTACGAAGAGCAGGTGATCCGCCCGCATGCCCTGGGCAAGTTCAGGGATCTGGTCCTGGCGACCCTGAAGAGTCCGGCCATGCTGGAGTTTCTCGACAATGCCCAGAACGCCAATGGCAAGGTCAACGAAAACTACGCCCGCGAACTGATGGAACTGCACACCCTGGGGGTCGGTTCCGGCTACACCCAGCAGGATGTCCAGCAACTGGCGCTGATCCTTACCGGTGCCGGGGTGCGGCCGCTGGATGGCCGGGTGCAGAAGTTCGGGCCCCGGGTGGCGCCGTTGGTGGTGAATGACGGGATGTTCCAGTTCAATCCCAAGCGCCATGACTTCTCCGACAAGGTGCTGCTGGGCGAATCGATCCAGGGCAGCGGTTTCGATGAAATCACCCAGGCGGTGAACCTGATCACCCGGCAGAAAGCCTGTGCGCAATTCATCTCGCGCAAACTGGCGCAATACTTTGTCGCCGACCAGCCGCCGCAGTCCCTGGTGGACCGCATGAGCGTGACCTTCCAGCGCAGTGATGGCGATATCGCCCAGGTGTTGCGCACGCTCTTCGAGTCGCCGGAACTGCTGCAAAGCGCCGGAAAAAAATTCAAGGACCCGACCCAGTTCGTGGTCTCGGCGGTACGCCTGGCTTACGACGGCAAGCCCATCGCCAATCCACGGCCGATGCTCAACTGGCTCAATCAGTTGGGGGAACCGGTGTTCGGCCGGCAGACCCCGGACGGCTGGCCGTTGGACGCCGCTGGTTGGGCCAGCTCGGGGCAGATGTCGAAGCGTTTCGAAATCGCCCGGTCCATCGGCTCGGGCTACAACAAGTTGTTTACCCCTGAAGGCAGTGACAAGGCTCAGGGCGGTTTCCCCATGATCACCACGCCGTTGTATTACGAGGCCATCGGCCCGCATCTGTCGGCCGCCACCACAGCCGCGCTGAATCAGGCCACCTCGCCGCAGGAATGGAACACCTTCCTGTTGTCTTCACCGGACTTCAACAACCGTTAACGTCGTGCTCTTCAAGGAAGGTGCAGTGA
Organism: Pseudomonas sp. MWU13-2862; assembly: GCF_023242495.1. NCBI lineage: Bacteria > Pseudomonadati > Pseudomonadota > Gammaproteobacteria > Pseudomonadales > Pseudomonadaceae > Pseudomonas > Pseudomonas sp. MWU13-2862. The sequence goes on along the minus strand of NZ_JALMEZ010000012.1, from coordinate 72,930 downwards.
TGAATCGTCGAGACTTTCTGGTCGCATCAGCGGTCGCCGCCGCGACCCTGCCGACCTTGTCGTTCTCCGGCAAGTTGTTCGCCGCTCCCGCGTCGGCACCGCGTTTTCTGATGGTGTTCCTGCGTGGCGGCTACGACTGCAACAACCTGCTGGTGCCCTATGCCAGCGATTTCTACTACGAGTCGCGGCCGACCCTGGCGATTGCCCGGCCCGACCCGCACAACCCCAACAGCGCCATTGCTCTCGACGGCCATTGGGGGCTAAACCCGGTGTTGCACGATTCGCTCTATCCGCTCTGGCAACGCAAGCAGCTCGCCTTCGTGCCCTTTGCCGGCACCGACGACCTGTCGCGCAGCCATTTCGAAACCCAGGACAATATCGAGGCCGGGCTGGCCGGCGACCAGCATGGGCACTATGGCTCGGGCTTTCTCGCCCGTTTGGCCGGGGCCATGCCCGGCAGTGCGCCGATTGCCTTTACCGACGCCTTGCCCCTGAGTTTCCAGGGCGGTCGGGATATTCCCAATCTGTCGTTGCGTGGGGTTTCAAAACCGGTGTTCGACGAGCGCCAGTCCTCGATCCTCGCCTCGATGTACAAAGGTACGACGCTGGCCGCACCGGTAACCGACGGCCTGCAACTGCGCCAGCAAGTGTCGAAGGACCTGCAGGATGAAATGACCAAGGCCGGGCGTGGTGCGCAGACGGCGCAGAACTTCGCCGCGGAAACCCGGCGTATCGCCACCCTGATGCGCGATCAGTATCGACTGGGTTTCGTCGATGTCGGCGGCTGGGATACCCACGTCAACCAGGGCGGCGCCCAGGGTCAGCTGTCCAACAACCTGGCAAACCTGGGGCAGGGCCTCGCGGCCTTTGCCGATGCCATGGGCGATCAGTGGAAGGACACCACCGTGGTGGTGGTCTCGGAGTTTGGTCGCACCTTTCGCGAGAACGGTAATCGCGGCACCGATCATGGCCATGGCACGGTCTACTGGGTGCTGGGCGGCAGCGTGCACGGTGGGCGCATCGTCGGCGAGCAAGTGGCAGTGGCGCCGGGCAGCCTGTTGCAGAACCGCGACTATCCGGTGCTGAACAACTACCGCGATTTGCTGGGCGGCCTGTTGGGCCGCACCTGGGGTTTGTCCACTGCGCAACTTCAGAGCGTTTTTCCCGGCGCACGCCCCAATGGGTTGCAGTTGGTGTAGCGGCTGCTTAACGAACCGGCAGCGTCACTACCCGTCCGGTCGGTGTGACCGGGCGCCCGACACGATGGCCGGCACCGCTCCAGACCGGTGCCGGGAGCGTTCCCAGCTTGAGGCTGTCGCTGTCGGTCATGGCCGTGAGGATATCCATCGCGCTGTGCCCCTGCTCGATGGCGATGCCGAACTGAACGCTCTGGATCAGGCGTTTCAGTCGTCTGGGATCATTGCGTTGCTCGGCGCTGATCATCCGTTTGGCCACCACGCCATCGGCGTTGGACAGGGTCAGCATGACGTCGCCGTCCAGTCCCTGGAGGCTGAGGTTGACTCGGTATTCGGGCTGGAAAGCCTCGTTGATCAACTGAAAGGGGTTATCCATGTGTGTCACCACTCTGATCGAAACCTGCATTCATTGACTGCGCGCCGGGCGGGTTGGTTCGTCGCTTCCGGACCGGCGGCAGATCGGTGCCCTGACCTCATGTCGGGGCACAACTACACCATTTGAATTTGCAAGGCTTGTGCCGGGTAAACGACCGTTCAGTAGAAACGTCGCGGGTCGGCGTCGATCAGGCTGGCCAGCTTGGTCAGGGCGAAACGCAGTTCGTCGCGGCTGGTGGGTGACATCAGCACGATCCGCACGCTGCGGGTATGCCCAAGGCGCTCGGCCTGGAACTGTGTGCCGCTGAGCACCAGCACGCCGTTGGCCCGCGCCAGCAGGGTGAACTCATCGCCGCTCCAGGGCTCGGGCAAGGTCAGCCACAGATGATAACTGTGGGGCTGGGTGGTGATCTGCAAGCCGTGGAAGACTTCGGCGGCGATGGCCTGGCGCGCGGCCGCCTCGGCGCGCTGGACCGCGACCAACCGAGTGTCCAGCCCTTCGCTGAGCATCATGCTGGCCAGTTGAGCAGTCAGCGGCGAGGGCATCCAGATACTGCTGCGCACCATCGACGTCAGGCGCGACAGCAGTTTCGGCGGGCTGTACAGGTAGCCGATGCGCAGGGCCGGCATCACCGATTTCGACAGGCTGGTGAGGTACACCGAACGCTCCGGGGCGTAGCTGGACAGCGGTCTGATCGACGGATCGTTGGCGAGGAAACCGTAGATATCGTCGTCGATAATGATGAAATCGAACTCTTCGGCAATCGCCGCGATCTGCGCCCGGCGCGCCGCCGACATGATCGCCGTGGTCGGGTTCTGGCAGGTGGCGACACAGATCAGCAGCGCCGGTTTTTCCCGTAGGCAACGCTCGCGCAGGGCCTCGGGAATGATCCCTTCCGCGTCCATTTCCACACCGCCTAGCCGGCGCTCCAGGCCATGGGCCAGGGAGATGATGCCGGGGTAGCAGAGCGCTTCGCAGAGCACCAGGTCGCCGCTGTTGCTCAGGGCACTCATGGCGACCATCAGCCCATGTTGCGCACCGGCGGTGATCACCACCTGTTGCCATTGCGCATCCGGCACCGACTGGCGCAACCACTGCGCGCCGGCCTCGCGGTGGGCAGGGTGGCCGCCGTCGGGGGCATAGTCCAGGGCGCGGGCGAAATCCGCGTCGTTGGCCATGTTCACCAGGGCATCGCGCAGCTCGTGTTCGAGGGGCTCGCCGTGGGGCTTGATGATCGACAGGTCGAGCAGGTCGGTCGGCCCCGGCGCCAGCAATGCCGGCGCCTGTTGGCGGGTCGGCATCGGTGCGCCCTGTTCCAGCACATAGGTGCCGCGTCCGACTTCGCCCTGCACCAGCTTGCGCCGCTGCGCCTCGCTGTAGGCGCGGCTGATGGTACCGGGCGTGACCTCCAGCGCCTGGGCCAGTTCACGCAGGGTCGGCAGGCGGCTGCCGGTTTTCAGCGTACCGCTGGCGATATCCCGCGCCAGCGCGTCGGCGATGGACAGGTACACCGGTTGGTTGAAGTCGCTGAGCCGAGGAACCCACATGCTTGATGGCTACCGATCCTGAAAAGTGCGGGCAAGCTTATCACAGGGTGTATGAATCAAAATTGATTCTATTGAATCGAATCAATTTATGCGGTTATATGCGCATCAATCGACTCAATGACTTCCACCTCCAGGTACCGACGCTTATGAGCAGCCTCAGACAGGACTTTTCGTTATCCGCGGTGATCGCCGGTTTTATCGCCGTGGTCATTTCCTACGCCGGCCCGCTGATCATCGTGTTCCAGGCGGCGTCCCAGGCCCATCTGTCCGGCGACCAGGTGTCGTCGTGGATCTGGGCGATTTCCATCGGCAGCGGCGTCACCGGCCTGCTGTTGAGCTGGCGCCTGCGGATCCCGGTGATCACCGCCTGGTCGACCCCCGGTGCGGCGCTGCTGGTATCGATGCTGCCGACGGTGTCATTCGCCGAAGCGATCGGCGCCTATGTGGTGGCGTCGGTGATCATCCTCGTGGTCGGGCTGTCGGGAGCCTTCGACAAGTTGATGAGCCGCCTGCCCAAGGCGATTGCCGCGGCGATGCTGGCGGGGATCCTGTTTCGCTTCGGTGCCGAGCTGTTCACCTCGATCCGCCTGCAACCGGCGCTGGTGTTGTCGATGATCGCTGTCTACCTGGTGTGCAAGCGCTTTTCGCCGCGCTACGCGATTCTCTCGGTGTTGATCGTCGGCTGTGGTTTCGCCGCGCTGATGGGCGAGTTGAACCAGGGGGCGATCACCGTGGCGGTGGCCCATCCGATCTTCACCGCGCCCGAGTGGAGCTGGCACGCGATCATCAATATCGGCCTGCCGCTGGCCCTGGTGACCCTGACCGGCCAGCACGTGCCGGGCATGGCCGTGTTGCGCACCGCCGGTTATACCCAGCCGGCCCGGCCGATGATTTCGCTGACGGCGGTGGGCGCGGTGTTGCTGGCACCGTTCGGTGCCCATGGCCTCAATCTGGCGGCGATCACGGCGGCCATCTGCACTGGTCGCGAGGCCCACGAAAACCGCGACAAGCGTTATATCGCCGGCATCGCCTGCGGGGTTTTCTACATCCTGATGGGCACCTTTGGCGCGACCCTGGCCTCGGTGTTCGGCGCCTTGCCCAAGGAGTTGATCGCGTCCCTGGCCGGGCTGGCGCTGTTCGGCGCGATCAGTGCCGGGCTCACGGGGGCCATGGCCGAGGAGAAACAGCGGGAAGCGGCGCTGATCACCTTTCTGGTGACCGCTTCAGGCATGAGTTACCTGGGGTTGGCGGCGGCGTTCTGGGGATTGATCTTCGGCCTGGTGGCGCATTTCGTGCTGAGCTACACCCGTGAACGCAAGGTGGTGCCAGGGTTGCGCGAGGCTTGATGTGTTCGAGTGCCGGACAAGGATGTCCGCTGCTTCAAGGCGTTTTGGCCGAGCTTGTAGTGGGGCTTTTTCAGGAAGGTTGTTGCAGGAAATGACAGGAAAGCGACTCGACCCAACTCCCGACATTAACAGCGCTTTACCAGCTTGTCCGGCTATTTCGTCGGATAATTATTTATCTTTTCAAAGGGGTTGAATTGTTTTTCCAACTGCCCAACTCTGTCATCAAGAGGTCATGTTCAGCACGCCTTCAGGCGCTGCCGACGAGTCTCTTACTAGCTAGCTGAAATAAGGGAATAACTATGCAAATCCAAGTCAATAGTGATAACCATATTCAAAGCAGCATTCGACTGGAGGAGTGGGTCCGGACGAGCGTAGAGACCGCGCTCGAACGTTATGAAGAAGACCTGACACGGGTCGAAGTTCACCTGGCGGACGAGAACGGCGACAAGCCGGGTCCCCACGATATGCGCTGCCAGATGGAAGCGCGGCCAAAAGGCCATCAACCGATTTCGGTCACCCATAAAGCCGATACGCTGGAACAGGCGATCGATGGCGCGGCCACCAAACTGGAACATGCACTGGAGCATCTGTTCGGCAAACTGCAAGCCAAACGCGCGACCGCCATCAAGGGCGAGCGCCGCGACCTGGGAGACGCACTGCTGGAAGAGGAGTTCGAAGAGAAAGAACGTGTACGGCTGGCCGCTAACGGCTGATCTTCAACACTGACCATGACGGGCCTGCATTTGCAGGCCCGTTTTCGTTGTGCTCCATTCAATGATTGGCCCGGAACCCGACCCGTCCGCCAGCCTTATTCAGCGCTGAACAACCGTTCGGCTCGTCAACGCTCAATGTCCTTGTGCCACCACGGCTCGTCGGATGTCTTTGCGCATGAGAATTTTTATCATTAATATTGGCGTCCTTTCCGCTGGCCCACTGCTGCTCGGCGGCTGACTGTTGCTGGGAGTGTCGTGATGAACCTGGCCATGCGCCCCCCCGAGAACCCGGATGCCGAGAGGACCGAGTTGCACGCCGGTCGCGCGCACTTCTTGCAAGTGTTCCTGTCCCAGCGTTCGCAGATGGAGGCGCTGGTCAGCCGCCGGGTCGGTTGTCGGGCGACGGCGGCGGACCTGGTCCAGGACCTCTTCCTGCGTTTCTGGCGTCGGCCCCTGGTGCAGGTGGAGGAGCTGAGCACCTACCTGCTGCGCTGCGCCGGCAACATTGCCATCGACCATTTGCGTAGCGAGGGTGTTCGCGTGCGGGTCAATGAAGGCTGGCTGCCCGAGCAGCAGGATAACCAGGGCTGCGAGCCCGAGGCGGCCCTGGAGGCCGGTAACGATCTGCGTCATGTCGAGGCGGCGCTGCGCAGCCTGCCGGAGCGCACCCGGCAGATTTTCCTGCTCAACCGGATCCATGGTCGCAAGTACACCGAGATCGCCAAGGTCATGGGCCTCTCGAAAAGTGCCGTGGAAAAACACATGATGCGTGCCCTTGAGGCTTGCAAGGCCAGTCTGCGAGAGCCTTCGGCCGGGCATCGAGCGCCATCCGCCACACGTCTGCCAGGGAAAGCATCGTGATCCATTCTTCCAGCATTGCCGTGACACCCGACCAGGAACAGGCCGCCCTGGCCTGGCTCAGCCTGTTGCACAATCAACCGAGCCGGGGTGACCAGGCGCGCTTCAGTCTCTGGCTGCAAGCCGATCCGGCCCATGTCGAGGCCTATGCCCAGGCCCAGGTGCTCTGGGAACTGAGCGAAGTGCCGGCGAGTACCTTGGCCAAAGAAGAGGCCGTGGCCTTGCAAGGTCTGCTCGCGGCCATGGACCGGCCCAAGCCGGCAACGCGCTGGCGCTGGTCGGCGGGCCTGGCCATGGCCGCCTGCCTGCTGCTGACAGTGTCCATGGGCCTGGGTTTCGAGCCCGGTCGTTGGCTCGATGACCGCGGCGCCGACTATGTGTCGGTGCCGGGGCAGGTGCGCACGGTGACCCTGGCCGATCATTCCGAAGTCACCCTGGACACCGACAGTGCGATCTCCGTGGATTTCAGCGCGGGCGAACGGCATGTCCGGCTGCGTCGCGGCTCGGCGTTTTTCCAGGTGACCCATACCGGCGAGCCCTTTGTGGTGGATGCGCAGGGGGGCGAGGCGCGGGTGCTCGGCACGCAGTTCGAAGTGCGCCTGCAACCGGGTGGTGCGCGGGTGACGGTGTTGTCCGGACGGGTCGGGGTTCGCGCGAGTGCGGGCGCGCCGCAGCAGATTCTCGGTGCCAACCAGCAAGTGGCCTATGCCGACGGTTCGGCGCAACCGTTGCATCCGGTGAACAGCGACCAGTTGCTGGCTTGGCGCCAGGGTTGGCTGAACTATTCGAAAGCCAGCGTCGCCGAGGTGGTCCAGGACCTGGGCCGGTATTATCCGGGACGGATCCTGGTATTCAACGACAGCCTGGCGGCACGGCGGATCAGCGGCAGTTTTCCGAACAAGGATCCGCGGGCGGTGCTCGATTCGTTGCAAGGCGTGCTGGGCTTTGAACAGCACAGTCTGCTGGGTCGGGTCATCGTCTTGCGCTGACCCGAGAAAATATTTTCAAAATAAAGGTGAGGTAAACGCGAAGCCCATCCGTGTAGTGGTTGAAAGTGCGATTCATTCGCATTAATGATTTCTCTACGTATGGGTCAGGCACACATGAAGTCCAGGGCAAAATCGGTGGCAGGCAGTTCGGTCAAGCGGTGGTTCGGCGCGTCGGCGCTGGCGGTATCGGGGTTGGCCTTGCTGCCCCCGGGCGTGGCCCTGGCAGCCGAGTCCGCGGCGCAGCACAGCGCGCAGTTCACCTTCGCCATTGCCGCCAAACCGCTGCCCCAGGCCCTGAACGACTTCAGTCGGGTGACCGGCCTGAGCGTGGTCTACACCGACGAAGCCGCCTACGGTCACCAGGCCCCGGCGATCAACGGGCAGATGAGCGCCGAGCAGGCCATGCAACAGCTGCTGAGCAACTCCGGTTTCACCTTCCGCCGCACCGACGACCACACCCTGGCCCTCGAACCCGTGCCGACCCAGGGCGCCCTGAACCTCGGCGCCACCACCATCAACGGCACCCCGCAGGCGTCCTCCACCAGCTACCAGCCGCCACAGGTCACCTCGGTGGCCCGTTCCAGCGCCTCGCTGCAGGAAATCCCCCAGACCATCAACGTGGTCTCGGCCCAGGTCCTGCGCGACCAGACCCCGCGCAACCTTGATGACGCGCTGAACAACATCAGCAGCATCACCCAGGCCAACACCCTCGGCAGCACCCAGGACGCGGTGATGATTCGTGGCTTCGGCGACAACCGTAACGGTTCGATCATGCAGGACGGCATGCCGCTGGTGCAGGGCCGCGCGCTGAACGCCACCACCGATCGGGTCGAAGTGCTCAAGGGCCCGGCCTCCCTGCTCTACGGCATCCAGGACCCGGGCGGGGTGGTCAACCTGGTCAGCAAGAAACCCCAGTTGGAGCAGTACAACGCCGTGACCCTGCGCGGCTCGACCTACGGCGCCGGCAAGAACGGCAGCGGCGGCAGCCTCGACAGCACCGGCGCCCTCGGCGATTCCGGGTTGGCCTACCGCATGGTCCTCGACCGTGAAGACGAAGATTACTGGCGCGACTTCGGTGCCCACCGCGAGACCCTGATCGCCCCGTCCCTGGCCTGGTTCGGCGAGACCACCAAGCTGCTGCTGTCCTACGAGCACCGCGAGTTCCTGACCCCGTTCGACCGTGGCACGGCCATCGACCCGCGGACCAACCACCCCTTGGCCATCCCCAAGGATCGCCGGTTGGATGAGCCGTTCAACAACATGGAAGGCCGTTCCGACCTGGTCCATTTCGAAGCCGACCACGACCTGAACGACAGCTGGAAAGCGCACCTCGGCTACAGCTGGAACCGCGAAACCTACGATGCCAGCCAGGTCCGGGTGGTTTCGGTCAACCCGGCCAACGGCACCCTGGTGCGCAGCATGGACGGCACCAAAGGCGCTCTGACCACCGACCGCTTCACCACCGCCAGCCTCGAAGGCAAGGTCGATGTGGCCGGCATGCAGCATGACCTGGTGTTCGGCATGGACGACGAGTACCGCAAGATCTACCGCTCCGACCTGATCCGCCAGAGCCCGCTGAACACCTTCAGCTACCTGGACCCGATCTACGGACGCGAAGTCCCGGGCTCCACCGTCAGCCCCAAGGACAGCGACCAGACCGACCTGCTGCGCAGCGACTCGCTGTTCGCCCAGGACTCGATCCACCTCAACGACCAGTGGATCCTGGTCGCCGGCGGTCGCTACCAGATGTATGACCAGTTCGCGGGCAAGGGCCGGCCGTTCCAGGTCAACACCAACGGCAATGGCGAGAAGTTCGTGCCGCGCGCCGGCCTGGTGTATCGCTACACCGACGAGCTGTCGTTCTATGGTAGCTACACCGAATCCTTCAAGCCCAACTCCACCATCGCCCCGTTGGCGGTGACCAGCAATACCCGCCTGGTGCTGGACGGCTCCCTTGAACCGGAACAATCCAAGGCCTGGGAAATCGGCACCAAGCTGGATATTCCAGGGCGCATCACCGCCACGGCGGCGATCTACGATATCCACAAGCGCAACGTGCTGGTGTCCGTCGCCGACGGCCTGACCACCCAGTACAGCATTGCCGGCCAGGTCCGTTCGCGCGGGCTGGAACTGGATGCCAGCGGTCAGTTGAGCGATCGTTGGAGCCTGATCGGCAGCTACGCCTACACCGATGCCCAGGTCACCAAGGACGCCAATTACCAGGGCAACCGCCTGCAGAACGTGGCGAAGAATGCTGGGTCGCTGTCGGCGGTCTACGACTTCGGTTCGATCATGGGCGGTGGCGACAAGCTGCGGGCCGGCGCCGGCGCGCGTTATATCGGTCATCGCACCGGGGATGCGGCCAACACCTTCGACCTGCCGGGCTACACCGTGGCCGATGCCTTCGCCACCTACGACACCAAGCTCGAAGGGCAGAAGGTCAAGTTCCAGCTCAACGTGAAGAACCTGTTCAACAAGGTCTACTACACCTCGGCGGTCAGCCAGCTGTTCGTCTCCATGGGGGATGCGCGCCAGGTGTCTGTCTCCAGCACCCTGGAGTTTTGATGAAACGAATCAGTGCAGTCCTGCTGGCCCTGACCCTGAGTGGTACCGCCCTGGCGGCACACGGGGAGGGGCGCCTGTACCAGCGTGAGCATCAGGTGACCTTGCCCGGCTCCGGCGACAGTTGGGGATTCGCCGCCCTCGATCCAACCCGGCCCTACCTGTTCCTGGCCCGTCGGGAAAACGGCCTGAGCGTGTTCGACGTGGCGAAACAGCGCCTAGTGAAAACCCTCGAGCATTCGGCAGGGGCCAACGCCGTGGTGTTCGTGCCCGAACGCAATCGCGTGTTCGTGCTCAATACCGACGGCAGCCTCGGCGTGGTGGAGCTGTCGAGCCTCAAGCTGCTCAAACGCATTCCCGTGGCCCAGAGCAATCTCAACAGCGCGGTGTATGAGCCGCGCAGCGGCCAGGTGATCGTCGTCAGCGGACGGCGGGCGGATCGTTCGACGCTGTTTGTCTTCGACCCGCAACAGGAAAAGATCACCGCCGCCCATGAACTGGACGTGAAGAAGATCGACCCGTTGCTGGTCAAGGGCGATGGCAGTTTCTTCCTGCCGATGCGCGACGAAGGCAAGGTGGCGCGGTTTTCCGCCAGCACCTTCGAAGTGCTCGACAGCTGGAGCTTCGAGGGTTGCCCCAAACCCAGCGCCCTGGCCGAGGACAAGCCCGGACAGCGCCTGTTCGTCGCCTGTCGTGGCGAGCAGCCCCGGCTGATCGTGGCCGACCTGGAGAGCGGCGCGGTCAAGGCCAGCCTGCCGATCACCCGGGACGTCAACGCCCTGGCCTGGGATGCCCGGCAACATCGGCTGATCATCCCCAGCGGGGTGGACGCCAACCTGACGCTGGTGGAACAGACGGACCTCGATCACTACCGTACGCTGGGTAGCGTCAGCACCTTGCCGATGGCCTACAACATGGCGTTCGACCCGCTGAGCGGCAAGGTCTACCTGCCCGCCATGGACTTCACCCTGCCGGCGACCGCCAAGGGCGAAGCCAAGGCCGATCCACTGTTTCACGCCAATAGCTTTTCCGTCACCACCCTGGCGCCCTGAACCACAAACTCTGTCCCCGGAAAACGAATCGCCACGCATGGATTCCGGGGACGGTGTTCCCGCATAATTCCCCCGTTGACTCGCTAAGTACCTTGTTCTTACGTGCCTCCTGAGTGATGAGTCGCGGGTAGCGGCTATTGTGTGTTTATTGGTTGAGTTCGAGGCGGAAGATGAATTCGGTACAGGGTTTCATGGGCAAGGGCGTCGCGCTGGCGTTATGCGTACTGTTGGCGGCCTGTTCGAGCAAGGCACCGAAGGCTCCCGAGCCGGCCCGGACGGTGGTCCTGCAGGCGGCGCAGTTACCATTGCCGTTGCCACGCTCGGCTTTTTGCGCCGGGCTCGACAGTGTCCTGCGCGCCCCGGCGCTGCAAGGCGCGATGACCTCGCTGGTGATACGCGAGGCGAACACCGGCAAACTGGTGTGTGAATACAACCCGCAATTCCGCCTGATTCCGGCTTCCAGCCTGAAGTTGGTGACCACGGCGGCGGCGATGGAAATCCTCGGTGCCGATTATCGGTTTTCCACCACCCTGTTGAGCACCGGTGTGCAGCAGGGCAACGTGCTGAACGGCGACCTGTACCTGCGCGGCACGGGCGACCCGAGCATGCGCCAGGAAGACTACCAGGCCCTGGCGGCGGGGCTGGCGCGTAAAGGCATCACGCGGGTTCGCGGACGGCTGATCCTCGATGACACCGCCTTCGACCACGAACGGCTGGGGGTCGATTGGTCCGCCGATGACGAGCAACAGTATTTTGCGGCGCAGATTTCCGCGCTGAGCGTGTCGCCGAACGCGGACCTCGATGTCGGTTCGATCCTGGTGAATGTGCGTGCCGGTGGCGCCGCGCGCCAGCCAGTTCGGGTCAGCTTCACCCCGGCCAACCACTACATGAACGTGCTCAACCGGGCCACGACCGGCCGTGGCGGTCCGCTGGTGGTCAGTCGCGGCCATGGCGGCAACCTGTTGCGCATTGACGGCGCGTTGCCCAAGGGCGCGGAGCGCATTGCCCAGGTCAGCGTCTGGGAGCCGACCGGGCTGGTGGCCGATCTGTTCCGCAGCGCCCTGCTCCAGCAGGGGATCGCGGTGGAAGGCGGCAGCTTGCTGGGTGTCGCCACGCCGGCCGCGGCGCAGCCGCTGGTCGAGCACCAGTCGCCGGTCCTCGCGGAACTGATGCCGCCGCTGCTCAAATTGTCGAACAACAATATGGCGGAGATCCTGCTCAAGTCCATGGGCCGCAAGACCGCCCATGAGGGCACGGCGGCGGCGGGTGTGGCGGCGGTCAACGGGTTCCTGCAGGGACACGGGGTGGCGTCGGCGCAGTTGCTGCAGTTCGATGGTTCCGGTTTGTCACGGCGTAACCAGGTGTCGGCGCAGACCCTCAGCGATTTGCTGCTGGTGGCGCGCAGTCGCCCCTGGTTCCAGGCCTGGTATGCGGCGTTGCCGGTTGCCGGTAATTCCGAGCGGATGATCGGCGGCACCCTGCGCAAACGCCTGCATGGCACGGCGGCGGCGAACAACCTGCATGCCAAGACCGGCAGCATGGGCGGTGTGTCGTCGCTGGCCGGTTATGTCACCAGCCGTGATGGGCGGCTGCTGGTGTTCGCCATGCTGAGCAACAACTATCTGGTAGGTGGACGGCAGGTCAAGGCGGTGGAGGACCAGGTGGTGACGGCGTTGGCCAACAAGGCTGAGTGAAGAAACGGGATCTTGAAAACGCCGCATAACCTGTAGGAGCAGGGCTTGCCCGCGAAGCTTTTGGCGATCTCAGGGGCCTCTTCGCGGGCAAGCCCTGCTCCTACCGGAATGGGGTTGCCACAGGGGCGGTGTTCGGCTTTAGTGCGCGAAGGCTTGCCGGTACTCGCCGGGCGTTGCGCCCAGCACCTGGCGAAACCGATTGGCGAAATGACTGGCACTGGCAAACCCGCACGCCAGGGCAATCTCCCCAAGTGGCTGCCCGCTACCGCGCAACAGCAGCCGCGCCCGCTCCAGGCGCCGCGCCAGTACATATTGATGGGGCGGCAAGCCGAAGCTGGTACGAAACATCCGCGCAAAGTGGTATTCCGACAGCGCGCACAACCCGGCCAACTCACCCAGGCTCAACGGCTGGTCCAAGCGGCTGTCGATGCACTCCACCAACAGCCGTCGCTGATGCGCCGCCAAACCGCCTTTCAATCGCAAGCCCTGGCGCATCCCCACCTGATTGAGCAACGTATGGCCGAGCAACTCATGGGCCAGGCTGCTGCTGAGCAGGCGCTCTCCCGGTTCATCCCAGTCCAGGCTGATCAGTTGGCGAAAGCGCAGGGCCTGCTGCGGGTCATCCAGAAAAGTATGTTCCTGCAACTGCAGCTCACGGGGCTCACGGTCCAACAGCGTCACACAACCGAGCGCAAACTGTTCCGGGCTGAAATACAGGTGAGCCAGGCGAATACTGCCGTTGATCACCCAACCGGACTGATGTTCGGCGGGCAGGATACACAGCTTGTCCGGGCCGCCCTTGGTGTCCGGGCGGTCACGGCGAAAGGTCCCGGTACCGCCGGCAATGTAGCAGGACAGGGTGTGATGACCGGGCGCCTCGTAGTCCTGGGCGTCGTGGTGGTTGCTCCACAACGCCGCGGCCAAACCGTCACCGAGCTCCGCGCTGTGCTCCAGGCGCGAATGGGGCGAGCGGTTCAGGGCTTGAAAGACTTGTAGGGTATCCAGTGCGGGCATGGTCTGTTCTCCAACGCCTTGCATCCTACTCCGTCGCGTAATGCCCTGGCAGTCGCGGGCCGATAAAAGCGCAAGTTTTTGCAAGCGCGGGAGCGGCTTGTCCGCAGACACTGAAGCCTGTCTTCTGGAGTCTGCCGCATGAACCTGTTTCTCTACCTGCTGACCGTATTGATCTGGGGCACCACCTGGATCGCCCTGAAACTGCAACTGGGGGTGGTGGCGATTCCGGTTTCCATCGTCTATCGCTTCGGCCTGGCGGCGCTGGTGCTGTTCGTCCTGCTGCTGCTCAGTCGCCGCCTGCAACCGATGAACCGCCGCGGTCACCTGATCTGCCTGGCCCAGGGACTGTGCCTGTTCTGCCTGAACTTCATGTGTTTCCTCACCGCCAGCCAGTGGGTGCCCAGCGGCCTGGTGGCGGTGGTGTTTTCCACCGCGACCTTGTGGAATGCCCTCAATGCCCGGGTGTTCTTCAAGCAGAAGATTGCCCGCAATGTGCTGATGGGCGGCGCTCTTGGCCTGCTCGGACTCGGTTTGCTGTTCTGGCCGGAACTCTCCGGGCACACTGCCGGCCCGCACACCCTGCTGGGCCTGGGGTTGGCCTTGCTCGGCACGCTGTTTTTCTCGGCCGGCAACCTGTTGTCCAGCCTGCAGCAGAAGGCCGGGCTCAAGCCGCTGACCACCAACGCCTGGGGCATGCTCTACGGCGCGACGATGCTGGCGGTCTACTGCCTGGTCCAGGGCATCCCGTTCGCGATGGAATGGAACATCCGCTATATCGGCTCCTTGCTGTACCTGGTGATTCCGGGCTCGGTGATCGGCTTCACCGCCTACCTGACCCTGGTCGGGCGCATGGGGCCGGAGCGCGCGGCCTACTGCACGGTGCTGTTTCCGCTGGTGGCGCTGAATGTCTCGGCCTATGCCGAGGGGTATCACTGGAGCGCGCCGGCCCTGCTCGGGCTGGTGGCGGTGATGGCGGGCAACGTGCTGGTGTTCCGCAAGCCCGGGACGCCGTTGCGGCCGGCGTCGGCCAGGGTGGCATAAGGCACGGCAAAGCTATGTAGATCAGTTCCGGATCACTGGCTGGATTGACTGAGGCTTTCCACGGCGTATGAGGTCTACGGCGTGACGACACCTGTCGTATTTAGTTAGAACCGTTGCCCAGGGAGGGAGGGCTAGGCTGGGCTTTTCCAGCAATGAAAAGAGCAACCATGGACGCTTCCCACCCCCTTCCCGACCCCGCTGTCGAGCTTGAGACCCAATCGCTTATCGAGGAGCAGCAACGTTTTGTGCACTCGCGCAAGAGTTGGCGATTCGCGGATATCGGCAATCATCTGTTGTCCGTTTCCGCCGCGGCGATGGGGCCCCTGAACGAGGTCGAGCGGCTGACCTATGCCAGCGCGTTTCGCTACCTCGGCAAAATGACCGAGGCTGTCGAAGCCGAGAATCGCAAGCTCGGCAGCACCTTCGAGCAGGACGGGCTCAAGCGTTTGCGTGAAGCCTTGCGCGAAAGCACCGGGCGCGACCTGGACCCCCGCAAGATCTATATCCACACCCTGCACATGGAATTCAAGGAGAGCGGTTGGGTACCCGGCCAACGCAACAAGCGGGCCTACGACTCCAACGCACCGCTGGCCCATGTCTACAGTTTGTCGCTCTGGCAGGCGGCCTGCCTCAACTTCGGCTTCGGCGATCTGTTCAGCTCCAACCAGGTGCGTGCCAGCTGGATCAACGAGCGGCCCGGCCCCGGGTATCGATGGGGCTTCCCGCCCCATGAAATCAACCAGGTCAGCATGATGCCGATCCACGACTTCGTGAGCATCGCCCGCGACCTGGATTTCGGGCGCGATCTCAAGGCGCGCGTGGACAAGGCGCTGGGCGAGGGGGGCGTGCTGGGCCAGCACCTGGAGCAGATGGCCTGGGCCGAGATCCTGTTCCATCCCTACGAGGCCTATCGCAATGGCGCCGCCACCGGGGTCACCAACGCGCCCTTCACTGTCCTGCGCCATGCTTTATGGAGCGCGCCGGACAGCGTGACGGTGAATGCCGTATCGATCCGGCTCCCGGACAACGAAGTCGTGGCCATTCTGAAAAAGGTCAACCTCTCCTATCAACTGGGCAAGGCGCTTTTTGGCGAGAGCGACGTGATCTCCAGTTTTCTCGAACTGCCGTTGTTCACCTTCGAAATCGAGCGGTTCGACGGTGTTTTCAGTTACTACCCGAACCGCCTGGGCGGGGCGTTGCGTTATCACTGCGACAGGTCAACGTTCGAGACCGAGTTCAAGCAGCAGCTCAAGGACGACAATGGGCAAAAGCGCCTCAACTGGTTCCTGGCGCCGTTGAGTATCAAGCAGCAGGCCGTGGTGCGCGATATCGTCACCGAGCATCCACGCCCGGAAGGGCTGAACGCCGTGACCGGCGGGCTCTACGATGCCTTCCATTGGGCTTTTCCGGCGCCGCTGCTCGAAACACTCCAGTGGAAGTACCTGGAGCTGACGACCACGCCCGCGCAGGCATTGAGAGACTACTACCGACAACGTGACCAGCAGAACCTCAACGAACTGGCGGTCGAACGCTCGGTTCAGGATTGGCGCGCATTTATCGAAGGTGCCAGTGCGGTCCTCGATGAAGTGCTCGGCCTGTTGCTGTTGCCGGTGCCGGGCGGGCTGCGCGGCATGGGGCGGGTGGTGCAGATCGCCCTGTTCGGGAGCCTGGGCTACAACTTTATCCAGGGCCTGACGGAAGCGGCGAAAGGGCGTCCGGAGCAACTGGCCCAGTCGGTCATCGATATCGGCAATCTGTTGATCAGCGCGGGCCTTCATCGCAACGCGGTGAAGTGGTCGATACGCCGTCACCGCGAACTGCAGGGTTGCCTGGGCGCCGTGCACCGGGTCCAGGTGGCGGGCAAGCACACCCTCTGGGCCTCCCGGCTGGACCGTTATGTCAGTGTGAAAATCGGCCTGCTGCATGGCGAAGCGGTGCGGGCCTCCGGGGTGATCGAACGGGGCGGCAAGCCATACGGCGAATTTCTGGTCGAGGGCGAACGGCAGGCGTTCGAGCTGGCCCAGGACCCCGTCTCCGGGCAATACACCCTGGTGCATCCGGACCCCGACGTATTCCGCCCGGCGGTGAATTTCGACCCGGACCTGCAGCGTTGGCAACTGGCACTCGACAACCCCGGGCCGCCGACCCTGAGCCAACTGGGCGAGCGACTGCTGCCCGGCGGGCCCTTGACCGGCCAGGAGCTGACCCGCTTGAGCCGGATCAGCGGGAGCCGCTCGCATACCCTGCAGCGGGTCTGGGCGGGCGAGCCGGCGCCGGCCGCGCTGGTCGACACCATCAAGCGGCATAACACCGACCGCGCCCTGCGGGCCTTGAGCGCACCGTTGGTGTCGCGGCTGCCGTTGCCGGAGGAAGGTGATCGGGCACTGTTCTCGGCGCTGACGCAATTGCCGGAGTGGCCGGACGAGCTGGCCCTGAGTATTCATGACCAGGAGGGCGCGCTGCTGGAGGCCTACGGGAAAAAAGATACCCTGGCCGAACATGACCTGCATGTTTCGATACGCCGTCTGGCGGATGGTGGGTATGTGGATCACGCTGCGCCGGAGGCCATCGCCGATCACGATCTGGGGCCGGTGGGGTTGATTCTTGGGTTGTTGCCGAGCGATGCGGCGATAAGCCGGCCCGTTGCGCCCAACCAGGCGTTTTCGAGCAGGGCCGTTATCCTCAGGCGGCGGGTGGTTGATCTTGTCATTCGTGAAAGAGTCCACTTGTTCGAAGCCCTGAGCCGTTATCCGGGGCGGCTGAAGTCCGAGCGGTCGGAGTTGGCGCCGGGTCTGCGCAGGTTTCTTCCGGTGGCGAGCACGCCGCGACCGGCGTTGCTCGAACAGACCTTGACCTTGCATCCGGACCTGTCCCCCGCGCGGGTTGCCGAGTGGTGGCGCAGCCAGCCATTGTCGAGCGCCGAACGGGCCGGGTTCATGACCTCGGGCCTGTTGTCCGAAGGCCCTCGTCATGGGCTCGCGCAAGCAGCCAGAAGCCTGAGCCTGGAGCGGGCGCTCGATGGCATCTATCACCGCCGGGCCTGGAATGCGTCGACGGATGCCTGGGCCCGTGAAGGCATGGCGGCGCTGCTCGGGCAAAAACTCGGGATGACCCTGGAGATTACCGAGGTCCGGCCGGGGCAACCCGTGGCGTCGGTTGCCGCCGACCCGGCGGGCAAGCAGGTGCTGCTGCGCCATCACGGGCAGGGACGTTATGCGGTATTCGATACGCTCAGCCAGGATGAGCGCCCGGTCCCGGCGGGCGATGACAACTTCTACAAGGCGTTCAACCGCGCGTTGAACCGTGATGATCAGATCCGCCTGGGGATCAACGATGCGACAGCGGACAATGCCGGGCGATTGCGCCGCGACGCGGGGGACGCCCTGACGGACCGGCGCACCGAGGACGGTGATATACGGCCCTGGAACGATTCGGCGCTCGCCTACCGGCAACCCGTCGACCTGCCTGCCGAGCTGGAACCCGATTCGCTGGGGCTGTATCGCTGGCAGGACAAGACCTGGCTGCCCCTGGATGACGGGCTGTTCGAGGTCGACCGGCATCCGCTGTTCGACGACTGGGGCATCGAGCATCCGCGCTTGCCCGGAGCTTACCGGCTTGAGCTGGAGCACAACGGCGCCGGTGCCTGGTGGCATGAGCAGGAGCAGCCGCTGGAATGGGAAGGGCTGAAGCTGTTTCGGCGGCTGGGTGAGCGGGCGGCGGCGCAATCCGATGAGCTGGCGCGACAACTGATGGCGATCTGTGATGTCAGCGAGAACCAGTTGCGCAAGGTGCATGTGACCCGTTCGCGGGCACCGGGCCTGCTGATGGATACGTTGCAGCGGGTGGACAGTCATGTGCGGGTCGGCGACAGCCTCGATCGGCTGGGTAGCACCGGCCAGCTCGACAAGGTGCTGAGCCGGGCGCTCGAACAGTTGAACGATCAGGAGCGCCTCGCACTCTTCGGTGACAGCGAACGGGATGAAGCGAGCCGTGTGCAGGCGCTGGGTGAAAAAAACCGCGAGGACACCCAGGCACTCAAGAGCCTGCTGGGCAATGCGCTTGAGCGGGCCCGGGCGCCTGACAGCGATCCGTCGACCGCGCTGATTCGTCGGCTTTTCCCCAGCCTGCCGGAGCCGCTGGCCCGGGAGATCGTCGAGCAGGCCGATGACCCGCAGATCCGAGAGATGGAAACCGGCAAGCTGCCCCTGGCGCTGGGGCAAGAGGCGCGCTGGTGGATTCAGGATGTCCGGCTCGCTCGGGCGCTGGAAGGCTTTCAGGTCGACAGCTTGATCAATGGCGACAACGACCGGCTGGCCTTGCATCTGCTCGAACATCTGCCGGGATGGCCGGCCGACCTGCGTATCGAGATCCGCGAGACCTCGGCCTCGGGGACGCTGCTCGACAGCCTGGGCAGTGCCGATGCGTCCCAGCGGGCAGTGATCGTCAAGTCCGCCGAAGGCTACGCGCCTGCCGCCGGTCAGGGTCGTGGCCTGCGTCCGGTGAGTCGCAACCTGATTCCCTCGATAGTGGCCGCGTTGCCGGAGCCCGCGCGCAGGGCGCTGGTCCCCAGCGGGTTTGCCAGCCAGTTGCGGCGAGACCTGGCCGGTGCGGCGGTCGCTGACCGTGGGCGGGCGAAGCGCTTGTTGGGCATGCGCCCCGAGATCCCCGGTTTCGTGCCGCCCCGGCGTCTGGCCGACGGCCGGGTCGGCTATGAACTGAGTGGTGGTGAAGGGCGGCACAATCGGCAATTGAAGCGTTTCAGAGGCCTGTATTCGGGCTATTCCTATGCCGAAGCATCTCGACAGTTGGCGTTGCTGGGGGAGGATTTCGCCAGTCGTGACGGGGTGATCCGTCAACGGGTTCGGGAGCTGGACGCACTCCGAGGCGATCTCAAGCGCTGGCGCCAGACGAGGTATAACGCTGAATCACGGGCGCATTTGTATCAGTTCGCCAAACGCATCAAGCAGTGTTGGCGCCGGGAAACCTTGCGCGCCCCCGCGCAAAACAGTGGAGAAGCCGGTTACCTACTGAGCCTGGACCGCCTGGAGGTCAGTCGCTTTCCGTTGTTTCCCCGAGTGGCCGATTTTTCCCACGTCACGCGCTTGTCGATGCGCAGCATGAGGATCGAGGCGCCGGTGTTTCTCGACCAGTTCCTGCGTCAGTTCGTGTCGTTGCAGGAACTGGATCTGTCCCACAATCGGCTGTCCGATTTTCCTGTATTGGAAGGCTCGATGCGCGAGTTGCGCCGGCTCAAGCTGGCGCATAACCGCATTGCCTTTCCCCGGGGCGGTCATCGGCGCCTGGCCGGCATGAGCGAACTGGTCCAGCTGGACCTGAGTGACAATCCGTTGGGGTATCCACCCGATCTCGACGAGCTGCATTTGCTGAGAAAGCTGGATCTGCACAATACCCGGATAGAAACCTTGCCTGAGGGGATCGAGCAGCTGCGCCAACTGGTCTTTGCCGACTTGAGCAACAACCGCATTCGGGATATTTCGGGACGGGTCTTCACCGGGTTCGCGGCCGCCAGGGCCGAGAATGCTGAACCGGTAGCGGTGACGCTGACCAACAACCCGCTTTCAGGCAATACGCGGCGGCGCCTTCAATACTTCAAACTGAGTCATCCCTCTAGCCGTTTCGGTTTTGATGTGCCGGAAGTGGAGGGGCTCGATCTGTGGCTGGGGGGGCATTCGGAAGGCCTCGACGAGGCGCTTACGCAGGCCTGGCGGAGCTTGTCCGACGCCTCGGGGGAGGCGTTCCTGGGTTTTTTCAGGGAATTGGCCAAGCTTCCCGAGTTGTATCTGGAGAGCAAGGATGCGATTCGCGACGACCTGGTCAGGCATATGGAGTACCTCCTCTCTTTGGGCGCACAGGACCGGGAGTTGCGCACCCGGTTATTCGATATCGTTCACTACGGTGGGCTGGGGGACTCGACGGCCTTTGAGATTTTCCGGCAGATGGAGTTGGAGGCGTTTTATGCGTTCGCGCGCCGTCAGACCGAGGTGAGTGAGACGGAGCTGGGGGTCTTTGTTCTGGCCCGGGGAGAGTTCCGCTTTTTCACCTTGCACAATGAGGTGTACAGACAGAACGTCCAGTATCCGGAGGAGCGTTTTCGGGGGTACGTCTCCGAGCTCGGCGATCTGCACCTGCCGCCGCTGTTTCTTGACGACGTGGCGCCGAGGGCCGTTGATCCAAGGGCGGTCGAGTCCATGCGCCTGCTCGTCCTGCACGTCGAAACCGAACAAGGGCTGGATAATATATTGATGGGCAACCGTCACTGGCAGACGTTCCTGAAGAACAGCCATATCAGCGAGCACGACCGGCTCTTTGGCGAGTTCTTCGACTATGAACCGTTGGAAGGCGAGACCACGCAGGACTACAAGAACCGTGGCGAAGCGTTGCAGCGTGAGTACCTGAAGCGGCGTGAAAACTGGCTGCGAATCCTCACGCGCCAGGCCTTGCCCAGGCTTTTCCGGGTAGACCTCGACGCCCGGCAGGATTAGCCGGGCCCGGTGTTC
This sequence comes from Pseudomonas sp. MWU13-2862, assembly GCF_023242495.1. Taxonomy (NCBI): domain Bacteria; kingdom Pseudomonadati; phylum Pseudomonadota; class Gammaproteobacteria; order Pseudomonadales; family Pseudomonadaceae; genus Pseudomonas; species Pseudomonas sp. MWU13-2862. The sequence goes on along the minus strand of NZ_JALMEZ010000012.1, from coordinate 52,024 downwards.
GCTCAGCCTTTCCAGACCTGGGGATTGACCAGGTCGCGCGGGCGCTCGCCCAACAAGGCGCTGCGCAGGTTGGCCAGCGCCCGATTGGCCATGGCCTCGCGGGTTTCGTGGGTGGCGGAGCCGATATGCGGCAGGGTCACGGCGTTTTTCAGTTGGAACAACGGCGACTCGGCCAGGGGTTCCTTCTCGTAGACGTCCAGGCCGGCGCCGCGAAGGGTGCCGTTTTGCAGGGCCTGGATCAGTGCCGGTTCGTCCACCACCGGACCCCGGGAAATGTTCACCAGGATCGCGTCCGACTTCATCAGGCCCAGTTCGCGATGGCTGATCAGGTGACGGGTCTTGTCGCTCAGGGGCACCACCAGCACCACGAAGTCGGACTCGGCCAGTAGCGCGTCGAGGCTGCGGAACTGCGCGCCGAGTTGCTGTTCGAGTTCCGGCTTGCGGCTGTTGCCGCTGTAGAGGATCGGCATATTGAAACCGAGGTGACCACGGCGGGCCACGGCGGCGCCGATATTGCCCATGCCGACGATGCCCAGGGTCTTGCCGTGCACATCACCGCCGAACAGGGCCGGGCCGACACTGGCTTGCCATTGCCCGGCCTTGGTCCAGGCGTCCAGCTCAGCGACCCGGCGGGCGCTGCTCATCAGCAGGGCGAAGCCCAGGTCGGCGGTGCTTTCGGTGAGCACGTCGGGGGTGTTGGTGAGCATGATCCCGCGTTCGTTGAAGTAGGCCACGTCATAGTTGTCGTAGCCGACCGAGACGCTGGAGACCACTTCGAGCTTGGCGGCGTTTTCCAACTGGGCGCGCCCGAGCTTGCGACCGACGCCGATCAGGCCGTGGGCATGGGGCAGGGCTTCGTCAAACTGAGCGTTGAGATCACCGAGCTTGGGATCCGGGACGATCACTTCGAAGTCTTGGCGCAGGTGCTCGACCATGGCGGGGGTGACGCGGCTGAAGGCGAGTACGGTCTTTTTCATCGCAGGGCTCATCGAACGGCGGGAATGCCAAGCACGCTATCATTTTTCGTCGGATTTGTGCGGTGGATTCTGACTTTGTAGGAGCGAGCTTGCTCGCGATGGTGGTCCAGACACCGCGGGGTATCAGATGCCCCGCGTTATCGTTGACGCCCATCGCGAGCAAGCTCGCTCCTACAACAACATTCAGTTGGCGATACGCACGTTTTTCAACTCATACGCCGCCAACTCGGCCTGATGGCCCGCGAGGATTTCCGGCAATGTACTGCGCAAGTGCTCGACCCAGGTCTTGATCTTGGCATCCAGGTACTGGCGCGACGGATAGATCGCATACACATTCAGCTCCTGGGACCGATAGCTGGGCATCATCCGCACCAGGCTTCCATTGCGCAGCCCCTCGATCGCCGCATACACCGGCAACACCCCAACCCCCATGCCGCTGGTGATCGCCGCCTTCATCGCATCGGCGGAGTTGACCAGAAACGGCGAGGTCGCAATGTTCACCACTTCCTGACCATCCGGACCATCGAAGGCCCAGCGGTCCAGGGCGATCACCGGACTCACCAGGCGCAAACAGGCATGGTTGAGCAGGTCGCTGGGCCGCTGCGCGCAGCCGTTGGCTTTGACATAGGCCGGCGAGGCACAGACGATGCTGTAGGTGATCCCCAGGCGCTGCGAGACAAATCCCGAGTCCGGCAACTCGCCGGCGAGCACGATGGACACGTCATACCCCTCGTCCAGCAGGTCCGGCACGCGGTTGGCCAGGGTCAGGTCGAAGGTCACGTCCGGATGGGTCTTGCGATAACGGGCGATGGCATCGATCACGAAATGCTGGCCGACCCCGGTCATCGAGTGCACTTTCAACTGCCCGGCCGGGCGCGCATGGGCGTCGCTGGCCTCGGCTTCGGCTTCCTCGACATAGGCCAGGATCTGCGCGCAACGCAGCAGATAACGCTTGCCGGCCTCGGTCAGGGCGATACGCCGGGTGGTACGGTTGAGCAGGCGGGTTTGCAGGTGGGCCTCAAGAGCCGAGACCGCGCGCGAGACGTTGGCCGTCGTGGTGTCCAGTTGCACGGCGGCGGCGGTGAAACTGCCGGCTTCGGCCACGCAACTGAAGGCGCGCATATTTTGCAAAGTGTCCATGGAAGGCTCTCTGGGGTGACGGTAAATTGTGACACGAAGTAACAGGGTGATGGGCATACGACCAAGGGATTATCGCGTTAACGGTAACAAAGCTTCACAGAAAGGCCATCTTATCGTCTGACAGGCCACCCTCTAGAATTGCCCCGACCTGTGTGCACCCTCCAATCTCAAGAACACCTCATAACTGTAGGAGCAGGGCTTGCCCGCGAAGCTTTTGGCGGCCTCAAGTGCCCCTTCGCGGGCAAGCCCTGCTCCTACAGGACGGCGTTGTGACCAATCCCGTGCTCACAGAAAACCGCTTTTCTCCCCACCCCAGGAATTTGCAGCAGTGCCGCGTCGCATCAGCAGAGAGCTGAAGACTCTCAGTGTTTGGGCTTTATCCTTGGCTATCAGCGGCTGCATCGGCACCGGAGGTATTGCTCCACAGGGTCAGGCCCTGGCCGCCAATACCCTGCTGACCGACCAGGCGATCCAGGGCGCCGAGCGCGACGCGCACTGGCCGGCCGCGCAGTGGTGGAAAGCCTATGGCGACCGCCAACTCGACCAGTGGATCGACCGCGCCGTGCAGGGCAGCCCGAGCCTGGCCATGGCCGCCGCCCGCGTGCGCCAGGCCCGGGCCATGGCCGGGTTGGCCGAGTCCGCCGAGTCGCTGCAGATCAAGGGCGACGCCGCGCTCAAACGGCATAACTGGGCCAACGATCAGTTCTACGGCCCCGGTGAGTTGGCGAGCACCACCACCTGGGACAACAATGCCGGGCTGGGCCTGAGCTATTCCCTGGACCTTTGGGGTCGCGAAAGCAACGCCAGCGAACGGGCCGTGGACCTGGCCCATATGAGCGTCGCCGAAGCACGCCAGGCCCGGCTCGAATTGCAGAACAGCATCGTCCACGCCTATATCCAGCTGTCATTGCACTACGCCGAGCGCGATATCGTCGAAGCCACCCTCAAGCAGCAGATGCAGATTCTCGACCTGGCGCAAAAACGCCTGAACGGCGGCATCGGCACCCATTTCGAAGTCAGCCAGGCCGAGACACCGCTGCCGGAAACCCATCGCCAGCTCGATGCGCTGGACGAAGAGATCGCCCTGAGCCGCAACCAGCTGGCCGCCCTGGCTGGCGTCGGTCCAGGGGAGGGTGCGCAGCTGCAACGCCCGTCGCTGTCCCTGCACACCGCGTTGAAACTGCCCTCGGCACTGCCCGCGCAATTGCTCGGCCAGCGCCCGGACGTGGTCGCCAGTCGCTGGCAAGTGGCGGCCCAGGCCCGTGGCATCGATGTCGCCCACGCCGGCTTCTATCCCAACATCGACCTGGTCGGCAACCTCGGCTACATGGCCACCGGCGGCGGCCCGCTGGCGTTTCTCACCGGCAAGAAATTCAACTATGGCGTCGGCCCGGCGGTGTCCCTGCCGATCTTCGACGGCGGCCGCCTGCGCGCCGAACTGGGCGAAGCGGCGGCGGGTTATGACCTCGCCGTAGCGAAATACAACCAGACCCTGGTCAACGCCCTCAAGGGCATTTCCGACCAGTTGATCCGCCGCGAGTCCCTGGACAAGCAGCAGGTGTTCGCCGCCCAGTCCGTGGCCTCGGCGCAGAAAACCTACGACATCGCCATGGTCGCCTACCAACGCGGACTGACCGACTACCTCAATGTGCTCAACGCCCAGACCCTGCTGTTCCATCAGCAGCAGGTCGAACAGCAGGTCCAGGCGGCGCGCCTGAGTGCCCATGCCGAACTGGTCACCGAACTGGGTGGCGGATTGGGCGCGGGCAACGACGTACCGGCCGAGAACCGCACCGTGGCGAACAAACCTCCGGCCGTGCTGGCTGCCTTCGATCACTGAGAACCGCGTCATGACTCCCTTGCCCGCCCCGGTGCGCTGGCTGTACTCCCTGGAATGGCGTCGCGGCTTCTTTGACTGGGCCCGTAGCGACGGCGTGACCTGGATCTATATCTTCAAGGTCCTGGCCGCCGCCTTCCTCACTCTGTGGCTGGCGATGCGCCTGGAACTGCCGCAGCCGCGCACCGCGATGATCACCGTGTTTATCGTGATGCAGCCGCAGAGCGGCCATGTGTTTGCCAAGAGTTTCTACCGCTTCCTCGGCACCCTGGCCGGGTCGGCGGTGATGGTCGCGCTGATCGCCCTGTTCGCCCAGTACACCGAACTGTTTATCGGCGCGCTGGCGATCTGGGTCGGGCTTTGCTCGGCCGGCGCGCAACGCAACCGCAACTTCCGCGCCTACGGTTTTGTCCTGGCCGGCTACACCGCCGCGATGGTCGGCCTGCCGGCCCTGGCCCATCCGGAAGGGGCCTTTATGGCGGCGGTATGGCGGGTACTGGAAATCTCCCTGGGGATTGTCTGCTCGACCTGCGTCAGCGCCGCGATCCTGCCGCAGACCTCCAGTGCGGCCATGCGCAATGCGCTCTATCAACGCTTCGGCGTGTTTGCCGGATTTGTCAGCGCCGGCTTGCGCGGTCCCCATGCCAGCGCGGCGTTTGAAAGCGCCAATATCGGTTTTATCGCCCAGGCGGTGGGGCTTGAGGGCCTGCGCAGTGTCACGGTGTTCGAAGACCCGCACATGCGTCGACGCAATGGCCGCCTGAACCGCCTGAACAGCGAATTCATGACCCTGACCACCCGCTTCAACGCCCTGCACCAGTTGCTCGAACGCCTGCGCAGTCGGGATCGGACGCAGGTGCTGGCGGCCATCGAACCGGGTTTTCCGGGACTGGGCGAACTGCTCGACGATTTTGCCGGACGCGCCCTGACCGACGCCGATGCCCAGCGCCTGGCGAGCCGCCTGGCCGACTACAAACTGGGGTTGCCGGAGCAGGTACGCAGCCTGCGGGCGAGTTTCCTGCAAAGCGAACCGAGCGAAGCCGACCTGCTGGATTTCCACACCGCCTACGAACTGCTTTATCGCTTCGTCGAGGAACTGCACAGCTACGCCCTGACCCACGCCTCCCTGGCCGATCACCACCACGAACGCGAACAGTGGGACGAGCCTTATGTACCGAAAACCAACTGGCTGGCGGCCTCGGCCTCGGGGATTCGCGCTGCCTTCGTGCTGATCGTGCTCGGCAGCTACTGGGTGGCAACCGCCTGGCCGAGCGGGGCGACCATGACCCTGGTCGCCGCGGCCACGGTCGGCCTGGCGGCGGCCACGCCGAACCCCAAGCGCATGGCGTTCCAGATGGCCTGTGGCACCTTGCTCGGGGCGTTGATCGGTTTTGTCGAGATGTTCTTCGTCTTCCCCTACATCGACGGCTTTGCGCTGTTGTGCCTGACGCTCGCGCCGGTGATCGTGCTCGGCGCCTTCCTGGCCTCGCGTCCGGCGTACGCGGGCGTCGGCCTGGGTCTGCTGATCTTTTTCAGCATAGGTTCGGTGCCGGACAACCTGACGGTCTACAACCCCTATGCCTTTATCAACGACTACATCGGCATGGTCATTGGCATGCTGGTGTGCGCGGCGGCGGGGGCGATCATCCTGCCGCCCAACAGCCGCTGGCTATGGCGGCGGCTGGAGCAGGACCTGCGCGAACAGGTGGTGTTCGCCATCAGCGGCAAGCTCAAGGGCCTCGGCTCGACCTTCGAAAGCGGCACCCGCGACCTGCTGCACCAGGCCTATGGCCTGGCCGTCCGGCAGCCGAAAGTGCAGAGCCAACTGTTGCGCTGGATGTTCGTGGTGCTGGAAGTCGGCCACGCCATTATCGAGTTGCGCAAGGAACAGGCGATCCTGCCGGTGCACCCGGCCTATGCCGAATCGCAGCCGTGGCGCCAGTCGATCCGGGTCATGGGGCGGGCGCTGATGCGCCTGTTTATCCAGCCCAACGCGAGCAACCTGGAGCGCGCCCTGGTGGCGGTGGACCATGCTATCAGCCGGGTCCAGTCCACCGACGAGCCTTTTGCCCGGCACTTCGACACCTCGGCGCTGCGCCGGGTGCAGAGCTACCTGCACTTTATCCGCACCTCGTTGCTGGACCCGCAATCCCCGTTGGCCGACCTGAGACTCTCTCATGCCCCGTGAAATCGCTTTCCACGGCGTCTATATGCCGACCATGACCCTGATGTTCCTGATCGCGGCCGGGCTTGGTTGGGCGCTGGACCGCTTTATCGCCAGCCATGACCTGTACCGTTTTTTCTGGCATCCGGCGCTGTTGCGCCTGAGCCTGTTCTGCTGCTTGTTCGGCGCCTTGGCGCTCACTGTCTACCGTTGAGAACGACCTGATGAAAAAGCTATTCAGCCTGATCGCCACCTTGCTGGTCCTGGCCCTGGCGATCTGGATCGGCCGGGTCCTGTGGGTCCAGTACATGGAAACCCCCTGGACCCGCGATGGCCGGGTGCGCGCCGATATCATCAACGTCGCGGCGGACGTCACCGGTGAAGTGGTGGACGTGCCGGTGCGCGACAACCAGGTGGTGAAAAAGGGCGACCTGCTGATGCGCATCGACCCCGAGCACTACCGGATTGCGGTCAAGCAGGCGCAGTCGCTGGTGGACTCGCGCAAGGCCACCTGGGAGATGCGCAAGCTCAACGCCCACCGCCGCGCCGACCTGGACAACCTGGTGATCTCCAAGGAAAGCCGCGACGACGCCAGCAACACCGCCGACGCGGCCCTGGCCGACTATCAGCAGGCCCAGGCGCAGCTGGAGGCGGCGCAGTTGAACCTGGCGCGCACTGAAGTGCGGGCGGCGGTGGACGGTTACGTCACCAACCTCAATGTGCATCGTGGCGATTATGCGCGGATCGGCGAGGCGAAGATGGCGGTGGTCGATATGAACTCGTTCTGGGTGTATGGCTTCTTCGAAGAGACCAAGTTGCCGCATCTCCAGGTGGGTGATCCGGCGGATATGCAACTGATGAGCGGCCAGGTACTCAAGGGGCATGTGGAGAGTATCTCGCGGGGGATCTATGACCGTGACAATCCCGAGAGTCGTGAGCTGATTGCGGATGTGAACCCGACGTTCAACTGGGTGCGCCTGGCCCAGCGGGTGCCGGTGCGGATTCATATCGACGAGGTGCCGGACGGGGTGCTGTTGGCGGCGGGGATTACCTGCACGGTGATTGTCAAGCCGGCGGGGGCCTGACGATCGCCAAGAGCTTAAGGGGCTCCACAAACACCCGCTTCTCGCACCATCACGATCAGGCGCCGGTGATCTGGTTGACACCGGTGATTTTGCCGTTCCAGATCATTTCGTAATGAGCGGTTTGAATGATCGATAAGACCGGGCGTGGGGTCATCAGCGCCCAGCAGTGGTTGCCCGGATGGCGCACGGATCGGTAGCGCAGGCCGGGGCACCGTTCACTCTTGGCCGCCTTCCCCAATGCGTGGGAATGGGTGTAGTCATCCGGATCATAAATGGGGTCTGCCAGAGGGATGGACATGGCATCTTTCATTGCCGCGTCAGTGAACTGACAAGAAAGCCCCCGGAAAACAAAACGTTCGTAGTTGAGGCCCTGCACCTTCGACCAGTAATGGTTCTGGTGATGCCGCACCTCGGCCAGTGCCGTTTCCATCGTATCGGCCAGATACAGCACGCCAAAACTGCCATCGCTGAACCGCGACCCCGCCGGATTGACGTGAGTGAAGGGCGCCGTCGCGTACGCGCATCCGGGAATGCCGAAGGGGATCTCATCGCGTGAGATCAGTTCCAATCGACCCAGCTCATTCTGCAGCCTTGGATTGGTGAGGGCCTGAATCTGGTAAAGCACCTCGAACTCATCCGCGTCCGCCACGTCATCGAACAAGGCAATCGGTGGGAACTTGGAATTGACCAATCGGTAAGCTTGCAAGCGCTCACCGGGCAACGTCGGCAAATCGCCTGTTTTCACCATTGCGCGCCCCGCAGGGCGTCAATCCGCCGAAACGTTTCGTACAGCGAGATCATGTCGCCCTGCGCCATGATGTCCAGCGGGGCACGTCCGTTGAAAAACTCGTTAGCGTTCGCCATCGCCGGAAAACCATAGGCGTTCTCGGGATTATCGAAAATGCCGCGCAAGGCCGCGTGGATGTTCAAAACGAAGCTGATCCGTTGCATCTGGTCGGCATCCAGGGCAACGGACCACTCGGGATCACGTTGTTTGGCGCGGGTGTAGGTGCTGCGGGAAATACGCAAGATACGACAGGCCTGGTCACTCGAGGCCTGCCATTTTTCGAGTACGCCCACGGCGGCTCTCAGACCTGTCACGCCATGCGCTTTGGTCAGTCCTGGAGCAGGTGAGGTGACTGTCATGATCATATCCTTGAAGTATAATCTGTGGACTCAATAATATTAAAATTGAGTCTGTAGATTTTAATCCTACTCTTCCAAGGCTGACAGTGCCACAGGCTGCCTTATGACTGCCCCAAAAAAACATGTACTAATTTCTCAGGCCTGAGTGAAGGTCTCATGCAGATGCCGCCACAGCACCGGCCCATCCGACTGTTTCTCAAACACCGCCGTCGATAGCCGGTCTGTACGCGTGCCCGTGTCATCGGCCTGCCATTCGCGATAACGAACGATGGCGCCGGCTTCGTGCAACGCAAACACTTCAAGCTCGCCCAGGGTGATGGTGCAACCCGGTCGACGTCCGCCCGCACCGGCAAACAGCTCGCCCAATCCCGCCTTGTCCAATGGCCTGCCCGTCGGCGTGACCATTGAAAAGGCTTCCGAGAACCGCGCCAGCAGCGGCGCCAACGCGTCGTTCTCCAGGGCTCCGGCAAACCATTGCTCGATGACTTTATGGGCTTCGATCACTTCATTGAGGTACAGCGCTTTATCGCTCATGCAGGTTCTCCTTGTTTGGGGGTTAACAGTGCCAGCACCGTTGGCGTATCGAGACGAAAGACGGCGAACAGCGGCACCAGGGTCAACGCCGCGGCAATCAGAAAACAGCCGTGAAACCCGAACGGCGTGCTACCCAACTGATCCAGCAGTCCCATCAGCAGCGCCGCGCCGAGGCAGAAGCTCAGTTGCCGATTGATATTCCACACCGAGCTGGCGTGGCCCATGCGCGGTAACTCGACATCGAGAAACGCGCAGTTGTGCGCGGTACTGCTGCACAGGCTGCCGCCGAGGCCCATCAGCGCATAGGCGATGATCGGCAGCGGTCCGTGGGGATCAATGATCAATACCAACAACAGGATGCCCAGTGCCTGGGCGAACAGGCCCGCCAGCAACAAGGGCTTGGGGCCGAGTCGGTTGAAATGGCGCTTGCCGAACACAATCGCCACCCCCGAGGCCAGTGCCCAGGGCAGCATCAGGGCACCGGTCTGCGCCGCGCTCGCCCCCAGGCCACGCAGATAGAGAATTGCCACCAACTGGGTGCCGATAAACACCCCGGGGACGAACAGGTACACCAGCATCGCCAGGCGCAACAGCGGAATACGTGCCACCTGGGCTGCACTCCACAGGCCGCGATGGCTGAACCCTGGCCGCTGGGCCGGGCGCACGTCCGGCTTGAACCACAACCCGGTCAGCAGCAGAGGCAGCAGTGCCAGCGGGATATTGGCGTAGAAGATCCAGCGCCACGACGCATGGTCGACAATCAGCCCGCCCAGCGCCGGGGACAAGGCCGGGATCAGCAAGGCCACCAGCATCATCCGCGAGGTCAGTCCGGCGCGTTCGTTCACCGGATAGTTGCGGTAGGCCATGGCCTGTCCGACCGGGATCAGCAAACCGCCGCCCAGGCCCTGCACCAACCGCCAACCGATCAGCGCCTCGATGGAGCCGGCCTGGGCCACGCACCAGGAGGCCACGGCGAACAGCACCAGCGAGGCCGCGATCAAGCGTCGCTCGCCGACCAGCGCCGCCAGCCAGACACTCAGGGGAATGATCGCCGTCAGCCCGAGCATATAGGCGTTCCCGACCCAGGCCAGTTGCGTCACCGTGGCCCGCAGCTCATGGCCGATTTCCGGGTAGGCGACATTGGCGACAAACATGTTCACCAGGTCCAGGGAAAACCCCAGCAGATACACCAGGGCGATTTTCGAGCGATAGCTCATGACGGTCTCCATCGGATAAGGCGACAGGTTAGGTCGCCGGCAAGGCTTGGGAAACCGCGCATTGACTGCTAGTTTGTCAAAAATATTTTGACAATGGAGACCTTGACCCATGGTCAGCCTGGATCGTTTCGAGACCTTCAAGACCGTGGTAGAGGCCGGTTCGCTGACCGCCGCCGCCGAACGCCTGGGGCAGACCCGGGCCGTGGTCAGCTTTACCCTCAAGCGCCTGGAGGCCGAACTGGGGGTGACCCTGTTGACCCGCAACACCCGGCGCCTGGCCCTGACCGAGGCCGGCGAGCGCTTTTACGGGCGCTGTCTGAGCATGCTGGAACAGGCCCGGCTGGCGATCGACGAGGCGCGTTCGGAACATACGCAACTGCGCGGCACGCTGCGGATCACCACCACGGTCGAATATGCCCTGGCCAAGGTGGTTCCGGCGCTGGAGCTGTTCCGGCGGATTCACCCGGAGTTGAAGGTGCATCTGTCGACCTCCTCGACCCACGCCGACCTGATCTCGGAACGTTTCGACGTGGCGATCCGGCTCGGCCAGGTCTCGGATTCCAATCACCGGGCCACGCAGCTCGCCACGTTCAAGATCTTTGCCGTGGCCTCGCCGGAGTTTGTTGCCGGGCTACCCGGCGGCGAGTTGCACACCTTCGAGGACTTGCAACAGGTGCAGAGCCTGGTGCATCGGCGCCTGGGCGATCTGGGCCTGACCCATGTGAAGAGCGGCGAGCCGTTTTTCTTCCGGCCGGCGGCCGAGCAGTCACGGATTGTCGCGGACAATTCCTCGGTGCTGCGCGGTTTTGCCCTGGCGGGGCAGGGCGTGGCGATTTTGCCGGATTGGTTGGTGCGTGAGGATCTGGAGGCAGGGCGCCTGTGCAGCTTGTTGAACGGCTATCGCTTTGTCGAACAAGGGATTTATGCCCTGTACCCGGACACTCGGCATTTGCCGTTGAAGGTCCGGGTGTTTATCGACTTCATGAAAGAGCACGCCTGAGCGGTCGTTACAGCCGTACCCCCAAACCAAAGCGCTTCATCAACACCTTTTCCAGCAGCCCCTTGGGCAGCAACCAGGCCATCAACGGCAAGGCCCGGCTGCCATTGCCCAGGCGCAACAGCCGTGGTGGTCGGTCCTGCTGCACGGCCTTGAGCAAGTCGGCGGCCACGCTGGTGGCCGGGGTCGGATTGTTTTGCGAGGCATTGGCCCGCGCGCGAATCCCCTCGCGCAGCGGCCACCAGGGCGATTGCTCGCCAATCAACTGTTCAGCCTCATGCCCGGCATTCTTGGCAAAGCTGGTATCGATAGCCCCGGGCTGCACTTCCATCACCCGGATCCCGAACGGCGCCAACTCCATGCGCAAGGCATCGCTCAAGGCATGCACCGCCGCCTTCGAGGCGCAATAAGCCCCGGCGAACGGCGTCACCAGCACCCCGGACACGCTGCCGATATTCACCACCAGCCCTCGGCCGCGGCGCAACACCGGGAGCATCGCCCGGGTCACCCCGACAATGGAGAACACATTGGTTTCGAATTGCCGACGCATCGCTTCAACCCCGCCATCGAGCAGCGGTCCCATGGCGCCGTAACCGGCATTGTTGATCAGTACATCAAGGCCGCCGCACTCGGTGTTGAGCCGTTCGCCGAGTCGCTGCAGGGCATTGCCATCATTGACGTCCAACTGCACGGCGGTGAACCCGGCTGCCGCGAGCGCCGCCACATCATCGGCCCGACGCGCCGAAGCCCAGACCTGGTAACCCGCGTGCTTGAACACATCCGCCAACGCGCGGCCGATGCCGCTGGAACATCCGGTAATCAGGGCAACGGGCATGGCACTTCCTTAGTGGGCTTGTCGAGAGTCGAAGATCTCTGAGAATACCCCGTCCGAGACAAAAATGAGCGAATCGAGGCCCTTCTTTACCTCGTCCTTTTGCGTGCCATACATGTGTGTCTGGTTGCCATGACCATCCAGAAAAAACAGGGCCGGGAGGTACTCCAGTTTGATCTCCGGCTGGAACAGTTTGAAAATCGGGTAACTGATCTGATAGAACGCCACCCGATCCCGGTAGGGGCCCGCGGCCAGGGCCTCAAGCAAGGGCTTGAGCTTGTCGCACGGTGGACAGTTACGTCTATAGACCAGCACCACGGCGGGTCGGGGCCGGATCAATGGCACCTCCAGGCTGCCCAGCTCTGCCCTGAACGCTTGTCGAGTTTTTATCTCGATGACCGTGTTCGTCCCTTTCATGCTCGATGCCCTGCCGCCCTGTTTCGGTGTTGGGGAGTATTCAACGTCAAATGTGATCCAATGTAACCTGTCAGAAATGACGGGTGTCAAAGCGCCATCATTGCTGAGCGAGTCGGCTGAAAGAGTGTTACCGCAGGTGTACTTCCATAAAATCAAGGGGTTGTGGTCAGAAATCGGGGGGCTGCGTTGTAATGGATGGGTCGTTTTATGCTCGATCTTGGTCGTTAATAGTGAGTCATGGGGTCACGTTATCGCCTGGGCCGGCCGGCATATGCCCTGTTTGGCGCTTTCTTATTTCGTTAATCACTAAAAAACTGTCATTTCTGACAGTAGATGAGGCCCCCGGATTGCGCCCACATTAGCTCCCAGCAGATCTGCCTGGAGCCCGGCGATGGACCCACAAGAGAACTTCAGCATCACGCCGCCGTCGCTGCCCAAGGGCGGCGAAAGGGAATAGTCTTCGTGAATATCCTACCGGCTCAGATCCGAACTCATTTTCGGAAAGCCTCCGGCTATGAGCAAATACCTACCCGTTAAGGCGAACACGGTCCCTGTAGGAGCTTGGCTTGCCAGCGAAGAGGCCCGTGAGATCGCTAAAAGCTTCGCGGGCAAGACCTGCTCCTACAAGTTGCGTAGTGTTTTCAATATCCCATTTTCTTGACTGCCTGACATTGGACCGTGGGCAGCTCAATACCATTTATCGGGCCTGTCATTTCTGACAGTAGCCGGCAGCGTGGATCAGGTGATTACTAGATCCGGTATCCCAGCAGAACCTGAGTCAGGTCGGTTTGATCGGTGGCATTCATACTTAGATGCATCGGGAACAGCATTGAGGAGAACCACGTCGTGAAGATTCGCGTTCTGTCCGACCTGCATCTTGAGTACGACGAACCGCTTGCCATCCCGCACGTGGAGGCCGATCTCGTCGTGCTGGCCGGTGATATCCACAACCATGCGAAAGGCCTGCGTTGGGCGGCGGAAAACTTCGATTCACAGGTGCCGGTTATTTATGTGCCGGGCAACCACGAGTATTACGGTGGTGAATTCGCTGCACTCGAAAGCGCGATGCAAGCCGCCGCGCGCAGCTTGCCCAATGTGCATTTCCTGAACAACACAACGTTCACGGAGCGAAATGGCCAATGGCGGGTCCTCGGTACTACGTTGTGGACAGACTTCTCGTTGTTCGGCGCTGGCGATGTGGCGCTGCGCGAGTCCATTGCAGAGGCCGAGCGGGTCATACTCGACTACCAGGGTGTGATTCAGGTCTCATCGCCCGAACTCGAAGCCCCGCTACGTTCGTTTACTCCCCGCGACTCGCTGGCGCTCCACAAGCAAGCGCGAGCATGGCTGGAAGATGAGCTGGTAAAACCCTTCGATGGCCAGACGATTGTGGTCACGCACCATGCGCCGCTCAGGCCAAGCCTGGCGGAGAAGTTCGCGACGGATCGCGCCTCGGCGGGTTATGTGAGCGATCTGCCTTCCCTCGTGCGCGCGCCGGTTGCGCTGTGGGTCCATGGTCACACCCATACCGCATTCGATTATTTCGCAGAAGGAACACGTGTGATCTGTAATCCGCGTGGATATAGCGATCAACGTTCGAGGGCACCTGAAAACCCGTTGTTCACATGGAACAAGGTCGTCGAGATCTGAGCCACCGGATACAACTCACCGCGAGGAAATACGTTTTCGGTGTGAGTAAGTGGGCAAAAAACACCCCCGACTCCCTGGCTGCGGATAGGGGGTACGCAGCCAGCGAGGCGGGGGTGAGTGGAACACTGTAGGTTACTGGGCGATGGTTTTCACCTCCTGCTCCGGCGCCGTCGAACGCCCGTACACATCTTCAAACCGCTCGATATCGTCCTCACCCAGGTAGCTACCGGACTGCACCTCGATAATCTCCAGCGGAATCTTCCCCGGATTACGCAGGCGGTGCACCGAAGCAATCGGGATGTAGGTCGACTGGTTCTCGCACAGCAGGAACACCTTCTCGTCGCAGGTCACCTCGGCCGTGCCGCTGACCACGATCCAGTGTTCGGCGCGGTGGTGGTGCATCTGCAACGACAGGCAGGCCCCCGGCTTGACCGAGATGTGCTTGACCTGGAAACGCCCGCCCATGTCCACCGAGTCATAGGAACCCCAGGGCCGGTAGACCTCGCAGTGGTTCTGGGTTTCGCTGCGGCCCTGTTCGTTGAGGGTGTTGACCATCTGTTTCACGCCCTGAACCTTGTCCTTGTGGGCGATCATCATGGCGTCCTTGGTTTCGACCACGACTATGTCTTCCAGGCCGATCACCGAGACCAGCTTGCCGTTGCCGTGGATCATGCAGTTGTGGCTGTCCTGGATCACCACGTCGCCCTTGCTGACGTTGCCGTTTTCGTCCTTTTCATGCACGTCCCACAACGATGACCAGCAACCCACGTCACTCCAGCCGGCGCTCAATGGCACCACGCAGGCACGCTGGGTTTTTTCCATTACCGCGTAGTCGATGGAGTTGTCCGGGCACTGGGCGAAGGTGGCTTCGTCGAGGATCACGCCGTCGCCGTCCTGGGTGCTGCGCTCCAGGGTCAGCAGGCAGGTGTCGTAGATGTCCGGGTCGTGCTTTTTCAGCTCTTCGAGGAAGCGGCTGGCGCGGAACAGGAACATGCCGCTGTTCCAGAAGTAACCGCCGGCTTCGACGAACTCGATGGCGCGTTTTTCATCGGGCTTTTCGACGAATTGCGAGACTCGGCTGACGCCTTCCGGCAGTAGCGCGTCGTTGCTCGACTTGATGTAGCCGTAGCCGGTTTCCGGTTTGGTTGCCGGGACACCGAACAGCACCATTTCACCGCGCTCGGCGGCTACCGTGGCCAGGGCCAGGGCGCGTTGCAGGGCTTTCTGGTCTTCGAGCACGTGGTCGGCGGGGAGGACGAGCATCAGTTCGTCGCGGCCCTCGTTGACCAGCAGCATGGCGGTCAGGGCCACGGCCGGGGCGGTGTTGCGGCCGAAGGGCTCCATCAGGATGCGCTGGGTGGTGAGCTGACGGCTGCTCAGTTGTTCGTTGACGATAAAACGGTGGTCCAGGTTGCAGACCACGATGGGGCTTTCCATGCCGTCGAATACCAGGCGTTCCAGGGTTTGCTGGAACAGCGTTTCCTTGCCGGTAAGGGCGAGGAATTGCTTGGGAAACTGCTTGCGCGAAAGCGGCCAAAGACGTGAGCCGCTACCACCTGAGAGGATTACTGGAATCATGGTGTTACTCCTTTAAGCGATCTATGGGTTAGAGCTACTGCGTTCTGTCGTTTCACTCTTGTTGTTGTTGTTTCGGGCCGGACGGTCACTGATCCTGAGAACACCCGTATCTGTAGGAGCTGGGCTTGCCCGCGAAGCTTTTGGCGCCCTCAAGGACGCCTTCGCGGGCAAGCCCTGCTCCTACAGGTCGGCGGTGTTCGTGGCTCCTGTGGTTGTTCGGCGAATGGGTCGGTGGTGTTCGTGGGGCCTGTTTTCGTCCGGCGAATTCATTAGCGGGTCGAAACCGGGCGCTTGACCCACACCGGCGACAGGTTGCTGCCGTTTCCCGTGACGTAGAGCACCGCCGCTTCGCCGCGCTCCAGGGCCACCGGCTTGAGGTCGCTGACCTTGGTGCCGCCGTCGTACAGCGCAAAGCTGACTTTCACCGGGTTGATCTCACGCTCTCCGCGACCTTTGGCCGCCACCGCCTGGACCACGTCGGTCTTGCCGTCGGCGGTCTTCAGGGTCAGGGCCTTGTCACTCAGGTTCTGCACCCGCACCAAGGACTTCTGCTTGTTCTTGAACGGCGGCTCTTCGATCAGTTGCGGCTGGCCGCCAGCGTTGTTGACCAGGGTGTAATAGTGGTCGGCGGCCAGTTTCAGCGGCAGGGCCTGGCTACCGACCTTGGCGCTGTAGTCGCCGCCGGGCATAAAGCTGAAATCACTGCTGGCCAGCGGGGCGACGTCATTGATCGCGGTGGCGCCGATGGTGGCGCTGACTTCCTGGTTGCTGGCGTTGTAGATACGCACAAAGCTCGAGCCTTTCGGCGCGACCGGGCCGTACAGCGCGGCATCTCCACCCGCCCAGACCGGCAGGGACAGCAGGCTCAGGCCGGCAGTCAGGGCCAGGGTTTTGACCATGCGCGGTTGAGTGTTTTTACGAGTGATGTTGAAGGTCATGGTAAGTACCTCTTTCAGTTTTGCGCCCGTATAGGCGACTCGGATTTAGATGTGTTCTGGACCAGGTTCTGTTGACGGATTCCAGCGGCTTTCAATTGCGCGACCCACTGCGGGTCGGCATCGCCGATTTCGTTGTTGACCGGCAGGTAGCGCTCCGGGAATTCCCAGATCAGCAACTGCGGCGGGCTGTTCTTGAAGGCGTCGCTTTCCAGGTAGGCAAGCATCGGCAGGATCGGGCCGTGGCCGTCTTCGGCGTAATTCACCACGTCGCGGTGCAGGGCCTGTTTCAGCGCGCCGACGAAGTTCCAGTTCGGGTTGGCGCTGTAGCTGGTGCCGATCAGCGCCACCGGGACTTCGGTGTTGGCGAACAATGCGTCTTCGCCGGCCGGCTGATCGTCCACCGCGCGGGTGGTGCGCTTTTCCAGGGGCTCCTGGGGCGGCATCAGGTTGCTGAACAGCGGGTCCAGCGGCAGGAACAGGGTCAGGTCGCCCTTGTGCTGTTCGATCTTCTCGGCTTCGGTGACAAAGCGTTGCGGCTCGCCACTGAGTGGAGCGTGCTTGCCGATGGCGTCGGCCAGTTGGGTCGCGGCGATTTGCGCGCCGTCCGGGGTCCAGTGGGTGTCGGTGCGCAGGAATACTTGCCGGCCTTGGTCCTTGGCCTGTTGCAGCGGGCCGAGCAGGTCGGGGGCGAGGATCCGGTCGGCGGCGACCCGGGCGTGGAAGTCCTGGTAGAGGTTGGCGTGGATGCTCGCCGGACGGACATCGCCCAGGTGTTCCGGGTACAGGCGGACCTTGGCCGGAACGATCGCCATCACCAGCTTCACGCCCTTGGCCTTGAGGGTCTGGCGCACGCCTTCGACCAGGGCGTAGTTGTCTTGCAGGTTCTGCTGCTCGCCGGCGATGGGGTTGAATTCCTCGTCGCTGTAGAGCCACTGGTCACGGCCCAGCACCACGCCGGGACGGCCTTCGTTGAACAGCTTGAAGTCCAGCGCGGCCCAGAGGTTGGTGCCCAGGCGCTTGATCGGGAATTCGCCGTCGTAACGGGTTTCCACCGCCTTGGTCCAGCGCCCGTCGAGCAGGGTGGCGTCGGCGTTGGTGCTGAAGCCGATAAAGCTGCGCAGCGACCACAGCCCCAGCGCCAGCAAGGTGGCGAGGAACAGGGCGATGTAGAGGATGCGTAATGAGCGGGTCATGGTCGGCTCCCTCAGAATTGGAAGTAGAGAAACGGCGAAAAGCTTTGCGCCGAGAGTTTGAGAATCGAGGCGATAAACAGCAGCAGCACCAGGGTGCGCATCACATAACGCGGCCATTCGGCGACCCAGTAGGCCGGTTGCACTTGAGCCTCGCTGCCGACGCTGTAGCCGTGTTCGTGGATGCTGCTGGCCGCTTCGCCGGGGACGGCCTTGATCAGGCCGGGTTGTGCGCTGGCCGGGCCATCGGCGGGTTTGGCCTTGGCGGCGGGCGGGTTGCTGTAGAAGTCCCGCAGGCCGAAGAACGCCAGGGTCGCGTAGGCCAGCACCAGGGTCGCCACTTGCAGGCCGGTGAGGCTGGCGCGGTTGAGTTCCGACAGCGACCACTCGCCGAAGCTGAACATGGCGCCGTACATGCGGGCGGCGACATGGAGGCTTTCCGCGCGGAAGATCACCCAGCCCATGATCACCAGCAGGAAGGTCAGGGCCCAGCGGATTGGGTTGAAACGGCGTGGCGAGGTGTCGATGCCCAGGGCTTTTTCAAGCGCCAGCCACAGGCCGTGCCAGGCACCCCAGACGATGTAGGTGAGGTTGGCACCGTGCCACAGGCCGCCGAGCAACATGGTCAGGAACAGGTTGCGGTAGGTGGTCAGCGTGCCTTTGCGGTTGCCGCCCAGGGTGATGTAGAGGTAGTCCCGCAGCCAGGTCGACAGGCTGATATGCCAGCGCCGCCAGAACTCGGTGATCGACTGGCTGATGTAGGGCTGCTTGAAGTTCTCCATAAAGCGGAAGCCCATCATCAGGCCCAGGCCGATGGCCATGTCGCTGTAGCCGGAGAAGTCGAAGTACAGCTGCGCGGTGTAGGCCAGGGCACCGAGCCAGGCGTCGCCGGTGGTCGGGTGTTGCAGGGCGAAGCAATGATCGGCGACCACCGCCAGGGTGTCGGCGATAAAGACTTTCTTGATAAAGCCCTGCATGAACCGCGTGGCGCCCTCGGAGAATTTGTCGAGGGTGTGGGTGCGGTTGTTGAATTGGTCGGCGAGGTCGCGAAAGCGCAGCACGGGGCCGGCGATCAGGTGCGGGAAGATCGCCACGAAGGCGGCGAAGTCGATCAGGTTGCGGGTCGCCGGGGTGTCGCCGCGGTAGACGTCGATGATGTAGCTGATGGACTCGAAGATGTAGAACGAGATGCCGATCGGCAGCAGCACGTGGGTCAGGATAAAGGGTTCGAGACCGAACGAGGTCATGATCGCGTTGAGGCTGTCGACCCCGAAGTTGGCGTACTTGAAGTAGCCGAGGATGCCCAGGTCGACGGCCACGCCCAGCAGCAGCCAGCGTTGGGCCGGTTTGCTGCGCACGCCGGCGGCGCCGACCTTGAGGCCGATCCAGTAGTTCCACAGGGTGACGCCGGCGAACAGCGCCAGGAAGTCGACCCGCCACCAGGCGTAGAACACGTAGCTGGCGATCAGCAACAGCAGGTTGCGATAGCGTTGCCCGCTCAAGTAGTACAGGCCGAGAAAGATCGGCAGGAACAGGAACAGGAATACGTTGGATGAAAAGACCATCCCGAGCTCTCCTTGTTTCATCAACGGTCAAGGGCCGAAAGCCCCCCCAAACCCCCCATGGAAATGGGGGGGTGCATCACATCCGAATCCACCGCGATCTGTAGGAGCGGCCGGTCGACGCTCGATTGCCCGCGAAGCTTTTAGCGATCTCAAGGGCCCCTTCGCGGGCAATCGAGCGTCGACCGGCCGCTCCTACAGGTCGGTGGTGTTCTTCTAATTGCTTTTGTTGCCCTTCTCATGGGTAGGGTCGTAGACCTTGGTCAGGTCGCCGCCCAGGCGGAAGGTCTTGAACGGTTGCATCGCATGTTTGTGTTCAAGCACCTCCGGCGCGCAGGTGTAGAGCGTGCAGTAGGGTTCCAGCCAGGCGAATTTCGAGTCGACCTTGAGGTCAGTCATGTCCTGTTCCTTGCCGTTCCTGGCCTGGAATTCCCCAGGATCCTTGACCCCGGCCAGCACCCGGTCACCCAGACGTTTGAGCGCACCATTGTTTTCCTGGCGCAGGTCCACGCCATTGGCCAGGGCAAAACTGGCGATCATCGCCAGCGGCGGCAACGCATAGTTGTGATAAGCCAAGGCCCGCTGTTGACGCTTGAGCTCATTGGGCAGGAACCCCTGGGGATCGACCTGGTTGGCGCCGATCTTGTATTCCTTCACCGACCAGTCGAACAGGTCGCGACGGTCGGTGGCGATCGCGGTCGCCATCACCGACCAGGCCGCCCAGTACGAGTGGTTGTTGGTTTTTTCCAGCGGCAGGTTGTCCCAGTCGCTGACCACCTGGTCGGCCATCTTGCTGAACCAGGCCTCGATCAACTGCGCTTCCTTCTGGTGGGTGGCCAGCGGACGGGAGTCGGAGAACTTCAGGCGGATATAGGCCGAGGCCATGCTGCCCAACGCCCATTTGCGCATGGACTTGCCGGTGTGGTTGAAGTCCTTGGACATCAGCGCATCGGCCTGGGCCCAGGCGGTCAGCCAGTTCAGGGTGCAGCTCAACTGGTCCGGGCGACCGTCACGCATAAACTGCATCACCCGCTTGCTGGTGCCGCGCTCCATTTTGGTGATGTCGGAGGTGGTGTCGCGAAAGGCCTTTTCCGACTGCACATTCAGCGTCGAGCGGGCCTTGTCGGAGCCTTCGTATTTACTGCGGAACTGCAACGAACCGGTGTAGGGCGGGGGCATGCTGTCGCAGCCGTCGCTGTTGTCGCCGGTCTTGATCTTGTCGATGGCGGCCAGGTAACCCTGGGGCGGACGCAGTGGCGCGGCGGCCTGGGCCGAGCCGGCGATGATCGCCAGGCCGAGCAGCGAAGGGGCAAGCAGTGTGCGCAGTTTCATCGGTAGGCTCCTCATAACCCGGCCTGTGCCACATGGGGCTCGGCGCTGGGGAATACGTTGCGTTTGCAGATCTTCGCCTCGACTTGCTGCGGCGCGGTGCCCGCTTCCGGGCCCTGGACTTCGACGGCCAGCAGGTTCTGGTTGGCCCAGTCTTCGTCGGTGCGCAGTTCAAAGGCGAAACGTCCATCCGTGTCGGAGGTTTGCGGTTTCTCGATCTTGATGTCCTCGTGGCGACCGTTCATGTACCAGAGGGTGGCGTGCAGGGTTTTCACCGAGGTGTCGGCGAAGCGGATATCGACCTGGTGCCCGCTGTTGCGCAGGTCGCGGTTGTTGCTGTTGACCAGCAGTTCGTTCTTGCCCGTCTTGAGCGTGCTGCTGGCGCTCATCTCGGCGGTCTTGCCTTCACAGCCGTTGTCGAGCAGGGCCATCATCTGCCGGTAGATGGTTTCCTGGTCGAGGCGATACAGCGGCGAGAATTCCCAGATCAGCACCTTCGGCGGGGTCTTCTGGAACGCCTCGCTGCCCAGGTACTGCAGCATCGAGCCTTCCAGGCCTCCACCGGGGAAGGCGACGTTGAGGATGTCGGCGCCGATGTACTGCTGCAGGAAGCCGGCGAAGTTGTAGTTCTTGCCGCTGTGGCTGGTGCCCACCAGGGTGATCTGCGGGTTGCCGGCATCGCCGAACAGGTCGCCGTCCGCCGCTTCGCCCTTGGGCTCGGTGCTGAACTGTTCCATGTACTGGATCGCGTAGCTGGTGCCGCAGAGCTGGCCGGCCATGTTGTGCAGGGTGCCGGTCTTGCCCATGCGCCCGGAGACCTTGGTCTCGAATTCACGGTGGGGAATGTCGGCAAAGCCCGGCATCTTTTTCACCGTCTCGGCAACGATCTTCGCGGTGCGCTCGGCGCCGTACGGAGTCCAGTGCTGGTCGCCACGGAAGTAGAAATCGTGGGCCTGCTGCTCGTTGGTCAGCGGTGACAGATCCGGCACGTGGTAGCCCATCTTGGCGAAGCGCCCGAGCATCGCCTGGTAGTTGCCCAGGGCTTTTTCATAGTCGAACTTGGCGCGCTCGGCCGGGAACAGTTTGTTGCGATCCACCAGGCCACGGGTCGGCTGATAGACCACCACCAACTCCACGCCCTTGCTCTTGAAGGCATCGTGGAGCTGTTGCAGGCGCCGGTAACCGGCGGGGCTGGTGTCGAACTCGGTGCGCAGGTCTTCCTGGGTCCGGAACAGCCAGTCGCCCTGGGCCTGGACCAGGGTGGTGAAGTTCTGCTGGTAGCGGCTGACGTAGTTTTTCGCGTCATGGGCTGCCGGGCACAGGCTGCAGCAGGGCTCGGCGGTAAAATTCGGCGCCTGGACTTCCTCGGCCATGAGGTTGCCGCTGGCGGCGAAGATCGCCGCGGCCAGGCCCGACAGGCCGAGCAGTTTGATCAGGTGTGGGTTCATAAAGGTCGTCCTCAATCCCGCAGGGGTGTCTGGCGTTCGACGGGGTCGATCAGCACGGCTTTCTGCTGGCGCACCAGCAGGTCGAGAATTTCATCCTGGCGCTCGCCGAGAATCCCGCTGAAGCTGATGCCGCTGTTTTTTGTCGGGGCGAGCATGGAGACCCGGTACAACTCGACACTCAACGGCGAGTCGATGGACAGCGGGCCGCTGCCGTTGCCGGCCAGTTCGCCACCGACCACGATCAGCGAAACCTCGGTGTCGAACGGGTCGAGCTCGATGTCGCGGTCGGTGTCGCTCAGGTCCTTGATATGGCCGTAGACCCCGGTCAGGCCGTTGGCCATGGCGACGTTCTCGTACAGGCGGATATTCACGCTGTTGCGGATGCGGATGCCGTGACGCTTGTTGCCGATCACCTTGTTGCCGTAGATCAGGTTGTCGGCGCTCTCGTAGAGGGTGATGCCGTCGCTATGGTTCGTGTAGATCTGGTTGTAGGCGACCAGGTTGTTGACGCTGTTACGGTCGATCACCAGGCCCGAGAGGTGGTTGTCGTAGCTGCGGTTGTTGAAGATGAAGCTGTTGTTCACCTCCCGGGAAATGATGATGCCGTGCTTCTTCCTGGTCCCGTGCACCGTGTTGTCGGCGATGATCAGCCCATGGGAACGGTCGTGGGGGTCGATGCCGTAGACGATGTTGTCGCGGTAGGTGTTGCCCTTGAGCACGAAGTCACGGGTCTCGTAGCAGTAGAAGCCGTACCACATGTCCGAGAACTCGGAACCGATGATCCAGCCGGTCGGCTCGGGCCGCTTGAGCACCTGGGCCATGTTCGGCGTGTACTGGGAAATACTCACGCCATAGGACTTGCTGTTGGCGTAGCCGAAGCTGGCCATCCGGCTGTTGACGATATAGGTCTCGGTGCCGCCCCAGGCCAGCAGGAAAGGCCGGAATTCCTGGGGCGAACGGAAGGTCGCCGGGCCGTTGTCCGCTTCGCGCCAGCCGGTGACCCTGGTGTCGTGGATAAATAGCTGGCCGTCGTTGATCAGGAACGCACCGCCTTCCTGGGACAGGCGCAGTTCCTGGGTCTGTTTGTCGATTTCAAGGATGCCCTTGCGTCCGACCACGATCGGCAGCCTGGCCAGGAACACCCCCGGCGAGGTTTCGCTGATGTATTGCTTGGGCAGTTTCTTGCTCAGGTCCTTGAGGTTGATATAGCCGTCGTCGATAAAGATCGCCTGGGGAATGCCATGCTGGCGGACCACCCATTCGGCCATCTTGTTGTCACCGCCGATAAAGTCCTTGAGGGCATCTTCCTGCATCATCCGGCGCACGCTGATCTTGCCCGGTTGGCTGCGCACGATCTTCGCCGCGACGGCCTCGGCGGTGTAGCCGCGCAGGTCCGGAAGCTTGGGTTTTTCCAGGTGCAGCGGCGCGGTCGGCGCGCTGCCAATGGTGTAGGTCTTGGCCTGTTGCAGTTCCTTGGCCAGGATCGGTGCGTGCCCGGTTTTAACCGGCGGCACGTCGACGCTGGCAAAGGCCGCGCTACTGGCCAGCAGCAGGGCGCCGGCCCATACGCTGAGCGAGCCTTGCAGGGCGCTGTGGTTCATCTCGGTCACTCCCTTGGCGGTCTGCATCAGAAGCGCCAGATCACGTCGACAAACGCGCGGTGCATATAGGAATCGACGTTCTTGCCGTAGGCATCGCCGGGCTTGAACACGCCGCCGCGAAAGCGCACCAGCGCCGAAGGTTCGTCGATGGATTGGCTCAGGGCCGCCGGCAGCAGGCCTTGCTTGAAGTACTTGGTCAGCACCAGGTCGACTTCCTGGCCGAGGTCTTTCTTGCCGTCCTGCAACGGCAGCGAGGCGCTGGAGAGCAGGGCGCCGGTGGCGTCGTCGTAGTTGCCCTGTACGGCGTTGATGCCGTTGCTGCCGACGTCCTTCTGCCCGTCGACGCGCCAGAACTTGTGGTAGATCAGGCTCGCGTCGTAGTCCTCGCGCAGCTGCCAGGAGCCGAACAGGGTGGCGGTCTGCAGGTTGTTCATTTCGCCACGGAAGGCTTCGCCGAAACGGTGGGTCCGCGAACGGGTGCCGGTGAAGTTCGAGCGGTTGCTTTCCAGGCCGTTCTGTTCGTAGTCGCCGCTGGCGCGGGCATAGGCGGCGCCGACCTGCCAGTTCGGGTCGAGGCGCAGGCGCACGCCGAGGTCGGTGGCCCAGCCGTTGATATGGCTGCCCTGGCTGGCATCCACGGGGCGGCTGCCGTCGGCGTTGAGCAGGTTGACGCTGTCGCGGTGGCCGCTCATGCCGGTCAGGCTGGCCCAGTAGTTGACGGTGTTGGTGTTTTTGAAGTTGTAGGCATCGCTGTCGGCTTCCAGACCGAGCCAGGTCAGGTCGCCGTTGGCCTTCTTGTCCAGCGGGTCGGCGACGACGCCGGGTGTCGGGTAGTCGAGCTTGCCGTCGTCATGGGTGTGGTGGGCGCGTACGCCGAGCCACTGGCCGGGTGTCCACTGGTAGGCGACGTCGCCGTAGACATGCAGGCGGTCCTTGTCCTGGGGCGCGAGTTCGGTGAGGTCGGTGCGGTATTCGCTGAAGCGCTCGGCGGCGCCCAGGTTGGCCCGCAGCAGGGTGGTGTCGAAGGTCCAGTTCAGCGCCTCGATATTGGTGTCGCGCCATTGCCCGTCGTCATTGCGCAGGCGCTGGCGACCGAGTTTCAGCATCTCGCCCGGATAAGGGGTCAGGCCCTTGTAGCCGACCCAGAATTCCCGCAGGGCCAGGTAGCTTTTGTCCGGCTTGCGGGCGTCGTTGCTCGAGGTTTCCTGGCTGGCATCGGCCTGTTGCAGGGTGTCGGTTTCAATGATGTCGCTGGCGGTCACGGCCTGGCCCATGGCGTAGGCGCTCCAGTTGCCGCGCTCGCCGTAGACCCACGGCCGCAGGTCCAGGCCGATGCCGTTGACGTCGCCACCCTTGAGGGTGCCGAGGTCGCGGTCGTCTTCGGATTGACCGGTGATTTTCACTTCGAGGCCGAAGTTCTTGGTCTCGGTGATCGCCGCCAGGCTCGGGCAGGACCAGAGCAGGGCAAAGCTCAGGCCGATACCGGCCTTGACGAAAGGATTGAGAGTCATAAGGTTTTTTCCTCGCGGTCGCCTTCCTGCAGGACTTGTTGCAGGTCCAGCGGGTTGCGGCTCAGGGTCCCGCGCAGGCGCTGTTCCTGTTGCAACAGGCGCTGGGCATCGGGGCGTTGGGCAGGCGGCAGCTGTGCGTCGAGTTGTTGGGCCAGCTCATTGGCCAGTGGGGTGTCCTGGGCTTTGGCCAGTTGACTGAACACGTAGGCATTGAGCGGGTCGGGCTTGGTCCCACGGCCCTGGGAAAACAGTTGGGCGATGGCGAAGTCGGCGCTGTTCTGGCCGTTGCGGGCGGCCTTGAGCAGGTGGTCGAGGGCCTTTTGCGAGTAGACCTGGCCGAGGTAGCCACGGCGATAGATCTGCCCCAGGTAGTAATCGGCGGCGACTTCCTTGCCGACGGCTTTCTGGAAGTGCGCCTCGGCCTGCTTGGCATCGGCCGGCACCCATTTGCCTTCGTAGTAGAGCTTGCCCAGCAGCAGTTCGGCGCGGGGCTGGTCGGCGGCGCGGCCGTTGTCCAGGTATTCCATCATCTGCTTGACGTCGCCCAGGGCGGGGAAGTCGTAGAGCAATTGCGCCAGGCTGACCCAGGACGCCGGGTAGCCGGGGGCGATCTGCTCGAGCAGCGCTTGCGCGGTCTTTTCATCCGGCTGGCCGAGGCTCGCATCGCTGAGCACGCGGGCCACGCTGTCGACCCGTTGGGCACCGACGGTGCCACGGCTGTAGGCGGCCTGCAGTTGCTTGAGCAGGGCGGCCTGCTGGTCCGGCTGGGCGCGTTTCTGGTACACGGTGGCCAGTTCGACGTAGCAGATGTCGCTGCTGTTGAGCGCGGTCTTGCAGATCTTTTCCACCTCGTCCAGATGCTGGTCGTAGCTGTCCTGGGTCCGGTAGAGCAGCACTTGCGCCAGGCCCGCTTCCGGGTAGCCGGCGCTGCGCCATTGGCTGATCTGTTGCTGGGCGTTGACCTCGGGGAAGCTTTGCGGGAATTGCAGGTAGAGCATCGCCAGGGCGATCAGGGTGTTGCCTTCACCATTGGCGAAGGCCTTTTTCAGCAGGCCTTCGGCTTCGCGGTGTTCGGCTTCGCTGGCGCCGGGCTTGGCCACCAGCAGGCGGCCCAGGCGGGCCTGGGCCCGGGGCGAGGTGTCGGCGGCGGCGCGGTAGGTCGCTTCCGCCAGTTTGAGCTGGGTCGGGTCGCGGCTTTCCACCTGGATATCGGCCAGGCCAACCTGTGCGTCGCTGTAGCCCAGGTCCGCCAGCTGGCGGTAATTCTGCTCGGCCAGGGCGGTGTCGCCGCGCTTGAGCGCTTCATTGGCCAGGCGCTGGTCCGGCAGGCCGGCGCAACCGGCCAGGGCGATGGCCAAGGTCAGGGTGCCCAGGGCGAGACGGCGCTGGCCGTGAGATCGATCGCGAGCAAGCTTGCTCCTACAGGCGATCGTGGCGCGGCCAAGAGCACGGAAAACCGGCTCATCGTAGGAGCATTGCTCGCGACCGAGTGCAGGGCACTCGTAAGGGGGGCGATGGTTCACAGGCATGTCCTCCGCTTACAGACCGGCGGCCATGGCTTTGTCGATCAGCCAGTTCATGCTTGGCCCGCGGTCGCTGCTGACTTCCACCGGACGCCCGGCGAGGGTGCTGTCGAGGCGTTCGTCAGGCTTGATCAAAACGCGGATATCGGAGGACAGGTCGGTGCTTTTCAGGCTGGTGCTGCTGACGATCTTGCCCTGGCGCACCTGCTCTTCGCCGGCGATCTGGAAGTTCACCCGGGTCCCTGGACGCACGTCGCCGAACTGGCGATAGGAGAAGCGTGCCTCGACATTCGCCTCGCTCCCTTTCGGCACCAGTTGGAAGATCACATCGCCCTTGCTGGCGTATTGGCCGTTGGCGACCAGTTGCTGCGCCACCGTGCAATCGCACGGCGAGGTCAGGGTGCCGGTCATCTGTTTGCCGAATAGCTCCTCGACCTTGGCCGGCTCCAGCTGGTTGTCGTCGAGATGGCCCTTGAGCACGTCGAGCATGCTGGTGCTGAAGGTCGCCAGCGGTGCGCCCTTGGCGGCGACGCCGTCTTCCTGGATCAGGCTTTGCACGGTGCCGTCGCGGGGCATGGTGATGCTCATACCCGGCACGCTGACCAGCCCTGCCTGGGCATGGCTGACGAAGTACAGGCCATACACCGATTTCAGGACAAAACCGAAAGCCGCGAGGCCGACCACGAACACACCGAGGCTGAAGGTCACGGCGCGCAGGCGACCGAACGGGCTCATGCCGCTGCCGTCGTCCTTTTTCTTGCGCGCCTTGGTGAAGTTATCGCGCTGCAGGGTGGCGAGCACGTCGCCGATGTTGACGATGTCACCGGACAGGTGCGAGGTGATCAGGTGGCGCAGGGTGCCGATGTCCTGCTGCTCCAGGTTCTGGAACTGGCAACCGACCCGGCCGCTCTGGCGGTCGTAGGAGCGCACCTGCAGCTCGACGTCCATGGCCAGGCCGAGGTTGTCGATGACAAATTGCAGGCGGCCTTTGTACACCTCGCCGAGCTTCAGGCTCAGGGCCTGTTGCGGCGGGACATTGAAGCTCAGGCCGCCGGCTGACAGGTCATGGACCCGGACTTCCAGGGGCTGGCTCTCGCTGCCGAGGAAGCGCAGCCTGGCCGGGATTTTCACCCGCGCATGCTGGCGCTGGGCTTCGGATTCGTGGACGACGTTGGCATTGACTTGGGAATTCATGGGTATAGCTCCATTAGCGAGTTCTGGCGGGTCGGGTCAAACCATGGTCATCAGCACGGCGACGAAAATGCTGCCGGCGGAGAAGGTCATGGTTCGGGACGACCAGGTGTTGAACCAGCCTTGGAAGCTGGCGAGGTCGCGGCTCAGTTTGGTGTCCTGACGGGTCCAGGATTGGCGGTCGAGGCGGAAGAACACGTAGATCTTCATCAGGGCGCCGACGATCTGGTTGTAATAGAGAATCACCGGGTAGGCCGGGCCGATGCTGTGCCCGGAACAGGCCAGCAGCAGGGTCAGAATCAACCGGGTCAGGCCGATCCACAGCAGGTAGGCGAGGATGAAGGCGATGCCGTACTTGAAGCTGGCGATCAGGGCCACGGTCAGCCCCAGCAGCGAGGTCCACATCGACACGCGCTGGTCGAACAGCACCACGCTGGTGAACAGGCCGAGGCGGCGCAGGCCCAGGCCCAGGGCCCGGGAGTTCTGCCGCAGGTTGTTGCCGTACCAGCGGTACATCAGCTTGCGGCTGGATTTGATAAAGCTTTTTTCCGGCGGGTGTTCCACGGTGTGGATCGCCGCGTCGGGCACGTAGAAAGTGTCGTAGCCCAGGCGCATCAGGCTGAACCAGCTGGATTTGTCGTCGCCGGTGAGGAACTTGAAACGGCCCAGGCGCCAGTGTTGCAGCGAGTCGTTTTCGACGTCGGCGATAAAGCCGGGGTCGGTGACCACACTGGCGCGGAACACCGACATGCGCCCGGTCATGGTCAGCACGCGCTTGGACAGGGCCATGGAGCACATGTTGATATGGCGTTGGGCGAAGCGCAGCTTGTGCCATTCGCTCATGATGTAGCCGCCGCGCACTTCGCAGAACTCGTTGGTGGTCAGGCCGCCGACATTGCCGAACAGCTGGAACCAGGGCACGGTCTTGCGCACCACGCCTTCACTGAGCACGGTGTCGCCATCGATCACCGCCACTACCGCGCGGTCGTCCGGCAGGTGGCGGGAGATGGCGCGGAAACCGAAGGCCAGGCCGTCGCGCTTGCCGGTACCGGCGATGCGCACGAAGTCGAGCTTGACCCGTTCCGGCGGGTTCATCTTCGCCCAGAGGCTCTTGACCAGCAGCTCATCGGACATTTCCACCAGGGAGCAGACCACGGTGGTGGGGAAGCCGCAGTCGATGGCTTCGCGGATCACCGAGCTGTAGACCTGGGCGGTGGTCAGGGCGTCGATGCGAAAGCTGGTGACCATCAGGAACACCTGGGACGGGTCCGCGGCCTTGCCCAGCTTGCGCACTTTGCGGCGCAGGTGCGGGTAGACGATGTAGAGGAAAATCATCCCGCGCACGAAATGGGTGGCGCCCATGGAGTAGCGCCAGATGCCCACGGCGCCGATCAGGAAGATAAAGTCCTTGGAGTCGGCGTCGAAGGTCGAGGTAGGCAGCAACAAGGCCAGGCCCATCAGCAAACTCAAGTAGAACAGCCAACCGGCGGCCTGGAGGAGGCCGTGTTTTAGCCTGTGCATAATCTGCATCCGTCTCTGTCTCGGGCGAGCCTGTCGGCGGGCTCGATGGGGTTAAGGCAGGCGAGGCGCCCTTTCGGACGCCATCGCCGGCAAGCCGGCTCCTACAGTGCGGAGTCGTACGTAATGCCTGTGTTCGGCCCCGTCCTGTAGGAGCCGGCTTGCTGGCGATCAACCGCGCAGCGGTTGGGTTGGTTTACCAACAGATACCTTCGGTCCGGCCACTCGCGCTGGTGGCCTTGGACATGAAGCCCACCAGGTCGATGACCTGTTTGCCGTGGGGGGCGTTCTCGGCCAGGGCGCGGAACTTCTCGTCACGGTTGCCGAGGATGATCACGTCGCTGTTGTCGATCACTTCGTCGAAGTCGGCGTTGAGCAGGGACGACACATGGGGAATCTTCGATTCGATGTAGTCCTTGTTCGCGCCATGGACACGGGCGTACTCGACGTTCTTGTCGTAGATGCTCAGGTCGAAACCCTTGCCGATCAGCATTTCCGCCAGTTGCACCAGCGGGCTTTCGCGCAGGTCGTCGGTGCCGGCCTTGAAGCTCAGGCCGAGCAGGGCGATGCGGCGCTTGTCATGGCTGGCGACGAGGTCGAAGGCGTTCTGCACCTGGCTTTCGTTGCTGCGCATCAGCGAGTTGAGCAGCGGCGAGTCGACGTCCAGGGAGCCGGCGCGGTAGGTCAGGGCGCGGACGTCCTTGGGCAGGCAGGAGCCGCCGAAGGCAAAGCCAGGGCGCATGTAGTACTGGGACAGGTTGAGGGTCTTGTCCTGGCAGACCACGTCCATCACTTCGCGACCGTCGACCCCGACCGCCTTGGCGATGTTGCCGATCTCGTTGGCGAAGGTCACTTTGGTGGCGTGCCAGACGTTGCAGCTGTACTTGATCATCTCGGCCACTTCGATGTCCTTGCGGATGATCGGTGCGTCGAGTTCTTCGTAGAGGGCTTGCAGGACGTCACCGGAGGCACTGTCGAATTCGCCGATGACGGTCATCGGCGGGAAGTCGTAGTCCTTGATCGCGGTGCTCTCGCGCAGGAATTCCGGGTTGACCGCGATACCGAAGTCGACCCCAGCTTTTTTCCCCGAGCAGTCTTCGAGGATCGGGATCACCACGTTTTTCACGGTGCCCGGCAGCACGGTGCTGCGGACCACGATGGTGTGGCGGCTGGTCTTGTCCCGCAGGACAAAACCGATTTCGCGGCACACCGACTCGATGTAGTTGAGTTCCAGGTCGCCGTTCTTCTTGCTCGGCGTGCCGACGCAGAGCATCGACAGGTCGGTGGCGCGAATCGCTTCGGCGAAGTCGGTGGTGCCGCGCAGTCGGCCGGTGGCAATACCCTGGGCCAACAGGGCTTCCAGGCCGGGTTCGACAATCGGCGATTTGCCGTTGTTGATCAGGTCGATCTTGTCCTGGGAGATATCGACGCCAACCACATCATGGCCCCGTGCAGACAGGCAACCGGCGCAGACTGCACCGACGTAACCCAAACCGAATATGCTGATGCGCATTGCATTTACCTCTATCTTGATCACGCCATTAAATGGCCGAAGTTGATGTTAGTCAGTCAGCGTGGCGCACTCGCAGGGCGGCCCAAAGAGGTCGCAGCTGCGAATGCAGGCATATAAGTGTCGAGTGGCTAAATAATTGCACTCAAGTTGTGCGCAGCGTGGCCTTGTTATTAGGGGCATGCCCTTGAATACGGCCGGCCTTCCACGGGAAGGCCTTTGTCTGCGTGCCTAGTGCCTGCTTGTATCCACGGAAAAATTATTGTGGATCAACAGGTTGTGGCCGCCGCGCAACGGCTTTGTCTGAGGGCCTGCCTTGGCCTTTGTAGGGGATATCATGGGTGCGTATCTCCTGTCCTTTACTGTCGGTTGAAAGTGTGGGGCGCGGTTGTAAGTCGCTGTTGGCAACTTAAACATTTCATCTCGCCTCCATGTAAGTCTTCTCTTACAAGCTCTGTGAGAATCGTTACGGGTGGTATGAGCAATGTTTCGGAACATAAGTTCCAGTCCGCTCATCCTGTTTCCTGAGAAACCTGGAAACAGGATGAAAGATGGCACGGCTTCATATTGATAGCACTTTCCGTTTCGCCCTTTAGTTATGGGGATTGAAAATGCCGAGATGGTGGTTTGCCACTATGGAGAAAAAATTTGGTGCCACTACTCAGAAAAATTTGAAATGTCGAGTGAAAGAATTTTCATTGTTGTAACAGGCGGTTTATTGGCGTCAATTAATTGGGTTTTTGGGGTGTTGCAGGAGGGATGTGGAGGTGAATCGTCGGGGTTACACGTTGCGTGTAGTGCGCCGAGTGGGGCAGGGCATCAGATGTGTTGGTCTGGGGGGATTGTGGTGTTTGTGCTGGCCTCTTCGCGGCGGTGCGGCGTCCCGACAAGCCCTGCTCCTACAGTTATCAGTCGTCCATAAATTTTGTGTACGACATAAACTTGTAGGAGCAGGGCTTGCCCGCGAAGAACGGTAACGCGGTACTACGACGAACTGCGTTACTCCGGCGCCCGATCGCGCAAAAACACCAGATTGTCCGCCTTGGACAGTTCCGCACTGAACCGGTAGCCCTGTTCGTCAAAGGTCTTCAATTGCTCGGGATTCTGGATACGTTCCCGGATCACAAACCGCGCCATCATCCCCCGGGCCTTCTTCGCGTAGAAACTGATGATCTTGTACTGGCCGTTCTTCTCGTCGCGGAACTCGGTGTTGATGATCCGCGCGTTCAGGGCTGAGCGTTTGACCGCCGAGAAGTACTCGTTCGACGCCAGGTTCAGCAGCACCTCGTCCCCTTGTGCGGCCAGGGCATCATTGAGCCATTCGCTGATGCGCGTGCCCCAGAAGGCATAAAGGTCCTTGCCCCGGGCATTGGCGAATTTGGTGCCCATTTCCAGGCGATAGGGCTGCATCAGGTCCAGCGGGCGCAACAGGCCGTAGAGGCCGGAGAGCATGCGCAGGTGGGTCTGGGCGTAGTCGAAGTCGGCGTCGCTGAAGTCTTCGGCGTGGAGGCCGGTGTAGACGTCACCCTTGAACGCCAGCAGCGCCTGTTTGGCGTTGTCGGGGGTAAAGGCAGGGTTCCAGCTGCCGAAACGCGCGGCATTGAGGCCGCCGATCTTGTCGGAGACGTGCATCAGCTCGCTGATCTGCGCCGGGCTGAGGGTGCGCAGTTGCTCGATCAACTCCTGGGAGTGGTCCAGGTACTGCGGTTGGGTGAAGCGCTGGGTCACCGCCGGTGTTTCGAAATCGAGGGTCTTGGCGGGGGAAATCACCATCAGCATGAAGTCGTCTCCTTTAATCGTCGAGGGATTCTAGGGGGTTGGGCGGTTTGACTCCACCTATGATGGCGATAGTCGCTGTGTGGTTTGCCTGGGAGCTCTTTGTTGATCTTGCGGGCCTCTTCGCGGGCAAGCCCTGCTCCTACAGTGCGGTGTCGTACACAAAGCCAGTGAACGACCTCACTTTGTAGGAGCAGGGCTTGCCCGCGAAGAGGCCGCAACAGCCACCACAAGGGCTCCGGCTGTCAGATCGGCTATAGTGCGCGGCGGGTTCTGAAATGGAGGCACCCTTTTGCGTATCGTTCTTTTCTTCTCGGCCCTGCTGGCCTGCTTCGCCGCCGTTGCCGCGCCTAACGACCCCGCGACCCTGGACCGCAGCACCTGGCCCGAACAACTGAGCAGCCCGGCGCTGTTCGATGTCGCCTCGCGCGCGCAAATCCTGATGTTCGCCCATCTGCTGCTGGTCAGCGAACTGCTCGACGAGCCGGCCCTGAAAAAGCGCCTGGGGCTCAAGCAGATCAACATGACCGCCATCGACGCCGTGCGCCAGCGCATGTGGCAGCGCCTGCTGACCAGCTACAACGCCGCCCAGCAGAGCTGCGAGGAGGATGCCTCCTTCTGTTTCTACGTCGAGGACATGGACAGCCTGCAAAAAGCCGCCGGCAAGTTCCGGGTCGCCGATGATTCCTTTTATGCCCGCTGGGCCGACCCGGCCCGGGCATTCAATGAACGTTACCTGGACGAGCAACTGCGCCTGGCCGCGCTGTTGCCGCAGACCAGTAGCGAAATCCAGTTGATGGGCGACCACGAGCGCAATGGCGAAGGCTTCAACGACCGCCTGTTCCTGCTGACCTTCGACGGTGGGCCGACCATAGCCCAGGGCAATACCGACGAGTTGGCCGACTACCTGCGCAAACAGAAGATGAGCGGCCTGTTCTTTGTCCTCGGCAATGCCTTGCAGGCCCGCCTGGACAAGACCTCGATGCCGGCGGTGCGCGAGCTTTACCGCCAGCAATGCGTGGGTGTGGAAGGCTGGCAGTACCGTTCCCACAGTCAATGGCAGGACTGGGAGGATTCGATCCTGCGCAGCATCTCGTTGGTGCAGAGTGCCTTGCCGAACAACTATGCCGCGCTGTTCCGCCCGCCTTACGGGCAGCGGCGGGCCGACGGCGCGGCGTTTTTCAAGGCCCAGCACTTGCAGGTCGCCTTGTGGGACATCGATTCGGCGGACGCCACCGGCAAGCTCAGCGCCGAGCAGTCCGCCCAGCGGGTGATGACCTTGATGCTGCTCTGGCGTCGCGGCGTCATCGTGTTTCATGACACCCAGGACAAAGCGCGCACGGCGTTGCCCTGGCTGCTCAAGCAGACCGCCGAAAGCGGGATCGGCTGGCAGGAGTGCAAGGAAGCGTTTCGTTAGAGAGGGAAAACCCAAGTGCCCGTATTTGTTGGGCCGGGGAAAAAACAGGCGATGATTTCAGTGCGGGCAGACTTCCGACTGTAACGGTGTCCGGGCGCCTCGCCAAGGGCTATTCGTCAGCTTGAAAAATAAACTTCAAAAAAACGTCAAAGTGCTTTTTCCTGTCATGTCTTTTGCGGTATTACGGAGTCAGACCGCCGAAACCTGCGACACAGGTGGCGTCTTACAAGACCCTACTTGTGCACAGAACGCCTGCCCCTTCACAGGCGAATTCGGCGGTCACTTCGAGGCGCATCACCGTCAAGGTATTGCGTCGACTGGCTCCCACAAAGGTGACCGAGTATGGATGATCACGGACGCACTCCTTCTTCCAACCAGCCTATCCTTTACGTGCTCGATACCAACGTACTGATCCACGATCCAAACGCCCTGCTCAATTTCGAAGAACACCATGTCGCCATCCCGATGACCGTGCTCGAGGAGCTCGACAAGCTCAAGGGCGGGCATCACAGCGTCGCCGCCGAATGCCGGCAGGCGATCCGCCTCATCGACAAGACCCTGGGCGACGCCTGCCCCGAGGACGTCGAGCTGGGCGTCCCGATCCAGCGTGGCAAGAGCGGTCCCAAGGGCCTGCTGTCGATCCTGATGAGCAAGCGCAGCGAACCGAACCTGGTGCTGCCGGAGCACCTGAACGACAACATCATCATCAATCAGTTGATCGATCTGCATGCGCGGGACAAGGACCTGCGCCTGGTCCTGGTGACCAAGGACATCAACATGCGCCTCAAGGCGCGCGCCTGCGGGATCGCGGCCGAGGACTACAGCACCGACCAGTTGGTCGACGACGTGTCCTTGCTGCCCAACGGTTATCACGACGTCAAAGGCTCGTTCTGGGATCGCGTCAGCAAGGTCGAGACCCGCCAGGACCATGGCCGCACCTGGCACCAGGTGCAACTGACCGACAACCTGCCGGCGGTGCACGTCAACGAATTCATCATCGACGAACAAGGCTTTGTCGGTTGGGTCAAGGAGATCCGCGCCGATGTGCTGGTGATTCTCGATCTGCATCAGGAACCCCTGTTGCACCAGGAAGCCTGGGGCCTGAAACCGCGTGACATCTACCAGAGCCTGGCGCTGTTCGCCTTGCTCGATCCGGACATCCACCTGGTCAACCTGACGGGTGCCGCTGGTTCCGGGAAAACCATCCTGGCCCTGGCCGCCGCCATCGAGCAGACCATGGTCAGCAAGCGCTATCGGCGCATTATCGCGACCCGTAGCGTGCAGGGCCTGGACCAGGAAATCGGTTTTCTGCCCGGCACCGAGGCGGAGAAGATGGAGCCTTGGCTGGGGGCGATCACCGACAACCTCGAAGCCTTGCACATGGATGACGAAAGCACCCATGGCAGCGTCGACTACATCCTCAGCAAGGTGCCGTTGCAGTTCAAGTCCCTGAACTACATCCGCGGGCGCAGCTTCCAGCAGAGCCTGATCCTGAT
The DNA here is from genome assembly GCF_023242495.1 of Pseudomonas sp. MWU13-2862. NCBI lineage: Bacteria > Pseudomonadati > Pseudomonadota > Gammaproteobacteria > Pseudomonadales > Pseudomonadaceae > Pseudomonas > Pseudomonas sp. MWU13-2862. The sequence goes on along the minus strand of NZ_JALMEZ010000012.1, from coordinate 16,440 downwards.
CGATGAATGCCAGAACCTTACGCCGCACCAGATGAAAACCATCATCACCCGTGCCGGCGCCGGTTCCAAAGTGGTGTGCCTGGGCAACCTGGCACAGATCGACACCCCTTACCTGTCCGCGACCAGCTCCGGGCTGACCTACCTGACCGAACGCTTCAAGGACTTCCCGAACGGCGTGCACATCACCCTGCAGGGCGTGCCGCGTTCGATCCTGGCCGAATACGCCGAATCCCACCTGTAATCCCATCCACACCCAGGGGCGGCCAAGCGGCCGCCCTTTTTATTAGCCCTGTCGCGCAAAGCTGACCCGCAGGTTTACAATCGACGCTCCTGATCAGGAGTATCGCTGTGCTGACTCATCTCGATTCCCAAGGTCGCGCCAATATGGTCGACGTCACCGACAAGGCCGTGACCTTCCGCGAGGCGGTGGCCCAGGCCCGTGTGCGCATGTTGCCCGAGACCCTGCAAATGATCGTCAGCGGCGGCCACCCCAAGGGCGATGTGTTCGCCGTGGCGCGGATCGCCGGTATCCAGGCGGCGAAGAAAACTTCCGAGCTGATTCCCCTCTGTCATCCGCTGATGCTCACCAGCGTCAAGGTCGAGCTGAGTGCCGACGGCGAGGATGCCGTGCGCATCGTCGCGCGCTGCAAGCTGTCCGGGCAGACTGGCGTGGAGATGGAAGCGCTGACGGCGGCGAGTGTCGCGGCGCTGACGATCTATGACATGTGCAAGGCGGTGGACCGCGGCATGATCATCGAAAACGTCTGCCTGCTGGAAAAGCTCGGCGGCAAGAGCGGGCACTACCTGGCGGATGCGCCATGAAGATCGTGGTGAAGTTCTTTGCCCGTTATCGTGAAGTGCTCGGGATGGATGAGTTGGCGGTGGAGGGGGACTTCACCAGCGTCGATGATGTCCGCCGGTTCCTGCTGTTACGAGAGGACACACAGGTCCTTGGCGAACAGAACCTGATGTGCGCGCGCAACGAGGACCTGTGCTCCCTCGCCGAGCCGTTGGCCGATGGCGACGAAGTGGCGTTTTTTCCCACGGTGACCGGAGGCTGAAATGGCGATTCGGGTGCAGGTGCAGGCGTTCGATCCGGGGGCTGAGGTCAATGCCCTGCATGCCGCCAACCTGGGGATCGGCGCGGTGGTGAGTTTTGTCGGCTACGTGCGCGACTTCAACGACGGGCGTGAAGTAGCGGGGATGTTCCTCGAACATTATCCGGGGATGACCGAAAAGGCCCTGGGCAAGATTGTCACGCAAGCCCATGAACGCTGGCCGTTGCTCGGGCTGGAAGTGCTGCACCGGGTCGGCGCCCTGGAGCCGGGTGAGCCCATCGTGTTTGTCGGGGTCACCAGTGCCCATCGTCAGGCCGCGTTCGATGCCTGCAATTTCGTCATGGACTACCTGAAAACCCAGGCGCCATTCTGGAAAAAGGAAAACACCGCCGACGGCCCGCGCTGGGTCGAGGGGCGCGTCAGCGACCAGGCAGCGGCAGAGCGCTGGAAGTAGTGGTTTGCGTCTATGAGATCGGCGCAGGCCAATGTGGTGCTCCCGAGTCTTGCATTGTTTGAACCGGCCTCTTCGCGGGCAAGCCCTGCTCCTACAGTGCGGTGTCGTACACAAAGCCGGTGAACGACCTCACTTTGTAGGAGCAGGGCTTGCCCGCGAAGAGGCCCTCGAACCTTACGCCGCCCATTCGGGCACCCTCAAACATTCATCCGTGCATGGCTTTCTGACAGAGTGCACGCATTTGTTCGTTGACGATTTGTACTAATAAGTCCACGATGGATTTATAAGTACAAAATAGCGTTATCGTCTTCCTTCTACTGTCTTGCCACAACACCTCAAATAAAGAGCGGGAGTTCCAGCATGAAGAAGTTCACCCTGATCGGCGGCCTGGCATTGGGCCTGCTGGCCAGCAGCACGGCGTTTGCCGCCGAGCCGACCTTGCGTATCGGCATCGAGGCGGCATACCCGCCCTTTGCTTCGAAGACCGCCGAAGGCACCATCGTCGGTTTCGACTACGACATCGGCAATGCGCTGTGCGCGCAGATGAAGGTCAAGTGCGAGTGGATCGAAGGCGAGTTCGACGGCCTGATCCCGGCCTTGAAGGTCAAGAAGATCGACGCGGCGCTGTCGTCCATGACCATCACTGATGAGCGCAAGAAGTCGGTGGATTTCACCCACAAGTACTACTTCACGTCCTCGCGCCTGGTGATGAAGAAGGGCGCGGTGGTGGATGACAAGTACGCCAGCCTGAAGGGCAAGACCGTCGGTGTGCAGCGTTCCACCACCACCGACCGTTACGCCACGGAAGTCTTCGAGCCGTTGGGCATCAAGGTGATGCGCTACAGCAACAACGAAGAAATCTACATGGACCTGGCGTCCGGGCGTCTGGACGCGATCTTTGCCGACACCATCCCGCTGGACGATTTCCTCTCGATGCCGCGCGGCGCCGGTTACGCCTTTGTCGGGCCGGAGCTGAAAGATCCGAAGTATGTGGGCGAGGGCGCCGGGATCGCAGTGCGCAAAGGTAACACCGAGCTGGTAAGCAAACTGAACAAGGCCATCGACGGGCTGCGCACCAGCGGCGAGTACCAGAAGATCGAGGGCAAGTACTTCAAGACGGATATCTACGGCGACTGATGGGTAGCACCGTGGCGTAATTTCAATATCCGTTACTTAAGGCTGAACACGGTCCTGTAGGAGCAGGCGGTCCGGCGTCCCGGCTTGCCCGCGAAGGGGCCCTTGAGGCCGCCAAAAGCTTCGCGGGCAAGCCCTGCTCCTACAAGGTTCGGTGTTGGCATCAATATCGGCTACTCACATCACATTGACGATGGGGAGCCCTCAAACCTCCGCCTTCAACTCCTTCAGGTGTTTGTACACCGTCGCCCGGCCCATATTCAGTACATTGGCTACATAGTTGGCCGCGCTCTTGCCCTTGAACGCGCCCTCGGCGTGCAGCGCCAGCACCAGTTCGCGCTTGTGGTCGCGGGTCAGCAGATTCAGTCCCAACTGCCGCTGACGCAGCCAGCTGTGCAGGAAGGTATTGATCCGCTCCTGCCAGTCATCGCGAAACAGCGCATCGGGCTGTGGGATCAGTTTGTTCGGTGAGAGGAACAGATCCAGCGCCGCCCTGGCGCTTTCGAACAGGGAAATATTCAGGTTGATGCACAGCACCGCCAACGGCGTGCCCTGGGCGTCGTGCAGTATGGTGCTGACGCTGCGAATCTTCTGGCCGTCCCAGTTGAGTTTCTCGTAAGGACCGATATTGCGCTCGTTGATGCCTTCCTCAAGCATGTCTTCCAGCGCCGCGTCATCGCCGATCTCGCGTTTGGAGATGTTGTTGGCGATGTAGTCGATCCGTTGCGTGTGCAAGTCGTGCAGCACCACTTCGGCATGGGGGAAGAATAACGTGGCGATGGCATCGGCGATCGCCCGGAAGTTATCCAGGGCGGGAGCCTGTTTGGCTGTCATGGTGATTCTCCAGGCAACTTCAGCATCCTTGGGGGGGGAGCCGAAGGAAAACAGCTGGTGCGGTGATCCGGTCGCCTCGCAGGAGGTTGGCCTGATCACCGAGCGGCGAAAGGGTAGCGCCCCGGGTACGGGCGTACTAACGAGTGTGCCGCAATCAGCGCCAGTCGTCATCCGAGACGGGCAGGGGAAAGCATCGCGGCGTCGAGTCCGAACTGCGCGAGCTGCTCGGGCAAGGCTTCGCCACGCACCAGCGCCGCACTGGCCTGGCCCATCGCCGGTGAAGTCTGGATGCCGTAGCCGCCCTGGGCCGCGACCCAGAACAGGTCGGGGACCAGGGGATCGAAACCGGAGACCAGATTGCCGTCGCTGACAAAACTGCGCAGGCCGGCCCAGGTGCGGGTCGGGCGGCGGATGGTCAGGGTAGTGGCTTCCTCGATCTGGTAGATGCCCATGGCGATATCCAGTTCTTCGGGCTGCACGTCGTGGGGCTCGACCGGGTCGGCGTTGGCCGGCGAGCCGAGGAACATGCCGGCATCCGGCTTCATATAGAAGGATTCGTCGAGGCTGACCAGCATCGGCCAGTCGTGGTTATCCAGGCCTTCGGGCGGGGCGAAGATAAAGGCCGCGCGGCGCTTGGGCTGCAGGCCCAGGGGACGGGCACCGGCCAGTTCGCCGATCTGGTCGGCCCAGGCGCCGGCGGCGTTGATCAGCACCTTGGCGCTGAAGGTTTGCCCGGCGGTGCGGACCTGCCACAGGCCGTCGGCATCGCGCTCTAGGCCAAGGACTTCACAGTCGGTGTGAATCTCCCCCTGCTGGCGGCGGATACCACGCAGATAGCCCTGGTGCAGGGCGTCGGTGTCGATGTCGCTGGCGCTGGGGTCGTAGATCGCCCCGTGGACCTTTTCCCGGCGCAGGATCGGAAGGCGGGCGCAGGCCTCGTCGGCGCTGAGCAACTGCATCTCGGGCACGCTGGCTTTGGCGCTGAGGTATTGCTGTTGCAATTCGTCCGGGTCGCCCGTGAAGTCCACGGTCATTTCGCCCCGTGGGGTCAGTAGCGGGTGTTCGGCGAAGCCGGGCGGTGGGGCGTCGAAGAAGGCCCGGCTGGCGAGGGTCAGGGCGCGCACCTGGGGTGTGCCGTAGGCAGCGGTGTAGAGGGCGGCGGAACGTCCGGTGGAGTGATAGCCCGGGTGCGATTCCCGCTCGAGCACGATCACCCGGCCATGCCGGGCCAGCCAGAAACCGGTGGAGGCGCCGGCAATGCCGCCGCCGATGATGATGAAGTCTGCCTGATTCATTCAAGGCCTCCTGCTGGGGTCTAAAGGCTGTATGCGTAACCTGTGGGAGCTGGTGTTCAGCTTGCCTTGTGATGCAGATGATAAAGCGCATTGGCCAGGGCGATGTCTTCCAGGCCCAGGCCGATGGAGCGGAAGAACACATGGCGTTCGTAGGTCGGCCGGGGTGTCTGCTCGCTCAGCAATTCGGCCAGGTCGCCATGGATCTGCCCGGCGTCCCAGCCGTGCTGGCTGGCGGCAATCAGCATTTCTCCAGCCGAACCCGGTGTGGTCTTGCGATAGTCGCAGTAGACCTGCATGTCGCTCAGTGCCTGCGGCGGCACCTCGTGGGCGCGCACGGCATTGGTACTGATGGAGGTGATCAGCGCCGGCTTGCGCAGCTGGCTCGGGTCCATGACCGGGGTCGCCGAGGAGGTGCAGAGCAGGATGACGTCGGCGTCGTCCAGGACTTGCTCCAGGTGTTCGACGATCCGCAGACGGGGCTCGATGTCGTTCAGGCGTGCGCGCTTGTCGGCACTCACATTGGGCGAGTAGAGGCTGATGTCCTGCCAATCGCGCAGCCCCTTGGCGTAGTGCAGATGGGCCTGGGCCACCGGACCGCTGCCGACGATGGCCAGGCGTTTGGCGTCCAGCGGAGCCAGGGCGTCCACGGCCACGGCGGTGGTCGCCGCAGTGCGCGCGGTGGTCAGTTCGCCGGCATCGCAGAGCAGCAGCGGCTGGCCGGTCTGCATGGACATCAGCAGGGTCCAGGCGGTCACCAGCGGACCCTGCTCGCGGACGATATAGGGCGAGGTCTTGACGCCATAGACCTGGTCGTCGGCCAGCACACCGAGGTAGTTGATAAAGTCGCCGGCACCCTGTGGGAACTCCACCAGCTGCTGCGCCGGTTGCACCGCCTGCCCGGCCGCCAGGTCGCGAAACAGTTTGTGCAGGATCTGCGGCACGTCGATCTGCTGCAGGAGTCGATGGGCCTGCTGGCGGTCGATCACGTAGGGGGTGTGGCCGGACATGGGGTGCTCCCGAATGATTTTTATAAACTAATTTGTCTATTATGGACTTTTAGTTTAATTTGGCAATCTCCGGACGAAAAAAAACGCCGCCGGGTATCGGGCGACGTTTTGTCGTGCAGCGTGCCTTTCGGCCTGGGCGATCAGGCCGGACGCTGGCGCACCACCGGCCGCAACAGCTCGGTGGGTGGCATTTCGCAGCTGATCTTGTGCCCGAGGAGGGTCTCGATCGCTGGCAGCTGGTAGGAGTCGTCTTCACCGGCGAAGCTGATGGACACGCCGTCGGCGCCCGCTCGTCCGGTCCGGCCGATGCGGTGGACGTAGTCGTCCGGCACTTCCGGCAGGGTGAAGTTGATCACGTGGCTGATGCCGTCGATATGAATCCCGCGCCCGGCCACATCGGTGGCCACCAGCACGCGGATCTTGCCTTCGCGGAAACCTTCCAGGGTCTTGATGCGCTTGTGCTGCGGTACGTCGCCGGACAATTGCGCGGCATTGACGCCGTCGCGTACCAGGCGTTCCTCGATCCGCCGCACTTCGTCCTTGCGGTTGGCGAAGACCATCACCCGCTCCCAACCATTGTCGGTGACCAGGTTGTAGAGCAGCTTGTACTTGTCGGCACCGGCCACGGCGTAGACGTGCTGTTCGACGTTGGCGTTGGCCGGGCTCAGCGCTTCGATCTCGACAATGGACGGGTCGGTGGTCCATTGCTTGGCCAGGTTCATCACGTCTTCGGTGAAGGTGGCCGAGAACAGCAGGGTCTGGCGTTCGTTCTTCGGCGGGGTCTGGCGGATGATCTGCCGGACCTGGGGGATAAAACCCATGTCGAGCATGCGGTCGGCTTCGTCCAGGACCATCACTTCGACCATGTCCAGGTGCACTTCGCCGCGCTGGTTGAAGTCCAGCAGGCGGCCAGGCGTGGCGACCAGGATGTCGCAGTGACGGGCTTCGAGCAGCTTGAGCTGTTTGTCGAAGTCCATGCCACCGACGAACTGCATGACGTTGAGGCCGGTGTACTTGGTCAGGTCGGCGGCGTCCTTGGCGATCTGCACCACCAGCTCGCGGGTCGGCGCGATGATCAGCGCCCGCGGCTCACCCATGTAGCGTTCTTTCGGCGGTGGGGTCTGCAACAGCTGGGTGATGATCGAGATCAGGAACGCGGCGGTCTTGCCGGTACCGGTCTGGGCGCGACCGATGGCGTCCTTGCCGGCCAGGGTAAAGCCCAGGACCTGCGCCTGGATCGGCGTGCAATAAGGGAAACCGAGGTCCTGGATGGCGTGCATCAACTCGGGCGCCAGCTTGAAATCGTGGAAGCGGGTCTTGCCTTCCTGGGGCTCGACGACGAAGTCCTCGAGTTTCCAGGGTTTGACGGGAGGCTTCGGCGCTCGTTCACGGCGCGGTTGCTCGGCTTTCGGCTGTTCGACGCGTGGCGCCTCAACCGCCGCAGCGGGCTGTTCCGGGATGGCGGCCGGGGCTTTCGGTTTGGCGACAGGCTCGGCGAGCTCCGCAGGTTGGCCGTGGTGGCGGCTATCGGAGTTGGGAACAGGGGCGCTGGAGCCTGGTGCGAGCTGCTCAGCCTCGCTTTTACCGAATATTTTTTTGAGTGCTTTGAGCACGGTCATCTCGTTAATTTGGTTAAGGAATGTACGCCGGCCAGTGTAATGCAAGAATCGGGCGCGGCGTAGTGCGTTACCGATATCAGCGCAAACGAGCGGCCAGCCAGGTACCGATGTCCTGGATTTCCTCGGGTAACACTTCGTGGCCCATTGGGTATTCCTGCCATGTCACGGTGACATCAAGGCGCTTCAGGTGCTCATAGGCGGTTCGACCCATGGCGTTCTGGACCACCTCGTCATAGTGGCCATGCAGGCAGAGGGCCGGAATTCGCTGTTGGCTGGCGGAAAGTTGCAGGGAGTCGCTGAAGGTCGGGGCATAGGTCGAGAGCGCCAGCACGCCGCCGAGGGCGCCTTGCCACCTCAGGTAGGCGGTGTGCAGCACCACGGCGCCACCCTGGGAAAAGCCAGCGAGGAAGATCCTCGAAGGGTCGATACCCGCAGCCCGCTGGGCTTCCAGCAATTCGATGACGGTCGCTGCGGATTCTTCAAGCTCTTCAAAACTGATCGAACGCGCCGGGCTCATGGCCTTGATGTCATACCAGCTGGGCATGGCGTAGCCGCCATTGATGGTCACGGCGCGGGTCGGCGCCTGGGGCAGGACGAAGCGCGTGCTCGTCAGGCTCTCCTGCAGCGTCTCGGCCACCGGCAGGAAGTCGTAACGGTCGGCCCCCAGGCCGTGAAGCCAGATAACACAGGCGTCTGCGGTCTTGGCGGGGTGAATGATCAGCGGCTCAGTCATGTGTGCTCCATTAGTGTGCGTGCGCTCCAGATGTGTGCGCGGTGATGGTGCGTAAAGAGTTGATTTGTTAATAAAATGTCGCGTTGTTGAATGTTTTTCTATTGACCTGTGGCTGAATCGCTTTAGCCGCCACTATGGTACGGGCTTTGCTATGGGAGAACCGAGTGAATGCATTCACCCCTGGCGGTAACACTATCAGTCTACCGCTGGCCGTGGGATAGCAAATGAATCCGTCTCGGCGGGTTCTGATTCACGTTCGCCGAGGGCCGGCAGGGCTTTAGCGAATCTGGAAAGGGCTGAGGCCCGTTCGGCCAATTTGGTGGGCGGTGAGTTTTACAGACGGGAGACTTTCTCCTACTAAACTCATAGCTCAAGTCTTTAGCCGCTTGACCCAAAAAAAAGCCAGCACGGGTTAACAACGCCTCATAAGGGTGCGGCTAGACTCTAGCTCCGACACAACAAGAGCAACTGGAGGTTTGAATGAAGATGTTGAAATCCACCCTGGCAGTCGTGACTGCAGCCGTCGTACTGGGCGTCAGCGGTTTCGCGCAAGCGGGCGCTACCCTGGATGCCGTACAGAAGAAGGGTTTTGTTCAATGTGGCGTGAGTGACGGCTTGCCGGGCTTCTCGGTGCCTGATGCTTCCGGCAAGATCGTCGGTATTGACGCTGACGTCTGCCGTGCCGTGGCCGCTGCCGTTTTCGGCGACGCGACCAAGGTCAAGTTCAGCCAGTTGAACGCCAAGGAGCGCTTCACCGCGCTGCAATCCGGCGAAATCGACATCCTGTCGCGTAATACCACCATGACCAGCTCCCGCGACGCCGGCATGGGCCTGATCTTCCCGGGCTTCATCACCTACTACGATGGCGTCGGCTTCCTGGCCAACACCAAACTGGGCGTGAAAAGTGCCAAGGAACTGGATGGCGCGACCATCTGCATCCAGGCCGGTACCACCACCGAGCTGAACGTGTCCGACTACTTCCGCGCCAATGGCCTGAAGTACACCCCGATCACCTTCGACACCTCCGACGAAAGCGCCAAGTCGCTGGAATCCGGTCGTTGCGACGTACTGACCTCGGACAAATCCCAGCTGTTCGCCCAGCGCAGCAAGCTGGCCTCGCCGAAGGACTACGTGGTTCTGCCTGAAACCATCTCCAAGGAGCCTCTGGGCCCAGTGGTGCGTAACGGCGACGAAGAGTGGACCAAGATCGTTCGTTGGGTCGGCTATGCGCTGCTCAACACCGAAGAAGCCGGTATCACTTCGAAAAACGTCCTGGAAGAAGCCAAGTCGACCAAGAACCCGGACGTTGCTCGTCTGCTGGGCGCCGACGGCGAGTACGGCAAGGACCTGAAACTGCCGAAGGATTGGGTCGTCAAGATCGTTTCCCAGGTCGGTAACTACGGCGAGATCTTCGAGAAAAACCTCGGCAAGAGCACTCCCCTGGAAATCGACCGTGGCCTGAACGCTCTGTGGACCAAGGGCGGCATTCAATACGCACCACCTGTGCGCTGATTGACCTATCGCCCGGCAGGCCAACTGCCGGGCGATGTTCTTGTTCCGTTTTTCCTGGGGCACTTCATGCAAAATAAAATCGGCGCACCCAAGCAGAGACTCAGTCTCAGCGACCCCAAAGTGCGTGCGTGGCTATTTCAGATCATCACGATTGTCGCGGTGGTCTCGTTGGGCTGGTACCTGTTTCACAATACCCAGACCAACCTGCAACACCGAGGCATTACCTCGGGGTTCGGCTTTCTTGAGCGCAGTGCCGGTTTCGGCATCGCTCAGCACCTGATCGACTACACCGAATCGGACAGCTATGCCCGGGTGTTTGTCATCGGCCTGCTCAACACCCTGCTGGTGACCGTGATCGGCGTTATCCTGGCGACCCTGCTGGGGTTCATCATCGGCGTCTCGCGACTGTCGTCGAACTGGGTGATCAACAAGCTGGCCACCGTCTATATCGAGGTGTTCCGTAACATCCCGCCGTTGCTGCAGATCCTGTTCTGGTACTTCGCGGTATTCCTGACCATGCCGGGACCGCGCAACAGCCATAACTTCTGGGATATGTTCTTCGTCAGCAGCCGTGGCCTGAATATGCCAGCGGCTATTGCTTCCGCGGGGTTCTGGCCGTTCGTGATCAGCGTCGTGTTGGCCATCGTGGCCATCGTGCTGATGAGCCGCTGGGCGACCAAGCGCTTCGAAGAAACCGGCGTGCCGTTCCACAAGTTCTGGGCCGGCCTGGCCTTGTTCCTGGTGATCCCGGCATTGTGTGCCCTGGTCTTCGGTGCCCCCGTGCATTGGGAGATGCCCCAGCTGCAAGGGTTCAACTTTGTCGGCGGTTGGGTATTGATCCCAGAGCTGCTGGCCTTGACCCTGGCCCTGACGGTGTACACCGCGGCGTTTATCGCCGAGATCGTGCGCTCGGGCATCAAGTCGGTCAGCCACGGCCAGACCGAAGCGGCGCGCTCCCTGGGCCTGCGTAACGGTCCGACCCTGCGCAAGGTGATCATCCCGCAAGCCCTGCGCGTGATCATTCCACCGCTGACCAGCCAATACCTGAACCTGGCGAAGAACTCGTCCCTGGCCGCCGGTATCGGTTACCCGGAAATGGTTTCGCTGTTTGCCGGTACGGTGCTGAACCAGACCGGGCAGGCCATCGAAGTCATTGCCATCACCATGAGCGTGTACCTGGCGATCAGTATCAGCATTTCCCTGCTGATGAACTGGTACAACAAGCGCATTGCGCTGATCGAGCGGTGAGGAAACGCCCATGAGTTCGCATACTTTCAAACCCGACATGCCACCACCGAGCAACAGTATCGGCGTGGTGGCGTGGATGCGGGCGAACATGTTCTCCAGCTGGCTCAACACGCTGCTGACCCTGTTCGCCTTCTACCTGATCTACCTGATCATCCCGCCGCTGCTGCACTGGGCCATCCTGGACGCCAACTGGGTCGGCACCACCCGCGCCGACTGCACCAAGAGCGGCGCCTGCTGGGTGTTTATCGAGCAGCGTTTCGGCCAGTTCATGTATGGCTACTACCCGCCCGTGATGCGCTGGCGCGTGGACCTGACCGTGTTGCTGGCGATCATCGGCGTGGCGCCGTTGTTCATCCCGCGCTTCCCGCGCAAGGCGATCTACGGCCTGAGTTTCCTGGTGCTGTACCCGATCATCGCCTTCACCCTGCTGCGCGGCGGTTACCTGGGCTTGCCCAGCGTTGCCACCACCGAGTGGGGCGGCCTGATGCTGACCCTGGTCATCGCCACCGTCGGTATCGCCGGGGCCTTGCCGCTGGGGATCATGCTGGCGTTGGGACGGCGTTCGAACATGCCGGCGGTGAAGGTGGTCTGCGTGACCTTCATCGAGTTCTGGCGTGGTGTGCCGTTGATCACCGTACTGTTCATGTCCTCGGTGATGCTGCCGCTGTTCCTGCCTGAAGGCATGAACTTCGACAAACTGCTGCGGGCGCTGATCGGCGTGATCCTGTTCCAGTCGGCCTATGTCGCCGAAGTGGTTCGCGGTGGCCTGCAAGCCATTCCCAAGGGCCAGTACGAAGCCGCTGCCGCCATGGGCCTGGGTTACTGGCGCGCCATGGGCCTGGTGATTCTGCCGCAAGCCTTGAAGCTGGTGATCCCGGGGATCGTCAACACCTTGATTGCGCTGTTCAAGGACACGAGCCTGGTGATCATCATCGGCCTGTTCGACCTGCTCAACAGCGTCAAGCAAGCCGCCGCCGACCCGAAATGGTTGGGCATGGCCACCGAAGGCTACGTGTTCGCCGCCCTGGTGTTCTGGATTTTCTGTTTTGGTATGTCCCGCTATTCCATGCATTTGGAACGCAAGCTGGACACAGGCCACAAGCGTTAGGAGTTTTGTCATGAGTGAAGCGATCAAACAGCCTGTGGGTCCTGAAGGCATTATTCAGATGCAGGGCGTGAACAAGTGGTACGGCCAGTTCCACGTGTTGAAAGACATCAACCTGAACGTCAAGCAGGGCGAACGTATCGTCCTCTGCGGCCCGTCGGGCTCGGGCAAGTCGACCACCATCCGCTGCCTCAACCGTCTGGAAGAGCACCAGCAGGGCCGCATCGTGGTCGATGGCGTGGAACTGACCAACGACCTCAAGCAGATCGAAGCGATCCGTCGTGAAGTCGGCATGGTGTTCCAGCACTTCAATCTGTTCCCGCACCTGACCATCCTGCAGAACTGCACCCTGGCACCGATGTGGGTGCGCAAGATGCCCAAGCGCCAGGCGGAAGAAATCGCCATGCATTACCTGGAGCGCGTGCGTATCCCGGAGCAGGCCCACAAGTTCCCGGGCCAGTTGTCCGGTGGTCAGCAGCAGCGTGTGGCGATTGCCCGTGCCTTGTGCATGAAGCCGAAAATCATGCTGTTCGACGAACCGACCTCGGCGCTCGACCCGGAAATGGTGAAAGAGGTGCTGGACACCATGATCGGTTTGGCCGAAGACGGCATGACCATGCTCTGCGTTACCCACGAAATGGGTTTCGCCCGTACCGTGGCGAACCGCGTGATCTTCATGGACAAGGGTGAAATCGTCGAACAGGCTGCACCGAACGACTTCTTCGACAACCCGCAGAACGATCGGACCAAGCTGTTCCTGAGCCAGATCCTGCATTGATCGGCTGACGTTGAATGAAAAACCCGGACCTGGTCCGGGTTTTTTTTGCCTGGGTTTTATCGATCAGAGGGGGCTTTCCGCTGTTGTAGAAAACGTTGGTTCTTGAACTCGCAGTCAGGTTTGGAGTAACCTTTTGGCTAATTCATCCTATGACTGGATGTTAGGGCGAGTTTCCATGTCTCAAAGCATTCCTCTTATCAAGCGCTCCCTGGTCGACCAGGCCCTGGAGCAATTGCGCGAACGCATTAGCCGTGGCACCTGGGCCGTGGGTGAGCGGTTGCCCACTGAGCCGGAATTGGCCGCGGAGCTGGGCATCAGCCGCAACACCATGCGTGAAGCCCTGCGGGTACTGGCGTTTTCCGGGTTGATCGAGATCCGCCAGGGCGACGGCAGCTACCTGCGGGCGACCATCGATCCGCTGACGACCATGCAGGCGTTGTCGCGCTGTTCCCTCGACCAGGCCCGCGAGACCCGGCACAGCTTTGAGGTCGAGGCCGTCGGCCTGGCGGCGCTGCGGCGGACCGAGGACGACCTCAAGGGGCTGCGCGAGGCCCTGCATGTCTGCGGCGACCACTATCACGGCGATCTCGACAGCTACATCAGCTGTGACCTGGTGTTTCACCAGCGCCTGATCGACGCCGCGCACAACCCCATGCTCAGCGAACTGTATCGCTACTTTTCCAGCGTGATCGCCGGCGCCCTGCGCCAGACCCTGGATATCACCCCCCGTCGTCAATCGGTGTTCGACCTGCATGTGGCCATGCTCGACGCGGTGGAGCAACAGGACCCCGAGCGCGCCAAGGCCTTGTGCCGGAGCTTGATCAATGAACCTTGAAAACGAGAGCCCCCTGTCCCGTGCTCCTGTAGAACCCGGTGCCGACTCGCGGCCTGTGGAGCTTGATCGACTGCTGATCGATGCCGAGGCCGATGACGATCTGGTCCAGCAGCAACAACCCGTATTGCGCCGGCCCTGGCTGTTGCTGCTGGGCCTGGTGTTGGTGGCCCTGAATCTGCGCCCGGCGTTGTCGAGCATGGCGCCGTTGCTCGGCGAGGTGTCCCGCAGCCTGGGCTTGTCGGCGGCCAAGGCCGGTCTGTTGACCACCTTGCCGGTGCTCTGCCTCGGCCTGGCGGCGCCCCTGGCGCCATGGCTGGCCCGGCGTTTCGGCAGCGAGCGGGTGGTGCTGGGAATTTTGCTGACCCTGGCCGGCGGGATCATCCTGCGCAGTTCCCTGGGTGAGTTCGGTCTGTTTGCCGGCAGTGTGCTGGCCGGTGCGAGCATCGGGGTGATCGGTGTGCTGTTGCCCGGCATCGTCAAACGCGACTTCGCGAAGCAGGCCGGGACCATGACCGGTGTCTATACCATGGCCCTGTGCTTGGGCGCGGCGTTGGCGGCTGGGGCCACGGTGCCGCTGAGTCAACACTTTGGCGAAAGCTGGTCGATCGGCCTGGGGTTCTGGGTCGTGCCCGCATTGGTCGCGGCGATTTTCTGGTTGCCGCAGGTGGGGCAGAAACACGGTGCCCATCACGTGGCCTACCGTGTGCGCGGTTTACTGCGCGATCCGCTGGCCTGGCAGGTCACCCTGTATATGGGGTTGCAATCGTCCCTGGCCTATATCGTCTTCGGCTGGTTGCCTTCGGTGCTGATCGGACGTGGCCTGAGCGCCACCCAGGCGGGGATCGTGCTGTCCGGCTCGATTCTGATCCAACTGATCAGTTCATTGGCGACGCCCTGGCTGGCGACGCGGGGCAAGGATCAGCGGCTGGCGATTGTCGTGGTCATGGTGCTGACGTTGGGCGGCCTGTACGGTTGCTTGTATGCGCCGCTCGAAGGGCTCTGGGGCTGGGCGATCCTGCTCGGTTTGGGGCAGGGCGGGACCTTCAGCCTGGCGCTGACCCTGATTGTATTGCGCTCGCGCGATGCCCATGTGGCGGCGAACCTCTCGGGCATGGCCCAGGGTATCGGTTACACCCTGGCGTCCATGGGGCCGTTCGCGGTGGGGTTGGTGCATGACCTCACCGGGGGCTGGGAGGCACTGGGCTGGATCTTCGGCGTGATCGGCCTGGGCGCTATCGTCTTCGGGCTCGGTGCCGGTCGGGCGCGTTATGTCCAGGTCACCTGCGAAAAACTCTGAATCACCCCACACTCCCGGTATTCGGATCGCGAATGCCGATAGTCAGCCGGGCATTTGCAGACTATCGTGCAGGCGATCCTTTTACCTGCACGGAGCCCGTTCATGAGTGATGCCCACAGCGCGTTGATTACTGAGTTCTATAAAGCCTTCCAACGGCTGGATGCCGAGGCCATGAGTGCCTGCTACACCGAGGATGTGGTGTTCAGTGATCCGGCGTTCGGTGAGTTGCGTGGCCGTGATGCTGGCGATATGTGGCGCATGTTGGCCAGCCGGGCCAAGGACTTTTCCCTGACCTTCGACAATGTCCGTGCCGACGAGCGCAGCGGCGGCGCGCATTGGGTCGCGACCTATCTGTTCAGCCAGACCGGTAACACCGTGGTCAACGATATCAATGCGCGTTTTGTGTTCCGCGACGGCAAGATCTGCGAGCACCATGACCACTTCGACCTGTGGCGCTGGTCGCGTCAGGCATTGGGGACCAAGGGCTTGTTGCTGGGTTGGACGCCCTTGGTCAAGAACGCCGTGCGTGCCCAGGCCCTGAAAGGTTTGAAGGCCTTCCAGGCGAGCCGCTAGGTTCTGCTAAGATCGCGGCCTCAATAGCGATCAAGCCCTTTGTCACGTGAACATCAGCGAAACGCTCAGTGCCGAGACCGAGCCGGCGGCGCCTGCGGTCAAACCCTGGTTTGTCTATCTGGTGCGGGCCGCCAATGGCTCGCTGTATTGCGGGATCAGCGATGACCCGCAGCGGCGGTTTGCCTCCCATCAAAGTGGCAAGGGCGCGCGCTTCTTCTATTCCAGCCCGGCGGTCGCGCTGGTGTATGTGGAGGCCTGCCGCGACAAGGGCGAGGCCCTGCGCCAGGAGCGGCTGATCAAGAAATTGCGCAAGAGCGCCAAGGAAACCCTGGCGGCGGGGTTCAGTCTGGAAGCCTTTGCTGCCGGGCGGAAATGAGCTGGGGCGTTTTTCCGCGTCTCATCGCAGGCTGCGCCTGACCGTGGCTGCAATTGACGACACTGTCATGCTCGAATATGATTGGTCCATCGAAGCGACTGACCGGATGAGATTGAGCGCTTCCCAGCGGTGAAAGCCGTAATCGCGCAAGGCGGTTCGAAAGTGGTGTCCGGATCTGTTTTATCGAATACGAAAAAGACGCTCATGGCGTCTTTTTTCGTTTCTCCCTCTAACGTTTGGTTGCGGTTGGTTGACGCAAGTAGACCTTACCGCACAGTAGTGCAAAGGCCATTGATCCTTTCAGGTTTGGACCGCCGCCTTTTCCTTCGTGATACGCACTCTCCACTACCAGATTCAACTCCTGCCATTGGCGCTTTTCGTGCGCAGCGCGTCTTACCTCAAAAAAGACATGATAAGGTCCACTCGGGTCCTCAACGGTGATGGAAAAGCACCAATTACGCTCGGCCGACGTTTCCCATACCTTGGCTTTTGGATGCGTCAGTCTTTGCAAAATAACGGCCGGTAGGTTCTGAGATAGCCGATAACGAATGGGGCAGAATGTCCGTTGCCGCTTACCGTCAG